>JAEZTB010000012.1 GCA_023443745.1 Bacillota bacterium
ACGGTATTCAGATCGGTAGTTGGTAGGGTAACGGCCTACCAAGCCTAAGATGCCTAGCTGAAGCGATTAGTATTTAGCCACAGGGGCAATGAGATAAGGGCCTCACCTCGTGATGGGGGCAGCAGTGCGGAATACTGGGCAATGCAATCTATAGTTGTGACCCGGTCCATTTCGTAGAGGAATTGAAGGCAACCATGCTGTAAACTCTACAGATGAGGTGTTAGAAATTGACAACATTTTATTCGAAGATCTGGCCAACTCTGTGCCAGCAGCCGCGGGAAAACAGAGGGATCAAGCATTTCCTCCGATGACTAGGTTTTAAGGGTACGTAGACGGTCGACTGGTAATATTTTTAAAATTTAGAGTAGTATTATAAAATAAAATATTTAATTCGTTGGCTAGAGATATGTGCAAGATGTTTTTATTTTTAGTTTAGGGATAGAATCCGGCGAGACTAGAAGGACGGCCAAGTGGCGAAAGCAGACATCTAGTATATTTCTGACGTTGAGGTACGAAAGCATGGGTATCGAACAGGATTCCGTAGCCTGGTAGTCCATGCCGTAAACTATATGTGCTGAATGTCGATTTTTCGGTGTTTAATGCAATTGTTAAGCACATCACCTGGGGAGTACGATCGCAAGGTTGAAACTTAAATGGAATTGGCGGGGATTTTGGCAGGCAGTGGGACATGTGGCTTAATTCGACAAAGCGCGAATAATCTTACCAATCTGTTAATGGGTATTTATTACATTTAATTTAATACTCGTGGTGTTGCATGGCTATCGAAAGTCCGTGTTGCGAAACGTTTTTTACGCTACTCTATAAACGGACACAACCTATATTTTTTAATTTTACATTTAAAGAATTTAGTCTACGTTAAGTCATCATGGCCTTTTAGGTTGGGCTGCACACGTGTCACAATGGATGAAAAATAAAAATTTAATAAATTGAAATTTATAAATTGTTTTAATATCATTCCTAAGTTCCGATTATTTTCTGAAATTCGAAAGTATGAAGTAGGAATTGCAGGTAATCGTAGATCATCGCGCTACGGTGAATATGCTGCAAAATCCTGCACACACCGCCCGTCACATGCTGGGAGTTAGTAGGTGCAAGATGGTCTTTAAATTATCATATAGGTATCTGTATGATAAGTGGGTCGTTGGAACTTGCTAGCAACTGGGATGAAGTCGTAACAAGGTAGGGGTATGGGAACATGTCCCTGGAAAAAATGATTGTATGGTTGTTTATAAAAGTTTTATACCGGTGGGTTAGGTCAATTGGCTAGACCGTGGAGTTTATGATTCTGAAATATCAGTTCAAGTCTGATACCCGCCAGCGGTTAGTAGTTATTTTGTATGGGTAGGTAGCTCAATCGGTAGAGCAATCGTCTTACACACGATAGGTTGTGAGTTCAAGTCTGACCCTACCCTTCGAGATTTGTGCTTATAAATTATTCTATATAGGGTATAGTTGAGAGGTTCAACGTTGGACTTTGAATCCAAAAACGCTGGTTCGATTCCAGCTACCCTAAGTTTCAGTTTTACGGGTGAAACGCCGGTGGTAAGGCAACCCGTCTGTAAAACGGCTGCGTAAGCTACGTGGGTTCGAATCCCTCTTCACCCAATAAGTTTATAAGTTTTATTCTGTAGATTTATCTGAAAACCTACTTTATTTTAATTTTGGATTTTTGTTAGCTTTCAGGAATGTTTTTGTACTGAAAAGGCCTATTAGGGTATTACACTAAAAATTGCTTTCTTTTAGTTTTCGATTTCCGGTAAGTACTGAAAATTTTTAAAATTATAATTTTCGAATCTTAGGTTACAAAATTGTTTTCGCCCTTCAAATATTTGGTTGTAAACGATTCTATCTATAATAAGGGGGTCTGGGGTGAGAGAGATGTTTTTTGTAAGAAAAACAGCTGTTGTTCGGAGAACAACCTATATTGTATTATAGATATATATTATATAAATAGCCGGGGTACGCGAAATTATAAACGGGATATAGCTGATTAGGTTAGATGATAGACCGCCGAGTTCATACTTCGGAAGCATTGGTTTAACTCCAATATCAGCTAGTAATAATGTGTATAAGAAGTTTATAATTTTAACATACTGTTGTTTAATGGTAAAATACACGTTTGTGGCACGTGGGATGCAAGTTCGATTCTTGCCAGTATGAGATGCCTCAAATAGATATTTTAACTTTTGGATCAGCTTCTGTTTCGACTTTTTTCGCTTTTATTATTGGCCTTATGTTTGATGCGTACCCACACGATGAGTTTTTTATAGAGGAGTTGGAATACGCAGATTTTTTTAACAGTACGGATTCTTCATCTGTTAAACCTTTAGCTTTTTTCGTTTTTATAACACCGTTAGACCAGTTCGTTGATCTTTGTGCTGGTGTTACATTTGTAAATGGCGATTTCATTAACCTTCTTCCAGCTTTGTTCATCGGCTTAATAGGTGGATCAGATGATTGGAGTTTCTCTGAAAAAGAAGCAGTTATTGAAGTGGATCGCGGCGTTCTTGGTGCTATCGAGGGTTACGATCATATCCATGATACGCTTTTTAGTGTTATTATTATTTATAATTTAATTGGGTTACTTCCGTATCAGTCTACAGCAACAAGCTATATTGCTGTGACTTTTACATTGAGTTTTGGTATGTTTATTTCGATTAATATTATCGGAGCGGTGGTGAATGGTCCGAAGCTTATAGGTCATTTCTTTCCGAAAGGGGTTCCTGTGCTTGTGGGCCCTTTTTTGGTTTTAATTGAGCTTATCTCGTATGTTGCTCGTGGTTTTTCGTTAGGTATTCGGTTATTTGCAAACATACTTGCAGGCCATGCCTTACTTAAGATCCTTGCTTCTTTTTCGTGAATTTTAACAAAAAATTATGGCTTTTTACCGTTTATTATTCTACCGTGACTTGTGGTAGTGAGTGTTTTTGGGTTGGAGTTGCTTGCAGCATATCTACAGGCGTATGTTTTTGCTACATTATGTACAATCTATACGCAAGATGTTGTTGCTGGACATTAGACAAATTGTTTAAATGCTTTTTTTATTATACTATTTATTATCTATAGCGCTTATTGTTTTGATTGCTGCTGCACTACCATTTTTGCTGCAGTCTTTTCCATACGTCGAATCTGATAGGGTTTCTGCGTATGAATGTGGATTTGAACCTTTTGGGGATGCCAGAGATACTTTTGATGTGCATTTCTATTTGGTTGGTCTAATATTTATCGTATTTGATATTGAGATTGTATTTTTAATACCTTGAGCCCTTTCGTATACTGGAGGCGGTGCATTATTTGAGCTGTTTTTTATACTATGTACTATCTTTATTTTAGGTTTTATTTTTGAGTACAGAGCTCGTATTCTTGATTGAAATAAATTAAAACTTTAATAATTAAATTTTTAGTTACTAAACACATACTTCTTTAAATTTCATGACTCGTATTAATAATTCACTTTTGTTTGTTACAGTGTTTTTCACTTGGTTATTAAAAAAAACAATTTTTGTTATTTTAATTTCTGTACTCTCAATCTTGATTTTTGGGTTGGAGTTTCTAATTCTTCTTATTTCTGCGCTTGTAATTATTGCGTTTTATGTTGTTTTAGAGCGTAAGCTTTTAGGCGCAATCCAGCGTCGGCGGGGACCAAATGTTGTTGGTTTTTGAGGTCTTGCACAAGCAGTGGCGGATGGACTGAAATTAATTGTTAAAGAAGTTGCTATCCCGGCTAAGGCAAACCGTATTATTTTTATTATAGCGCCTATTCTAACGATTGTTTTAAGTTTATCCATTTACGCTTCGTTATCGATTTCTTCTTACGCTAACCTCAACGTATTAACTACGTATACAGATATTTTAGTACTATTTTCAATCTCTTCGTTTGGTGTCTACGGAATTGTTTTAGCGGGGTGATCGAGCAACTCAAAGTACGCCTTTTTAGGCGCATTACGTTCAGCTGCCCAAATAATTTCTTACGAAGTTTTCTTTTCTTTGGTTATTTTAGTTATTTTAATGTTGACTAAATCGGCCTCTTTCGTTGATATTGTTGCCAATCAGTATAATACAATCTGATATATTGTTCCATGTTTTCCACTGGCTGTTGTTTTTTTTATTGCAATTTTGGCAGAGACAAATCGTACTCCTTTTGATCTTCCAGAAGCCGAGGCAGAAATCGTTGCTGGTTATAACATTGAGTATTCTTCAATGATATTTGCTCTGTTTTTTCTAGGTGAGTACGGTAATATATTTGCATTGTCGTACTTGTTTGCTATTTTATTTTTGGGCGGTTGGTTACCTTTGTTTGAAACTCAATTTTTTTATGGTTTCTGAGCTGGTGTGAAGGCGGTTTTCGTTGCCATCATATTTGTTGTTGTACGCGGTAACTTACCTCGGTATCGGTATGATCAGCTTATGGGTGTAGGTTGAAAAGTGTTTTTACCGTTTGTTTTTAGTTATTTTGTTCTTTTCGCAGCTATCTGTACATTTATTTAAATTTTTCACTTTCTTATGACAGAATTTACATTACTACACATTTGACCGGTTGGTCTATTTACATTGTTATTTTTTGGTTTTTTGTTGTATTTTGATAATTTAATCCGGTTGCTAATTCTCTTGGAATTTTTTATGCTATCTAACACAATTTTGTTAGTTGTTATAATTTTCTCGTCAGAGAATTGCGAAAGCTATCAGTTATTAGGCTCAGTCCCTATTTTCCTGGCAGCTGCCGCGGCCGACGCCGCTGTCGGTTTAGGTATTCTTGTGGTGCTATATCGGCATAAAAAAAATCTCGATCCGGAGGAGGTTTCTAATACAAACGGATAGACTCCAACAGCATTGCAAACTATATAACTATTTAATAATGAATTCGTCGAGTTATCTACAATTTTTACGTTTTTATAGTTCTAAGTATCATATTAATTCTTTAGTGGAGTTTCCCTGCTTCAAGAAACAGTTTGTTGCTCGAAGGCTCCAGTACATAGTGGACGGTTCAATTTCAGAGGGTGATGTGTCAACATTGATGCATTTCGTTTTATTGTCTGGCTCCGCTAATATTGGGTTTTCTTCTAAATTTTTGTATATGTATACTTCTTTCAATACTTTTGATAGGAGTATTACTAGCAAAGCGGGTAATGTATCGGAGTACTCTCCAGAAAAGCTGGGTGTGTGGAGTGTCCTTACTTCGGCAGACTCTAGGATTGAAAAAAAATATTCTATTAAATCTCCACTAATTCAATCTGTACGGAAGTTATTCCGTCGCTCCGGTTTGGACTTTTATGTAGACCAAGCTTCTTTTACAATAAATTTCAAGTTTCGTGGAGTTGTAAATAGGTCTTCTTGATCTAAAGAAAATGAAATACTCATTCGTTTCTTTGGTTTTCCACTTCGTATTACAAACTAAATAAAATGTTTATAGCAATTGAATTTATTTCTAATTTTGTAACAACAAAAATGTTGTTTGTTATTTTAAATTGATGTATTGCTTTTATAGTAATTTCAGCCCGTTCTGCGATGCATTCTATTTTGTTTTTGATTGGGCTTTTTATTATATCTGCATTAATATTTATTGGATTTTTTGGGTTATATTTTATTGGTGTGCTTTTTATTATTGTTTACGTTGGGGCTGTTACTGTACTATTTTTATTTATTATTATGATAATTCCGTTAAAGGAAGTTAGTACAGAGAATACCCTATTTAAATCAGTTAGAAAGGTTGTACCGATGTTTTTTTTTGTAATCCTATTGGTGGTTCTGATTAACGTTAGTGGCAATTTTGCTGAGGGTATTTATGAGTTAATCCCTTTTGAGTTTAATGTTGACACAATAGTTTTACTAAATGATTTAGAGATTGTCGGGAAAATGATTTATTATGACTACTCCTTAGCTCTTATCGTATCCGCTATATTGTTATTTATAGCACTAATCCTTGCTATTCTTCTCTGTTATGAGATATAGTGTACTATAAGGATCACAGTGCACAAAAGTTTTATTATGTCAAAACACGTATTTAATGTTATTTTTATCATGTTATTGTTTTTGCCCTATTTTCCTAAAGCATTGGGTTTCGATGAACAGTCATTTTGAATATTAGGTGAATTTACCTACAAACGATTTTCAGGCTGTATTATAAGAATAAAAAAGCAAAATTTTTATATACTTTAAAGTTATGTTTTATTGACCTAAATTTTTTTATTTTTTACAAGAGATTTTAAAGTATAAGTACAATTCTGTGCTAATTGTATCTGAAATAGAGGAAAAACTTGTACGTAATAAACAATTTTGAATTGTAACGCATCGGCGTCAGTTTTCGTACATCGAATTTTTATCTAAGTCCCTAAGCTCAGAGCAGGTCTGAACTCCAGAAACACCTTTTTGGGTTACAGATATTTCTAATCTTGACTTAAAGAGGTCAGTTTCCCACATACCGAATCTGATTATTTTTGTTCTGGGAAGTCAAATACCCCAGTATTTGAGTTTTATAAAATTTTTTAATAAATCGAGAATTCCTTTGGTCTTAATCGCACCGTCTTTTAGCGATATTCGATTCTTATTAGCTAAACTTCCTTTTCTATTTCTATTAGAGATTAATTTACCTTATTATAAGCTTAAGGATTTTGTTTTTTATTTATTACGTTTTATTAAATTAAAAAACTTACAAACAGATAGAAGCGATTCAAGTAAAGTAAATAGTGCTTTTTTTAATCAAGCTGCATTTTCAAAGTTGTCTAATAGATGGGGGTCTGTTATGTCAGGTATTCAGTTCACAAGAAAGAAATCGAAGAAAAAAGATTTTTTTATCGCTAAAAACAAATATAATTTGCGCCTTCTTCGCAAAGCTTAACCTCTCTTATTATAAATGTTAAATACTGTAAAAAATAACTCAAACCTTATTAGCGTGAATTTTAATAAGAAATCTATAATTGCTGAGAGAAAGTTAGTTCGTAGAGCTAACAAGAAAGGAAGAGCTAGGTTGATGAAAAATTTTAGGTTTTTGAAATTTAGGGGGGGTGCTTTAAAGAGACAAGTAAATTGATCAGCGACTCCTTCCCTGAAACAATCTATTTTTTTTTCACGTCGTAAATCTTTTCTTCCTCCGGTAAGTTATCGAGTTTTCCGCCGTGTGGTCATAAAATACATGTATCTTCGAAATTTTGCATTATTGAATCAAAATGCGAGGACAAGTAAGCGTAATACCTTTATATTGCAGATTCTAAAGTTTATTTTTCAGATAAAAAAAAAAGGTAGGTTCAAACAAAGCAGAAAAATTTTTCTTGGACGTACTGCAAGGAATCTATTAGTTTTGGGTTTACCTTTCCGTCATCAGTCGGTTAAACTATCTTTTCGTGAGTTTAAAAAGATTAAAAAAAAAGTACATAGTAATAAAAAAACGTTTTTACAAAAAAAATTCCGTCGCGCTTTTAATAAAAATCCTTTTCAAAATTTAGAAAAATTTTCTTTTTATAGGCTTTTTGGTTATATAAAACCAAAACATAGAAAATTCCGTCGTAAAGGTTTAAAAAAATTCCGTGCAAGTTATAGAAGACGTAAAAAACAAGTTCTAAACCCATATAAAAAACACATAATGCTGGGTGGGAGAAAACGATCTAAAAAAAAACCTCGAAATTTAGTTTTTAAAAATAAGGCATGGTGCGTTCAGATTAAAAAATCAGATGGACGCTTGATTTACCGACCACTGAAGTTAAGTGATTTTTTATCTAGCAGGTCTGGTTGAAGAACAAAGATTACATCATTTAAAAAAAGGATTCCTAAATCTGGCAGACCTTACCTGTATATACGCTATATATTGCGGTCGAGAAATGAGTATGACTCACTCATTTTTAAAAAACGAAAAATGTATGGCTATTACAAAAGAATCTACAAATATATGGGCTGGAAGTTTAAAAATTATCGCTCTTTATTTAAAAAGTACTCTTTGTCTTACTATAAATACGCTTCATTTCGAAGCATAGAAAGTCAGTTCGCCTGATCTGCTTTATCTTCTAGAATTATTCAAGCTAAAGCCTCAAATTTAAGTGATTTATTTAGAAATTCGACTCGGTATGCGGTTGTTTCAAATTCACTGTTTTTATGGCAGTTAGTTCAGAAGACTTTTATTAACGAAGCTTTTCCGTCGAGTTTTTACTCATGTCGTTATGCGGGAAGGGATATTGGTATGCAATTTCAGAACCGTCCGAATTTATATAACTGAAACAAAAAGTATAGAATTGTTTATAACAAAAATACTATATTGAATCATAGATTTAAAAAACCTTTCGGGACTTTCGCTGTATCGCCTATAATTTTTAAAAATTCGGCGATATTTTCTTCCTTCAGCGCTCGATTTGGAGGTTTGTTGTCAAATAAGCAGTATCATTTTTCTAGGTAGGTATGCAGCAAATTAATCCGATAGGCTTACGTGTTGGTTCGGTTCAAAACTGAGAAATAGGGAAATTAAGTCGATTAAAAGATACGAGTAGTGCGTCTTGACGAATATCTTTACCGGTTAAGCGTATTTTAGCAAGACACGGCTGTTTTCTATTAAATATGTATTGTTATAACAATCCTTCTGCGGTGTCGTCAACCGCTGTTATTGTATACTACCGGTACTTGCAACGCGGTCGGCTAATACGATACTTATCAAGGATATTGCGTCAAGGTGATGCTATGCTTGCTCCGCCCTTGGCTCGTCTCTATTTAAATAGGAGAATGTTAACGGTTCGTCCTAAGTCAAAGTTTTTGGACGGGTATTGGTCAAGTACTCACTTAAACGATCGGTTTTTTAGGGGGTGAGGAGATTTTGAGTTACTTTATTTTGCTCCGTCAAATTTTTTATATAGGCGATCAATGAACTACAAAGTTCAAAAACAGCTGGTTCAACTAACCGGCACACGTGTTTTTATTTCTTCGTATAATATTAGTCAATTTGTTCCAATAGTAAATCCTATGATTTTTAGTTCATATTACATTTTTCGTCGGTTTTCTAAACTACGTTATTTAAATGATTTAATTCAGGTTGTTTTGATTTCGTCGCGCCTAGGTACGTCACAGTTAATAAGTCACATATTGGCTATGGGTATCGAAAAGCATGAGACTAAGCGTCTACAACGTCGGTTTGTTAACATGTTTGAAAGTGTGGTTAATCGTGCATTAGGTTGGGAACTGATTAGACGAAAACCCGTAGATTGACGGGTTTCAATTTATGGTCGTTTAGACGGCAGAATACGTCGTAGTCACGTTCTAATCAAAGTTGGTCGTACTAAGTATCAACGACTTGATAATTTGATAAATTATGCGTACTCGATCTCTAAAAGCAAATTCAGCGCTTCTTCAGTTCGAGTTTGGGTGCGAAATTTAGTCCATTGGAAATAAAATCTACTTCAGTGCAGTAGGTAATAATATTAGGTACTATCGTCTAACAGCAAGACCCCGGTTTTGAAAACCGGTTATGTGAGTGCAACTCCCACTAGTACCTTTAATCACGTTCTTTAGTTTTGCAGGTTATAAAAGTCGAAATTTTTAATGTCACTGTAGGTAAACAAGTATCACCGCCAGACTTAAAATTTGGAGTTGTGGGTGCAAGTCCCGCCAGAGACAATATGAATATGCTGTACTCAAATAATATCTCGGAGGGTTCTTAAGCTTTACGGGAGAAATTGGCTTAGTAGTTTAACAGAAAAACATCGGTCTTCAAAATCGCGGATACGGGTGCAAGTCCTGTCTAAGCCGTTATTGTTATTTATATAAATGAAAACAAACAGAAATTACACCCCTTCTACGTCAGTAATAGAATCTAAATTTTTAAAATTAAATTTCGGACCCCAGCACCCATCTGCTCATGGTGTATTGCGGCTTCTGGTTCTTATGAAATCTGAAAATGTTTTGGCAGTAGATCCTCATATTGGTTTATTGCATCGAGGAACTGAAAAACTTATTGAGTATAAAACGTATACTCAAGCACTACCGTATTTCGATAGGTTAGATTATGTTTCTATAATAGTCCAAGAACATGCTTTTGCCTTAGCTGTTGAAAAACTAATCCAACGAGAGGTACCGGATCGGGCAAAATGAATTCGAGTTTTATTTTCAGAGATTACACGAATTTTAAATCATATCATAGCTGTTACAACTCACGCTATGGATATTGGCGCTTTAACTCCCTTTCTTTGGGGTTTCGAGGAAAGAGAAAAGCTTATAGAGTTTTATGAGCGTGTCTCTGGCGCTCGCATGCATGCAAATTATTTTCGGTACGGTGGTGTTAGTTTTGATTTACCTGCTGGATTGATCGAAGACATTTATCTATTTTTGGTACAATTCAGCTCTCGACTCGATGAAATACAAGAGATACTTGACTCTAATCGAATTTGGAAGCAACGCACTGTTAATATCGGTGTTGTTACAAAATCTCAAGCATTGAATTGGGGTTTTTCTGGTGTGCTGTTACGCGGATCGGGAATCCCTTGAGACTTACGTAAAGTGCAACCGTACGAAAATTATGCTCAAACACAGTTTCGTATTCCGGTAGGGGCAAATGGTGACTGTTTTGATCGCTATATAGTTAGAGTAGAGGAAATACGCGAAAGTGCTTCTATTATACTACAATGCCTTAATCAACTAAGTGAGGGCCCGGTTAGGTTAGTCGACAAAAAATACACGCTACCGTCACGTACGGCTATAAAGCATGATATAGAAAGTTTAATTCATCACTTCAAATTTGCGTCATCGGGACCATCAATCGATGCAAATTCTAATTATACTGCAGTCGAGGCACCGAAAGGGGAGTTTGGTGTATTTTTAGTAGCGGACGGTACAAATAAACCATACCGTTGTAAAATCCGCTCGCCTGGGTTCCTTCATCTGCAGGGTAGTAAATTATTTACGGGTCATTTGCTCGCGGACGTTGTGGCTATTATTGGTACTTTAGATATTGTGTTTGGTGAGGTCGATCGTTAATATATATACTTGTTGTATACTAAAAATTCAAAAGATTAAAAGTTATTTTTTTATTGTGTATTTAAAATTTTTCGAATATTTGGTTGTAAACGATTCTATCTATATAAGGAAAAATTGAAAAGTTTTCTAAAAACTCCCTTTAAACCTTGTTTAATTTAGAAAGCTATTGGTCCACAACCTAATTTCTACCTTCAAATATTTGGTTGTAAACGATTCTATCTATATAAGGAAAAATTGAAAAGTTTTCTAAAAACCACTTTTAAACCTTGTTTAATTTAGAAAGCTAT
>JAEZTB010000065.1 GCA_023443745.1 Bacillota bacterium
AGCCATCTGGGGACAAGGAACCGGATTGCAAGGACAAACCTATGGTATTCCGACTATGCACGGAGGGCCGGGAGCCATCAAACCCTATGTAGATGAATTTATCCGCTTTGCTAAAGAACACTCACAATACACTTTCCTTGTTACAGAAATAGGATGCGGCATTGCCGGTTTTGCCCCGAAAGAAATTGCTCCTCTATTTAAAGAAGCTGCAAACGTGCCCAATATTCACCTGCCTCAGCGTTTCTGGGATGTACTGAATGCAAAATAAAGTCTTGCCCGCCTTCTGCCCAAAGCCAATAAAATACTGGAAAGGGAACAAAGAGAGCAGATGACAAATATTACCCCCGTGGAAACCAGAATGTTTCCAATACCTACTAAGGGAGAGACAATGCCACCAAACGAAAAGCAGACAGCCCCCAACAATGCTGAGGCTGTCCCGGCATTGTCGCGCTCACATTCCATAGCCAACGCAGTAGATGTAGTGAACGTCATTCCCATCATAAAGAGAACTGCCAGCAACAGGAGTTCATAAATCCAGAAACTGCAACCTAAAGCCAATGCGGCACATTCGAGCAAAGAAAAAATAAGCATACCCATACAGCCGATCAGTGTTCCGTTCGCTGGTCGGCGAAACTTTACAGAGAATGCTGCCGCCCCACCGATAGCAATAGCATTAATACTGAAACAAACGCTGAAAGCAAAAGGGGAATAACCGTAGTGTTGCTGTATAATAAAGGGGGAAGATGCAATATAGGCAAACAGCACTCCCTGCGCAAAAGCCAGTTGCAACACATAGCAAACAAACTGCTTATTCTTAAGTACTACCTTGAAACTGCGAAAGGTATCCGCCCACTTCGTAGCCAGACGGTTTTCTTTAGGAAGCGACTCCCGGAAACGGATGCATCCTGCCAAGAGCAATACTCCCAGTACAAGTAAAATACCGAAAATGCCCTGCCAACCGATAGCTTCCGTAAAGACTCCCCCGATAATAGGAGCTACCACGGGAGCAATACCATTGATAGCACCAATAATCGCCAACATCTTTGCCAGATCCCTACCTGAAAATTTATCCGTAGCAATGGAACGGGCTATAACAATGCCTCCCGCCCCGGCAATACCTTGTATCAGACGGAAAGCAACGAATTGCTGGATGTTCTGAGCAAACAAGCAGAACACTGTTGATATGATAAACAACCACATGGCAACCTGCAACGGTATGCGCCTGCCATAACGGTCGCTCAAAGGTCCGAAGAATATCTGGCCGACAGCCAGTCCGATCATACTGGTAGTTAATCCCAGCTGGACCATTGAAGAACTCGTGTTGAAGTATTCTCCCATAACCGGAAGACTTGGTAAATACATATCCGTAACAAAAGGCCCGAAGGCCGTCAGCATGCCCAATAAAATAAGAATGAACAGTTTTGAATTATCTTTTCCCATATAAACTTAACTTATATATTTCGTGGAATATACGTCCACTTTCGGACTGCAAAAATAAGAATAATCCATTTTATTCTCCCTACCTATTTTATTCAAAGCTATCCAATACAAGAACAAAAAAAATTCAACTTAGCCTGTGGCTTCCAATTTCTTGTCCATGCGCAACTCATGCTTCACAAAACGGCGAATAGAGCGGTAAGTAGGATGCAGTACTTTATACGGTCGAATGTCACTTTCGTAAACCAGGAACACCAACAGACAAAACAATGCTAACAGAACAAGCCAGCCGTACAGCTCTTTCATTGAAACCATCAGGGCCTGTTGTTGTACAGCACCATATAGCTCTCCTACAGATATCCGGCTGATAAAAGGGTTCACATGATCTAATCCGGCGCCCAGCAGCATTGCATTCTTCTTCATAGCCCCATTCAGAGCATGTCCTAAAATGGCCGTACCCAAAGCTCCACCAAATCCGGCACTGACAAACGACTGCACAGACACCGCCTGGAAGAAATGCTGAAAGGGAACACGAGACAGCACTGTAAGGAAACAAATAGCTATCATCACATACCCGAAGCTACGCAGAAACAGCGGTATAAACAATGTCTCCTTCGGCAAAGCATACTCAATGCCGAAATAGAAATACATCAGATACCCGGTAATGGAAGAAAATGCAATCACCGTCATTGTCTTATAACGCCATTTACGACGGGAGAAAGTGAAGAGGGTAAAGCCTGCTCCCACAACAATCCCCAACAGAACCACCCAGTTGAGTGAAATTACATTCAAGGCATCATACCCCAATATACCTTCCATATAAATATGTTCGAACAGATGGGATGGTGCCAACAAAATATCTATTACTATATATAGTATAAAGGGAAGCCAGACAGAGCGATACGTCCACGTCTTCAAAGCAATAAACGGATGGCGGATGAAAGATGCACGCCACAGGTTCAATACAAGAATCAGCGTACCGATGATAGTTGCCGCCCGTATCTGGAAAGACTGATACCAATCATAATGTTCCCCATACACGCAGACAAAAAGGATACACAACAGCACAAGCCCCCACATCAAAGCCCCCAACCAATCGATACCGAAC
>JAEZTB010000042.1 GCA_023443745.1 Bacillota bacterium
AAGTAACAGTCCGGATGCACCGGCGGCAATTTGACTTTCGATCTGGGCGGCGAGACTCTCCTTGATGACATTTCCTTTTTCATCAACCGGTGTGCCCAATGCACAATAAAAACCTTTTTTAAGCATAGTTCTATTCCCCCTAATCTATTTGTTTATTTAACTTGCTACCTGAGCTTTAAGCTGGGGATTTCATATAAGATCCCCAGCTACAAACTAAGGCTCATCGTTTCACGTTAATCAATCAGTTACAATAGATACACCATAGGCTTTAATATCTTCCAGAAGCTCTTTTTCGACACGTCGATTAGTCACCAGATAAGAAGCGGATGAAAGATCCGATATCTGAGAAAAGCTCTCATGCCCAATCTTGGTGAAGTCGGCCACAACGATGGCTGTGCGTGCTCGCTCAATCATCAACTTGCTGACCTGCGCCTCTTCGGCATGGTAGGTAGTCAATCCTTCTTCACAGCAGACACCGTCTACTGAGAGAATGACCTTATCTGCTTTATATCTTCTTAGCTGATCCAATGCGATGTTTCCGTAAGTGAAAGAATACTGAGGATTGATATCACCGCCAAGAAGCTGAACATGGAACGTGGGCGCCCCGGCTAACTCGACGGCAACTGATATGGAATTGGTTACAATTTTCAAATTCTTAAAACGCTTGAGTTCCAATGCTGCGAAATATGTAGTAGTACCTGCATTGATCAAAAGAGTATCGCCATCGTTGATGAGCCCCGCGGTAACGGCTGCTATAGACTGCTTTTCTGTTGCATTTTCATTCCTGCGCTGCTGCAGATCCATATTATAATAGTTCTTCATAGTCTGCACGGCACCGCCAGGCACTCTTTCAAGATATCCATTCTTCTCCAGCTCAGATAAATCGTTGCGTATAGTGACTTCAGAGGTTCCTAGAACCTCACTCAGATACGATACACGTACTTTGCCCGAACGGTTAAGAATTTCCAAGATGCTATTTCTGCGCGCATCCAACTTAAGTCCGTCATTAGTTGCCATATTCAGCCCTCCTCATCCTTTTGATTTTCTTAAATAAATGAAAGTGACTCTATTATATATAAAAATAGTAGTATATAATAGATATTATAGATAGGAATAAGTTCAGGACGTTCCTTCCCGATTATATCACCTTTCGTTTAGGAAATCAATTCGTGAACAAAACAAAAATAATACTTTTCAAATAGCGTTATTTATATTACAATTAGATAGAGTTAACAAGGCGAAGGCAGCATTTCATCTCCTTGTTGTGCATTTTATTAAATAGGGTAATTTTTTATCTGTCGTTTCTGCTCATTGCAACAATGGCCGGTTATATACGATAGCCTTTGGTGGGTTTACGATACAAAATACCTTGACGTATCGTTTGGTGGTGAGTTGCCCCCTCAACACCTGAATCGGCCTAGTGATAGACAAACTATTTGAAAGGAGTTGTACCTGACATGTTAAAGTACTTCGTTACCCGCATACTGCTCTTGATACCCATGATATTGGTTATCAGTCTGATTGTCTTCGTCGGACTGGAGCTCACTCCTGGTGATCCTCTGACTGCCTCAATTTCACCGGAACTTATCTCATCAATGAGTGAGGCCGATCTACAGGCCATGCGTGAAACCTTGGGATTAAACGATCCCATGCTAATTCGATACTTCCGTTGGCTGGGTGATCTGCTTCAAGGAGATATGGGCGTGAGCATAACGACCGGTAAACCCATCGCAGAGATTATTCCCAACCTATTGCCATCAACAATCAAGCTTACATTTGCCGCTCTTTTGGTATCCACTGTCATTGGATTAATTTTCGGTATCCTCTCGGCAATCAAGCATAACTCGTTTATCGACTATCTTTCATCGATATTCGGTGTTATAGGTATATCCATGCCGGAATTTTTTGTAGGCATTCTGGCCATATTGGCCTTTGCACTTAAGCTTAAGTGGTTTCCCGCACAAGGGCGTACCGACATCGGCTTAAACGCTTTTCAATCCCTTAAGTACCTGGTATTGCCTGCCTGCAGCTTAGGCATTGTCCTTGCCGCCGCACTTATGCGCTATACCCGTAACGCCATGCTTGACGTGCTCAATAAGGATTACGTCAAGACCGCTCGCGCAAAGGGGCTTCCTGAATGGAAGGTCTATTATAAGCATGCCTTCCGCAACTCACTTATGCCCATCAGCGTATTGATTTGTATGCGTCTGCCTATGCTTATCGGAGGTTCAGTTGTTATTGAGCAGGTTTTCGGTTACGCCGGAATCGGATCACGTTTGCTTGGTGCCATAAACAGCAGCGATTACCAATTGGTGTTGATTATCGTGCTTCTGTTATCCATTGTATCTCTTTTTGCAAGTGTTCTTATAGACCTGCTTACAGCGGTACTTGATCCACGTGTGCGTCTTGGTAGTGAAATCGGAGGTGGAAAATAACTATGATGTCTGCAACAATCGGTAAACAAAAAGTTAAAAAATCAAGCCTTACAAAGCGTAGTATAGAGAAGCTTCTTCGCAATAAGCTGGCTTTGGCGGGTTTCATTATAATAGTAGTCATGATCCTCATGTCTATTGCGGCACCCCTTCTCACTCCTTATGACCCTGTAAAGATTTCTCTGACAGAGCGTGCCCTTGAACCCGGCGGATCCCATCCTTTCGGAACCGACAAACTCGGGCGCGATGTTTTTGCACGTATCCTTTATGGTGGCAGAGTATCAATCCTTATAGGCCTCTCAGGTGCCCTCGGGGGCATGGTCCTGGGTGTCATTTTCGGTAGCTTATGCGGGTTCTTTGGCGGCTGGCTGGATGCAATTTTTGTCAAATTTGCTGAGCTTGTTTCCGTTGTTCCTCAACTCCTTTTAGTACTGGTATTAGCCACCATCATGGGGCCGGGAGTTCAAAACCTTATTTATGTCTTTGTTTGTACCGGCTGGGTCGCGACCTTCCGTCTGGTGCGCGGAAGATTTTTCTCGTTGCGTGAAGAAAGCTTTGTAGAGGCAAGCCGTGCTTTCGGTATCGGAAGTCTTTCCATTGCGTTCAAACATATTCTTCCCAATTGCCTTGGTCCGGTCGTTGTACAGCTTACATTAAATACCGCGGGTTTTATCCTCCAGGAAGCAGCCCTTTCATTTATCGGTCTCGGTGTTCCTTCCGGCGTTGCAACATGGGGAAATATCATGAATGCTGCAAAAGAAATCATCGTCATTTCAGATTATCCATGGCTTTGGATTCCTCCGGGATTTGCCATCGCCCTGTTTGTGCTAGGTGTTAACTTCTTCGGAGACGGCCTCAGGGATGTCCTCGATCCCAGCCAGTTATAATTGATACTTCGTATTAATAGAGGAGGAACAGAGAATGACAAATCATGATTATATATTGTCCATAAATGACCTTAAAACACAGTTTCAGGTAGGCAAGCGAATTGTAAAAGCTGTCGATGGTGTCACCTTGAATATCAGACGGGGAAAGACATTGGGTCTCGTCGGTGAAAGCGGCTGCGGAAAAAGCGTCACCGCCCATTCCATTATGCAGCTTCTGCCTAAAGCGGCATCCATCACCAACGGTGAGATTATTTTTCGTCCTAAGGATGCTCCTGAATTTGATATTCTGCATTATAAAAAGACCCATAAAAAGATCAGGGAGCTGCGCGGAAAGCAAATCTCCATGATATTTCAGGATCCCATGTCCTCACTTAACCCCGTTTACAGGGTTGGTGACCAGATTATTGAAAATATCCGTCAGCATGAAAAGATTACCTATAAGGACGCTATGGAGCGCGCCATAAAAATGCTCAAAATGCTGAGTATTCCCATGGCCGAACAGCGTGTGAAAGATTATCCCCACCAGTTCTCCGGAGGTATGAAGCAACGTGTCATGATTGCCATGGGGCTTATTACCAACCCTGAGCTTCTCATTGCAGATGAGCCTACCACAGCCCTGGACGTAACAATCCAGGCGCAGATCCTTGAGCTTATGAAGCATATGCAAGATCAGCTTGGCTTCACTATAGTTATTATCACGCACAACATGGGTATTGTAGCCGATATGGCCGATGATATCGCTGTTATGTACATGGGTAAGGTTGTTGAGTTTGGTACCAAGGAGGATATTTTCCTGCGTCCAACCCACCCCTATACCAAAGCACTGCTTAAATCCGTACCAGTACTGGGCAATGGCGGCAATGACCGTCTTGAACCTATCAGAGGCAATACGCCGGATCCTTCGGAAATGCCTGAAGGTTGTGCTTTTGAGCCTCGCTGTGACATAGCAGGCAGCCACTGCAGTAAGGAATCTCCGGAATATATTGACGTAGGAAATGGACACATGGTAAGATGCGGACACTGTAAGGAGGGCTGCAATCATGAGTAATCAGACCTCAACAAACGAGATCATCCTTGATCTTAAAAACATAAAAAAGTATTATCCCATCACAGCCGGACTCTTCCATAAAACGGTCGGGCATGTGAAGGCCGTTGATGATGTCAGCCTCTTTGTTAAAAAAGGAGAAACCCTCGGTTTGGTTGGTGAGAGCGGATGCGGTAAAACCACCCTCGGCAAATGTATCGTTCGTTTGCACAAGCCAACCGGTGGCCAGCTTCGTTATCGTTTTGGTGATCAATACAGCGATTTGCTGTCACTGAACAAACAAGAAAGCTTTAATGCGAGAAAAAAGATCCAAATGGTATTCCAGGATCCTTATTCCTCTCTTAATCCGGTAAAGACCATCTTTACTTCGTTTGACGAGCCCATGCGTGTTCATGGCTGGACTAATGCCAACGAAAGAAAAGAACGCATTGCCCACTTGCTGGAAAGTGTTAACCTTCGTCCGGACTATATGTACCGTTACCCCAATGAGTTTTCAGGCGGCCAGCGTCAGCGCATTTGTATTGCGCGTGCCCTTTGTGTGAATCCCGAGATGGTTGTTTGTGATGAGCCTGTTTCTGCATTGGATGTATCCATCCAGGCACAGGTTCTGAACCTCATGAAGGATCTGCAAAAAGAGCTGGGGCTGACCTATGTATTTATCGCTCACGATTTATCAGTAGTTGAATACATGAGTGACCGTATTGCGGTTATGTATCTCGGCAAAGTTGTGGAGCTTGCTACCTCCAAGGAGATGTATTACAATCACCAGCATCCCTATACCGAAGCGTTGCTTTCAGCTGTGCCCATTCCTGAAATCGGGCGCAAGCATGATCGTATCGTGCTGGAGGGCGATGTACCTTCTCCTGCCAACCCGCCTGCCGGATGTCGTTTCCACACACGCTGCAATAAGTGCATGGATATATGTAAAACCCAGATGCCTGAGCTGCGTCCTATGAAAAACGATCCGGAGCACTTTGTTGCCTGTCATTTGGCCGATACTGCTGAAACCAAAGCTTAATATTATGATGAGAAGAGCGGGCGTTAGTTCGCTCTTCTCTATTAATTGTTAAAGTTCATGCAAGAATATTAGGAGGAACTCCCATGCTGAAAGAAAGGCTTAAAGGCGTTATTGCGGCTTCTGTGACCGCCTTTACATCCGAAAGAGACATTGATACGCGTGCAATGGAAAGGTTGACAAAATACTACCTGGACAGCGGGCTCGCAGGAGCTTTAATAAACTCCTCTACCGGAGAGTATTTTTCCATGACTCCTGGCCAGAGAGAGAAAAGCGTAACAGCCTCAGTAAAAGCCTCGGAAGGAAAACTGTTGATTTTGGCAGGTATTAGCGAGGATCATATAACGGGTGCCATAGAAATGGGAAAGCGTATGGCAGATTGCGGAGCGGATATTGCTGCGGCTATGCCTCCCCGTTTTTTTACGTACTGTGAGGATGAGCTTTTCAGCTTTTTTACTTCCATAGCTGATGCACTACCTATACCGCTTATGGTTTACAATCATATGACTCGCCTGAACAATAAGCTGAGTGTTGACCTTGTATGTCGCCTAAGTCAGCATCCTAACATTTGCGGTGTAAAGGATACGCATAATGACGCATCCCGTCTCATGACCTTACTGGAGCGGGTTAAGGAAAGAGACGATTTTGTCGTTTATGCAGGCGGTGACGCCATGGCTGGTTTTAGCGCATTAATGGGTGGTTCCATGCTCAATGCGCTATGTGCCGTTACCCCCAAGCTGTTCATCGAACTGCAAAAAGCGGGTGAAGCGGGTGATGTCTCCAAGGTAATGACACTGCAACAGCGGGTTAATAAGCTTATGGGACTCAACAATCTTATTGTAAGACCCGGTGGCAGCAGTATGTCAGCATTCTATCAGTCCATTAAGGCAGCACTTAAAACCAAGGATCTCTGCGGCACTGATACGGCGCAAATGGGCTTTGATATTTCCGATGAGGAAATCCGTAAAATAAAAGAATTCATTGCCGATTTTGAATAAATGAAGCTATCAGAAGGAGTCATAACAGCTATGAATCTTGAAACCATTCAAGTCCGATATGATCTGGTGGTAGTAGGCGGCGGTATGTCGGGCATCTGCGCCGCCATTGCTGCTGCCCGTAAAGGTCTTAAGACCGCACTTATCCATAACCGGCCGGTACTGGGGGGCAATGCGAGCAGTGAAATACGAATGCACATATGTGGGGCTGCAGGCTTTTACTGCAACCGGAAAAATGCCCGGGAAACCGGTATTATTGAAGAGCTTTTGCTCGAAAACAAGCATCGCAACCCCAACCATAACTTCTCCATTCTGGATACGGTTCTTTGGGAAAAGGTACGCTACCAGGAAAATCTGACCCTATATCTCAATTGTCATGTTGACCAGGTCATTATGGACGATAGACGTATTGACGCCATTCATGCCATTCAGCTTACAACAGAAAAGAGCTTTGTCTTTTATGCCAAAACCTTTGTAGACACCACAGGTGATGCTCTTGTTTCAGAGCTTGCCGGCGCACGGATCATGAAAGGCACCGAAAGCCGTGATGTTTTCAATGAACCTCATGCACCCTTAACGGGTAATGAGCAGACCATGGGCAATACATTAATGTTTAAAGCTGTGGATACCGGAAAGCCGGTGCCGTTTAAAGCGCCGTTCTGGGCCAATAAGTATACCGAAGACGATTTAAAACACCGCGATCATAAGGACATTGCCTCGGGCTATTGGTGGATCGAGCTGGGCGGAACCATAGATGCGACCAAGGATTATGAAGAAATCCGTGACGAGCTTCTAAAGGCACTATACGGCGTATGGGATCACATCAAGAACAGCGGAGACCATGGAGCTGAGAACTGGGATCTTGATTGGGTGCAATTTCTGCCCGGCAAGCGTGAGAGCCGGAGGGTTGTAGGCGATTATATACTGACCGAGTTGGATCTCACACAGGGGAAAGGTTTTGACGATACCGTCGCCTATGGCGGTTGGCCCATTGACACACACACACCTATGGGTATCACTGGTAAGGGCGAAGGCCCCAACCGGTTTATTGATGTTAAGGATGTCTACCCCATCCCCTACCGTTGTCTCTATGCCGCAGATGTGGACAACCTTATGGTTGGAGGACGTGCCATCAGCGCATCCCATCTTGCCTTTGCTTCAGCCCGGGTAATGGGTACCACCGCGGTCATTGGCCAGGCCATTGGTACCGCCGCAGCGCTGCAGCAGAAATATAATTTAAATCCTCGCGAGCTTCATACATCGGGCAAGATTGAGGAGCTTCAACAGCTGCTGCTCAGAGATGACTGCTACCTGCCCGGCATCACCAGTACGGGCACCTCAGATTTAGCACGCAGCGCTAACTTTTCTGCAAGCTCCTGTGATCCTTTATACCCTGTTGAAAATCTGTTGACGGGTATCAGCCGTCCAGTAGGTGAAAACCACAATTTATGGGTATCAGCAAGCGATGATACGAAGCCTGTGCTGACGCTTAAGTGGGATAAGCCTGTAAAGGTCAGTGAGATTATTCTTAAATTCGACTCTGACCTTAACCATGATCTCATGATTTCCATTGACAAAGGCGTAGTGGAGACGTGGAGGAATACACTGCCGCCAAGCCTCGTCCGTTCCTATCACATTGATATAATCCACGAAGGAATAGTTCAACAAACACGTACATTTTCAGAAAACTGCATACGCAGCGCTGTTGAAAAATGGGATACGCCAACTTCCTGCGATGAAATACGTGTCACACTGCTGGAGACCTACGGTGACAAGCAGTTCCGGGTATTTGAAATACGAGTTTATTAGGGGCTCTTTAGAACAAAGAGAGGGCGGTTCATGCAAGAACCGTCCTCTCTTTTTACGCAAGTTACTACCCATGGGAGGGATATTTGATGCAAAAATCTCGGGAGCAAATGCCCCCGAGATTTTTAATTGTGTCTTAACTAGGATATCAGATATTATTTAGCGGGATTAAGTGTCCACTTCTGGATGTAGCGCTCATAGTTGGACCACTCGTTGGAAAGCTTGAGTTCGGAAGGAAGATTAACTCTTGCGGTATTGAATACCTGAATGTTCTTCAGAGCGAACATCGGAATGTTCCAGAGCATTTGCTCAGTCTCAACCTTCTGGATCTCTTTGAGAACTTCAACGCGTTTAGCGGGATCAACTGTTACCCACAGCTCTTCAAGCAGCTTGTCCAAGCCTGTGAAGTCACCGGGATAAACTTTTCCATACATAGATGTCTGGAGAGAAGGATTATACCAAAGATTGTATGCTTCTTCGGGTGCCATTGCGGAAAGGCCAGCATAAATGAAGTTGTAGTCTCTTACGTCCCAGATCTGAGAGGTAAGGTCACCGGTAAGCAGGGTCCACTCGGCCTTAACACCAATGTCAGAAAGGTAGGCAACAATGGCATCCATAAGGTCAGCAGTACCTTGGTCAGCATAGTAAGCTGCAAACTTAATAGTCTGGCTGTAATCGAAGCCAACCTCGTCAAGAAGCTTCTTAGCTAATGCAGGATCATACTTAAGATCGTAAACGTCCTTATTGGCATAAGGCAAGGATGCAGGAACCTTACTGTTTGTCAAGCTGGCCTGGTTAGGCATCAGATTGTCGATAAGAGCCTGTCTGTCAATAGCATGTCCTATAGCACGTCTTGCACGGATATCCTTGAAGGGATCTTTACCGTCGCCTTTGGGGCCCTTGCTGTTCCATTGCAGATATCTTACAAAATAGATATCGGTGTAGAAAGCTTCGTAGTTAGGATTCTTAAGGGCTGCCTGAGCTGTTGCAAGGTCATTGGTAGCAAAGAAGTCGATTTCATCAGCCAACGCACGTGTAGCATAGTCAGCCTGTGTCATCTGAGTCAGCTTAACTTGCTTGATTTGGGGCTTTTCACCGAAGTAGTCTTCATTAATTTCAAGTAATGCATAGTCATTGGCTACGAATTCCTTGATCTTGTAGGGACCTGTACCAATGGGCCAATCATAGAAAGTAGAGGTATTCATGGCCATTGGATCAAGACCTTCGATCTTATGACGGGGGAAGATATTGAACTGAGCCATAGCCAATAAGAAGGTACCGGTAGGCTTAGCCATATCAATGGTTAAAACATTTTTATCAATCTTGATGCCTTCGATATCAGCAGCAGGAGTCTTTGACTTATCTTCCATGTACTCTTTAGCACCCTTAATGTTGCTAAGTGCACTCTTAATAACGCCATTGACCTGGGATGCTTTTAAAGCCTGCTTTATGGAGAAAGCAACGTCATCAGCGGAGAAATCCTTGCCGTCATGCCATTTTACGCCCTCTTTGAGAGTAAAGACATACTGCAATCCGTCATTTTTAACTTCCCATTTCTCTGCCAGATCGCCGTAAACAGGATTCAGGTCTGAATCGAGTCGGAGGAGACGTGAGAAAATCATCATTCGGCCTAAGAGACCATAGTTATCCCAGGAACCGGGCCACTTATCGCCCATGTTTTCCATTGTGGGAAGGAGAAGCATGTCAGGACCTATGCCTTTATCCCCTGTAGGTTCACCGGAAGGAGTAGGAGTTTGGCTCTGAATGTCAGGAGTTGGTGTTGGCTTTGCTGCTTCCTGGCCGCATCCAGCAAGCATACCTAATAGCATGGTGGCAGCAAGCAACAACGATAAAATACGTTTCTTCATGGATTATCCTCCTTTTAATATAGTGGATTTTATATTTCATTGCTATTTTTAGCAACTAAATATACGTTATTAGGACCATGTCATGCATGGTTCTGGGATATTGATGGTGATACGAATTATAATTAATGAATAAGTATTGACCAAAAAATAGAGAAGAGCATCTTTTACAAGTCCGTATGGCTACGGTTTAGAATCAAAGCATAATGAACCTTTGATATGTATAAAGTCTCGATGCATTCCGTCAATTTTGGTCACTCCCGCTTTGTAATGGTAAAGTTTTTCTAACGAGAAGCTAATACCTTTTGTTTTGTCAATCTCTCACAAATTCTTATCCTTAATCAGCGGATTATTTGTCATAGTATTATAATATTTTATTTACTGAGAAATGTCAATATGAATAGTATGTTCTTGCAAAAGTTTTTCATAATAGTATGAAAACGAAAGTATTTTATTTTGTTTTGATAAATGAACGAGTTTTTGATAAAAAACCCGCGTATCACAATGATAAGTATAATAGACTATTACTAAATCTACATTACATAATAATTACCAGTAATATAGGATGTCGTAAGTTATGTGGAAATCCTTATTAAAATAATTGTGCTCCTATCGAAAGGATTTGATTCCGTATTATTTGACATGCTGTTATCCTTTACAGTATACTGCTGCTAGGCAAGATGAAAGGTAAGTTCTTTACCGGAAAGTGAGGATTTTTTTATGAAAGTCATCAGTCAGTCTGTCATTTATGAAAACCCGCTGCCTCAATTGCGAAGCCGACATAGTGTGTTTCCCAATTTGTGCGAAACGGCGGATGGTACATTATTGGCCTGCCATTCCATCAGCGAGGCCTTCGAAAGTGTAGACGGCACAAGCTATATATCACGAAGTCATGATGGCGGGCGTATATTCGGCAAGCCCGAAAAAATGTTTACAAAGAGTCCTGAATATGCCATTTTCAGCGATACCTGCAAGATCACTCGCTTAAAAGACGGCCGTATTGCAGCTCTAGGATATGCCTTTGACCGAACGAATCCCGAGCTTCCCATAGGTAACCCTGATACAGGCGGATTGCTGGAGAACATCATTTTTATCTCATTCTCGGAAGATAACGGCAAGACCTGGTCCCAATGGCAAACCATTGACTGCAGCTGGGGACGCCACGTAGAAGTCTCCGCTCCCCTATCCGTTCTTAAGAGCGGTGCATGGGTAACACCCATAACAGGCTTTAGTGCCTGGGACGGTACAAAAACAGGGCAAAACTGCGGAAGGATACTTCGGTCCGACGATGATAGCCGGCATTGGTCTGACGATACCATATGTATGGCCTTTGAAGATGCCGACATTACTTGCTATGAGCAACGCCTTTGTCAATTGGATTCAGGCGCTGTGGTAGTAATCGGATGGAACGAGAATACAAGGACCGGCGAGCGACTCAAGAACCACTTCACCATCTCCTACGATGATGCGAGAACCTTCTCAGAGCCTAAAAGCACTGGTATTGCCGGACAAGCTTCAAGCTTATGCGCCTTAGGTGGTGAAAAACTGCTGGCTCTGCACGCGGTGAGAAGAGATACCCAGAACCCAGGAATCTATGGCTATCTTGTAGACCTTTCCCGCGGTGAATGGAATATACAGGATGAGCTTCTTATCTGGGAACCCGCTATGCCCGTGGTCAAGAACACAAGGATGGCGGAAATATTCTCATTTCTTAAATTTGGACAGCCCAGCGCCATAAAAATGTCGGATGGTACCATCATGATGAGCCATTGGTGTGAAGAACAGGGGCAGTGTAAAACCCTTGCTACCAGAATTGAGCTTTAAAATACAATCAAATTGGCATAAAAAAATTCAGAGAATAACCTCTGAATTTTTTTATGCACTACTCCTGTATAACCCTATCACCTGTACTGACCAAAACACCGCAGCGTTCTGCTTCGGCCCTGATTTCGGGGGGCAGCGGGGCATCGGATATCAATACATCGATATCCTGTAGGGTTGCAAAGGTATACGGCATACTGTGATCTATTTTGGAATGATCCATGAGCATAACCACACGTTTGGCCTTTTTGATGACCTTTCGCTTAAGCTGATGCTCACTGAAGGAGCCGCTGGTAAAGCCATTATTCAATGAGTATCCCGATGTTGCCATTATTGCTATGTCGATATTCACACCGTCTATGAACACTTCTGCCTGGGGGCCTGAGCAGGAGAGAGTATTGCCGTTGACCTGCCCGCCTACAATGGAAACCGTACATTTGCTTCGTTGAGAAAGCTCTGAAGAGATGTTCGTTCCGCTTGTCAAAATGTTATAATATCTATCCGGCAATTGTTTGACCAATGCCATGGTGGTGCTGCCTGCATCAAGAAATACCGAATGTCCGGATTGAACATATTCCAGTGCCAGGCCGGCAATTTCATTCTTGGCCTGCTGGTTAGTCAATGCACGCTGTGCATAAATGCCTTCTCCTTCAGTCTGAACCAGGCGCATGGCAATAGCGCCATTTCGTTTTCTTCGAATAGCACCTGCATCCTCCAACTTTTTTAAATCGCGCCAAAGGGTCATAGAAGAACATCCGGAACACAGTCCAGCCAATTCCTCCATACTCGCCTCACCATGTGATTCAATAAATTCACGGATGCGTGCTCTGCGTTCGTTGGGCACATTAAACACCTCCTTAATCCTATTATACTCAAAATGTTACAAAACAACAAGAATATAAGGTTTAAATCACAACATTGTGTTATAATCGACCATCACCCAATTGTAAGCTATAACTTTTTTATTTCTGTAGGTATGAGCTCTTAAAAAACCTCATAGTATATTTTGCCATAAAATGCTACAATCAGCTTAATGATTCTCAATATCATTTTCCTGGGAAGAGGATAAAAAACTATGATTAACAAAGTTTATTCAGTCTTCTTAACCCTCCTGCTTTTATTATCCGTTCTGCCCGGCTTGAGTGGCTGCAGCAAAAGATACGATCCACCTCTCTATCAGCAGGTCCCAACGAGTTCTGCCAGCCAGAATACTCCATCTTCACCAAGTCCCGAAGTCAACGCCTATACCTCAATACCAGAGGACACCCTTTCTCCTACTCCGGAGGCTGATAGCATTATACCTGTTGTTACTCCGACTGACACTCCGGCCCCCAATGATAGGGATAACTCGGGTGATACAAAAAGAAGTATTGTCACCCAGGAAGTATTTATGGCTCTTACATCACCTGATTTAAAGGGTCGAGTCATTGGCACCGACGGTGGCAGGGCCGCTCAGGGAATAATTAGCGACCTTTATTCAAATTTGAGCCTTGAGCCCTATCATGAAGAGTTTAGAAACCCCGTCTACTTTTACCAGGCTCCGGGGACTGAGACCTCCAAAGTCTTGGACACTGGAAAGCAAGCGCCTGACGGATATAATATCGTAGGCGTTATATCGGGTGAGGATGATAAAGAGTGCCTTGTCCTGTCCGCTCATTTTGATGGGGTAGACCATGGAACAGCTGCCTTGGACAATGCGGGCGGGGTCTATGCATTACTGAAGACTGCAGAAAAATTAACTCATTACAACAAAGACCGAAAATTGAGCAGAGATATTGTTATTGCGGCCTTTGACGGTGAAGAGCCAGGCCTCATTGGAAGCAGCAATTTTGTTGACGATATAATAAACCGTTATGAAAAAGCATTTGTCATTAATTTAGATTGTGTTGGTATAAAAGATAGTGATTCTTATATTGTCACAGGCAACCAGGCTCAATTTGGCAAATTCATAGATTCACTTTATGATCAGCTTGCAGCCTATGATTTTATTACTGTTCCTGTGGACGGTTTTTACGCAAGTGATCATCTTTCCTTCGAATATCAGGGCATACCTGCCGTTACAATCGGTGAAAGTAAAGTTGACGGTATTGCTCATACCGTCAACGATGTGGCTGAAAAAGTGGATATCAATGAAATCGAGAGGCTCTCTGAAGCCCTCTTAAATTATATCCTTGAGGATTCTGACATTCTCTATGACGAAGCTCCGTAAGAAGCATTTTCCGTTATTTCATGTGCAAACCGGATATCCACCATAGCTTACCCTGCCGATTCGAGATTGTTGAGAATGCCGGCTGAGAAAATGAAGAAAGTTATGGCCATTACTAAGCTCCAGCCTCCAAGAGCACAAATCATTAAAAGCTCACTCTCTGTGGCCATGGCTACAAGCACAACCGCAACAATGCCCGGGACTTGAATAAGGAGCGCGGCGATGACCTTGATAAAGATCAAAAGGCCTTTGCTATGAACCCAACCAAATAGTTTTCTGCTTAGAACATCGGTATAAACAAATACGGCACCAAAGGCCAGATAGGTTAAAATACAGGCCACAACCACCGGAATACTCGATTTAAAAATGATACCCGCCGTAATAAAGAGGATAACACCATCGAAGAAATTTTTAACATGCTCGGACAGGGTGGCATAAAAGAGCTTTTCATGAGAGGAAGAAGGAATGAGATAAATATAGGGTTTATCCATCTCAGTACCAAGCCGCCCCTGAATTTGAAAAAGCAAAAGCATATAAACACTAAAGCACAGAATCATAAACAGTCCCATGCTGCCTACCTCTTCGGGCATGATAAATTTAAAAGCGATGGCTGATATCATAACTGTTATGGATACTCTGTCAAAGAAGAGGAAATATGCTGTTTTCCGTATTTCCAAAAGGTGCTTGTAAAAAATAGCACTGGCGCCATTACCCGAAAGCTTTTGATTGACCTTTTCCTTTACCTTGACATTAAACGTCATGTTGGTTCCTTCTCGCTTGGCTCTCATGGCCGCCTCGACATACTCGGTACCTTCCAGCACATCTTCGTAATAGTCCAGGTTCATGCGATAAAGAGCAACCGAAGCCCCGATTATCAGAACGATCATGCCTGATGCCCCTACCCAGAACTCTGTGGTAATACCTGTAACTGCTGATGACGCAATGGAGCTGGTCCACCCGATAATAGGAAAATAACGCGAAACAGGATGATTAAAGACCACATCCAGGGAGGTGCCAAAGTTACGGGTTTGGGCAAGATTGACTAAAAAGAGAACGGCAATAACAAGAGCACATCCATCGAATATTCTTTTCAAGAGCTTTTTCCTTGCTTTTTCCTTTGAAGCCCAGGAATAAATCATCATGCTTATCAAAGGATAGGAAAGAGCATAAGCAACGACCGCAAGTATAAGAACAAGGATGCCATAGGGTTCCATAACAAAGTTGTTTTTAAGATTAGGTATTTGGAACATGGCAATAAAGATTAACAGAAATGTACCGCCTATTTGCTTGATAAAGGCATAGAGCAGGACGTCATTAGGCCTGATGGGTGCTGTAAAAACCAGGTTTACATCGGCCATGCGGAAGTAAGTGCTCCCTTTATCAATACCGAGCTTCAAGGTTGTATAGTAAAGAAACAGAAAAACCAATGTCATAATACCTGAAAAGAGTTTTGGAGAAGCATTCCGGACCATACCGCTGGGCATGACGAAAGCGCCAACCATCATGGCCACAACAAACACAAGAATGACGAGGTAGCCAATGAGTATGATGGGCTTCTTAAAAACCCCTTTAATAAGGTTTTTAAGGGTACATTTCATAATATAGAATAACGAGCTCATGCGTTTTCTCCCTCCTTCTCGGTAACAGAGAAGAAGATATGTTCCAAGGACTCCCCGCTTGCTGTCATCTCAGCACGTGAACGGTTAAACACAATTTCACCCTTATTCATGATGAGAACCTTATCCCAAACCTCATCGACGGAATCAATGATATGCGTACTGATTAATACTGCACATCCGGAGTTCTTCAGTTCAACAAACATCTCCTTTAGCTCCTTGATGGCTTTAGGATCAAGGCCTATCATGGGCTCGTCAAAGAGGATCATTTGAGGCTTAATGAGTAAAGCACAGCAAATACTTAACTTCTGCTGCATACCCTTTGAAAGCTCTTTTCCTACCTTTGTCTTCTTATCGTCCATGTCAAAGCGGATTAACAGGGCGTTAGCCGTCTCCTCCCAATCCTTGAGGCCATAGGCTCTTGCGATAAACTCCAAATGCTCCCAGACGCTGAGGGATTCATACATGGCAGGGGATTCAGGAATATATCCAAAAACCCGTTTTGCCTCCACGCTCTTATTCCCTTTACCATAAATGGTAATCTGCCCGTCAAAGCGCAGAAGACCTGCAATTGACTTGATGGTTGTACTTTTACCCGCACCATTCGGCCCTAAAAGCACCCCAATCTCTCCAGCATTGACTTCAAATGAAACCTTGTTGACCGCCAGCACCTTTTCATACTTCTTTGACAAATTTTTAACCTTTAACATACTTAACCTCCTGATAGAGGTGTGTACCTTCGGGTACACACCACAAGCCTAGGATTGAGCTTTTACGCTCCGCAGCACTTTTTATATTTCTTGCCGCTTCCACAAGGACAGGGATCATTTCTTCCTACTTTATTACTGACGGCTCGATGATCCTCATTATACTGTTTTCTGATCTCAGAACGCTGCTCGGTAGTTAAATGAGCATCCCATTCGTTAAGCTCATAAAGCCATTGAGCCTTGGCGTTCAGCATATTATAATAAAGCTTTTCCAGAACAATGGTCTTGTCAATATCACTTTCCTCTGTCAGAGCCTCCAGATCAAGCTCACTATCCAGGCTGGTGTTAATACCGTCCAGAAAGCCCGTAAAGGTGATATTGTCCATGTCATAGGTCTTGGCAAGATCTTCAAGACGTCCCTGGAGAGCTGTGGTACCGGAGGCCAAAATGCTCTTGTAGGCCTCGGTTTCTTTTGCCAGGTAGTTCTCAAAGAACTTTTCGTTTGCTGCATCACTGCGTTGATTTTCAAGTTTCTTTTGCCATTCTTTAAATAGGCTCATTGGTATTCCCCTCTCTTAGATACAAAATCCATGGATAAAAGTCTGAATATTATTTACATTTTTTCAGGAGCCTGTATACTGATGAGCTCCAAAATGTTCCGAATGACGATACGAGTACTGTCTACCAGGATGAGTCTGGCCATCATAAGCTCTTCCTCTTCGCCCTTTACACGGCAGGCGTTATAGAAGCTATGGAAGCTTCCTGCAACCTCCATGACATAGCGCGTCAATCTGCTGGGTTCCAGAGATTTGGCTGCAAGGGTTACCTCTTCAGGGTATTCAGCCAGTATCCTTATAAGCTCTTCTTCCTCTTTTTCCTTTAAAAGAGTAAGCTTCACCATTTCCGCGGATCTTGGCACAACCCCCTCCTCGGAAAGCTTCCGGAGGATACTGCAGATACGGGCATGGGCGTATTGAACGTAGAACACGGGATTGTCATTGGACTGCTTGACAGCAAGATCCAAATCAAAATCCAAATGACTGCCCGAGGTCTTCAAGTTGAAAATAAATCGCGCGGCATCCCGCCCTACCTCTTCCAGTAAATCACCGAGTGAGATGGCTTTGCCCGTTCGCTTGGACATACGTGCGATCTCACCGTTACGATAAAGCCTCACAAGCTGGAACAGTATGACCTCCAAGCGTTGGCTCTTAATTCCGAAGGGCTCCATGGCGGCTTTCATACGGGCAACGTGACCATGGTGGTCGGCTCCCCAAAGGTCAATGGCCCAGTCGAAACTACGCGTTACAAATTTATTGCGATGATAGGCAATGTCAGCGGCCATATAGGTGGGTATGCCGTTATTCCGAATAAGAACCTCGTCTTTTTCGAGTCCCAGCTTTTCTCCATTCAGCCAGATAGCTCCCTCTTTTTCAACTGTAAAGCCACTGGCCTGTAAAAATTCAACAGTTTCGTGAACAGCACCGCTTTCATGAAGGGACTTTTCCGAGAACCAGACGTCATATTCAATACCATAGGCTGACAAAGTCTCTCGGATTTTTTTAATATTAATGGGAAGGGCATAATCAACAAGGATTTGCCGCCTTTCCTCGGATGTCTTGGAAACGAGGACATCTCCATTTTGATCAATATAATTTTTGACATGCTCTATGATGTCTTCACCGTGATAGCCATCCTCAGGGAACTCAACCTGATCCTCACCCAAAAAAATCTGAAGATAACGGGCCTCAAGGGAAAGTCCGAAGCGTTCAATCTGGTTTCCGGCATCATTGATATAGAATTCACGGGTCACGTCGTACCCCGCTTTTTTAAGTACACTGGCAAGACAATCTCCAAGGGCGCCACCGCGCGCATTGCCCATATGAAGGGGACCTGTAGGATTGGCGCTGACAAACTCCACATTGACCCTTTTGCCCTTGCCAAGCTCCACCTCACCATAATGCTCCCGCTTAAGCTGAATAAGCCTGAGCGCATCATAAAGCCAAGATTTATCAAGATAGAAATTGATAAATCCCGGGCCCGCGATCTCAACCTTTTCAATATAAGTCCCTGAAAAATTAAACTCAGCCACTAAAAGCTCCGCCGTCTTTCTGGGGGGAAGCTTGGTCTGTTTGGAGACCTGCATGGCTATATTGGTTGAAAAGTCACCAAAGCCTCTTTCACGGGGTACTTCCACTGTCATCTCCGGCAATTCTACGACCGGTAGGCTGCCTTTTTGCTCGCAAGCCAGAAAGGCTTCCTTTGTGATTGAACCAATCTGCTCGCGTATTGTTTCGAAGATATTGTTCATGCCTGTTCATCCATCCCTTGTTTCATCTGTTCATTCATTGATTCGGACTTCCTTAGTTGTTAAGCTCACTGACTGTTACATTCAGGCTGTTTTTCCCACCGTAAACACGGTTGTACTCCAGTATATAATCAACCTTTATTTCACCACCGGCATCGCCCAGATCCACAGCCAGCTTTTTAGCGGTTATACCCATCATAATGCTTCCGTATTGTGTATCATAATCGGTAAGATGGGTCTTGCCCACTTCAAAAAGCATCATGGCATCCACATTGCCATGGCGGATCAAGGTTACGGAGTCCTTTTTGACCTTTAAAGTGGTGGTCGTTCCATCAAGACCTGTGATTTGACTTTCCTCATAGCTCACAGTATACTCGTCATTCTCTTTGGTTAGCTTTCCTTCCGTAATAAAGCTCATTTTATCGCTCTCACCCGAATTACCGTCGATGACGCTATTAACTGTAATTAAAACCTGTTTCTCCACTTCTATTTCCTTTCATAAGAGCGTAAGGTTTGCTCGTATTTTTCAAAGGCTAAATCGATCAATCTTGCAATAAGCTCTGAATAGGGAATGCCACTGGCCTCCCAGAGCTTGGAATACATACTGATGCTGGTAAATCCCGGCATGGTATTAATTTCATTAAGAATAACACGTTCAGTTTTCCGATCAACAAAAAAATCAACACGTGAAAGACCCGAGCATCCCAGAGCTTTAAAGGCTCTGACAGCGTAGTCCCGCACCTGTTCCATAATTTGTGGCTGAAGGTTGGCAGGTATTATTGTATCCGATTTTCCGTCAATGTATTTGGCGTTATAGTCATAGAATTCATTGCACGGAACGATTTCCCCTACAGTTGAAGCTATGGGATTTTCATTGCCTAAAACAGCACACTCCACTTCCTGTCCGTCAATGAATTCCTCGATCAGAATTTTTGTGTCATATTGGGCTGCGAAAAGAAGGGCAGCCTCCAATTCCTCAGGTTTTCTGACCTTACTCACACCCACCGAGGACCCGGCATTTGCCGGCTTTATAAAGCATGGCCATCCGAACTTTTCTGTGACTCGGTTGATCAGAAAGGGTATGGCTCCCTCAATTTCGTTTCTCATGACCTTGATATAGTCAGCCTGCGGTATGCCGGCATTCTGAAATACCAGTTTCGAAAACTCCTTATCCATTCCGGCTGCCGAAGCCAGAATATTGCAGCCCACATAGGGAATATCGGCTAATTGGAGCAAGCCCTGCACGGACCCGTCTTCGCCATTGGGACCGTGGAGGACAGGAAATACCACATCTACATTGACCTTTTTGCCCTCATTGTTCTTAAAGCTGATAAGATCCATACAGCTGGGAGCTGACAGTCCCTCTTTTCTTGATAAATCAATATTGGACGGCGCGGCCTCCAGAAGCTGTTTTCTTGCTTGATGCTCCCATTCCCCTGATCCGATAAGGGCTACATCCCCATCGAACCTCAGCCATTCGCCGCTTTTAGTAATGCCGATGGTCTGTATGTCAAAACGATCCTTGTCAATATTCTCAAGAACACACTGGGCTGAGGTCCTGGAAACTTCATGTTCCGAAGATTGACCACCAAAAAGAATCGCTACCTTAATCTTTTCTCTCATCATTGCCTCCCGAAATGGGCTCAAGGGGAGCAAAATCGCTCCCCTCCAAATATTTGTTTTTGAATAACAAACTTACTCTTTCACTGATTATACATGATTGACCCTTAATTATTCAAGCGGGTCCTCATCTTCTTCGTTTGAAATTTCTGCAGTATCATCATTCTCTACGCCTACAGGAGCAAGGCCTCCATCTTCGGGAAGAGCCAGCCCGACTTCCTTGTTGACAACCGCATCATTGCGTGGAAAGTCGTTGTTCAAGGTTACATTATCTTTAAAGTTCTTTGTGGCTTTACCATTGATGATAATTTTAACACGCTCAACATCCTTTAATTCAGTCAAGGTATTGACAATGGAGTAAATAGTCAGTTCTGCAATTGTTTTTCCACCAGGATGGTTTTCGACGAACTCCTTGGTGAAGTCCACCGTCGCCACTCTTCCCTCAATGGTGACCGGAGCCCTTAAAGTCGTACCCTGGGCTATAACAGCCTTAAGTCCTTTTGCTTTGGGACCTGCAATAAGCTCCTTGACCATGGCGGATGCCAGAGTTGAAGCTCCTTTCTTTGCTTCCTTGATGTCCACGTAGCGTATCTCTTTGACCAGCTTGGTATCCTGCTCGTCACTGAAATACAAAATTACGGGCACCTTTTCATTGAGCACAGCCGCTTCTTCCTCATCGATGGTCAGGCTACTTATGGGCGTGAGATCCTCGCTAACGGACGCATCATTATTTTTATTTGCGCAGGAACACATTAAAAGCGCCAGAATCATCATCACAGCTATTACTCTCATTTTTTTCATAATGCACACCTCTTGTCTGAATCCATTTTTATGTCTATGTGTGGACCTGTTCTTTTATTCTTGTTTTCAAACACCACTTTACAAAGTAGTGCCCAGAGGGTAATATATTACAGAAAATTGCAGACCTTACAGGCATAGTTTATTTGTTGAAATGGAGTACATATGAAAACAAGGTTGTGTCGGGAAAAAATGATGGCACTCATGAAAGAGTATTGCAGAGGAAACTATAATCAGTTCAGCCGTGAGCTTGGTGTTGATCCGGCTCACTTGCATCGTTTTTTAAACACGGGTGTGGGTGGCGGCAAGAAGATTATCTTTGGCTTGATAGACTTTTGCGAGAAGAATCGTCTGGACTACAAAAACTATATGGATGTATAGGCTTTTTTGGTGCAGTTTGACCATAACATGTTGCACGAAATGAAAAAACACTTGACCCTATATTTTTGTTGCATTTTATACTTATAACTAAAAGCCTATTTGGCTATAATAAACATGTAGTAAAAAATGAAGCAAGTTACACGATAATAACAAATGAAATACAATCATAGTACTATATGCAGTAAATAACACACTAAAATTTGCCCCTTTTACCCCTTTTTTCGCTCCTTTTGGAGCGGCACATTTTTAAAATTTTATATAGATTCCTCCTTTAAAAGGAAAAGACGGATATTATCCGTCTTTTCTTATTTTCCGCACCACTTCGATCATCTGACGAGAGGCGATAGCTCCCTGCCCCACGGCTACCGACACTTGTTTAAACAGGCCGGTACAATCTCCCGCTGCAAAAAGGCCTGGAATATTTGTCTCCATTTTTTCATTGACAGTAATGGATTTCCCGTTAGTAGCAATCCCCAACTTCAAGGCAAAGCTTGTGGAGGATGCACTTCCAAAGGCTATGAAAAGACCCTGAAGGTTTTCCTGGCTGCCATTTTCCAGTATGACACCCTCTAATGTCTCATTGCCCGTGAGCTCCTTTACTTTTTCAGTATTGAGCTTGAATTGGGCAAGCTTGTCCTTCTGGTTATCAGAAATATTGAGCGGCATACCATTGGTAAACAGTGTTATGTCCTGGGTGAAGGGAAGCAGCTCGGATGCTTCGTGAACGGCATAATCGGTATAGCCCAGCACCCCTACCTTTTTGTTCCGGTAAAAAAATCCGTCACAGGTGGTGCAATAGCTTACGCCTTTTCCTTCGAACTGCTCCAGCTTCTTAACAGGTGCTTTTATAACCGGGCTGCCTGTGGCTAAAAGTACCGTGCGGGCTTCATAAGTTCCGTTTGTGCAGGTAATTTTGAAATGAGTCTCTTTTTCAATCCCTACTACTTCATCGTCCACTATTTCTACACCCAGTCTTAAAGCTTGCTTTTCTCCAGCCTCCAAAAGGGCTCTTCCGCTTGTGGGCTGCTCAAAACCATAATAGTTTTCTATTTTATCAGCCTTTAAAAGCGTACTGTCAAATCTTCCGATAATCAAGGTTTTCAGGCCGGCCCTGATGGTATAAACCGCACAGGATACACCCGCTGGGCCTCTTCCTAGCATAATTGCATCATATAGCATTAGTTGATCTCCTTTAATTTATTAATTGGTAAATCTGATAACTTTAATATTGACCAATTCACTTATTATCATTTTACCCTTTAAAATTAAAAAAGAACAAACTTTTGCCTATGACTTCAAAAGAACTCCTGTCCCCTTAAATCAGAATTGCGCCGCTTAAAGGGGGCAAGGTCAGCATGACCTTGTTTTCAAAAGCGGTAAGGGTCTCATGAGTCATGAGGTTGACCATAGATTTATTGTTGCACAGGGGTAGGATGACCTGATTTTCACGCTCACTGTTGTTGAGCACGACCATGGCCTCCTCCGCTCCATCACTTCGTTTAAAAGCGTACAGGCCTCGCCCCGAGTCCTTCAGAACCGTCCTGCAATCCCCTGTAAAGAGATTCATGTGATTTTTTCGGATGGCAATGAGCTTTTTATAATAGCATGTAAGCTCTTCCGATTCATCGGTATCCGACCAGATCATGGGAGCCCGATATTCAGCCTCCTGAATACCGCTGATACCCTTTTCATCCCCTGCAAAGATGGATGGAATACCCACATAGGTCAACTCAAAAAGCGCGGCCAGCTTAAGCCTTCTCATGTCATTCCCGCAAAGGGAAAGGAAGCGGGGCACATCATGGGAATCCAGCATATTCATCTGAACCGGGGTTATCTGCTTCTTATAGCGCATCAGCATGGCATTGAGACAGGCGTCGAATTCATCTGCGCTTATGGCGTCCTTTCCGATAAAGTCGATGACCGTATTGGTAAAACGGTAGTTCATGGCGGAATCAAACTGGTCTCCGTGAAGCCATTGTTGGGCATCCTCCCAAATCTCGGCTATCAGGAAAGCGTCCGATTTTTCCTGTCGGACAGCCTTTCGGAAGGCGCGCCAGAAATCATGATCCACTTCATTGGCTACATCCAAACGCCATCCGTCTATACCCATTTCTCTGATCCAATAGCGTCCTACTTCGCAGAAATATTCAACGACCTCCGGATTCCCCGTATTCAGCTTGGGCATTTGCTTCACATAGGCAAAGGCCGCATAATTAACGGGATCCACACTGATGGGAAACGTAAGACTATAAAACCAATCCTTGTAAGCAGAGGCTTCCCCTTTTTCAAGCACATCCTGGAAGGCAAAAAACTTCCATCCGCAGTGATTAAAAACACCGTCAAGAATAATACGTATACCGTTTTGGTGCAGGATTTCAACCATGGCTTTAAAATCTTCTTTAGTGCCGAAGCAAGGGTCAATGGATAAGTAATCAATGGTATCGTATTTGTGGTAGGCCCCCGCCGTAAAAACGGGATTGATATAAATGCAGTTAATGCCCAGCTCTTTTAAATAATCCACATTCTCTGAAATACCTTTTATGGTGCCTCCCAGCTTACCGGTGGATTGATGGCCTTCTGCGGTTGTCACTTCCATCGGTTTTTCACTGATGCTTCCCTTGGAAGTGGCAAAGCTGTCAGGAAAGATCTGGTACATAATGACATTCTTGGCCCACTGGGGTACCTGCGCAATATCCTCCCGACGTATGTACGGAAATTGGAAGTACTCGGTACGATTAAGGGTAGGCCGCTGTGTAAATTCCGAGGAATAATAGTACATACTCTCTGTCCCGTCATCAAGCAAAAAGTAGTAGCAGATGCGATCCAGGTCTGTCTCAAAGTCAGCTTCAAAATAATCAAATAATTGATCGGAGGCCACAAGGACCATGTCGATAGGATTGATCTTAATTCTGGGGGCAGGATACACCCTGTTGCCATAGAGGAGAACACAGCGCTTAAGATCGCCTTTTGCTGCCCGAAGCCTTATAACCACCCGATTCTCAGTTAAAGCATGGGCATAGGATGAGTCCGGAATATGCAAAACTGCATGCTTGTTCATAAAAATCCCTCCATTTAGGAAACCGTTTTCCCTTTTATTATATGCCGGTTCCGTGGATTTGTAAAGTACTGGTTACTTGCATGGTAAACGCGAGCTTACGGTAAGCTGGAAAGTCATATAAGCCTGGGGGTATTCATGGTATAATTAAGGTGTGAGAGATGTTCATTACAGGCTAAGGCCAATATTTTATGAGGTGACCAAAATGGCTGTTACCATACGGGATGTGGCCAAGGCTGCAAGAGTATCGATTTCTACTGTTTCCAAAGTAATTCATGACGCACCGACTATTTCTGCTGAAACCAAAGAGCGGGTTAAAAAAATAATGGAGGAGCTCTCCTACTATCCTAATATTATAGCCCGGAGCTTTGCGCAGCAGAGCTCTTATACGATTGGCCTTATGATGAGCCTCCAGCGGGAAGACGCTTTCATTAACCCCTATATCTATGAAATTTTAGGTGGTATAGAAGAAGTAGCTCAAAAATATGGCTACTCCCTTTCCCTCATCAATATGAGCACAGTGCTCAAAGATCCTACCGAGCTGGAAAGGCTTATGGTACAAAAGCGCGTCGATGGATTATTGATTCATCTTACCGGGTTCACTCAAAACCTTTTGGACATTATTGAGCAAAACAGCTTTCCCTGCGTTTTTGTCGGGCAGCCTTCCCTAAAGACCTCCTATCCCTGGGTGGACATAGATAACACTCAAGCCGGCATACTTGCCGCATCACACCTTATCGAAAAGGGCGCCCGTCGAATTGCCTTCATGGGCCAGAAAATTACCTCAAGTATTACCAAAAAGCGCTTTGACGGTTATAAAAAAGCACTTGATGCTGCCGGCATTCCTTTTGACAGTAAGATTATCATGGATACCGGCGATGATTTTTCCTCCATTCCCGGGCTGATTAAAAGCCTCATGGCGCTTGAGGAGCGCCCCGATGGGCTGATCCTCAGCAGCAATTTCATGGCTTATGAGGCATTGAAGGTACTTCAAAAGATAGGTATTCCCATCCCTCAGGAGCTAAAGCTCATGACCTTCGACAATTACCCATTTGCTCCATATACTTCTCCATCCTTAAGCGTTGTGGATATTGATGTGTTTGAGCTGGGCATTCAATCCTGCAATTTGCTGCTAAATAACCTCAAGAATGCCAACGGCCCCCATCACATTGTGCTCACTCCCGCTGTTATTGAAAGAGAATCCTCTGCTAGCTTTTGTGAGCCTTGAAAAGTGCAGCACCCAGCCAGAAACCATGAACAAGAAGAAGCATGATTATTGTAAAAACTGACAATGGCTGCACAATGAGCCGGCATACCCAGTAGAAGGGCAAAAATCCACACAATACGCTTAGCCAGGGTATATGAGCAAGATCAGCCAAGGCAGTTATCATGAGACCGCTCAAGCCTTTAGCATAGGTCAACCCCTTTACCTTGTTATCAGAAATAAGAAAAAGAATGAGCCCTACTATGATGCTTTCAATTCCCATCACGAGACTCAGGAGCGATAGCCTTAGACCATCCAATTCATTAATATCTAAAATAGAATATCCCAAAAGCGTGTAAAGGATACTTGATAAAAATGGCAGTAGGAGCCGGTTTCCCAGGTAACCCCAGTAACCTAAAGGGGTGATACTTATGAGGTCGGTAATGCGCTCATCCCTGTCATCAATCATGATAAAGCCTGTTACAGCGCCTAACATCATGGGCGAAATGAAAAGTACCATGGATAGGATATATCCATAATAGAGGGTGAGGTCAAAGCCTGTCTCACGATACAGAATAGGCACACCAAAGAGAAGCATGAGCTTAATGGCCGTCAGAGCCAATAAAGGAACGAAGAAGATTAAAGCTAAAATCGGCTCTCTGAGGAGTCTTTTAATATCTGCCAGAAGTTGTTGTTTCATCGTAATCCCCTTCATCCTCATTCCTCCTCTGAAACCAGCATCTTAGAATAGGTACGCTGGGTGATAAAAAACATTAAGCCCGTTGCCAGAAGAAGAAAGCAGACATCCAGAAGGACGCGTCCTGCTGCCATGCCGAAAAATGCACCTTGAATCAGCCTTAATCCTGAAACTGAGGGAAAAAGATCAAATATCACAGGATCGGATTTCATGAAGACGGATAGGCACGGCAGAATGATAAGGAGCATGTACGGAACCACTTTAACAAGGTATTGATTGATGGTTCTGGTAGTGGCTGATATCATAAAACCGTAAAGAGTGAAAAAAGTGGATGAAAGAAGAATCCCCAATATTAGCAGCCCAAAGTTTACAGGCCCGGAGTAGGTTGCCATGGTGATGGCAAGACCTGCCGCCAAGGAAACCAAAGAGAGTGAGAGAGCTTTGGATAAAAGATATTCCCAAGATGCCAATGGTGTAACACCTAAATACTTTATAACACCCTGAACTTTTTCCAGCATGACGATCCCCCCGATAAAGAATAAGCCTACTAATGAAGGATCGGAAAATACTACCAGCATGATGCCATAAGCTTTAATGCTGCCATCGGGCAGCTTGGTCATGATGACCATATAGATCAGAGTCAGAAACAGGTAAATCCAATAAAAGCCTTGGCGATATTGAAAGGTGATATCGGATTTTAAAGCGTTTACCAGCCTCATATGAGCTCCCTCCCGGTCAATTTAATGAATATCTCTTCCAGGCTGGCCTCCTGGCTGTGGATGGTCTGAACGGGATGATTTTTAAGAAGCGCCGTAAAGTCCTCGTTCTGCCCGATCCCATCCAAAGGATAAATCCCTTCGCAGTTCATATTATTTTTTTCATAAGTTACCTTAACAAGCTTTCTTCCATATTGGAGCTTTAAATTTGCCGGACTGTCTGATACAAGAATTCTGCCGTCCACCAAAAATGCAACACGGTCACATAGCTGCTCAGCTACCGTCATGTTATGGGTTGTCAGGAAAATGGTTCTGCCCTGTTTCTTCTGCTCCAGGATTATGTCCTTAATTGTCTTGGCATTGACGGGATCAAGCCCTGATGTGGGCTCGTCAAGAAAGAGAAGCTCCGGGTTGTGTAGAATGGCGCGAACAAAATTAAGCCGCATCTTCATTCCCTTTGAAAACCCCTCAACTCTTTGGTCTCTATACGGCATAAGCCCGACTCTGTCCAAGAGTGCGTCTATATGGGTCTGACAGTTTTGATAGTAAGCTCCGATGGCCTTGAGATTTTCATAGGCCGTAAGCTTTAAATATAGGTTCGGGAAATCAAAGGCCACGCCAACTCTTTCGAAAAAACTCCTGCCCCACTCCCGCCTTTCTTTGGAGAGAATATTGATGCTTCCCTTATACCCTCTTAGAAGACCAATCAAGATACGCTGTGTGGTGGTTTTCCCTGAGCCGCTGGGTCCTAAGAAACCAAAAGCCTCTCCTTGACCAATGTCAAAGCTGATGCCCTTAATCGCTTTGTTAGCACTCTTATGATATTGAAAATCCAAATCTCTCACGTTGATCATACTGTGACCTCCTTTTCGCTCTATTGACTATTTATTAATGATCAGTTGATCGTTTTTATGGCAAAAAAATTATGTCTCCATTAGTCCCATAACTCCAATGATGATAAACAAAAGCATTTCTGTAATGAGCTCGCTCTTTTTTTCCTCATCCTGATAATCACGAATGATAGCAAGAATACTGGAAAGAACCTGCTCTGAAATAATGCTTCCCAACTCCTCGGCACAATGGGACTCACTCTCCTTAAGATGTTCCACAAAATGCTCCTTCATGAATCGGAGGAATTCTTCACGTACTTGTTCATACCTGGTTCCCTGGCTGCAGTTGAGCAGAAGATAAAAGCGTCTTGAGAAGATAGGGGATAACTTTTGAATAAAGGCTTTAATGGTCTCTCTCCAAACCTCCTTGTTCCCTGACAACAGCATTGGGTCAGCATTTTCCATATCATTATGATTTTTTATCAAATAGATAAAGCCTTCATATTCGCTTTTGACCAATGCCTCGAAAAGAGCTTCCTTGCTCTCGAAATAGTGGTATAGATTCCCGATGGTGGTTTTGGAAAGCTTGGCTATCTTCCTTAAAGAAGCTCCCTTAAAGCCTTGCTCAAAGAATATGTTTTCTGCATTTATAAGAATTGCCTGGTAAAGCTCATCTTTCTTTACTTGCATTAATGATCACCTGATTATTATTATAGTGTTTGAATGTATGGAACACAAGGACTAATATAAAATAAGTCTTTATTTTCATGCCGCCATCCTATAAAATAGAGATAGTAAGGCATGTTTGCCCTACATGAAGCAAGGTAGCATATGTAGGAATTCAGAAATTTAAGATTTGGAAGGATGGTAGCATTATGAACCTGGTGAGTGCAGCACTCCTCACTTTATTACCTATTCTCGTCATTCTTGTCATGTTAATTGTCTTGAAAAAACCCGCCGATATCAGTGGAATCGTGGGTTGGCTAGTTATTTCAGCAGTAGCGGTAATATTCTTTCAAACCTCCTTTGAGGTCGTCATTCGTTCTACTCTGGCCGGCTTTATTAAGTCCTTTTCCGTTTCACTCATTGTAGCCACCTCTCTTTTACAGATGGCATACATCGAAAAAACCGGCGCTTTACGAAGAATCATCATCTTTATCAAAACCCTGGCCTCGGAAAACCGTGCCGTTCAGATCATGATGATCAATATCGGATTCGGAACTCTTATGGTGTCGGTGGGTGCAACACCCGTATCCCTTCTGCCCCCAATCCTGATAGCCATGGGTTACAGTACCTATGTAGCCATTGCCCTCCCGGCTATCGGCTATGATGCTCTCTGTACATATTCACTTTTGGGAGCCCCCATTGTTGTTTTTGTAGATCTGGCCAACAACTTTTTAGGCAAGGGCAATGAAATTACTCTAGCCCAGGCAGGAAGCGTCTTTTATATGTTCCTTCCCGTTGTTTCCACTCTCATAGGCCTTTGTATGCTCTGGATCGTGGACAAATGGAAGGGAATTCAGGAAGGCTGGCTTCCCTGTCTTATTTCAGGTATTGTTATCGGTGTTGTCTCTTACTTCACCAACAAGGTTGAAAATCTGGTGGTTTTAACAGGTATCCTCTGCGGTATTGCTGTTATCATCGCCATGGTCATCTATCTTTTGGCTACCGGCAAAAAGGTCATTGACAAAAGCCGCCTGACCTCAGAAGAACGGGCCTATGAAAAGGCCTATCCCCTATGGAAGGCCGTCATGCCTTGGGCTATTCTGATTGTTGTCATCCTCGCTCTTAATCTTCCCAAGCCCGTTTTTGATACCCTGTACCGGACACTCACCCTGCCCATCAGAGGCGTATCAGCCGATGGCGCCGGCATCCCGACCCGAGCTCTCTGGAACGCTTATACCTGGATTCTGGTCAGCCTCTTGCTTGCTATTCCGTTTATGCGGCCGACAGCCAAGCAGCTTAAGGAAACGGTAAAGGTCTGGTGGAAACGTGCACCCCGCCCTGTTTTCTCTGCCGCCATTTTCTTCTCCATTGGCGAGATCATGAACATGTCGGGCTTTAGTATGGCAGAAGGCAAATTTGCAACCTCCAGCATGGTCAAGGCTCTGGCCGATGCTTCGGCACAGTTCTTCCACAATGCCTATGGGGCTATTGTTGCCTTCATTGGCCTATTTGGGGGTTTTCTCACGGGAAGCGAGGCCTCTACCATAGCCATGTTCTCCAAATATACCATGACCACAGCCACGGGGCTTAATTGGGGCCTTCAAGGACTTCTCATTGCAACAGCCGGTTTGGCCTTCGGTGGAGGTCTTGCCAGCATTATATCACCGGCCAAGCTTCAAAATGCAGCCGCCTCCATTGACAAGCTCGGAGAGGAAAACAAGGTCATTCGAATCGCCTTTGTTTTCTCACTGATTTTAACCGGTGTCACTTCTTTGTTTGTGGTGATGCTATTGAATTCAATAGGGGTTAAATAGCTAATATATTGCAAAAAACGCCCTCATTTTTTAGTAAAAAATGAGGGCGTTTTAATAAAGAGGGTATTTTTTCCCGGGATCCGTTTAAATTAGGGGTTCTCAACTTTCTCAGGCTGAATGCCGTTTGGGGTGTCGATAATGTTGTACGAGTCCATTGCCTCAATAAAAAAATCTACACGTCTGTTTTTTGCTCTGCCGTCACTGGTATCATTTGTATCAATTGGGTAGAACTCGCTATAACCGACCGCAGAGAACATCTTTGGCTCAAGCTGTGATATCTCAACTATTTGTCTTAGAACATTAACTGCACGGAACGAGGATAATTCCCAGTTACTATCATATTTACTGTTTTTTATGGGTCGGTTATCTGTATGCCCTTCTATTCGCACTATTTTAATTGCTTCCCGATACCTTGTAAACATTTCTGAAGCCTTGCCAAGAAACGGTTCCGCACTGGAATTGATGTCGGCACTGCCTGATTTGAAAAATACCGAATCCGACACACGCAACAAAATGCGATCATTGCCTTGCTTTGTTACGCTCAGCTTTTCAGAAAGTCCTTCTTCCTTAATATATTCTTTTATAGACTCATAAAGCTTATTAAAATTATCTTCTTCGAACTGTATAGCATTCTGATCTGGCAATACACCCGTTTGATCTTGAAATACTGATATCATGGGAGTTATATCAACTGTGTTATTTGCTTTTACTTTGTGATTTACAATACTTTGATTTATCATGGCAAAGGATAAAAGCAGTACGAATACGGCAAGCAAATCAGTCATTAGATCACTATAACTATCCTTCCAATCCGCTTCCTGGCCATCATCATCATCTTCTTCTAAATCCTCAAATCTACTACTCATAGTTGATTAGCTACCTCCCTCCCTCTGATCATTTCTTCTTCTGTTTTTACTTCCGGTTCTTCTAAGCTTATATTGGCATATGAATACAACTCTTCTTTTATTAATTTTGGATTTTTCCCTTGCTGAATAGCCGCAAGACCCTCAATTAGAATATCTCTTCTTTCTGTTTCTTCCTGGCTCATATTCTTTAATCTCTTTGCTAATGGTGCAAATATGATATTAGCTAAAAAGCCTCCATAAAAAGACGAAACCAGCTCCAAGGCCATGTTAGGTCCTAACGAAGTCGGGTCGTCCAAATTGGTTAACATAGGTATAAGGCCTACATATGTTCCAACAAGCCCCAGTGCCGGTGCCGTAATTGCCAGCATATCCAGCATTGCAGCCCCTTTTTTATGTCTTTTCCGCATGAAGTGTGTTTCGCCCAATAACAGGTTTCTAAGCTGTTCCTCATCTATACCATCCACTATTAGCGATACGCCTTTTCTTAAAAACGGATCATCACTATACCGATCTATATGATCTTCAAGAGCCAGTAAGCCTTCTCTTCTTGATATCTCTGCAAGCTTAACCAAAGCCATGATATCTTCTTTTTGATTATAGTTTGTCTTTGTAAAAGCCTTTTTTAAAACCGCTCCAAATCTTTTTAGCTCTGAGGGTGGAAAACCTGTTACGAATGAGCCAAGGGTACCTCCAACAATGATAAAAAGTGAGGGAACATTCACAAACAGATGGAATTGTCCAGACTCTATTATTCCACTTAACATGAATCCTAAATTCATTAATAATCCAATTAATGTTGATACTCCAATTACTATTTTTCTTTTTTTTGACATTATTGAATGCCCCCTATAACGAGAATAATCGAGTTTCAATAGCTCGGGTACCCGCTGCCTTTTGGTGTTACCATTAGGCATTGCCTTTAGACGTTCGCAATCTTTGATTACAGAAACGTTTCATAGGTAACGGGTGATGATTATAATTGAAACGAATATCGACGTTTATATCACATATAGAGTTTTATCGTCTAAATCTATCTATTTGGGCATAAATAATGCGTTAACTTCGCTAGTAAAAGCGTTAAGATATCGTTAAGAAAATCCCCCAGACAAGCTATTCGACGTCAACCATTCGATAGCCCACTCCAATCTCTGTTAAAATGTATTTGGGATCAGCAGGATTTTTTTCAATAATCCTGCGTATATTTGCCATATTCACTCTCAGGATCTGATTGTCGCCGTTATGCTGGCCCCAGATCTCTCGCATAATATAGTCGTGAGTTAATACCTTCCCGGCATTTTTTGAAAGAAGTACGATGATTTTATACTCTATAGGTGTTAAATGAATGGGTTCTCCGCTAAGACTTATGGTTCTTTTCAAGTAATCAATGGTAAGATCGTCTACAGAGAAAATATGCCCCTGCTCCGAGCTGTTTTTAACCATCAAGGTGCGCCGTATGACGGTACGAATACGTGCCAGGAGCTCATTATTGCCAAAAGGCTTTGTGATATAATCATCCGCCCCTAAATCCAGCGCTTTTACCTTTTCTTTTTCATAATGTCTGGCAGAAACCACAATAATCGGCACATCCGACCATTCCCTGATTCTTTTCAACACTTCAAAACCATCAAAATCGGGAAGGCCCAAATCAAGGAGAATCAGATCGGGATTGTGGGATGCGGCCAATGATAGGCCTTCATTACCATTGCTTGATTTAATGACTGAATATTCATTCATGGTTAATATGGTGGAAAGAAAGTTCAGAATCACATTTTCATCTTCTACTATCAATATTTTTTGCTTAAACCCCATAAACGAGCCTCCTTCAACATTGACGGTGAACAATGTTAAGCATTTTCCTTAAGCGGTAATCTGAATCTGAAAACTGCACCGTTACTCTTTCTGTTCATTCCCTCAATAGTACCGTTATGAGCTTTTATAATAGTTTTGCAGATAGACAGTCCAATACCTAACCCACGCGAAGTATCCGTTACTCTTTTTATGTCAGTCATATCCATTGCAAATAGGTTGGGGAGAATGAACTCATCTATTCCTTGTCCGTTATCAATCACTTCAAATAAAGCAAACTCTGCTTCCTTTTTTACAGTCAACATAATGATAGCGTCCTGCGGTGAGTTTTTTATTGCGTTTTCAAGGAGATTGATAAGGACCTGAGTGATTAAGGTTGCATCCATAGGAATCAATAATAATTTTCTAGGAACTCGCACATCAATTACCCTGTCAGGAAACCTTTTTCTGATCAGGGCTATGGCTCCAGCGGTTACTTCTTCCGCTGCCTCCATGCTTTTTCTTACCGTCATGGCATCCCCATGGAGTTTTGTTATGGAAAGAAGATTTTCAATCATATGAATCATCCAGTCAGCATCTTCTTTTATTGCTAGAACGAGCTTGTCATGCATTTGTCCGTCTATTACGCCACCCTGCTCCAATATAACAGAACTGGCGCCTGATATACAAGTGAGGGGTGTTCTTAAGTCATGAGAAATAGCACGGAGCAAATTGGTTCGCATTTTTTCCTGTTCTGTTTCGAGAAGCGCTAATTGCTGTTTATCCGATATAATCTGTAACTCCATAGCCAGAGCTACCTGTGCCGTGAGCATGCGTAAAAATATTAAACTATTTTTCCATAGAGGACCATTGTGGCAGGAAACACCGATAACGCCCAGGACCTTGCTTTGTGAAACCACGGGTATCTGGAACACAGAACTATTCAAATCTTTTAATGGGTTGCTGACTGCTTCCGACGGATGCTCAAAAAACCATTTTGCCTTGTCAAGCTCAGTATCTGAAAAAAACACAGAGTCGTCCTTATCATTGGCTGCATTGATAAAAACTCCCGTATCCTTTTCCAAAGAACTCTGAGTGTAAAAGACCGCCGACTTTCCAATATAATCAATGATGTATTCCAGGGCCAGATGAATGATAGAATCTATGCTCTCGGCCACCAGAAGTTTCTGATTGATTTCATACAGTATGGTGGCATGCTGCTCCCGCTCAATGGCCAGCTTGGCTTGTGTTTTCATCTGTATGGTAACCGTACTTGTAATCAACGCCACTGACAACATAATTAACAAGGTTATGGGAAATCCGATAGTAAAGCTGAAACCCAAGCGGGGTAAGGTGATCAGATAATCATATATTAACACATTGAATACCGAGGCCAGCACGCCATAAACATAACCCTCGGTAATTCGGGATATGATTAATACGGAGAGTAAGTAAATCATGATAGAATTTTGATTGCCGATATTCAGCTCATATAAAATCTCCGATATTAAAATGGTCAAGCTTAAAACGCCAACCATTTTAAGCAGGTCCCATAGGCGGCTTTTTTTCTTCCACCCATCATTATCCAATAGATCCGCAGGCTTTATGGGAGGATTAAACCACGGTAGTTTTATCATATGCATTTCCTTACTTGCAAATAGACCTCATCTCTCAGTATCACTATTATTTTACTACATTTTCTCCATTGGAAAATGCCTGTTTTAATACGATAATATCTACACGTCTGTTCTTTGCTTTGTTGTCCGGAGTATCATTGGGATAGATCGGATGAAACTCGCCATAACTGACCGCACATATTTTATCGGCTGGAATACCTGACTTTTCAACCAAAACCCTGAGAACATTGGTCGCCCTAACTGATGCAAGCTCCCAGTTGGATGAATAAAAGGGGCTGTTTATCGGTTCTGTATCTGTATACCCTTCAACCTGAATCATGTTCCCTGGGATAAGCTTTAAAATCTCACCAATCTCCAGAATCTCACTCATAACCTCTTTGTTTAGGACGGCACTTCCGCTGGCAAACAGGTATTGTGCCTTAACAGAGATTTTAATGCCTCTTTCCTGTAAGCTAACATCTATTTTGTCTTGAAGACTCTGTTGGGCTATCATCGTTTCCAAAGAATTCGTAACTTCATCCATCTGCTCAGCTTCGGTTTTATCCTGGGATTCATCGACCCCCGGATAAGTAGGATAAAGTGGTTCGATAATAAGGGAATCCCCATTATCATCGGGAAAAGGAATAATGGACCTATTATAACCACTCGAACCAAAGGCCTTGTTAAGAGATTGGGAAAGTTGCTCTGCTTTAGCTTGGTTAACCTGGCTAATGGCAAAAAGGATGATAAAAAATATCAGTAAAAGATTCATGACATCCGCATAAGTAAGCACCCAACGCTCGCTATTTTCTTTTTGGGCTTTAGTAGCCTTCTTTTTCATTATCTGTCATCCACCTTGTCTTCTTCAGAAGTTTCTTCACCCTTTAGCTTTTCAAATAGACTCAGGTTTAGTCTTTCACGAATGAGTCTCGGGTTCTCACCAGTTTGTATGGCCAATACACCTTCCACAATAAGCATATTAACCATTCTTTCCTGTTCAGCCTTCGCTTTAAGTCGTCCAGCCATAGGTAAATAGACCACGTTGGCAAACAATACCCCATAGAAGGTAGCTATAAAGGCAACCGCTATACTTCCCCCAAGCTTTTCCATATCAGAACCCAGGCTTCCCAAAATATTAACCATGCCCATGACAGTCCCTATAACTCCCATGGTAGGGGAATAACCTCCTGCAGCTTCAAGAATTTTTACACTGCTCTCATGCATTTTTTCTCTAAGATCAACATCTAGCTCAAGAATGTCCCTGGCTAGCTCAGAGGATATCCCATCCACCACAAGGGACAATCCTTTTTTGATCAGCGGGTTGCTTTCATTTTTTACTTCCCTTTCCAAGGTGAGCAGACCGTCTTTCCTTGATTTCTCTGCCAAATCAATCATCTTGTTGATAATGCCTACCTCATCATGGCGTGTTTTTGTAAATACCAGTTTTAAGGCGGAACCAAGCTTTTTTAGCTCATCCATGGGGAAGGTCAGAATGACAGCACCAATCGTCCCTCCAAAGACAATAAAGATAGAAGCCACCTGAATAAGTCCCGACAAGGCGCTAAAGTGCCAGTGGGCTTCAATCAGAAACCCAAGCAATATCCCAAGAAAGCCAATAACCAGTCCTAGAATTGAACCAATATCCATCTCATCACTTCCTGAAATCCATGCCGATATTTAACTTTTTCTGGAATTCCACAGGCTGCTTCATCCTGTGGCATCTTTACCTAAATAGACAGCTTACAAGGACTGTAAGCTATTGTAGATAAATGTCGAAATAGATAAGTATCCGTATGATCATTCTACGTGCTTTTGAAGTAAGAGAAAATAAAATTTCTGTTAAAATCTATCATCATGGCATAAAGATTTCGTTAAGAACCTCTACCGCCATGTTGTGATAAAAAAGTATTTCACTACGGCCTGCAATAAGGACACGGATAATGTCCTTTTTTTGAAGCCTCATAGGCATTTGAAAAGTAAATTGTCCCGGAAGCATTAAAAGCCGGATCATTCATAATATTGGTTTGATAGTACTGACAATCGTTTCTGCAGTAGAGAAGCAAGTTGTGATAGGTATAGCCTATTAATGAGGGCTTTCTTAAGATTCGGGCGCCGCCCAGTGCATAGTGCTGATAGCTCTTACTCTTAAGAACGGGAAAGCCCTGTGCAAAAACAATAAGCCCTTCGTCGGTCAAGGCTCTTTTCCAACCGGAATCATCGATTCTTGGAAAATCAAATTTAACCGAAAGGCTTCTTCCAAAGGCCCATTGGTTATATTGATCAAGATAGGCTTCAAGCTCATGCTCCACTGAGTTTTTCACAGCCGCCAAACGCAAGTCCTCAAAGCCTTGTCTATCATTATAAAGAGGAATTCTATCCATAAACTCCTTATAGTCGCCCTCTAAAAAAGTCTGATTCAAATGATCAAAAATAAAAACCTTATCCTCCAAGGTATATCGAACCGTGAATCCATTAAGCCGGGATTCTCCTACGTAGTGTTTGACGGGGAACCAGATATGGTGAATTTCGGTTTGGCCATTTTGGGCTTTATAGGCTTTTAGAGCATAGAGAGAAAAACCCTCATTTTCAAGAAGCAGAAGAACCGGTACACAAGCCTCGATCCGAGCCATTCTTAATGAATTGCCCTTGGCATTGAAAGCATAATGGAGCGAATCAAAAAAAGCTATGACTGCAAGATCTCTTGCTTTTGAGATGTCCATACTCTTACTATAGGATAAGCTTTCAACATTTTGGCTTAGGACAAAAGCTGCATCCCAAACAGCGTTGTCAATAACCGAGTCATAGAAGCAGCGCAGTTTTCCGTCCTCTTGAACCATTTCCGACTGCTGGGCGGTAATAAAAAGAAAGGGGCTGATAATCAGAATAAAGACGACCGAAAGGCTAGTCAGCTTCATTGCGCACCATACCCCCTGCCCTGACAAAAATGCTAGGCGCCTGAGTGTCCGAAAAAAGCACCATGTCTCTTAGGGCTGTCGCCATAGTTTTTCCTTTGTTGCGGACCTCAACAAAAAGAAGATCCCCCATGCGCATGGAATAGCGACGAGCTTTATCATGAGCTGAAAGAGCAGTTCCTTCCGGGAAAAGCACTTTTAGAATTTCTGTCTGCCCTGCCGTTATATGGTTGACCTCGTACTCGCCGGAAAAGGCTAATACCCCGCCGTTTTGCATATACACAGGATTTACTGACCTTTTTATATGGGAAAGCGTGATCTGGTAGGTGTTTCCTGTAGAGCTTAAGCGGGACATAAACTCCGAATACATATCAGGGGTGATAGTCCCTGTATCTCTGCAGGCATCCACAAAACGGTTACACTCGGCAAATGCTGTATTGTAGGCAATATCATCCTGCCGCTCCAGCAAACTCATGAGAGGTGCAAGAAACAATAAAAGAGCGCACAGCATAAAGGCCAATAGCTTCCAAAGCGTGTTTTCCATGTCTGCTCCTCGTACTGGGTATCATTTCTTTACATAGTGAATAAGTGTGATTTCACCGGAAGGATCGATTTCATAAACAACGTAAAAGCTTTGATCTTGGTTAAAAAGACTAAGGTCGAGATCCATGGCCTTTACGCCTTCCACCAGAATCTCCGGACATACGATTCCCGATGGTGTGGACATACTTCCATAATGGCTATAAAGCCTTGTTGTTTCATCGCGCTTTCTTTTCTCAAGCACCTGATGGAGTACTTCGGGCCCGATTGCCTCCAATGGAACGCTTTCTTCGGAGATATAGATGCTCGTATCCTCCAGCATGAACTTTTCACCCTGATGTATATAGTCCTGGTAATGGTCATAGTAGGAAAAAAAGGCTGTTAAAGCAAGGGCAAACAGTAAAAGGCCTGCACCCAGATAAAGAATTTTCTCAATATTCTGATTCATGGCTATTTCATTTGGGCGAAAATAACGCCCCTGATTTTTAAATTAGTATCATAGATCAAATGTGAAATAAATTTTCCCGAGGGATTGATATATTGTGATGTCATATTGGGATTCTCGGCATCTCTTCGGGAAGCATCCTGAATAGTCTTGCTCACATTTGACAAGAGGCTTCCCGATCCTGCTGAAAGAATAACACACTTATTGTCAACGCTCAGGCTGCCGGAGGTATGGGACACATATTTGGTATACTTATCGATATCGATACCGGTATTGCTTGAGGGATCTAAATTAACAGAATTTCCTCCATTTTTACCCAAGGTCGCTACCAGCACCAGAACCTCTCCGCTCCGCCCTGAGAAAGTGCCTAATGCAGAAAGCACATCATCACCCTTGACCTCTTTCCCGTCAAACATACGAAATTCTTCCTCGGCCATACTCTGGGAAATGGATCCAATCCGATCATTGGCCAGGGTACTGGCATCCTTCATACCTCCAAATATACTGAGGCCGATAGTGACCACCGCAATAAAAAGAAGAATGGAGACTCCAAGCCAAAGGGCTTTGGATAAATTACCATCCATAACTAGTCCTCCTGTTTTATTTTAAAGGCTATTTTTTTCAATTCATTATTAGCAGCCATTTTGGAAAAACATCATAACTGCGATAATTGACGATAAAAGGCTTCAATACTCTCCATACCCGAAACAATCATTGGGATGACAAGATACAGTACAATAAGCGCATAAAGTGGCATAAACCCTATCATATTACCAAGATTCTTCTTTCTTTCCACAATCCGTTCATTAGAGTCCTTTCGTGTTTCACGGTTAAAGGTCATTTCACTTTCAAGCTCTTCAAAAGCCCGAGCCACACCTAAATCTTCGCAGGCGAGCTGCAGGTTATCAACTATACCAATAAAAGGCGGAAAGGCCACTTCCGACTTAAGCTCTTCTAGAGCTTCATAGGACCCCGAACTAAAATTGGAAAGGCATTTTTGTAAAGGTTCTTTGAAATGTACAGAGAAACTCTCCATCCATTCAAGGATTTCTTCCACATGAACCCGGCTCATATGCATAAGCATAAGAATAATAGTCTGAAACTGGGAGACCTCCTCTTCCATGTCAATTTTTCTGATCTTAGCCATGAAACTCAAGCTTATAACAGGGGCCTGGTAGCCGGCCCAATAAAGAAGTATACAGATAAGAAGCTGCCACCACCAAAAAATGTTTTTGGATATTGCCTGCATTTTAAGCCTGATTCTCAATACCGAGGCTTCAATCTCTTTTCCATCAAAGGCTTCACGTTTCACAACCTCCTCATAAACAGCTTTATCGGAAGCAGAGTTTCCGAGCTTTTGTATCACGGCTCTGTCCTGATCGGCAATGACTTGCAGTCTTTGCTTTTCATCGGCTGATAGTTTACCGCCCAAATAACCCTCAGGCATCTGTGGCAAATAGAGTATTGCATACCGGGAGTAAGCATTGAGGCCCATTGTCAATCCAAGTCCCAGCAAAAAAGCCAGGCAGCCAAAAAGCAGCCTACGCGTGTAAAGGGTATAGATGTTAAGGGGTGCCATAGCGTTTTTAATGAGCTCCATAAGTTCGTTTTTCTTTGTTGTATAGCCTTTGGGAACCAGCCTGTCAACTAATTTGTAAAAGCCGTTTGCGTAAAGCTTCTGCTCAAGGGATTTGTGAGAAAACCCTGCTTTTCCCGGCCTGTCAACTCGTTGGAGCTTTCTAAGGGTCATATAGGCTATGACAGAGATGAATATGGTCATAATCGCCAGAACAATACCCATCCTGCTGGAGTAAAAGCTTTCCAAAGGGGCAAAGCTTGAAGCCGCCCAGTTCCTCAGGGGCTTTAGGAAAAATAGGGGTACAATGGCAATGACGTTCAAGCTTTTAAGAGCATACTTGAGCTTTTCCCGCTTATACAGCTCCGCTTTTATTTCTCCTCCCAAATAGGCCATGCATCGAATAAAAATAGAGCTTCCCTGAACCTGAGTGTCACCATATTCCTTGGTAATGTACAGGATACCGGCCAGCATCTTGAAATATTTGTTGGGTGCCGTTTCATAATATTTCTGTAGCTCTCCCTCTATATCTGAAGCGGTCAGAATGTCATTGATGCGTTCAGCCTGTACGTATACCTCAAAGCTTCCTTTGTTGTTCAAAGAGCTGCAGGTCTCATAGTTGGCATCCTCCACCGACTTATGTTCATAGTATTTGTGGCGAAGGAGCTCAAGGTAATGAACCTGCTGCCTTAAGAGTTTGTTTTGCAGATTGTTGATAAATATCTCCACTACCGTATCCCCTATAAAGGATAAGAGCACAATGAACAAAAGAAGTAAAATCAAGTCCCTTGTAATCACCCAAAAGGAAATAATGAGCAAGGTATAGAGCAGCACCGAGGTAAGCAGCAGGACGACTGCTCTTTTTCTGACGGTTTTTTCATCGGATTCGGCATAGACCTCGAGCCTTTTTCGAATGCTCAGCAGCAATTCTCCTAAAAGTGGAACCTTCATAAGTCTGGTGTAAAGGCCAATGAAAACAGAAACGGTATTGGCACGGCCCTCCTTAAGACTCCTGCCAGTTTGACCATGCTTCTTTGATGAACTAAGGGCAAAAAGGGCAAGACCTAGAGCAGAAACAAGGCACAATGCACCGATTAAACCATATACATTCATGATGTTTTCACCTGCCTCAAAAACTGAAATTCTCTCTTAAATAGGCCTCAAAAGCCATTTGGTCCTCAGTGGTCATAGCCTTTTTCATTTCCATGGTTTTCTCGATGCTTAAAGTATTAACCGGGACATACCGTCCATCTTTAAATTCAATAATATTACGGGGCTCAAATATCTTCCGGTCGGTCACTCGCTTAAAATACTCCGCTGAAGTCTCCAGAAAAGCACCCAGCTTGATGTCCATCTTTTCCTCTGTCATAAATCCTTCCGGATAGGAGCTTTCCGGCATGTCTACAATCTCTGTAATCCTTTCTATATAGCGCTTGCCCTGATAATCCCGTGCTAAATGGATATCAAAATCCAATACCGAGATGACTTGCTGCTCGGCGATTTTTTCATTATTGAACATCTCGCACTTCAATAAGGAATTTCTTAAGGAATATACAAGGTCCCTGGTTGTTTTGGCGTGATGGGTAAACAAAGTAAAGAGCGAGGCCACTTGCGCCATTTGAATTAGCCACGCTGCAATTGGGTCTGTAGCAACCTCTCCCAGTATATTGACGCTTCCGTCGGTCTTTTTTTGAATATCCAGGCCCTGCTGACCCGATATTTTCTCGGTTTCCCTAAAAGACAGGATATTCCTGTTGGGATAAAGACGTCTAAGATTGAGTTCAAAGGCCATTTCCTGAATGCGCAGCGTTAAAGAAGCATAAATGTGACCGATCATAGCCATGAGCAGTGTTGTCTTTCCACTTCCCTGTTGCCCTGTGACGGCAGTGATCATGCCGCCTTTGGCCATAAATTTAATGAGACTCACAGGAAGCTGGGCATTTTCATCCTGAATGAGGGCTTCAAGGGTTACATTTTTAAGGTGAAATTTGCGGACAAAAAAGGCCCAGGATTCTGAAAACGGCGGTCTTACTACCAGAATTCTGCTCCCGTCCTTCATCTCATTGACCCGATAGCCTGTGATTTCAGAAAGCTGACCCCCGCGGTTGTAACGATAAATGATCTGACAAACCCTTCTTAATTCACGTTCGCTTTCAAAGCTTAAAAAGTCAAGCTTAATGGACTTCCCCTTATAAAAAATCCAGACACTCTCGTAGTTTCGCTGGATCCTATGGTCTTCCCCGGATTGAGGTGAAAATTGAGGATTCACCATAAAGTCGTGGGTGACGCCCGATACTCCCGCCGACACCCCGTCAATATTCATGTCCCTTATTTCGTCAATCACCCCCAGCCCTTTGTAACGCTCATAAACCACTTGTGTAATGATCTCTAGACGGTCCTCCCTACTTAGCACAAATCCCATATTTTCATATATGGACTCTACCTCTTCCTTCGTTATAACAAAAGCCTGCTCATCGTTTCCTGCCTGCTTGAGTACATCCAGCTTAAATCTTTCGATGAGATTTGACAGGGCATCCATACCATATTCTTTTTTCATCATGTGAAGTAAAACACTGAACTTATCCCTGGTGGAAAGAAGGTAGGTATTGTTGAAAGGGATAATGGTATTCATATGCTCGGCAGGGATATAAGTCAATAGGATGTCATAAATAAAGGCTTTAACAAATTGTTTATCTTCCGTGGAGCCATACATGCAGTTTTTCATAGCTTTTTTAAGTTCAGCTCTCTTATTGGCTTGCTTTCTAAACTCAACCTCATTGAGACCTAGCTCGAATAAATTGGTCCGGGTTATCTCATTAAAGGCGTCCTTCACATATTGAATCAATGAGGGTATGGCATACCGCTGAGGATCTTCTTCCTTAATGCCCGGTTGATGGCGTTTTGATGCAAAGAAAAGAAAGGATCCGAATACCAGTCCCCCTGTGATTATTAGAATGGTTAGGACGTTTAAAAGCTCTGGCAACGTTTTGTACACCCCTCGACAATATAATCACAGAGACGATTCAACGAAGTTATGAAGGTTTTATCCTCTCTGTCTCTTGCACCTTGGCTATAAACCACAAAATCAAATACCCTACCGCTGTTTAAAGCATCGGAAAAACGACTGTTGTTTGGAATTTCGAAAAGCGCACCCCTGTCAAACTCATAACGCCTTGCCAGATTATGAAGAGTCATCGCGGCATGTTTCTCGTAGCGTGTAATAACAAAGGCCGACCGTTTCTCCTTTAAAAAGGGAAAATTCTTATAAAAGACCATGAAATCCTCAATAAGAAAACAGTTTTGATTCAGGCAAAACACAAGAATATCGGAGCTCTCGAGAATATTTTGACTGTTGGCATCAGATAAACCGCTGTTTACATCTAGGACTGTCAGGTCATAAAATTCTCTGGCACATTGGAGGATGCTCATAAAGGCATTCTCATCCTCCTTGGATAGTTCTTCCTTTTTAGACGTACCCATAAGGATATCCAATCGGTGGTTTCTAAGAAGAGAATGGGTATAATCCCCCACCATATCGGGCTTAAGTCTGCCATTTCTCATAAGCCTCACCAGTGCATCAATACCCTGGTTGGATAAGCCCGTACTCTGCTCCGCAAGGCCTGAACGTTTGAAAAAATAGCCTTCCAATGCGCTCCTGCCGCTATGGTTATGAGCCACCAGGGTTTTATAGGCTGTTCTCTGGGCAATGGTTGCTGCAATAGCTGCAGTAGTGGCACTGGTTGCCGCCTGGCCATGCATATTCGACCAAAAGGAAATCTGCATACTACTTCACCCTCTCAGCTTTTTTCAATAAATTTCGTGCTTGTTTGGGATTCATATCAAAAAAGCTCTGAATGATGTTTAATAGACTATTCTTAAAAGAAGATGTCAGCGCTCTGACGGGTAACCTGTCTGAATATTGGCTTTCAAGCATGATCACACGGTTGGCCTCCTCAAAATAGATGGGAAAGGCTTTTAAAAGGATGGTAAAGCTTGGTATACTCCGCTCCCAAAAGAGATCCATATACTTTTCACTGACCTTGCAGTATTCCATCAGATTGAGGTAAATCACTGAAATATTCAGGGACGGGTTAATCCATGAATATTCTCCAGCCAGTCTGACGCTCTCTTCCAGCAATACCCGTGACGATTCACAAATTGCCACTGCTTTAAAGTCCCCCTGGAGCGGTATGTAATGATCAACATCAAAAAAATAGCAGGTTTCCGGCTCAGATGATTCGGATATAGCTATCAAACTATCATCATCGGTAAATTGATGTACCTCAATGTCGCAATAATCATATACTTCACCCATATCCTCATCGAAGGCATAGTTATGAGCTGTACAGAGGATTACTTTTTTATGATTTGACATAATCCTGGCTAGACAGAGAAGAAAAAACTTCTTATCATCGGTGCTTGTACCTAAGAAAGCAATAATCATGACCTTCCTCCTAAAGTCTGCCATCCAAATCCAAGCCCTTGGTTTCAGCTTGAGACGGAGAGGAAGCCTTTTCATTTGGGGGCATCGAGGCATCCTCGCCATAGACTTTGTTCATGCCAAAGTTTTGCCGGTCTTTGTTGATCTGATCCTCAAAAAGCGACCGGTTCCGCGCTTCCAGCATAGTTACAGCCTTCTCCACAATATTGGGATTCTGAAGTATCAGATTTTGCACCTCAGCATTGGATGGATAGGTACGAATGGCCTCGTTCTGGATATCCGGAGCTACATAAGGTACGGCGTAGAGAGTGGCTCCTTCAACGATACTGGCATCCACAATGGCACTGGCCATTCTTAAAATTTCTTCTTCAACTGCGTGGAACCATAGGGTGCTCTTTTGGCTTTCTGAAGCCTTTTGGAGGTCTGTAACATGTTTTTTGGACAAAACGATATAATCCAACCCATTGGGAAACATGATACGTATATCAACAAACTGGGAGGGTTCGAGTTTTTGAGGAAGATTGATGACAGTATACTCTACAAGCCTCATATCATCCGGATAATTTCCCTCATCATAAAGAAGAGATAGGGTTACGGCCGTATAGGTGGTCACATCGCAGCGGATAATCTTCCCAACTGCAAGTGCAGGGTCACTTATTGCATCTGACGGCAGAATAAATTTGCTGATTTCTGCAGGCATCAGATCACTGTCTTTTAGAACCTCTCCGGACTTCAAGGATGTGGTCGCAACATAGACAAGACCGGTTGGGTTTTTTTGTGTGTAGGCTTCCACAGCCATGGTCTCAATGGCTGCCCTTTCTTTTGAGGAAAGCTTGTAGGCAGAAGATCCAAAAAAGATATAGACTAAGCCCAAAATAATGAGAGACAGGCACAGCCCCATAATAAAACCCATCAAAGTCCTGTATCTTTGTGGTCGCAGCATGACGTCACCTCCCTGATTTAAGGCCGGTTCTGAGACCGGTATGTCGAAAAACCTGTTCCATGGCATTCAAGATGCTTTTTTCCTCTTCTCTTGAAGTATTAAAGGGGTCCCGGATGGACGGGAAAACCACTAATGGTTCAAGATCAAATTGTTTGTTCAGAATTTGATGCTGATACTTTTCAGAGGTCATGGCCGCATATATCCACTCTTCATGCCCATAGGATTTCATAACTTCAAAAAAAACCGGAATGAGGGGGAATTTCCATAGGGATGCCGGGCATAAAACCAGCTTGACATCGGATCGATTGAGCTCCCTTACACTCCGTTCATTCTTAAGAACTCCGAGATCAAGAATAACCATATCGAATCTTTTTCTGGGTATCAGACTGCTCTCTTGAACAGACGGAAAGATGGTTAAGTCCTCTAATTCAAAGTAAGCTCCACCATCATTTTTGATGTACCCCATCTGTTCCGCCATGTCTTTAAGTCGATTAAAGTCTCCGCTGGGATTTAATTCAGCCAATGCAGTATGAAAGCCACGCTTTGAAAAGAAGCTCCCCAATGCCACGCAAAAGGAGGTTGTTCCGCTTCCCGGCAGCATTGAGGAGATGGCTACAACACATTTCATTTCACCTTTGTGAAATTTCGGGCTGTCTATATGGAAGGAGCTTTTTGACAATGTGGTTTTACCAAGCTTTATTAAGGCATTATCACAATTTACAGGTCTTTTATCGGGATCAGCCGCTATGAGCTCGAGGATTAGCCTGATAAACCGTCCGGAAAACCCTGATTTTTTTAATACTGGCCCAAGAGAAGCATTGTCACATTTTACGGGATGAATTCCCGTAGCAAGGTGAATCAGGGTCATACCGAGATTAAAAAGATCTGTTCTTTCATCGCTTTTTCCAGAACCATATTGCTCAGGTGCGGCATAACCTTGGGTACCTATATAAAGGGTATCCTCTTTTGACCCCTGGTCATAAAACCTGGCTGTACCAAAGTCTACAAGCCTGATGCGTCCATCCTCATCAATCATAAGATTAGCCGGCTTAAGATCGCGATATATTATGGGAGGTGTTCTGCCATGCAGGTAGTTTAACACCCCCAGAATATCCTTTGTCCATTCAAGAAGTAGCTTTTCCTCTATTCTGCCATTTTGACGGAGATACTCCAAAAGGTTTGTGCCTGTAATATAGTCCATCACAATATAGTAGGAAAATGCGTCCTCAATAAGATCGACAATTCTGGGAAGCATGGGATGATTAAGGTTTTTAAGCACGGAGATTTCCTGCATTTCATAGGGGAACCACGGACTATTTTTCGACAAGGTTTTTATAGCCCACAGGTTATTCAGAAAAATATTCTCGGCAAGATATACAACTGAGGTGCCTCCTTGACCGAGTACCTGAATGATGCGGTACTTATCTCCTATTATTTTCCCTAGTTCCATAATTCCTCATTTTGCAACATTTATTTACAATTTATAATTGTAACAGCAAATCATATCACAATCAATACCATAATTGTATTTTTAAGATATAAAATATAATTCACAATAAAAGACCCATCCAGAGCTTCCTCCAGATGGGTCCGCGTTCTTTATACTGTCTTTAAGTCCTATCTCTGATATACAATATGACCGCCTACGATGGTCGCATCAACATTCAGATCATCATCAAGAAGGACTAAATCCGCATCCTTACCCACATCTAGGGTACCTTTGCGTTCCTCCCATTTAAAAAGAGAAGCCGGATTGCTTGTTAAAAGCGGAATAACCTCTTCCAGCCTTTTGCCTGTGAATCTAACAAGGTTCTTAAGCGCATTGACGGTGGTAAGGGTACTGCCGGCTCTCATACCGTCACGTATGAGCCTGGCATCTCCGTCGATAACTTCAACGTCGTTTACACCGAGCACATACTTGCCGTCAGGCAAACCGGCTGCCATAATGCTGTCTGTGACGCCAATAACACGGTCAAAGCCTTTTACCTTTAGAAGGAGCCGTACGACGCCGGGATGGAGATGTCTCCCGTCACATATTACTTCGCAGTAAATATCACTTTCCATTACTGCACCTGAAATTGCAGGGTGGTGCTGATGCATTAATTTCATGGCATTAAACGTATGGGTAGCAAGAGAAGCCCCATTTCTGATACAGGTCATGGCCGTGTCATAATCGGCGCCTGAATGCCCGATTGCAACCACAACACCCTGTTGGCTGATTTCCTTGATGAAATCAGGTATACCCTCAATCTCAGGTGAAACGGTGATATATTTTACTCTGTCGCCCGCTGCCTTCTGGTACTTTTTAAATAGAGCCGGATCGGATTTTCTAAGAAGGTGCTCCGGCATAGCACCCTTGTAGTCAGGAGCTAGAAACGGACCCTCCAGATGTATACCCAAAAGCCTGGCACCGCAGTTTTCGCTGTCCATATGCCTAACCAACTGATCGATACACCATAGCGTCTTCTCCTCAGTATCAGTCAGCACTGAAGCCAGCCATCCCGTTGTACCCCGGGAAGCAAAAAAGCGGCTGAGCTTACACAAATCTTCGCCATTGGCATGATTGACATCCACTCCCATGCCGCCATGGGTATGAATATCAATAAAGCCCGGTACAATGCGCCTGCCAGTGGCATCCAGCTCGGGAAGCGACTGGCTGTTTGAGGCTTCGCCAAGAGAAAAGATGCGGCTGTCTTTTACTGTGATATTGGTTTTTCGAAAGGTTCCATCAACCAGAACCTCTCCATTTTTAATAAACAGATCCATATTCCAACCTTCTTTCAAGTTAATTTCAGGCGTGCACAGCTTTCACGCTGGATCAATTTAAAGGGCACTTCAAGCTTTATGGGAATATGATGGCCGCCATCTATGCGGTCCAGCAGGGTTTTTAACGCAAACCTGCCCAAATCCTCCTTTGGAATGTCGATGCTGGTAAGCATGGGCGAAACAAACTGGCACATTTCCACATTATCAATACTGATGACCGAAATATCCCCCGGAATTTTGACATTGGATTCACCCAAGGCTTTCATGACGCCTATGGCTGTGATGTCATTGGCGCAAAAAATAGCTGTCGGGGGGGCCGGAGACGCTTTCAATATTTTAAACCCGCTCTCATAGCCACCCTTAATAGATTGCGCAGTATCGATAATATAATTCCGTGTAATAGGTATTTTTAACTCAAGGAGGCAGTCATAATACCCACGGTAACGGGATTCATTGGACATTTCACCAATATACCCGATACGGGTATGACCTAGGTCATGAAGCTGCCTGACTGCAGCCTGCGCCGCGGCGTACCCGTCGCAAATAATCTGGTCGTAATCATCCTGAATGGCATTAAGACCGGTATACACAATGTTTTTACTTTTATTGCGCAAATATTTGAGCAAAAATTTTGAATATCTGCCTAAGAGAATAATGCCATCCGGTTTGGAAAGAATAAGATCTTCATAGTTACCGTTTCTGCAAAGCTCAGAGGCAGAAAACACTCCAGTGACATTACATCCCCGTTTCACGGCTTCATGTTCAATGGCTTGAAAAATAAGGGAGAAAAAAGGGTCTGCCGAACCATCGGGTGTTCTGGCAAAAACACAGACAATGGAACGCTTTGTGGTATTGTTGTTAGCCCTTTTTCCGTTTTTGAGGTTTTGAGCCGTAACGTTTGGGACATAATGAGTTTCGCGGACAAGCCTCCAGATTTTCTCTCTGGTTTCTTTGCTGGCCGAATGAATGTCATTGCTGTTAATGACGCGCGAAACGGTTGAAACGGATACATTTGCGAGTTTAGCGAGCTCTTTGAGTGTCAAGCCATCATCCTCCTGTCTTACATAGTAATTATAACATAAAGACGGCATTTTACCCTGCCGGATAATACCCAAACGTTTGTGTAAATAAGGAAATAAAAACTATTGAATTATGATACCATAAAGGTGAAAAGCAACGCTTTACAGTCCAAAGGGACAACAAGTCTCAACACATAAAGTAAAGGAGCTGTAGATGTCTTGAAGGAAAATGTTTTGATTGTACATGGCGGCGCTCCTACAGCCGTAATGAATGCATCCTTATATGGTGCCGTTGTTGAAGCTAAAAAGCACCAGGATATCGATAAGATCTATGGGGCCATCGGTGGGTCCAAAGCCATTCTGGATGAGAATTTTTTTGACTTGAAGCAGGTAGATGAAAATCGCCTTAAGCTTCTTCTACAAACGCCGGCATCCGCTATCGGCACTTCCAGATTTGAACTAAAGGCTGCCGACTATGAGCGGATGGTGGAGATTTTTAAGCGTAACAATATCGGGATCGTGTTGTTCAACGGCGGCAACGGTTCAATGGATACCTGCGGAAAGATCTATAAGGCTTGTGGCGATCAGGGTATCAGAGTTGTAGGCATACCCAAAACCATTGACAACGACATCTCTGTTACCGACCATGCTCCGGGCTTCGGAAGCGCAGCTCGGTACATCGCTGCTACCGTAAGCGAAGTTGCACAGGATGTTAAGGCATTACCCATACATGTTTGCGTGATCGAGGCCATGGGCCGAAACGCGGGCTGGCTTGCTGCAGCATCCGCTCTGGCCAGGAAAAAGCCTGAGGATGCTCCCCACCTGATCTATCTTCCTGAACGGCCTTTTGATGAGGATCAATTTCTTGAGGATGTGAAAAAGCTCTATGACAAGCTGGGTGGTGTTGTCGTGGTGGCAAGCGAGGGGCTAAAGAATAAAGAGGGTAAACCTATTGTACCTCCTATCTTCCAGGTCGGGCGGTCCGTCTATTACGGAGATGTCAGTGCCCATCTCTCGAATCTTGTTATTCAGCGTCTTGGCATCAAGGCAAGAAATGAAAAGCCGGGACTCTGCGGTAGGGCATCCATTGCATTTCAGTCGGAGATTGATCGCGATGAAGCAGTCATTGCAGGTGAAACGGCCGCAAGGGCCGCAATTGAGGGAAAAACCGGAGTAATGGTAGGTTTTGAAAGAATTCCCGGAGAAACATATCAAAGCAGAACCCTCTTGATTCCTATTCATGAAGTCATGCTTCACGAAAGGATTCTTCCAGAGAGCTTTATCAATCAACGAGGCAATGATGTTACCGATGAGTATGTACAATGGTGCAAGCCTCTTATCGGTTCGGATCTTAATGAATTTATCAGTTTTCTTTAAAAAGGAGGCAACCCGATGAAGACTATTTTCCTTAATTTAAAACGTTTTGATATACCTAAAGAGCTTGGCGGCGTCAATAGCCTTGCATCCATGAAAGATTGGGCAGGCACCATTGTGAAGAATACACAGGAGCAATTGAAACAATATGACCCAAGTAAGGCTCAGTTTGTTATGTACTTTCCTGAAGCCCACCTTATACCCGCTGTCAGCGCACTATCCGAGGACAGCCCTTTAATGATAGGCTGCCAAGGGGTATTCCGTGACGATACTGCCGTAGGAGGTAATTTCGGCGCTTTCACCACAAACCGCACTGCAAATGCCGCAAAGGTCATAGGCTGTACAAGCACCATCATCGGCCATTGCGAGGAGCGCAGGGACAAGCTGGGCATTATGCAGGAAGCAGGCGTTACCGACAATGATGCGGTCAATCGTTTGCTTAATAAAGAGGTCAAATGTGCACTAAAGGCAGGACTCCGTGTGCTTTACTGTATCGGAGAGACCTCCGAACAGCAGGCCCAATGGCAGGAAACGCTAAAAAAACAACTGGAAATCGGCCTGGAAGGTGTTGATATGAGCAGGGTGACTATTGCTTATGAACCGGTATGGGCCATCGGTCCGGGTAAAACTCCTCCGGACAGGGATTATATCCAAATGATCGGTAAATTTGTAAAAGATGTGACAAAGGGTGCTCCCATTGTTTATGGCGGAGGTCTGCAAAAGCTCAACGCCGAAATGCTTGCTTCCATTCCTGAAATTGACGGCGGACTCATTGCGCTTACCAGGTTCAGCGGAGATATTGGTTTTTATCCTGATGAATATTTGGACATAATTAAACTCTATATGGGGTAAGCAAAAATTTAAAACTAAGAAGGACGTGAAAGCTATGAAACTGTCATTTGAGTATGGCCATGGTACCATGGAGGCCAATCTGCCTGATAATACCGACGTTTTCATTCCAGGAGAAACGGTGCAGGATCCGCCTTATCTTAAGGATGTTTATGAGGCGACACGGGAATCCATTCTAAATCCCATTGGCATGGAGCCCCTGTCTCAGCTTGCTAAAAAGGGCTCCAAGGTCACCATCATCTTTCCCGACAGGGTAAAGGGCGGCGAACAGCCCACCGCACACCGTAAGGTTGCCATTCCTATCATACTCGAAGAGCTTTATAAAGCCGGTGTTGAGAAGAGGGACATACTTCTGGTTTGTTCAAACGGTCTCCACAGGAAAAATACCAAGGAGGAGATATTCAATATTCTTGGAGAAGAGCTCTTTAATGAGTTCTGGTACACCCATCAGATTATCAACCATGACAGTGAGGATTACGAGAATCTGGTGGATATAGGAAGAACCAGACGGGGCGACCCGGTTATCATGAATAAAGCTGTTTTTGATTCAGATGTTGCAATCCTCATCGGGCATACACAAGGCAATCCCTACGGAGGATATTCCGGGGGCTATAAGCACTGCTCTACAGGGATTACCCACTGGAAATCCATTGCGTCCCACCACGTGCCTGAAGTCATGCACCGCAAGGATTTTACTCCCGTTAACGGTAAGTCGCTTATGAGGAGCAAGTTTGATGAGATCGGCCAGCACATGGAAGAGAAAATGGGGAAAAAGTTCTTTTGCTGTGATGCTGTTTTAGATACAAAGTCCAGACAGATTGCAATTTTCAGCGGCTACGCAAAGGAAATGCAGCCTCTTTCGTGGGAGGTCGCCGACCAACGTACCTATGTCCATTGGGCTGAAAAGAAATACGATGTCATGGTGTTTGGTATGCCGCAATTCTTTCATTATGGCAACGGCATGGGCACCAACCCTATCATGATGATGCAGGCTCTTTCGGCACAGGTTATTCGCCACAAAAGGATTATGAGCGACCGCTGTGTCATTATCTGCTCATCGCTCTGTAATGGTTACTTCCACGACGAGCTTTTTACAGGTTATCGCGATCTCTACAACATGTTCCAGCATGACTACATGAACACACTTCCAGACATGGAACGCTACGGCGAGCACTTTGCTACCAATGAGGAATACATCAGAAACTATCGTTTCGGGAATGGGTTTCATCCGTATCACGCATACTCCATGATAAGCTGCGGACACATTGCCGAGATGAATACCTCCGCCATTTACATCGTGGGTGCACAGGATCCCGGCTATGCACGTGGAATGGGGCTTAAAACCAGAGCAACTTTTGAAGAGGCTCTTTTGGATGCGAAGAAGAAATATGTTGGTGAAAATCCCAATATCCTCGCATTGCCACTTACTTTTAAGCTCAGTTCAGTCCATCTTTGCATGAAGAACAGCAATCCGGGAAACTACGGAGTAGATTTCTGCCATCAGATCTAGAGATATATTAGGGGGTATCACAAGCCAGCTGCTTTTGCAGCTGGCTTGTGGCCGCTATAGATATGGTTTGAAAGGAAGGGTCGTAAATGATTTATACCATTGAGAATGAGAACTTGCAGGTGCAAATCAATAGCATGGGTGCAGAGCTCTGGTCAATAAAAAACAAGGAGGATGGCACCGAACACCTATGGCAGGGCGATGCCTCAGTATGGCCCAGAAGGGCGCCCACCTTATTCCCCCACTGCGGTAAATTAAAAGATAACCGCACCATCATCAATAACCAATACTATGAGTCATCCATTCACGGGTTTGCCCGGGACTATGATCACAGCGTGATTCAAAGGGATAATACATCCATAACCTTTCTGTTTGCCGAAAACAATGAAACGCTGAAAAAATACCCCTATTATTTTCGCCTTTATACCATTTTCCAGCTCGTAAGCAATCGATTGATTCAGACCTTCGAGATTGAGAATGTAAGCCAGGAGGAAATGTATTTCAACATAGGATACCATACGGGGTATAACGTGCCCTTTGACGAGAGTCATTCCATCTCAGACTATAGTCTGGTCTTTGAGGAGGAAGAGACCCCTATTGAGATTCTGTGTACCGACGGCGGTTTATTGAGCGGAAAACAAAAGATTTATTTTGAAAACCGGAAGGTCATTCCCTTACACGATGAGCTTTTCCCGACAAGCTTCATCCTGTCGGACCTAAGTTCGGACCATGTCTCCATTGTTGAAAAGGATACCGGCAGATCTGTGCGGGTTGGCATAAAGGGCTTTCCCTATGTGGTGTTCTGGTCCACTCCCCAAAAGGTAAATTTTGTCTGTGTAGAGCCTTGGTACGGCTTGCCTGATCCATATGACACCGAAGGTCTGTTCAGTAATAAACCCGGCATACAGAAGCTGCAGCCGGGCAAGCACTTTACATGTATTCAGACTATTGAGATAGAAAAGTAATTTGAAGAGATCAAATAAAATGGCTTAACGCCTCTTGGATAGTTCTTCGCAAATTTCTTCCCAGGTCAGGCCCTGATTAACCATGAGGACCGTAAGGTGATAGAGAAGGTCTGCAATCTCATATCGGATTTCATCAGGAGCGTTGTTCTTGGCTGCGATGATGACTTCCGCTGCTTCCTCCCCCACCTTTTTGCAGATTTTATCAATTCCCTTGTCAAAAAGATAATTGGTGTAGGAGCCCTCCTTGGGGTTTACCCTACGGTCGGCTACTACATCATAGACTTCTTTAAAAATACTGAATTGCTCGCTCACTCTATTCAATCCTTTCTATATTCCTATAAAAACATGTTCTATTCCCCGTATGGCAGGCGGCACCTGTTTGAACGACCTGGGCTAAAAGCGTGTCCCCATCACAATCAAGGGATAGGGAAATCAGCTTTTGGAAATGACCCGAGGTTTCGCCCTTTATCCAAAGGCTTTGCCGGCTTCGGCTAAAATAGGTCATCTTCCGGGTTTCCAGGGTGAGGTCCAAAGCTTCCTTATTCATCCAAGCCATCATGAGCACCTCTTTGCTCTCGGCGTCCTGGGTGATGACAGGAACCAATCCCTGGCTATTATATGCTACAGCCTCCATGAATACTTGTTTATCCATGCTTCCCCCCTAGCGCTCAACCCTGATGAGACTTTCGATTGAAATGACTGAGGGACAATTGCGCATTTCTTCCAATGCAGCATGGATCCATTTTTCATGAGCTTCGTGGGTTATAAAAATAATGGTGGCATGGTCATTGCCTCTGAGCTTTTGCATGACAGAATCAAGACTCACATTGTGGCGGCCGAATATACCTGCAATTTCGGCCAATACACCGGGCTGATCTCGAACAACAAGTCTCAGGTAATATTCATCCTTCCAGTCCTCTTCAAAGGTAACCTGCTCGTCGTCGAGCCTCACACGGTGATGGGCACCGCTGTTCTGGCATGCCGTGACAATGTCGGAAACCAGGGCACTGGCGGTGGGAAGATCCCCCGCTCCGCGGCCATAAAACATAAGATTCCCAACCATATCCCCTTTAATATAAATGGCGTTATACGCATCCCTGACAGCAGATAACGGATGGGACAGCGGAATAAAAGTGGGGTGTACCCTTGCTTCTATTTTCCCGTTCTGCTTTTTTGCTATGGCTAACAGCTTGATGCCAAATCCTAATTCTCTGGCATAACCGATGTCGTCTGCTGAGATTTTTGTAATACCCTCACAGTAGATATTGTCAACCGTTACCCGGTTTCTGAAGCATATGGTTGACAGGATGGACAGCTTATAGCGCGCATCATAGCCTTCAACATCGGCTGTGGGATCGGGCTCTGCGTAGCCCAACCTCTGGGCCTCTGCCAAGACGTCTTCAAAGCTTCGCCCTTCCTCACTCATCCGGGTGAGAATAAAATTAGTTGTACCATTAATGATGCCCATGAGCTTCTGGACATTGTTGGCCTGCAAGGATCGTCTGACTGATTTTATAATGGGGATGCCTCCTGCAACACTGGCCTCAAAATATAGCCCGGCCCCCGATTTTCTCGCTTCGATTTCTAACTCATCCCAGCGCTTGGCAATGACTTCTTTATTAGCGGTAATGACTGATTTACCTCTTCTCAAAGCATCCCGGATAAAGGTAAATGCGGGCATTTCACCGCCCATAAACTCCGCAACTACTTCAATACTGCTATCGTCAAGAATTTCTTGGAGATTATCGGTGAGCAGGCTTGCATCCACCTGAAATTGACGTTTTTTTGTTTTATCCCTGACCAGAATTCTCTTAACTTCTATATCAAGGCCTTCGCGGTTTTTTATCATCTCACCGTTCTCTTGAAGAACCTTCATAACACCACAGCCAATGGTGCCGAGTCCCAAAAGTGCGAGACCTACTTTTTTCATAAAAATGCTCCTTTCGAGGTAAAGACAACACTATTGTGACTATTATACCAGATGGTTTCATTTATAAAAAGCATTTCATAGGCATCCTCCGCACCCCTTTATTGGATACGGTATACGCAAAGAGGACAGCCAATGTTCGAAGTTTGGCTGTCCTCCTTGCCTTATTAAAGTGTAAATGAGATTAGCTATAATTCCCTACATCATTTCTATTGTTTTTCCTGTTAAGCGTGATTCCTCCGCGGCCAGTGCCATGAGATGGCTCTGAATAGAAACCTCGGAAGATGTTAGCCCCTTGTATTGCCCATTGGAGGCCACTTGCCTGACAAAATCCTTCATTAATCCGTAATCTCCACCCGAGTGCCCTCCGCCATGCGGATTGATCTCAACTGTCTCCCGTTTACCTGACACAAAGTCATCCACGTGAATAATGTTTTCTTCCATATCGCCTGTGATTTGACCATGGGTTCCCATAAGATTTATGGTACGCTTGATTTCCTTTGTAAAGGCGCACATACCCATTGACACCGTTACCCCATTATCATACAGGAGGTTCACAACCTGATTGTCTACAACATCGTTGTCGCAAGCATAAACACACCGTCCATAAGGTCCTTCTCTAAGTGCCTTTATTCGTGCTTCCATGGATGTTTCATTGGATATAGCGGATGTGGGCCAATCGGTGCTTTCACCTAAGTATAAGCGAGTTGCATCGTAAGGACAGGTGTCGGCATGCGGACAGCCTAATATACAGCGATCCGGTGCGCCCTCCGGCCTGTTTTCGTGCTTAAAATGCCTAAGTGAACCAAAGGAAGCTACAGAGACACATTTCCCTCCTACAAGGAAATTGAGTATATCCATATCATGGCAGCATTTAGCCAATATCATGGGGCTGGTTTCATCCTTTCTCCGCCAGTTGCCACGGACAAAGGAATGGGCTTGGTGCCAATATCCTACAGACTCCAGATGCTGAATACTAACAAGCGTGCCTATTTTACCTTCATCCAGAATTCTTTTCAATTCTGAGAAAAACTCCGTATATCTTAACACATGGCAAACAGATAAAACTAATCCGCGTTTTCGTGCTTCTTCGTCCATGGCCTTCAGCTCATTGGCATCATAGGACATGGGTTTTTCGAGGAGTACATGGTAGCCCTGAGCCAGGGCCTTCATGGTCGGCTCAAAATGCATGCGGTCATTGGTGCATATGAGTACGGCATCGGCAAACTTCGGACGGTCCAATATTTCTTCCCATGAGTTGTATGCGTTTTCCGGCGAAATATGATGCTCCTGTTTGAAGGTATTTCTTCTTTCGCCATCAGGCTCCGCTACCCCCACAAAGGTTAACTCCTGTGGTTTTTGAAGGGCATAGGGAGCATAAGACAGAAGTCCTCTTTGGCCTGCTCCCAAAAGTATGGCTTTAACCGGCATATCATCATTCCTTTTTGATAAATTTATTACAGCGAACTACATTTTAATCCCTGCAAAGGTAAGTCCTTCAACAAACTGTTTTTGGAAAAACATAAAAACAAGAATCATCGGTATGGATGCCATAACCGAGCCGGCCATAATAACCGGGAAATTTGTTATGTATTGTCCGGAAAGGGACGCAATGCCAACCGAGAGAGTCATCTTTTCATTTGAATGGTTGCAGATCAGCGGCCATACGAGGTCGTTCCAGGACCATAAAAATACGCAGATGGACAGCGCGACCAGACCGGATTTTGCCAGGGGAAGCATAATCTTGAAGTATATGCCAAACTGACTGCAGCCATCTATAGTTGCCGCTTCCTCAAGCTCATCGGGCATCGACATGAATACCTGTCGGAGCAGGAATACGCCAAAAGCGGTGAAAATACCCGGAAGAACCAGTCCGCCAAGACTGTCCGCCAGTCCCATCTTGTTTATTAACAAGAAATTCGGTATCAGAAATACCTGAGACGGAACCATAAAGACCGAAATTACAAGTATAAACAGGAAGTTCCGTCCGGGGAACTTGATCCTCGCAAAAGCGTATGCCGCCATTGAACTCAATATGAGCTGTCCTGCCACCCTGCCGACGGCCATGACAATGGTATTGAAATAGTAATACCCGAATGTAAGCGTTGATGTTGCCTTAATATAATTATTGAATTTCCAGTTCTTGGGGAATATGATAATGGGTATGTGAGTAGCCTCGCCCAGGGTTTTGAAGGAGGTCAGGATCATCCAGATGAACGGCCCTATCATGACCACGCACCCGACTACCAATATGGCATGAATGGCTGCCCGCGCTTTGAAACCTGTTTCCAATCTGTTTTGACTCATTAGAAATCCTCCTTAATTATAATGTACCCACTTCTTCTGCAGGGCGAGCTGTATTGATGTGATGATCATGATTATCACCAGTATCACTACCGCTATTGCCGCGCCGTAGCCTTTATCATACTGAATAAAGGAGCTCCGGAAGAATAGGAAGACCACTGACTGCACACTGTCAATCGCGGGGTTGCTTTTACTTATCATAAGATAGATGACGTCGAACACCTGAAGGGAGCCTATAATTGTCGTAATCATAAGAAAAAACATGGTAGGCGACAGTAAAGGTATGGTAATTCTGAAAAACTTCTGCGTCGCGCTCGCGCCGTCTATGGACGCCGCTTCATAGTAATGCCGGGGTATATCCTGGAGCCCGGATAACAGAATGATCATATTGTAGCCAATGGCACCCCATACCGAAACCAAAACAATAGAATAGATGGCTATCCTGGAATCTGTAATCCACTGCGGCCCCGCGATACCGAATAGCCCGAGCAAATTGTTGATAAGACCGAATTCCGCATTAAAAAGCCATTGCCAAATCATTGCCACAGCCGCGGGCAGCGTAACCTGCGGAAGAAAGAATATCGTCCTGTAAATTCCGATGCCAGAAAGCTTATTATTCAGCAAAGCCGCGACAATCAGCGAGATCACTATGCTAAGAGGGACATATGCTACTGTGAACACCAGTGTGTTTTTTAAGGACATCCAGAAGCCCATATCCGCAAATAGCTTCTGATAGTTTTTCAGTCCCACCCACTTCATGGGATCAAAGCCCTTATACCTATTCAGGCTGAAGAATAGGGTCTGAAATATCGGAATGATATAAAAGGCCAGCAGTCCGATAAGGTTAGGCAAAATCATAACATAAGCCCAAAAATAGTCCTGCCTTTTTTTGGAACGAAGGCTCCGGTATCCTCTCACTTTATTAAAATCAGGCCCGGTTAACACATTGTTTTTTGCTGCCGGAACATTCACATTCAAGCCCCCTTGCTTTTTTTAAGGCGGGCAACCCACCTTTTATCCCGGTAGATCGCCCACCCTTCGTTTTACATCCAATCAAACGTTACTCATTTTCTTCGGCTATAGCCTCATTCATTGCCTTCGCCACATTCTTGCACGCTTCCTCGAGAGATATCTGTCCGTCCCAGGCTTTAATGAAATTCTCTTCCTCAGCCAGACCCCATACAGGTCTTGAAGGGGATGTTGAATAAGGTACGGCATTCTTCACTTCATCAATAAAGGCCTTCTGCAGGTTATACCCGGTTCCCGCCTCGACCCATCCGCCCTGTGTGCCGTTATAGGCCGGTATAGCAGCGCCCATGTTTGCGGATATCTCAGCGCTTTCCTTGTTGCCCAGGAATTTAAGCAGCTTCCAAGCCTCGTCGGAATGCTTGCCGTTAGCAGCCATCACATTGGTCAGGCCATTGATTACGACACTCCTTTTTCCTTTATAGAGGGGAAAGGATACGACATCCCATTTGTTGTCAAAGCCTTCGATATCTTTGAAATAGGCTACGTTCCAGGAACCGCCCGAAACCATGGCGACCTTCCCCGATGAGAACAGGTCAAGGTTGAAATTATCCGTAAGGAATTTCTGTGTCGGCGATACCTTGTGGACATTGATAAGGTCGGTCCAGATTTTCATAGCTTCCATTGTCTCAGGCCGGTCATATCCGGAGCTTTTTCCATCGGGGCTGATGACATAACCGCCTCCGGCCGCAATTGTATTGTATGTAGCCTGCTGGTTGTCATAGCTTGCTGCGACTCCATATATGCCCTTTTCAGGGTCGGTCAGCTTTTTGGCTGTCGCAACCATATCGTCCCATGTCCAATCGTCCTTGGGGTAGGGGACGTTTGCCTGGTCAAACAGTGTCTTATTATAGAAAAAGGCGATTGTGTCAAAATCCTTAGGTATTCCAAATTGCTTTCCAAACATCTGAGCGCCTTTTACGAGGGCTTCCGGGTATACGCTCATGTCGAAGCCGTCTGCCTTGATCCTGTCATCCAGCATTTCAACCATTTGGCCCTTTACATATTTCGCGGCTTGTGAAATAGACATCCAAAGGACATCAGACATCGTCCCTGCCTGGGCTGCGGCGTCAAGCTTTGTCCAGTACTGATCCCAAGGGCTGACTTCAACCTTTACGGTTATATTGGGGTTTTCCTTGGTAAACGCTTCACACATCGCTTTCATTGCAGGCTCCTGGTTGGTATCCCAGATGGAATATATGAGCGTTACCTTCGGCTGATCTTTTGCAGGCTCCTGTCCTTGGGGCTGAATGGTGGGCGTTGTCTGTTGGTTTCCATCTGTGCCTGTGCTTCCCCCGCACGCGCTAAGTGCCATTAAGATCACCATCGCACATAGCAATAAAGCTAAAATCCTTTTCCCTTTCATTTTTAAATCCTCCTGTTTGTTATTTTATTTTTAATCCGGCGCCGTCGGCATCCTTCGGTGATAAGTCCTCCAATAAATACCCCGGCACCAAATAATTGAAAATTTATTTCACGCCGACTAATATATCCCGATTTCGTATATCCACATCAGATCGGGCCTTGTTGAGCATCCCTTTCCGGCAGGCTGTAGCAGTCTTAACTGGGTAAAGCTTTCAGGCTTTTCAAAGGTTATATCCGTTACCGCTGTGGCACTGGGAAGGCCGGTCAGGCTCTTTACATCCACCCATTCGCCGTTTTCCAGCTTTTGCACTCTCAACTCGGAAGGCGTTGTAAAGGACACATCTTCGGCCCAATATATCTTAATTTCCTTGATTTGCTCCTCTTGCGGGAAGGTGAAGGCTATCCAGTGGTCAACCTTGCTTTCATCGCTTGCCCATGCCTGGATCGACCAATCCATGTCCTGCTCGCAGATATACCCGTCATTGACCGCATCAGGTCCGTCATATCCGGCATATGTGCTGTCACAGGAAACTTCGGCACCGTTTGAAGCCAGTGCTTTGTTATTGATATCCTTGTCCTGTGGAGGCAGGTTGGGGTCGTACCTTTCACCCGCCTCAGCTTTCACACCCCGTTTGCTCTGCGGAAGGATGCCATTCCGGTAGATTTTGCCGGCGTCTATGGCAGATACATACGGTATGAAATCGTATTCCCATGCCCTGTCATAATACTTCTGTATCAAATCGGCCCAATCAGCCTGTGCGTAATCAAGACTGAATACGTTGAATTTGTTGGCTTTCCGGGCTGCATTTATTTTATAGGCTGCCATTCTTCCCGTCGCCTTCAGGGAATCCTTATCGAGGACAAGGTATTTCCCGTATTCCGGATCGTAATCACTACTGAATGCCCTGACCATTTCGCCGGATATATAAGGCGCAATTTTGCCCAACAGGGATACGCCACCGTTTACAACAAGCTTTGCATCCGGATATTTCTCATGCAGTCTTTTTATGATGTCAACAATGTCGTCTTTCGAAGCGTTTGTGTCAATATCGTCCAGGAACAGCCCGTAACAGCCTTTAGCAAGTATGTCCGCCGCTGCTCTGTCTATCAGCTCAGACTGCCAAGCCGCATCCTGTATATCCTTTTTCCCGTTACCGTCCATACTCAGATAACCGATGGTATAGGTTCCGGAGGTGTTGATTTTGGAAATTTCAGCTTTTGTCATCAGGTCGGCACGGATGATGGCTACATCGAAGCCGGTCAAAGCCGGGTCATAAGCACCGGAGTGATAGGTATAATTCACCACTCTATCCCATTCCTTTAGCTGCTTATATTGCACTGCCTCAGAATAGCCGGTAAGAATCTTGTACAGTATTCTTGCGGCTTCAGCTCTTGATGCGATCTTTCCGGGTTTTATCGTACCGTCGCCGTACCCATTGATAAACCCGTATTTTACTGCAAGTGCCATACCCTTCTTAGCATCCTCCGAGATGGCTGCCCTGTCTTTAAAACCGGAGAGCACCTCCAAATCTGCTGTTGAGGCTTCCTTTTCCTTGTATATCAGAGTCAGGGCTTTTGATAGCATGACCACCATATCCTGCCTGGTCAAATTCTCATAGGGAGCAAAAAGCATATCGGTTTTTCCGACCGCAATTCCTTCCTTTACCGCCGACGCAACATATTTGTAAAACCAGTCGGATTCTTTTACATCCGAGAAGCTTACCGATGCTTTTTCATCCACCTTTCCGACCGTAGTCATCAGAAGCTTGATGAATTCCTCCTTTGTTATGGGATCCTGTGAACGGAAAGCATCGCCTGCGTTATTCGCTATAATGCCTTTAAGTGCAAGGCCGGTTACGGAGGCTCTCGCCCAGCCGGGAATCAGTGCAGAATCGCTGAATTTCAGAGGGTCCTCGGGCACTTCGTTGTATTTCTGCGCGAGGTTTAGCATATAATCGCGGAGTTTTCCGCCTTCTCTGCCGGAAGGCACCGCTGCCAGCAGCAGATGGTTTTTTATGGAGACCTTCAGGGCTGCGGTCGGTCCCGTGACGGTGCCATAATCAGTTCCATTAATATAGTCCATAAGCTTATAGGTTTTACCGCTTTCAAGACCCCGCAGCTCAATATTTCCTTTGAAGGAATCGGTGAAAAATCCGTAGAACATGATGTCTTCCTTTTTCACCGCATATGCTTCGGGATCATCGAAGCCGTATAAATAGAGGTCTCCCATGAACTCACCCGAGGACAGCCCCAGGTCCTTCCCTAGATTCAGCCATTTGATGTAATCTATTCTCTCTGCGCTGTTAAGGGTGGTATATTTCGTTTCAAGTACACAGCCCGTAGCCAGCGATGATGCGAAATCATTACCGTAAAGCTCGACATGGTCGCCGAGGACTGCCGAAGCAGGACCAAAAAAAGCTTTTTGCAGCTTAGCTCTCTGGCGAACCTGGGCCGGACTCGTGGGATCGGCGACTACCATTCTGTTCTGGTACGGCAGCAGGTACATATTCTGCGACACTCCGCAGTTGCAGATATTGACGGTAAAATCCGGCTTTAGGGCCTTTGCGGTATCGAAAATCGTCTTATAAAGCTTTGCATAATCAGCTTCCGCTTCATCGGGAGATTTATGCCCATGATTTTCAGCATAACAGGGACCGGCGATATTATACTGGGAATCCAGCTTAAAGCCATCGAAGCCCCAGACCTGTACGGCCTTTTGGGTAAAATCCCTGTGCCAGTCTTGAACTTCCTTGAGGGAAGGGCAAAGAAGGCGGTCTTCGGATACTTCACCCCAGGGACCGTTGAAATGCTGCACCTCACCGTTTATATCACGCGCAAACCACTCGGGGTGGTTGGTATCGATGTACGTTCCGGGAGATACATCCCCCGGCATCCACCAGAGAACTGCTTTGAGTCCTTTTGCGTGTATCGCATCGGTCAAAGCTTTTATGTCCTCATCTCCATTTGGAAAAATAGCAGGATTGGGTATGTAGTCACCTGTCTTAAAATCCTTGTACCAGCCCGCGTCAATGTCGACCGACTTTATACCCATCGCAATCAAATCGTCCAGCCTTGATATAACGCCGTCGGCTGTAAAATCAAGCCCGTAGCCGTATGTTTCCCACTGCTGGTAATATGCTGTTTCAGGCAGTTCGGCTGGGGCCGATACCCCGCGAGCAGCCATAGCTTTCGCATAAGCGCTGGCGCCGGCATAAAAATCGCCCCTGTGTGCTACGATAAAGGTTGAGCCTATTTCCGTATCAATCCCGGCTTTCAGCGTTTTCCCCGGCCATTGGAAGGATATGTTGGCCGTCTGGTCCGCGCCCTTCACCGGCAAAGAAATCCCATCCAGCTGGACGGGCGATGCCGAGCCCAGTCCAAGCCCGCCTCCCCGGCTGTAAATATCTATATATGGAATACCTCCGTATAATGCAAACGTATTCTCGTAAAAATCGCCATCATTGACAGGCAGAATATAATCATTTCCCCAGGAGATGGCTGCGCCTTGGAACGACCAGAGCCTTGTGCCTTTTGACGGTGGATCTACCGGCTGAAGCTTCAGTTCGTTTTCCGTAAATCTGTCGACGACTATATCCCGCCCCATGGCCTTGTATTTCGTTGTCATAAAGACGACGCCCGGATGATTGTCTCCAACCTCCAGAATAATTGTACGGGTAACGGGCAATGTCTTACTGTCTCCGGTAACGGTAAGCTTTTTGCCTTTTCCGAGTATGCCTGAACTATCCTCCAGCTTTGAATCCTTCAGTATAAAGTCCGAAATAACCGAGGCTCCTACTTTAATTGAAGCCGAAGCTCCGGCATTGGATGGGAAAGCAAGCGGAATCTTGGCTCCATCGGTCCCGATAAGGTAAACCGCTATTGAAGTGCTGTTATCCACCTCAACGGATATCCCTATGCCATTCAGACCCACTTTCGTATCTGCGGCATATACCGGCGCTGTGCCGATAGAAGCCAAAAGAACCATCAATATCAGAATTGACGAAATCGTTTTTCTGTACATCCTCAACCCTCCTGAATTTACTTCGAATTTTGAGAAACAACAAAAATGCCCGGAATACATTTAAATTTTAATTCCGGGCTGCAAATATGAATACCGGCAGATTTTAAAGCTGACCTCTGAAAATTTGAGATTCGGTACCCTCAGTTTTTGAATGGGCCGTTAATATTTGATAAAAAGATCTATTTCCTATTTAAGAAATCGTCATACTGGCTTTGTTTTATTTTTAATACCTCGTCCAGCCCCATTTTCTGTACCTTTTGAACATATTTATCGAAGTCGGCAAGGGATTCCTTGCCTATGATAAACTTGATCTGCATTTCTTTGACATAGGTGTTGATGTCGGTATACAGGGGCATCAATATGTCGTTTTGCTCTTTTGTCGCCAGAAGCTTTGGAAAGGGTTCAACCAGATAAGGCTTGATGATATCCCAGCAGTTGTTGAAGTCAGGGTCGCTTGATAGAATCTGCCGGTATGTATCCTCCTGCTGTACCCATGGTATGGTAGGCCAAGCGCCAAGCTTACGCAGGGCGTCAGATGCCCCGAGTCCCTCGGGGTTGTCCAGGACGTAGTCGGTAAATTGGGGCTTGCCGTCCACAAGGGTATAGCTTTTGCCTTCGATACCCCATGCCATATACCGCGACCCCTCGCCGCTCCAGAGGTAGTCCAACAGTTTTATTGCCAGGATCGGGTCCGCGCAGTCCTTCGATATGCTATGGAATCCATCGTCTATGGGGCCGTAGCTTTCTATCGACCTTTCGCCGTTGGGTCCGGCAGGAGGGGCAAAGGGTATGTAATGCGCATCCGGATCCCCGGAGCTTCGCAATATTTTTGCCCAGGCTGAAGTCAAATCAGGCCAGTTCTGCATGACGCCAACCAGGTTTCTGGTCACCTGGGATCCGGCCTCCCCGGCAATCGGGCTGCCGTAATCCCTATCCATCAAGCCTTCGCTGTAAAGCCTGTTTGCAAAAGCCAGATATTGCTTATATCTCGGATCCGTATATTGATAAATGACCTTACCGCCATCGCTTGAAAATCCCCCCAGGCTTTCACTAAAGGTCAGATGGAGTCCGAAGGCCTCAGCAAACGCCTCCGGATCTCCGCCCCAGGGAATTTCATCAGGCTTGCCATTCCTATTCGGGTCATTCTCCATGAATGCTTTCAACACATTGTACAAGCTGTCGAGAGTCTGGGGAACTTCCAATCCGAGCTTATCAAGCCAATCCTTTCTGATAACCCAATACGGAGGCATGACGGCGGAGCTCTCACGGGTGATGGGAGTCAGTCCGTAAATATGTCCGTCCCCGCTGTACATCATTTTTTTTGCTTCGGGATACTTAATAAATACGTCTTTTATGTTTGGCGCATTATCCCGTATAAGCTCCTCCAAAGGCAACAGCAATCCAGCCTGTCCGTAGGAGGTAGGATCGCTGTTGGGCACCCTTAGAATATCAGGTAGATTTACTCCGGCCGCAAGTTTGGTTTGTATCATTATAAAATACTGATCCCAGGGAGCAGTAATCCATTTAATTTCTATATTCATTTTTTCCTCGATATCTTTAAGCAGCGGAAGCCCGGATTCATAGCTCGCAGGTGAATACCAGTTGTCCACGCCCGCAATGGTCACAACCTGCGGCTCGGTGGCTGACGTCAGCGGGGTTTCCTTCGGAACGGCTTTACCGTCGGTACCGGCAGACAGCCCGGCGGTTTCACTCGTCCGTCCATCCCCCGAGCCCCGGCTTACGCAGCTTGTAAACCCTATTGACAGGATCAACAATAGTACTGGAATTACGGCCATTTTCCTATGCATACCGATTCTCCTCACTTATCATACTAACCAATGCTCTTATATTCCCCCGGGGTGATCCCCTCATATTTTTTAAACACCCTACGAAAGGTCTCATCGTTAAAATAACCGACCATTCCGGCTATCTGGGCGATTGTGAGCTGGCCATTCAAAAGAGTCTTTGCGGCTTCTACACGTTTTTGCTGGAGATAATCCAAAAAATTCACCCCGAACTGCTCCTTGAAAAATTTACTCAGGTAGGAGGCCGAAAGAGAAAATGTGTTGGCTACCGACTCAAGAGACATGTCCTGTATGGCGAAATTCTCCTCGACATAGAGCTTGATGCTTTCTTTGAGGATTTCATTGTGGCTTTTCTTTTTCTGATGTATGAGGCTGCATATTTCTTTAAAGATTTCCTCCAGGTACATCCTGATACCTGTTATGGTCTCAAGTCCGGATACGCGTTCCTGGTCGATGCCGATGGAGTGTTGTATCGGCAGCTCGTTCAAGGCTTTGTAAGCCGTGCCCATCAAATCATAAAACAGGCATTTTGCTGTTGCAATACTTAACCGGTTATCCTGCATATTGGTGTTGATTATATCGTCCACAATATCCATCGTCGCATTCAGGTTGCCTATTCTGAGCCCGTTCAGTATTTTTCCTTCCTTGTCGATGGGATAATAGTAATAGGTTTTATCCTTTACTTCCACATCTTCAAAATAGATAATTTCGATTTTATCGTCTATCAGCCTGTAATCTATGGCTATTTGCGCCTCTCTGTACGATCGGGGAATATCTCTCAGCAAATGGCAAAGCTCCCCCGCTCCTACGGTGCTCTTCACTCCGAGCTCTTCCTCAAGTGCGGTCTTTAGCTTTATTATGACGTTTTTCTGTAGACTATGATAATCGCAGCACAGGATCGCCGCTTTTCTTTTACCGTCTACCTCTGCAAAATAGATATCAAAGCTGTTGCTGTCCATATTATCGGTAATGATGGCCTGGATCTCCTCGTTCATACCTTTGGCTTCCTGCAATTTAAACAGTATGACCAGAAAATCGGGGTAACGAAAACGTACGTTTACGGATTCCAGAAGCTCCAGTAACTTATCGTCGGCATTTATACTGGCATCAAGAAGCTTAAGAAGATAGATGTTTCTTATCAAGGTTTTATGCTGCTCAGCTTTCCGCCGGAGCAGGTCGTCTTCGGTAAGCAGCGAATCGATAGCGTTCCCTATATAGTCGTATTCATTGTATTTCCGTATCCTTCCCTGTACGGGCTGTCCATTCAGCCGGTTTATCAATTGCGACAGGGGGGTATAATTGCGGACGGCAAACCTGTAAGACACTGCAAATCCAATTGCGGTGAGCAGCAGCGCAAGGATGACCGTCAGTATTTTTATGTTGGATGTTTTGTGCATAACCGTATTGTAAGGTATGATGACATTATATCTCCACCCGTTTACATCGGACGTGCTGTGAAAGGTAAAATACTTTTCACCCTCTATATTGATCAGTTCATATACGATTTCACTGGTTTTATCAGCATCCCGCAGCAAAATCTCCTTAAAGCCGGGATCAACATTCACTTCGTTGATGGTATTGCCGCCGCTGTCGGAAATATAAAGAGAAATGTCGCCTAAAAGCAACAATTCATCTAATACGCCCTCAAAGACATCATCCTTCAGGTAGGTTATGAATACGGCCCGGGATTTCTGATCCAGAGAAGGCACTGATTGTATGTATGTAACAACCTTCTGCGGCGTGTTGTATGTATAGAGGGTATTGGGCGGCAGTATTTCCGGTATCAGGTTATACTTTTCCAGCCTGGTTTTAAACTGATTATAGTTTATTCTGTCCAGCCTGCAAGTTTCGTCAAAAAAAACATCCATCGCCGATGTCCCCATCGACGAAACAACGTAATTTTTCTCGGGAAATGCCAGAATGATGGTGTTGATAAAATTATTGATAGCATCGTAACCCTGCAACTCACCCACATGGTCGGTCAGCTCTATGACATCCATACGATCATTGTCGATGGAGGCGCCGTGCATATACATGATCTTTTTCACCCAGGGGGTTTGCGAAAGCTGAATGGTAAAGCTGTTCAATTCTTTAAAGCGATTGTCAACGGAGGTTTTTACTTCGGACATGATGGTGCTGTAGGATTGTCTTACCTGTCCTGCAACAATGTCGCTCACCCACCAATAGCATACCATCCCCATAATAAGTAACGGCAAAATAAGTACGAAAATATAGGAAAGAAACATTTTCCAAAATACGCTCTTCATACTTGTTACCTCATCCTTCCAGATTATATCATAGTACGGTCTACAGCCGCAAGCAGCCCGGATTTCGTATACGAAAAAAGTGATTAAACATAGAATTTATCAATGTTACAATCACTTTGTTTCGATATTATCTATCCCTTGGCTCAAGTTTACATGAGCGCTGCGGCGGTCTCCTACTTACCCAGCAGGTTATACAGCACCTGCGCCATCTGGGCACGGGTGGTGGTTAATGGGAGAGCTAGCTTGCCACCGGAGCCTGATACTGTTCCTGATTTCACCAGCTCAGTCAGAGCTTCATGCGCCCAAGGGGCAACACTGCTGCTGTCCGAAAAGTCCGCAAGGGTTTTCCCTGTGTCGCCTACAGGCAGCTTATTCAGCAGTTTCAACGCATTGTACAGGAGCGTGAACATCTCCTGCCGAGTAATGACCTGCTCCGGTGCGAATTTGTTGTTGCCTACACCGCTTGAAATGCCCAGCCGTTTTGCCGCCGCCAGATAGCCGGTATAGAATGTATTCCCCGCATCGGAGAAGTTATTCACGGGGTTTTTATCCGCTTCAATGCCATAGGCTTTCATCAGCATCACGATAAACTGCCCGCGTGTAAGCGTCGCCTCGGGGCTGAATCTGCCGCTCCCCGTGCCCGATGTGATTTCCCTTGCCGCGATGAAGCTCACCGCTTTGCCGTACCACGCACCTGGCGCCACATCCAGGAAGCTCACCTTGTTATACGCTACCGCATATTTGCTAAGGTGTGTGGTTTCAAACCGCACTCTGCCGGTTGCCGGGTCATACCTTCCGTTCGGCACGGAATGGATCCTTCCGGCTCCGTCTATATACCACACAACAATGTGCTCCGGATCGGAAAGCTCCTCTGCTGTGGGAGTATATAGCACTTCTATTGTTACGGGCGCATCGGGATTGCTCCAGTTTATCGGCTTTCCGTCCACAAGGACGCTTATTTCAAACACCGGCCTGCCTTCCAGCTGCCGGCGCACATTGACGTCCGGGATGGAGGCAATATCGGCTGAGCCTATCATTAAAGTAACATTTGCAGCGTCTGCTATATCGCCCTGTTTAAACATATTCCCAGGAGCATTGATAATTCCCAGCGGAGTTTCTACCTCCATCCTGATATCCCTGGACAACGAAGACAGCAATGGCACCGGAAACTGCACACCGTACGAGTTCGCCTTTGGATCGGCCGTTACTTTAAATTTCAGGGTTCTGATGCCCGCGTCGTCCGCCTCTACCTGCCTAAGTGCGGTATTGAAGCTTACCGAATCAACCTTCAGGATTTTGTCTTTGCCATACAGGGTACTGGCATCAGTGCCGCCATGATTCCCGCTGCCCGAGTCGGGGGTATCGTCATCGTCATCGTCATCATCACCCGGGTTAGTCGCAGGCATGGTATCCATTGATATTTTACCTGTTTCTCCCTGAATGTTTTTGCCGGTGACGTTCATGGTGAGGAAACCGTCGGAATATGCGTAGCTGTTGACTTTAAGGTTCGCATTATCACTATTGGGTTTACTGCCCGGCTTAAAAGGCAGCTTTATTTTTACGTCCTGTGTACCGTACATCTTAAGGGTGACATCTGCGGAATCCGACGCGACATTAAGGGCATACACATTGTAGGTACCCTTTGTAAGGTCCACATAGGAAGGCATATAGGTTTCTCCCAGTACACATTCCAACGTATAAACGTCCTTGTTCAATCTTCCCATCTCGTTGCCATTATCTGCGATCTCCAGGTAGCCATATCCGTAGTCGTCTTCATAATAGCTCGTAATCTGGGGATGATTGCCGGGATCCTGTGCATTGATTGATGCCTTTGAGATATGCAAGCCGTGCAGGGGCGTCTTCAGCACCATCGTACCCAGCAAATCGTAAGTGTAGGCATCGTTAGCCATGCCCGTCGTATCGATGGTAAAGGTTTTTCCATCCCATAGGTATCCAATGGGCGTATCTTGCATATAAAGCCACTGAGAGGCGTTTTGCTCGGTGTTTCTGGCCAAATATCTGTAGGGATGGTTGTTTATTTCCCTCAGGTATTCAATCCATTCATCGGCGGCGTCCCATAAATTGGGGAAATGAGCTTCCTGCCAGCCGTATTCGCCGTAGTTCATCGGCATGGTGGTCGGTACGGCGTTGATTTCGTAGAAGGAGGCACCGTAATTTCTGTTCATGAACAGCACACCATTGTCTATGCCGCCCTTCCCCAGATCCGTACAGACATCGGTAGCTCCGTTAGCATATTTGACCCCGAAGCCGGATAACACCGCACCTGCAGTGAGTCCGCGTGCTCTGTCCTCATACCACCAGCCGTGCCTTGGAGGAACAATTGTCTCGGGGAAGGAGGATTCCGTTGCATCGTAATATTGTCTCATCAGCTCCATAAACGCTTGAGCTTTGAGGGTCAGCTCCTGTTTTGAATACACAGGTGGAGCAGGTGCCTCGGGGTCATCAATCACAGGACCGAACTCCGCACTGTACTGCACGTCGTTTATAAACCTTTCATGCCTTACTCCGTGCATTCCGAATTCCATACTGGCCGCATTATCCAAAACATATCCCATCAAGTCGTCCAGAACCTTGTCTTTCGCGGGGGTGCCGGAATATTCCGCATTGGTCCACCGGGTTCCGAACTCGGTTATATTGAAATCATGCCCCGTATTTTCCGGATTGTATTCGGCCTTAGCAAGTATTTTATTCTTGTCAAGCTCACTCAGGATAAAAGCGGTATCCAATCGGGTGTTGGCGGCACTTCCGATTTCCGCCAGAGTCACGTAGTCGGCCAAGGTCGGGTCTCTATCGGTTAAAAGCCTTGTAGGTCCCGAAGGCGTGTTGTCCCAGAGGACGGGACCGCCCATCCAGCCTTCGTCATCCACTGCCATCCCTATTGCATTGGGCACCATTTTAAAGCTTGCAACAGGCCCTTCGGGGATATAGGCCGGTCTGGAAAGCGAAGTCATCGCATTCCCCAATTTGGGCAGCAGGGTTGAGCCTCCGTTTGCCCAGAATCCCAGCTTTAAATCCGCCGGTCCGGACAGTCCGATATCCGCCAGCTTGATCCTGGCTTCAAGGATACCATTTGTCTTGACTATAGCAATGTCGGTATTTTCCACTGAGCTCCATAAGCCCCAGTCTCCGTTATTTTCGGGATGCTTCAAAAGACTGTTGTTATCGAGCAAATAATCCACGCCTGAGCCGGACCAGTTACTGCTTATATAGCCCGTTTCACCATTGCCGTCCGTGTCGATGGATACATAGGTCTGACCGTCCAGACCTACCCCTTCTGCCAACAGGTAGAGATATGTCGAATCCTGTGCCGCATATATACTGGTTTCCACTTTGCTGCTGTAGATTGGCTTGTCGCCAGACCAGTCGTGGGACGGATGCGGTTCCGGACCCGATACCGCATCCGGTGCAGGCAGCGTCGCCATGGGCAAGCCGAGTCCGGGTGCAGCATGCTCGTCCGTCTTCATATAAACCACGCTCAAGTCCGCAGGATGATCCTTGCTTATCAACTTTAACGGCACTGATAATTCAGCGACTGTCCCGTCATCCGATCTTACAATCACAAGCCTGGGATCACCATCCCCGGGATTGACCAGCACCCAGCTGTCCCAGTTGCCGTTGTTTGCACCGTAGTGGTACAGCTGCCCGCCGTTTATCATATAGTCCATGCCACTTGTGGCTTCTCCGGCTTTGTGCCAGTTTATGCTGAAAAACCCGGTATCCTTATTGTTATCGCTGTCGATGAAAAAATAATCGCCGGAGTCGTTAAGATCCGTCCCGGTGACAGCCATGTACAATACCATGCTGTCCTGTTTCCCATAGATGGCATCGACGGTGGTACTCGTCCCGTCGGCGAGCTTATCCTCCGCCGACCAGTCGTCCATGCTTCCATCCACGGCAATCCCTGCATCAGGTATTTCGGGAGCTTCCGGCTCGTTTATTATTCCTGAAGCTTCGTATGCCGCAAGCTCTGTCCCATCCTTCGGCAGGACCGTATCCCCTTCAAGGAATCCGAGCTTCATTGTTTCGGGTTTATGACCGACATTAAAACCAAGATCGCTCAATCGTATGCTTACTTGCACCTCAGTGGCGGTTTTCTGCAGGTTCACGGATCCAATATAATTCCAGTCCCAGTTCCCGTCATTCGCCGGATGATAAAACAGACTTCCGTTTTCCACAAGATAATCGACTCCTGTATTGCCGCCGGACCAGTGTGCGCTTCTGTACCCTGTACTGCTGTCATTATCACTATCCAGGAAGAAGTATGAGCTACTGCTGTCAAGGCCTTCTCCCCTGACAAGCATGTACAGGTAGGTCCCGTCGTCGTCGGCATAAAAGCTCCCTGCTGCCATATCCGTCCCGGTGTCCAGGGCGTCTATACCACTCCAGTCATCTGTGCCGCCGTCTATAGCAATGTCTATCAGCCACGGCCCGGATGGAGACTCCGGTACCGATAAGTCCGCCATATGCTTGCTTTTCACAGGTACCAGGCTCCCGCCCTGCAGGTAATAGGACACCCGCATGGACCGCGGGGTGGCCACTCCCATAGCGCTTAAAGCTATGGAAATTTCAGCCGATGTCCTCCCTTTGCACAGTTCTGCCGTAACACCTGTATCCACCCAGGACCAGTCGTCCCCGGTACCTGTATATCGCAAGAGCTTATCATCCTGAACCAGGTAATCGACTCCCGAATTTATCCAGTTAGCCGAATGGTATCCTGTAGCGCTGTTGTTGTCACTGTTTATATAAAAGGTCCCTCTTTTGCTCAGGTGTGAAGTCCCCTCAGCCCTTATATAAAGCGACTTGTCTGTGATTTTTGCCTTCAAGCCGGTGACATATCCCGTGCCTTCCGCTATGGTTTCTACACCGGACCAGGATGTAAGAGGCTCACCGGCCTCCGGCTCGGGCGGCACGTTCTCACCTATAAGCTCTGCCAGACCATGCTCTCTCTCAGGGATAAGATTGAAATCATCCTTCAGATATGCAATTCCCACCGTAGCAAGGTCAATGGTATTGGCTCCTGAAAATCCCAGCCTGTCAAGCTCTATGGCTACCTCAACCGAATCTTCGTTCTTTAATATTTCAACAGATCCCAAGTCAGTCCAGTTCCAGTCCGAATCATTTGCCGGATGGGAAAAAAGCTCTCCGTTTTCCACCATATAATCAATGCCGGTATCCGCCCAATTTGAACTTATGTACCCTGTAGCTCCGTTGAAATCGGTATCCAGCTCGAAATAGCTGTTCTCCTCCTCGACCCCTATGCCCAAGCCCATTGCTTTAATATAAAGCTTTGAGCCATTAGACTGTGCGTAAAGGGACAGATCTCCCACATCGCCCTCCGCCTGTCCGATAGGGGCTTTGCCGATCCAATTGGCCAAGGAATTATCCTGTGGAAGCCCGGAACCATTCTTTTCAGCTTTCAGCAATAGCTTCCCGATATAGTTTACATTGAGGGCTGCACGGGGCCCCGTCACCATACCGTAATTAATATTGTTTCCATAGTCGACCACACTGTAACTCGTTCCGGCCTCAAGACCGCGAAGCTCTATAGTCCCTGAATATTGGTCGCCCGGTTGTTCGCTGAAAAATCCATAGTACATATCGTCGTTCTTTTGTACGGCGTATGCCTCAGGATTGTCGAATCCGTATACATACAAGTCGCCTCTGAATTCTCCCGAGGAAAGTTCCAGATCTCTTCCGAAGCCCAGCCATTTTCTATAGAAGTTTTCCTTGCTTCCGGCAAGCTCAGTGTATTTTGTCTCAAGTATGCAGCCTGTAGCCAGGGCTGAGGCAAAATCCACTGGGTAAAGCAGCTCGGCATGATCTCCGAGAACAGGAGAGGCAGGCCCAAAGAAGGCCTTTTGTACTTTGGCCCGGTAGCGGACCTGGTACGAATCGGTGACATCCGAGGTTATCAGCCTGTTTTGATAGGGCAGGAGGTAAAAATTCTGAGATACGCCGCAATTGCAGATATTTATTGAGAAATCAGGCTTTATAGCAACAGCCGCATCCATCATTGCCTTATATATAAGGGAATAATCAGCCACCGCATCTTGGGGCGAAGTGTGGTTATGGCCTTCTGCATAACATGGACCGGCGACATTATAAATTGAATCCAGCTTGAAGCCGTCGAAGCCCCAGTCCCGCACCGCTTTTGTGGCTAAATCTGCTTCAAAATCCCGTACTTCCTCTAGAGAAGGGCAGAGCAGCAGATCAGGACCCGGATTTTCAGGCTCCCATGGTTTTTGAAAAAGCTGCGGATCACCGTTTATATCCTGGGCCATCCAATCCGGATGCTGACGCGCAAGGTCGGAGGCGGGCGAAGCCACCCCGGGCATCAACCAGAGTATCGCCTTGAGCCCTTTTGCATGAATGGCGTCAGTTAAACCCTTCAAGCTGTTTGTCCCGTCTGTACCCCCACCGGGGAACACCTCGAGATCTATCTCAAAGTCGCCGGTAGTCGAGCGTGCAGCCGAATCGATAAACCAGCCATAATCTATTTCTACACTTTTAATGCCCATTGCCACAAGATCATCAAGCTTGGACGTTATGTCCGCAATAGTAAAATCCGCTCCATAGCCGTAGGTCTCCCATTGCTGATCATAGGCAGCTTCGGGAAAGCTATCGGGAGCCGCTACCCCGATGTCATCGTAGGCCATAGCCAGAGCATAGGCGCGGCAGCCGTTATAAAAATCTCCTGTATGCGCAGTGAGGATGGTAGCGCCGATTTCCGTTTCAACACCGGCTTTCAACGTTATCCCCGGCCATTCGAAGCGTATCTTAGCCGTATCGTTTGCCCCGGCGACAGGGATGGATATCCCGTCAAGCTGCACAGGAGAAGCCGACCCAAGACCTAATCCACCACCGCGGCTGTAAACATCCACATAGGGGATGCCTCCGAATTTGGCAAATTCGTTTTGGTCGGTCTTACCGTTTTTTATTGGAAGAACATAATCCTTCCCCCATTCCACCGCTGCGCCCTGAAACGACCAGAGCTTTGCACCCTGGGCCGGCGGATCGACAGGTATGAGAGTGAAGTTGTTCTCCACAAACCTGTCGACGATTACGTCCCCATCCGTATTCAAATAGCTTGTCTTCATGAATACCACGCCGGGATGGCTGTCCGCAGTCTCTAGCACGATCTTGCGCACTAAAGATGTCGAAAGGCTCTCGCCCGTGACGGTCAACCTGTTTCCCGCCCCCAGTATACCCTGTATTCCGTTCTCCCGGTCATAATCCTTAACAATGAAATCATCCACCGTTGTGCTGCCGATTTTTACCGACGCTGTCATACCTGCATGGTCAGGCGCCTCGGTAAGCGGCATCCTGTTCCCCTTGTCGTCCAGTAGATATACTGAAAGCGCGGTGTGGTTGTCAACCTCGACGGCTATTCCGCTTCCTTCCAACCATACGTTTGAAGAGGCCTGTAGAGGACTCTCATTCCCAAGAGCCGCATTCACTGTGACAGAATTGCCGAATATGGCCACCGTAAGCATGCAGACAATTAATATTTTTGCCAGAAGCTTCATTGGATTTTTTCTCCTTTTAATTAACGGCAGCTTTCTGCCGCAGTTATCGGCCTGAAAAAATTATTAATTTAATTATAGAATTAGCGGAATCTTTTTCTACCGTAGGTTTTTATCATACTGATATTGTTTTTGTTAATGGAACCAATAAATTTTGGAGTGACCCCTCTTTTTTTGTTAAATATAGAAAGCAGGTGGGTCGCCACAGAAAAACAAAGAACGATAGACCGTGTGATAACAAGCCACACAAAGAAAAAAAGAACCAAAATATATTTTGATTCTTTTTTCTATGCTCTTTGGGTGATAGATTTGAAATATTTTATCCTCTAAGTGGACATCCGCACGATAATTTTAGTCGGGAATATAATGTCCCGTTTTATGGATGTATCGCCGCTGATGCGGCTATAAAGCAAATCCGCAGCAGTCCTGCCGATTTCCTGTACGGGTAAATGTATCGTAGTTAATGAAGGGAACGTGTATGCCGAGTGAGGGTCGTTATTAAAACCCATGACGGCGACGTCGGAGGGAACCGATAACCCCAATTCCTGAACTAAAGGCAAAAGCGCTGACGCCAGAGTATCATTTCCCACAATAATAGCATCCGGGCGGCTGGCTTTGGGGCGGTTTAGCAAGCTTCTTACCATCTGAAGGCTTTTTTCCACATCCCATTCCGAATCACAGATAAAGTCTGGATTAACGGGTAGATTCAATGACTCGGACATGGCTTTAAGTGCGTGAATTCTTCTGTCCCCTCCTAATCGGGATGGATCCACACCTCCAACATAGGCAATTTTTTTATATCCCCGCTCAACCAAGTGAGAAACTGCCTTGCAGGTTGCGTGAAACATATCGAAGCTCACATTGTCCAGTTCTTCATAAGCGGTGTCGCACCCAACAATGTGCGCTACGCGCTGTTTAATATAAGAAAACACATCGGAAGGAAGCGCATCCATAATAATCAATCCGGCCAATTCCTGATTAAAAGCAAGCTCCAATCTCTGCGGATTTTTTATCTCGTTGTAATTGCGTATCATAGTAATCATGCAATCGTGTTCCATCAGGCGGTTTTCCAAAGCTGACAGAACTCTGACAAAATAAGGGTCGGAATATTTCTCCGCAGTCATGGCAAGGATGCAGCCGATGTTATGAACCTTTGTCCTGCGCGCTCTGCCTTTTAAGACATATCCCAGCTCATTTGCGGCATTAAATACGCGCTCGCGTGTAAGGTCCGTGACTTTATAGGATTCATCCTCCGCCAGTACCCTTGAAACGGTAGCGATAGATACGTTTGCATGTTTTGCCACATCCCTTATTGTCGCCATTATTGCACTCCCTGAATAGTTTGTTTGATAAACAAAGTATATGGCAGTTTACATAATAAGTCAACGCGAAATCTTGTTTGGTAAAATAATTAGGTAATTCCGCAATTGTTCCTAAATTAAAATTAGTATAATTAACCAATACCCAACACTAATTTATGTAGATTGTTACAAACTTAATCAATATTTATGTTTACATTCAAACATTATTTACAAATTTTTAGGCCCATGATAGAATGTAACCACACTATTATGTTAAGCAAACAACTATATTTTTAGTAAACAAGTCGAGGTGTGTAACAATATGTCGAGAAAATTTGCTTTCATTGGAGCAGGCTCTTTGGATTTTACCGCAGGTCTGGTTCGGGATATCCTGACTTTCCCCGCATTACAGGACTGTGAAATCGCGTTGATGGATATTCATCCCGGTAGGCTCCGCTATGCAAAACAGGTAGTAGAAAGGATAGCAGCAGCCGGAAACTACCCTGCCAAAGTCATCGCCACCCAGGACAGAGCCGAGGCGCTTAAAAACGCCGATGGCGTATTGATTACTATTCTTCAGGGGGGAGTCGAGGTTTGGAGTCATGATATCGAGATACCTATGAAATATGGTGTAGATATTTGTGTTGGCGACACCAGAGGCCCTTCGGGAATTTTCAGGTTTTTAAGAACAGCACCGGTAATGCTGGACATTTTACGAGATGTGGAAAAATACTGTCCGAATGCGGTAGTGCTCAATTACACAAATCCCATGGCTCTGCTTTGCGGATATTTACAGCGTCAGACTAAGGTTAACATTACCGGGCTTTGCCACAGCGTACAAGGAACAGCCGCCATGCTTGCAGAATTTATCGACGCACCACAGGATGAAATTTCATACCTATGTGCGGGGATCAATCATCAGGCTTTCTATCTGAAGTTCCTTCATAACGGGCGCGACGTCTTGCCGCTGCTGAAAAAGAAGGTTTTGGAGGATCCGATGGTCGCTGCTGCCGAACAGGTACGTAATGAAATGTTCCTGAATTTAGGTTATTATCCCACTGAGTCCTCCGGACACAATTCCGAATATAATGCCTGGTTCAGAAAACGTCCCGACTTGATTGAAAAGTATTGTACCCACGGGACAGGATGGAACCCCGGACACCATAGATATATATTGGATGAGTATCTGAAGAGAGAAAGTACCTGGGAGCAGGAATTCCTCAAGATGCTGGAAGATGATGTTGATCTTGAGCGGGGCGAAGAATATGCGTCCAATATATTTAACGCATTATTCGGGGATCATACCCCCTATCAATTCAATGGTAATTTACGCAATTTCGGATTAATTAGAAATCTGCCGGAGGGCGCATGTGTGGAAGTTCCTGTTCTGGCCTCCAAGGCAGGAATACAGCCAATGGTGGTAGGAAGCCTGCCGGATAATCTGGCAATTTTGGTAAACACCTCGTCAAGATGTGAAGAACTGGCCATAGATGCCGCAATAGAAGGAGATCCATGGAAGGTATTTCAGGCCGTATTATTCGATCCCTTGACGTCGGCGGTTTTATCCATGAGTGAAACGAAGCGGATGGTGCAGGAAATGCTTGATAAAAACAAGGACTTCCTGTCATATTTCCGATCGCTGACTATTTAAAGAAACTAACGGGGATTACCCGTTTGGAGTACAGGTTTTAATATCAAAGAAAGGTGGTTGAACAAAATGAAAAGAATGAATCTGTTCGTGTTGACAGCAATGCTTATACTATCGGTAATGCTTCCCTCGGGTAGCCTTAAGGCTATGGCGGCAGAAGGGCGTACTTTTTATGTCGCTCAAACCGGAAACGACAACAATGACGGTTCTTTGAATTCACCGTGGAAAACCATCCAAAAGGCCGCAAACACAGTAGCAGCAGGGGATACAGTATATATCAGAGGCGGTACCTACAATGAAAAAGTCGTGATGAAAACCTCTGGACAAAGTGGTGCCTACATCACTTTCCAAAACTACGGAAGTGAAAAGCCTGTTATCAGCGGAAATGGTCTAGCGGTAGGGGCAACCGATGCGAGCAGTTCCCTTATTTTTATCAACGGCAAGAGCTACATAAAAATTAATGGCTTACAGATATCTGATTTTGTGTCTACAAGCACCAATGTCCCCGTTGGCATCAGAGTCGTTGGCTCCGGTTTTGACATTCAGATTCTCAACTGTACCATCAACGGTATTAAGGCTACGGGCGGTTTAGACAGAAATGCCCACGGGATTGCGGTGTTTGGAACGAATGGAAATTCGCCCATTGACGGAATTGTTATCGATGGATGTGAAGTGTACGGAAATATACTCGGACAAAGCGAGTCGGTTGTTCTTAATGGCAATGTAACTAATTTCAGAGTAACCAACAACAAAATCCATGACAATGATAATATCGGGATAGATTTCATTGGCTTTGAAGGCACAGCGACCCAAAACGATCAGGCAAGAAACGGAGTCTGCAGTGATAACCAGGTGTGGAATATTTCCAGTGCTAAAAACCCCACCTATAAGGGCGATGCTTGTGCTGACGGTATTTATGTTGACGGTGGCAAAAACATTGTCATAGAAAGAAATAAGGTCTGGAATTGTGATATCGGAATTGAGGCTGCCAGTGAGCATAGAGGGAAAGCCACAGAAAATGTTACAATTCGAAGCAATCTGGTCTATGGCTGTAAAGCAGTTGCAGGTATTGCCTTTGGAGGCTACGATAAAAATCGCGGAAGCGCCAAGGGTATTAAAATTCTTAATAATACGCTGTATGATAATGCTCCTAACATTTTGGTGCAGTATAATTGCCAGACCAGCGACAATGTTATTAAGAACAATATTTTGTATATGGGAACAGCTATTTCCGGTACGAAAGGTCAGATTGTCATCTCAAATAATATAACAAATAATCCGATATTTGTGAGTGTAACGAATGGAGATTTTCACCTTTCTTCGTCATCACCTGCAATTGATGCCGGTGTTTATGACACCTTATGCGGCGATACGGATTTGGATAAAAAACCGCGTGTTGTAGGAAATGCTATTGATTGCGGTGCGTATGAACTCCAGTAGGGCGTGATTGCTGTTTCGATTATGCTCATTCATTATTAAAAGGAGGATATAGGATGAAAAGGATAGTATCTCTGATTATGGTTTTCGCTGTAGTGTTGGGTTTGTTTGCCGGATGTGGCACACAGAGCACGTCCGGCGGCAAGCAGACAACAGTTACATTCTGGACACATATCAATGCCGACTGGAATGCCTCGCATGACAAGCTGATTGCGGAATTTGAGGCGAAGAACCCCGGTATCAAGGTTGTGCGCGAATCCTTCCCTTACGATGAGTTTGAGTCAAAAACCCAGACCTCCCTTATAAACAAGGAAGGCGGAGCGGACATTTATGAAATTTGGGGCGGATGGGCCCTTGATTTTGCCAACGCCGGCGTGTTCGCGCCCGTTCCGGACAAAATGGTGGGCAATCTTACAAAGGACAGCTACGAGCCTGTACTTGGCGCTTTTAAACACGAAGACAAATACTACGGGGTTCCCTTAGAATTCAATATTGAGTATGGCGGAATACTGGTATCTAAGCCAAAATTTGAGCAACTGGGTCTTTCCTATCCCAAAACCTGGGACGACATGATTAAAATTGGCCGGGAACACTCCAAATCCGATGCCAGCGGTGTGGTTTTTGAACAAAGAGGATTTGATTTCGTAGCGTGGGATTCGCTCACTTACACTTGGCTTTCCATGATTCTCTCATCGGGTGAAAGCTATATGAAGGATGGGAAATTCAATTTTAATACCCCTATCGGTACAGAGACTATGCAAAAGTTGGTTGACTACACGATTAAGGATAAGATGACGAATCTAGACGGACTTACCAACAGCGACTTTGAACCCTATCAAAAGTTTTTCACCGGTGAGACGCTTATAGTTCCAAGAGGTCCATGGGTTATTCCGGAGGGCAAAAGCACTTATGAGCTGGAGTATGGCAAAGACTTTGAGTATGTTGAAATGCCGTTCTATGGATCGAAGAAGCTTTTTGCCGCTGAGACTGGATGGGGCTTGGCAGTTAATGAGTCCTCAACTAAAAAAGATGCCGCATGGAAGTTTATCGAGTTTTGGACAAAGCCTGAAAACATGCTCAAGCATAACATTGCATGTGCCATGGTACCTGCTTCCAAAACAGTTGCGCATGATCCGGCTTTTGTGAAGGAATTGCCCTTTATGGCCCCGATACTGAATATTCTTGATGGCGGACGCTTTATTGGTTATTTCAATACAGATACACTTAAGGAAGCGGTAAGCAATACATACACGGATATCGTCAATAATGGAACACCGGTACCGGAAGCGCTAAAAAAGCTTGACGAAACATTGAATACAAAATGAATATAATCTGTAGGGGACGCCGCCCAGGCGTTCCCTATTGAAGTAAATTCCGAATTGAAGAGAATGACAAAGGGGGTTGTTAATGGCGTGAAAAATAATAAATTTGTCTTTATTGCTCTTATACCTATTTTTCTGGAATTGGTTGTCTTTCTCGGACTGCCCATATTTGGCGGATTCGGAATATCTTTTTTTGAATATAACCCTTTGAGGAGCGACAACCATTTTATAGAAATTGAAAATTTCAAAAGATTGCTGAATGATGCCGTATTTCTAAAATCACTTGGGAACACACTCCTATTTGTGGCGGTCACAGTGTTAATTAACATCTGCATTACACTTATTCTGGCATATTGCATTTCTGCCTTGAATCAAGGAAAGGCCAGAGGTTTTTTCCGCGTTGTCTTTTTTATGCCCTGTGTCGCTCCGTTGGTTGCATCCAGTACAGTTTGGGCAAGACTGTACTCAACCAAATATGGTCTCATCAATCATATGGTGAGCAATGTCTTTGGTGGAACACCTCAAAACTGGCTTGGAGATCCGGGCTTGGTGATGCTGTCAGTCATTGTTTTCACACTGTGGGCGGATATTGGATATAATATTCTGCTTTTTTCAGCGGGAATGGACGGTATACCACATGCTTTTTATGAGGCTGCTGAAATTGATGGGGTCAACACTTTCAGTAAATTCTTTTTAATCACTCTGCCCCTGTTGGGCCGAACTATCAGCTTTGTTATTGCCATGACCCTTATTTCTCATTTTCAGATGTTTGCCCAATTTCAAGTTCTGGCTCCGAGAGGAGGACCGGAAAACTCCGGAAATGTGCTTACCTATTACATTTATAAAACCGCCTTTCAGAATAAGGATATGGGATATGCATCAAGTATCGCTGTTGTGCTCTTTGCCATTATCATGGTTGTGACAATGGTTCAGCAAAGATTGAACCGAGTGGACTGGGGGTATTGAAATGAAAACACGACTTAAAAGAAACAAAACCAATCCGCTTAATTGGATCATCCTGTCCGTTGTAGCAGCTTTTATTGTGATACCGTACTTGTGGATGCTTTTGACCTCCTTTAAAGGAACGCAGGAAATACTTAAGAACCCGGGGAGAATCCTTCCGATTCAATGGACAGTTTCCGGTTTTCATACAGTGCTGACAAAATCGCCATTTTTTTTGTGGTTTAAGAATAGTGTGTTGGTTTCCTCAACAGTGACTCTTGCCGTTATCTTTACCAGCACAATTGCGGGATATGTGTTTTCTAAATTTAGGTTTCGGGGCAAGAACACCCTTTTTTGGATTATTCTTGCGACTATGATGGTACCGACACAGATAACCATGATCCCCGGTTTTTTGATAATCAATGCCCTTGGCCTATACAACAGCCTGAAAGCATTGGTTATACCCGCGTTGGTCTCGGGATTCGGGATTTATCTGTGCAGGCAGTTCTGCGATGAAATCCCCGACAGCCTGTGCGAAGCTGCAGGTATTGATGGTGCAGGGCCCTTATGGATTTACTTTAGCGTGATCATACCCCAACTCCGTCCCTGCATAGCTTCCCTTGCTATTTTTACATTCCTGGGAGTCTGGAATGACTATCTCAATCCGCTCATTATGCTCTCCGAGCTGAAAAGAATGACGCTGCCGCTTGCGCTTACCTATTTTTCAGATCAACATACCACTAATATCAGTGCGGTTATGGCAGCCTCGGCTTTGATTATGCTGCCCGTGACGGTTTTGCTGATATGTTTCCAGAAGCAGTTTATCAAGGGCATCGCCATGACAGGTATGAAGTAAAGCTCTGTTTTTTTCGCTTTATCTCCTTTTTTCTCTTGTGAAGGCATTTTTTATAGCTTATAATAACCTTTAACTGATAGTAATATGGTGCATCATGTATCATTTAAATAGTCAGCTGGGCATCATACTAATAGCAGGGAGGTTTTCATGCGCATTTTACTTATGGCCGACGTGGAAAGCGAATATATCTGGGATCACTTTGACCCTGATCACTTTTCGGATATTGATCTGGTCATTTCCTGCGGGGATCTGAAAACCGACTATCTCTCCTTTGTAGCAACCATGATCAAGGCACCGGTATTCTATGTCCATGGCAACCATGATACCGATTATGGGGAAAACCCTCCGGGAGGATGCGACAGCATTGAGGACCAGCTGGTTGTTTTCAAGGGACTTCGAATTATAGGCTTGGGAGGCTGTATTCAATATAACAGGCATCCTTCCTTTTCCTCACCCCCCTATCAATACAATGAAAAGCAGATGGCGAAAAGGATTCAGAAGCTAAAAACCAAGCTCTTTTTTAATAAGGGCTTTGATATTCTGGTAACCCACGCTCCCGCCTTTGAAGTAAATGATGGAGACGATGCCTGCCATACAGGATTTAAGGCATTTTTACCCCTGCTTGATAAATATAAGCCCCGCTATATGTTTCACGGCCATATGCACTTGAAATTCGGGCGGGCGCAACGTACAACGGCCTATAATGAAACAACGATTCTTGATGCCTACAATTATCATATCCTGGACATTTAATACAGAATCTTCAGTTAAACTATCTTTCCCGTTGATAAGTCCTGAATGGAGCGATATTCCTCCATATCGGGAAGCTCACCTACAACTCCGCTTACCAGCCAATCCATGGACAATATCTGCTCTCTCTGCAATTCTTCGCCCTCATCCACAATGAGGTTACCATTCACATCGTAAATAGGACCGGAAAACACCTTGTAGCTTTGGGAAATAAGAGATGCCTTAAAAAATTCCACAAGCTTGCGTGTTTCCATGGGTACATGATTTTTGGCATAAAAGAAATCAAGAAGCCCCGAGTCCAGACCCCACCAATAATTTCTCACTCTTCCCGAAACCGCATTATCAGCGCCCAGCCGGGTTCCTCCGGCCAACACGCTTCGAATATATTTCTCGTAAAAAATACCCCAATTCCAGACAGGAACAGCCAGATACTTTCCGGGTACGATTTGACCCTCGTCATTCCATTCAAGGGTATAGACTCCATATTCCCGCGAGAATTGGCGGTTGGCCAAAGTATTATGGTGGGCGATAATGTCCACTCCTTTGTCAGCAAGACCCTTTGTTATCTGCTGAGTGAGCTGTTCCTTCACATTCCAGCAAAGGGTCCACTCTACATGTACCTCCACCCTGGGGTTGACCATACGGGCACCCAGTGTAAAAGCGTTCAGGCCACTTAAAATATCGACTACCGGGAAAGGAGCAATATATCCCAGTTTTCCCTTGCTCATAGCCCCTGCCACAATGCCGCTGAGGAACCGAGGCTCATGAATACGGCCAAAATAAGTATTAACATGCTTAAAAGAATGCAAGCATGAACAATTTAAAAAATTGCAGTCCGGATTGTCCATGGCCGCTTTCAAGGTTGCGTTAATAAGGGGTGGCGTAGTGGTGAAAACGATTTGGCACCCGTCATCCACCAGCTTCTGGAGCATGGGTGCAGCCTCAATACTCTTAGGAAGATTTAATATGGAAACTGTCTCCACACTGTCGCTTAAAGCATTCTGCAGGTGCATGCGTCCCAGCTCATGAGAATAGGTCCAACTGGAAGTTTGATTGTCAGTGGCATGGGCAAAGCCTACCTTGAGCGTTTCGGTACGCGCCCTATGGGTGAGCCTTCCGATAAAGCCCTTCTCCGTTTTGAAATTCGGACTCTGCTGTACATCAACAGTTTCAGGACCGGAATAATACTTAAGCTCGGATAGGAGACGCCAGATACGTAATTTTAGCTCATCTTCATCATAGTTCTCACTGATGCCATGTATCTTAAGAAAATCCAGGAAAGCGTCCCCAGTGGTAATGGGCAGCTTATCTCCGCCTAACTCATAGAAGGCTTTACGGAACATATTATAAATAGCACTGGAGAAATACTTGAAGCGATCGGCTTCCTCAACAAATCTGCTATTGGGTTTGTAATCCTTTATAATTTCCCAGAGCTCTCCAAAGCTTTTTTCATTGGACAGCCAGATATCATTAATTCCGGTCTTCTTGTTGAAATCCATAAATTCGTAGTAAAGCCGGATATCCTTATTGTTCTCATCATATTTAGGGATAAGCCTTGTAACAGTGCCGGGGAAGGAGTAGATATCCAGGTATTTTAGTACGCTGATACGCTTATTGCCTTCTATTATATAAAACCAGTTCAGGTATTCATAAACCTTTATAGGATCCCTTAACCCCTCGCCATTCTGAATATTGCAGACATTCTGCCATTTGGCGGCGAACTCCGATTCCACCTCCATCAATGGCATATAGTTGCGTGCAAAGGAAATACTTCTCAAATAAGTATAGGTTCCTTTTATCTTTCTTAAGGGGATGTCAACAGTGCCCATATCTACTTCAGAAACAATATCTATATTTTTAAGGATTCCATCCAGGAAAGGAAGGTAACCGTTGCGCCCTTGTGAAATGTAGCTGGAATATTCCTTAAGCCCCTGTTTTCGGGCGTCTATATAATCTGTCATATCATAAGTCATTTGTTACACTCCCAACCCGTGTGATTACGGAAAATATCGAGCAAAAGCGCAGGCAAATCCGAGTTATAGATCAACTGAAGAAGATCGTTGCTTCTCTTTAGTGATAGAAACAGTTGTTTTTGTGTAATCAACCCTTCATCAAAAGCTACAGCGAGTTCATCAAGATCGATGACCTCGACACGGCCATCAGGCATAATTCTGACGTCAGTTAGAAGGTCATAAAGATAAAAAGTATCAGACGAATGATCATACTCTATGCTAATTATATCACAGTACCAGTATTTGATTCTATTTTCGTGATCCATAATAGCACTGATTTTCCAGCCGTTCTCTATAAAGACACAGGAAATACCAGCTGAAATATCATCTCTTGGTTTGATGGGTTTCCATTTGGTGATGAGATAGCGATCATCCCTGTATAGCAATGTATCGGAAGACAGGTCTACGGTCTCTGAAGGAATATATCTGATGCGGTATATTCTTGGCATCTTCATTATCACCCCGTAAGTCCTTTTAGACCATTATACCCGAATTGAATATAAAAACAATACATTAAACCCCGTAATTCCGGAGACATATCTTTCGATTGGTAGGCTCCCTAAGTCAGGTTGGAGTAAGGCCTGGGCATAACTTCAAACCTTGATTTTAACAACAAGTTTACGCCCTATTAACAAGAAGGCCTCTTTGTCCAGCATCCTCCCGGCTGGGTCATATTTGGGTAATATGTTATAATAACCTTACCCGTTACCAGAGTTCGTTCCCAAAGGAACGAACAACAAGCCTCGACCCAGAAGAGAAATCGAAGATTTCGAACACCTAAAGGCAGCGGATGCCCAAGTTATTGATACTTCGTATTAAGCAATTCATATCAGATTTAAACAAGGCGGAAGTCCTATGAAAAATAAGGCTCATTATCTTAAGGAAAGAGTTAAGCCCGGAGCTTTGGCCCAGCCTGTCAAGAAATCCTGTAAGAACTGTCTTAAAGGTAAACGTCTGGGCTTTAATAATGATGTGCTCTGTCGGGAAAAGGGCATTGTTTCTGCTGATTATTATTGCCCATCCCATCGTTTCTTTATTATGGACGAGATTAAAAAGACAGAGTCATTGCGCTGCTCAGAGTGTCAATTCTTTGTATTTCATTCTCATGTGTCTATTCCCGCTTATGGCGTATGCGACATGTTTTCGGTGAGAAAATGCGACGGAAGCACCAGGAAAGCTTGCTCCAAATTTGTACGCCGCAGGGAGCATATTGCTTAATTATAATGTACATATAAACTTATCAATAGCTTTAACATATTCTTCGGGTCTTTCTTTTTGAGACCAATGTTTACAGCCTTTCATAATATAAACTTGTCCGTTCTTAACTAATTTTGAGGCTTCCATTGCATGTTTAACTGAAACCAAAGAATCTTTATCGCCGTTTATAAATAACGTGGGAATAGAAATTTCTTGCAAGCGTTTGGTGAAGTCTGGAATAACATTATGTTTTGTAATGGAGCTGCGCTGATAGTCTATCACAGACCTTTTTGTGTTAAAATCATTACATTTATCGGAAAAAGTATCAACTAATTCTTTTGATATTTTTGATTTATCACTTATTAAGGAATAACTAATACTCCATTTCACAAGCCACTTATATTTTGCAAACCATTGATATGATTTTGCTGTAAGAGATGTGTGAACATACCAATAATAAAATCCGTGTAAAGGCATTTTGCTAAACAGTCCCAATGAATCAACTGGTATTAGTGCCTTGATTTTATTAGCATTTTTTAGAGTATAGCCAATTGATATTGCACCACCCATTGATAAGCCTGACAAAATGAATGTATCCAGTCCCAACTGCTCAATTACGCTTTCTAAACATTCGATATGCTTTTGATAAAACATATCACCTGCCATATTTTCTGGTTTGTCACTCTTTCCAAATCCGAGCAAGTCAATCGCATATACAATATACTTATCTGGCAATAAATTCATTACCTCCTGCCACGAAATCATTGCAGAATCTGCTCCAGCACCGTGTAATAAAACAATCGGGATTTTCCCAGCACCATTCTCATAAACACAAATATTAAAATCATTATACTTCAAAAAATATTCTTTCATACATTATCCTCCAAAAATTTCTTCTATAACTCTATAGTCCTTTAATTTTGTGTCTCTCTCTTTTTTTTGATTCATCGGGCCCCATCCAGTATAAATATATTAGTAGAAGAAAAAAAGAGAAGAGGTTGATTACTCATGTATTTTGCAAATCCTTCACGCTATGCATCTATGAAATACAATCGTCTGGGAAGAAGCGGCCTTAAGCTTCCCGCAATTTCACTGGGGCTCTGGCATAACTTTGGGGACGTGGACAATATGGATAATATGAAAGCCCTCGTCACCAGAGCCTTTGATATGGGAATCACACATTTTGATTTAGCCAATAACTATGGTCCTCCTCCCGGTTCTGCTGAAAAGAACTTTGGACGTATCCTCAAGGAAGAGCTTCATTCCTATAGGGATGAGCTTATCATCTCTACCAAGGCTGGATATGGCATGTGGGAAGGCCCCTACGGCGACTTTGGCTCAAGAAAATACCTTCTTTCAAGCCTGGATCAGAGCCTGAAACGCATGGGCCTTGATTATGTTGATATTTTTTATCATCATCGCCCCGATCCCGATACCCCTGTTGAAGAGAGCATGCTGGCCCTGGATAGTGCGGTAAGGCAGGGTAAAGCCCTATATGTGGGTGTATCTAACTACAAGCGTGCCCAGCTTAAGGAGGCCTACGCAATCCTGAAAGAGCTTAAAACCCCCTTTGTTATCCATCAACCCAGCTATTCTATTTTAAACCGCTGGATAGAGGATGACGGCCTCAAGGATTATGCGGCGGAGATAGGTATTGGCCTCATCGCATTTAGTCCTCTGGCCCAAGGCATGCTCACCAATCGCTATCTTGGCGGAATACCCGAAGATTCTCGCGCCGGACGGGGTGTATCACCCTTCCTGACCAAGGCCAAGATAACCCCGGAGCAGATTACCATGGTAACAAGGCTTAATGATATAGCTGCAAGCCGTGGTCAGACCCTTGCCCAAATGGCCCTTTCCTGGGTGCTTAGAGAGGGAAAGGTAGCCTCAGTATTAATCGGTGCCAGTAAAATCTCTCAGATTGAAGATAATATCCGCTGCATCAATAGCCCTGACTTTACCAGAGATGAACTGAAAGCCATTGATGAGGCCATCAATCGTATATAACCGATGCCCGGCAATTATGTAGTACAAGTGGTGTTCAAGAACTATTATTCAAAGGCAGGATACGCGCTATCCTGCCCTTGTTTTTTCCGGTCGGTTCTATTTTTATGACGTTATCAAGCTGTTAATTGTAGATGATGTTACAAAGTAAATAATTACCAATGTAACAACGATGATTAAAATTAAAATCCCAAAAAGTTTCACAGCCTTCATTCAATCACCTCATGGCTCAAACGGAGCTTTCTCAATGGTTTATTTTGGTTTCTAGATGTAAAGATCGCGCCTCGGAAAGGAGTAATACGTAACGCCTATGAATGCTCCTGTCAGAAGAGCTGAGAGTATGAGAAAGACCGGTTCGAAGCTTCCCCCGTTGATAAGAGTCTTCGCCTCAAAATACTTGAAAGGCGTGAGATATTTAAGGAAATTAAAGGTGTCACTGATGTCAATAAACACAGATAAAACATAGGTTCCGATCATGAAAGTCGTTGCAGCACCGGCAGAGGCATCCGGCCTCTTCCATATACCGGCAAAGCTTGTTCCTATAAACAGAAACATGATCTGTAAAATCAGCATGGCAACCATCAGAACAAAGATATCCCGCGGCAAATTTGGTTCGTTTGCTGCTACCTTAGATGCCAGGCCCAAAGAGATGACGAGTGTAGCCAGGTTGAAAAGCAGTACGACGGTAAGAGCCGCAAGGATCTTCGAGGTGATGACGCTCACTCTGGATACCGGCCTTACAAACAGAAATTCCGATGTTTTGTCCCGCTCTTCCTTTGAGATGATGCCTGCTCCCAGCATGGTTGCATGAATACCGGCCATAATCAGCATCAAGAAATAAATGATTGCATAAAAGCCACTGGCTGTGCTTGCATCGATGCCATTCATTCCAAACAGGGCAAGAACAGGCTTTGGAAGCATATCCAGTATCTCGAAAGCAGCTTTATCCGAAGCTGCGAATCCCGCATATTTACCCATTCCTCCGCCAACCATGGCCAGTATGCCGATGCACCAGAAGAGCAAGGATTTCCAATTGGCTCGCAATTCTCTTAAATAAATATTCAATTTGATAACCTCCTTCTCAATGGCCCTTTAGGGATGATCGAAATTTATTTCGATTGCTCCTTTGCTATACCGCATGAATATCCTTTTTGGTATAGAGGATATAACTCGCCGCAATACCTGCCACCACAAAGATGATGTTCAAAGCAACGGAAGTTGAGTCATACGTTGATTGATGGAGAATTTTAATGGAGTCATAGTATTTAAAGGGAACCACATAATTCAACTTCTCATCTTCCAGGATTGAAGCCAGCATACCTGCTATAAAGAATCCGAATACTGTCCCCAGAGAAAGACCCAATACCGATTTGATGCGGTGAAAAATAGCACCCAGAAGAACTCCTAATGTATAGAACATCATCTGTATAAAAAGCAAAGTGACAGACACCATGAAAAACAACCCGGTGCTAAAAGGCTTGTCACTTACGACTGATGCCATGAGGTAACCAGCGGCTATGGCGACGACATCCGTTATTAAGAGAGAAACTAAACCGGCCAGCAGCTTGCCGGTAAGGATTTCTGTTCGTGAAATGGGCTTTGTGAAGAGAAAGTCCGCGGTTTTCCGGTTGAACTCCTTAGAAATAAGGTTGGTTCCCAGAACCATGGCTTGAATAGCTCCGCAAAGCACGACATAAGTAAAGACGAAGGAATAGAAGCCCAGGATAGAAAAGAGCAGTTCAACATCCATTCCCAAGGCTTTTAATACTTCAGGCGGAAAGCCCGTAAGCATTTTCTTTATGTCTTCGGCCCCGCTGGTGTAAACAGAAAAGACCGACAGGTAAAAAACCGATAAGGCGACGAGAGCGATGGCCCACTTAAGGGTTGATTTTCTATTAGCCTTTAATTCATGGAGAAAAACGGTCATAGCTTTAGCCCTCCTTTGAGTAGTAATGCATGAAGATTTCCTCCAGGGTTGGCTCCTCGATCCAAACATTCTGAATATTGACTTCGGCAATCTTCTTCATGATGGTATTGATGTTCCCTTTAAACAAGAAGCTTATGGTGTTTTTCTCCTGGTTGAGATCATTAACACCGGGAATGGCAAAATGCTCTTTGCTGATAGAAACCCTTGACTCTATTTTAATTTTTTTATAGTTGTCTTCAGTCAAGGCGCTCATTTTTTCAAGCTTAATGATCCTGCCTTCCTTTATGATAGCTACACGATTACAAAGCCTCTGTACCTCGTTTAAAATATGGGATGAGAAAAGAACGGTTGCTCCCCTCTTATTCTCTTCGTGCAACAGATCAAAGAACTTTTGCTGCATCAAAGGATCAAGACCGCTTGTGGGTTCGTCGAGAATGATGAGCCTGGGCTCATGGAGCAAGCCCTGGACGATACCCAGCTTTTTCTTGTTTCCTAAAGACAGATCATCGATCTTCTTTTTAAGATCCAGATCCATGATCTCAGCCAGTTCATGGATGCGTTTGGTACAATCCTTTTTATAAAAGCTTGCGGAGTACTTTAATAGGTCTATGACCTTCATATTGTCGTAGTAGAAAACCTCAGAAGGCAAATACCCAACTTCCTTCGCGATTTCTGGCGCATCCTTGATGCAATCCCTGCCGAAAATTGAGGCTGAGCCGCTTGTGGGATGAATAAGCGCTAACAAGGTTCTGATGGTTGTGGATTTACCCGCACCGTTTGGTCCGATAAAGCCGAAAATCTCTCCTTCTTCCACATTGAAGCTCACATCCACGATACCTCGGGATTTACCGTAGTACTTGGTAAGGTTTTTAATCTCAATAACACTCATTCCATATGACCTCCCTTATAAATTAATTTCTCAAATGCATTCAAGTATTGATCTGCGTGTTCAAAAAGCTGATCGTAATCCAATTCCTTTTTTAAAACCTTGCACTTTTTAATTTCCTCATTCACCATGCCTTCTATTGTCCAGGATATGATATTAAGAATCTCCTTAAGCTCAATACCCTCACGGAATTTTGAAGTATCAATATTCTGGAACAGCCTGTTTATGTTTATCATTAAAACCATGCTGTTTCGACTTTCCAGTTCATCCTTTATCTCCTTGTTGGTTTCAAGATAGGCCTCCAGAATGAATTTAAAAAGCTGCGGATATTTTCTGTGAAGGTCCAGCTTTACTTTGCTGATCTGGCGCATTTTTGTGAAAAACTCTTGTTCTTCATAGTCAATGCGTTTGATGAACTCATGCTGAAATATCTGAATTCCGAAGTCATATAAGTATAGGAACAGCTGCTTTTTGCTTTTGAAATAGTGAAAGAGAAGCCCTTTTGATATCTCAGCCTCTTTTACTATTTCATTGGTGGAGGCTTTTTCATAGCCCCTGAGAGCAAATTCATTCAAAGCGGCGTTTACTATTCTTTCTCTCTTCTCGGGCTCCAGATTGGTAAATTTATCAGTCATAGCATCCCCTTTCCGATACATTGACCAGAGTGGTCAATTGCAATTATATACCCGTTGACCACTCTGGTCAATAAATATGTAAAAAAACCTTTATCCATGCTCAAAAAGCTGGATAAAGGCATAAAGTCAAAATCTTGCTTTAGCTAAAAAGCTCTATCGTGATTTCTCCCTCACAGGCATCCTTAGCAAAAGAGATTAGCCTTTTTCGGAGTCCGGCCTTTATTTTTGAATAAGAGAGATCATTAATCAAATTATTCTTTTCAAGGGGGTCCGTACTCATATCAAACAGATATTTCTCGTAATAGACACTGCTTCCGCTTTGGGTCCACGGATTTTTATCAGGAGCATACACGACATATTTATAGCGATCGGTACGAACAGCGCGCCCCACAAAGCTTTCGCTTATCTGAATATACACGGCGTTTTCCCAGTCATCGTCATTTATAAGATGGAGATTCCTTCCTTGAATTTGAGGCTCAATTTCACAACCTGCGGCCGACAGGAGTGTTATTGGCAGATCAATAACACTTACCAGTTTGTCTTCACGACGTCCACCGGTGAACCCCCTGCCTTTGATTAATAGAGGTACATGGATGCTGCTTTCAAAGCTGTTTCGCTTGTAGTCGTCATACCCTCCCTGAACCACCTCATTGCTGTGGGTTCTGAAATGGCAGCCATGATCGCTTGTGTAAACAATGAGGGTATCCTTGTAGAGGCTTTTTCTTTTGAGGGCTTCGATAACCTGGCCAAAATTACGATCCAATGCGTTACAACTGCCCAAATAATCAGGATAGAATTGCTCCCAGTCCCCCTTCCCGGGCTCTAAATCAGCCGGTGGGATAAAATCAGCATATTTCTCTTTACTCCCGTTGGGACCTTCATAATCATTGCGGTCGTTTTGATGATGGGGCTCTATGTGGGAAATAAACAGAAAAAACGGTTTTGTACTATCGTACTGTCGTTTCGCAAATAAGTTGACAAAAAGATTTTGACAAAAAGTTATGTGAGATATGCCGTGACGTGCCCTGATGCTCAGTGTTTTGCCGAGTTTATACAAAATGAGCTCGTGCGAAACACGAGGTCTGTCCCACAAAACATTAAAAAAGTGATTCAAATAGGCATTAATAAAAGGATACAGGTAAATTGAACCAAAATCATGGGTTAAGAATTATGCTAAAATCAACTGGAAATTCTGGAAGGGCTAAAAAGAGGCGTTACATTAATGATATGAGCGTGAGAAGAAGGAGTGAAAGCTGTATAAATAAAAGCGTTACAGCGTTATAACATATAGCATAGAGAACATAAGGAACCGCACCAAAAGGTAGCAAAACGAGGCTAATTTTTTCCAGTAGCAATGGGACAAATGCACAAAAAAATGTCCCATTGTCCCATTGCCCTATTTGCAATGGTTACAGGGACATTTTCTTCTAAAAAACAGAAAAAGCAATGGGACATAAAAAAGGTAATAAAACGAACCAAAAAGGCAATAAAAAATAACACAAAAATCAGGCTAAATTTCTATCAATTAAGGTTGCGGCTTCTTCTCCGTGCCCGGAAGCCAACGACTTTGCCTTTCTTTTAGAAGTCTTTGTACGAGCCAACTTGAATAGTATCATCGCATTTATTTCTTCTTGGTCGGCCTCGTTTAACTCTCGGTAATTATTTATCATTACTGATTCATTTTCTGATAAAATCTCCGAAAAATCATTTTTATTAGCCGTTGATGCGTCTTCAAGTGGGGATAAATCAGCCTCCGGTGCGAGAATTTCACACATGGAAAGCAGGTCTTTTTTAAAGATATTAATGTATTTATTGATCACAGTATAAGCAGGCTTTTCTTCTGTTTTCAGAAAATTAACAAGTCGACTTATTTCGCATAGCATACCAGCTACCGTTTCAACATATTCAAAATATGTATCATCATCAGATTCTAGAGCGCCTGGACCGTTTAAGAGTGAATAGATTTCTTCGAGAATTGTCAGAATTTCCAGCTGCTCATCTTCATCGAACTGTTTCAGGCGATTGAAAAAAATCTGCTGCTGGGCAAGCATCTCAATACTCATGAATTTGAGTTCATTCTCCATGAACTCTTTTTCTTTTTTTGCTTTTTCATCGTACTTTTCTCCGATACCATCTTTTAGCCAGGCTTCGTTTACGCTGAATTCATTTATTATATTTCTTAAAATGTTATCGGAAATATTCTGATCACCTTTTTCAACACCAGATACACTTGACTTAGCTAAACCAATTCGCTTGCCGAACATTTCTTGGTTTAGCCCTAAATCGGTTCTTATGCTTTTTATTCTATCAGACAGTGCAAACAAATATCTCACCTCATTTTTATGTTCGTTGAACGAATTATCACTATTGACAAGTTCGTTGGGCGAACTTATAATTAATATTAGGATAACAAAACTAGCCGAAATCAACATATCACAAAACGGCGATACACGCACTATAAAACATATGTTCGCATTGCTAAAAAAGTCACATCAATCTTAAAAAGGTGCTCACATCTTACCGGCACCGTAGAACCAAGTGAAATGAAACGGGAAATATGAGAGGAACGGAGGTCTTGGAGAGTGGCAATCAATACAGAGCTTCAAAGATGCTTTTGCAGCATTTTGACAACACTGAATGCCCTAACTTACCAAATAAAAGAGCTTAGTGAGTTGCTTACTCCTACGGGATCGGAAACCCATGAGCAGAGTTCTGAACAACAGACAAACCAGAGAAAAAGGAACGTTGTGAGCAACATTGAACGCTTGAAGTGTTACCCGGAAGTGCTGAAGATGCTTTTGCCTGGGAAAACTAAACTTCTTGAGGTTTTAAACTTTATTTTAAGCAAAGGCGAAAAATCTTCACATTCCGCGCTTGGCAGGTATAGTCAATACCTAAGAGAGACTACGGTCTATGAAAATGATGGAACCTGCATAGTTACTGAGCAGAGCGGAAAGAAAAGCAAAATCAATTTGAACGACCTGACGTGAACGACCTTAACCTTTTGACGGAGTAGCAAAGGCCGGGAAGCTGGGAAATGGAAAGCTCAATTAAGCCGGAAGTTTGAAAAGCCCAGAGCAGCACTTGGACAATTGAATATGGCATACAACTTAGGCGACATAAATACGGGACCGGTCTCCTGTTAGACAGGCCGGAGCATATCCGAAATAGCGAGGAACCTTGTTCTTTATGCAAGGTGAGCCGGGACTTATTAGAAATAAGTGGCCGAGGGATGTCTTACGAGGCAGTTTTAATCATAAACAAGGGGAAACCCTTTTTAAATAGATTTAGGATATTTGCAGAAAGGAGAACAGATGGTTATGGCAAAAAAAATAGGCCGCGATAATGCAGCCTTGAAACATGACCCATATACTCCATGGATCAAAAAAATAAGAGTGGTAGCCAAGGAATTCATAAGAATTGTCACCACCACCGGAGTGAACATTGATGGCAAGCAATATTCATTCATGAATTATGGCAAATATATTGGTAAGAAGGTAAGAATAACTGAGTACACTAATGGCGAATTTGCCGTTTCTGCAAAAGATACCTATCTTGGTGATCTTGATCTAGGTTACAACAAAACAGCCCAAAAGCCACTAAAGATTGGGCAAGATCCAAGACTTGTTGAAATGTTTGCCAGATTAGGTGAGAAAAACAAAAAGCTCAAACGGAATTTAACTGGCAACTAGCCTGACCAAGTTTCTTCAATAGTTTTAAGGTGTTCTTGGCAATAAGTGTGTAGATACTCATAAAATTCATCGAAATCTATAACACCTTTAGACGACAAATAATTAACCAAAGCCCACCCCATAATGTCACCCAAAATTTGGTCGGTAAAAAAGTGGTCTGCCACTGGATTTTGCGGAATGAACGGTTTTACTTTCTTTTTTTTAGGCATAACAAACCTCTCTTATATGTATTTTGGCTTTTCGACAATTCCAGTTTACATCAATGGAGAGATGATAACAACAGTTACCAACGAGGAGGCGATCATTTCAATGGTACGAGAGCGTACAGAGTTAGGCAAGGAAATTATGAAGAGGCTGGTTGAGCTTAACATGACTAAGACCGGGCTTGCTAAGATGCTTGGCACTCACGAAAACTATCTGACACACATCGTTTATGGTACAAGAAGCGGAGCAAAGCATTTGGCTAAAATATCGGAGATACTTGGGCTGGATCTCAACCGGTTCAAAAAATCTGCGTGAGAGGAGGTGAATTTGAATGTGTATTCTGACAGACGAAAAGACCAAACTCTTTTTTGCAGAGTATAAGGAAGGTTTTGAAGAACTTCAGCAGCTTGTAAGCACTTTTGAGGGTGTGAACGATTCATCCAGGCTTATCTTTTTGGATGCCCGCGAGAACCTTCTTAAGCAGCAAAAGAGTTCTATTGACGATTTGAATGAAGAGGTTGTTGCTCGGGCTAAGAAGATGCTTGCGGCTATCAATTCAGAGCTTTTTGTAATGGCCGAGACCCAAAACTTTATTGAACAACAGCTGGAAGAGTGCCGGAGACTGCGGCAGGTAATGAACAGCCAGAGCGAACAGGAAATGGTGGCACCATGACAGAACGCTTTAACAAAAGAAAAGCGAGAATGGATGAAGCGGCGACAAAAAAGGATATCCATAAGGCTGACAACCGAGATATCCTTTTCAAAACCCCTCAACTATTCTCACTTAAGTCAATTTTATCACAGCTTAACACTAAGGTAAAGGAGGAGATTTTACTTGCTTGCTAACCCAATTTATATACCTCTTGAAGAAGCTGCAAGGCTTGAGGGTAAATCATATGAGGCATTTAAAAAGACGATCTACAGAAATCAAGACAGCTTTGATATCAAAAAGGAGCCTGCAGAAAACGGCGGCAAGCCAAATGTATTGATACATATCTCCTCCTTGAGCCTTGAAGCGCAAAGGAAACGGAGCGAAAAGCATCGCAGCATGATAAAAGCTCCGCCCAAATGCCGTGTAAACCTTGCTGAGCTTGAAGCTTATGTGGGAACAAAGCGATACCGCGAGCTTATAAGCCAGGCTGAGGAGGAAGCGAAAGCTGTACAGGAATATTTAAGGTTTGACAACTTGTGGGGTAATAAAGGCGATCTAATGAAGCAGGTTGCTGACAGCTATGGTATTTCTGTCAGTACGCTCACCAGACAAATTAAGGACTATCGGAATGGCGGTACTATAGCTTTGATCAGACTGCCAAACAAGTTTCTTAAGAAGCAATTCATATCCAGACCAACACTTCACCCGGAACTTGAGGAATATGTCCGGGCTGAATATCTCCAGCTCAACGGTCCCACTCCTGCAAAAATCCTTGATGGCATGAAAATTGTTTGCGAATTTAAACAGCTCCCCATGCCCTGCAAAGACACAGTATATAGATATATCAACGATATGCGCGAGTATGAGGCGGATCTTGTTTGCATAGGTCGTGAGGGACCAGAAGCTTATGAGAAAAAATTCGGGTTTAAGGCACACCGCAAAGATCCGGAGCTAGCAAATCAGATTTGGGAAGGTGACCATCACCGCTGTGACTTCTTTGTTGAGTATAACGGCAAAGCCGTGAGGCCGTGGGTCACCGTTTGGCTTGATGTCTGCACCCGCACAATAAGGGGTTTTACCATGGGAATAGAAGCCAATGGCCGGACAATTACCACTGCATTCAGGAACGGAGTCCTTAAAAAGAGGCTGTCTGAATTCAGCATAAAGGATTCCAGGGAGATTGTTCTAAGGACAATGGCCCGGATCGGAATGGTACCGGAAAAAGTGGAAGAGCTTTCAGGTATGGAACTGCCGATTTATGGCCTGCCGGATGAGCTGTACATCGATAACGGTGAGGACTATAAAGCGGCTCTCAAAAAAGGCACCAAGCATCAGGGATGGGAGTATTCAAGAGAAATCCGGAATTTCAGCGAAATGCTAAACATTAAAGTGCTGTTTTGTACTAAATATCATCCCTGGGCAAAGGGCCATTGTGAAAGATTCTTCTGGACATTTTCAGATCGGTTTGCCCGATACTTCCCCGGTTACTGCGGCAACGACAACAAAAAGCGTCCCTATGGGCTTGATGAACAGGAGCTATGCCAACGCGGTGAGCTGCTTACCCTTGAGGAAGCTTATCTGGTAACCGAGTATTGCATTAATATGTATCATAATAACAAGCACAGCGCACTTGGCATGACACCCTATCAGAAGGTCGTAGAAGCACCTTTAGCAAGAACTGAAATGCCGGATGAGCGTGAGCTTGATATGTGTCTGATGAATGTGGACAAGGCACATGTAAGTAAAACAGGTATAAACAAGTTCGGAACAAAGGCAAGACCAAGAGTATATTTCTGCAATGAGCTGCGCCCGTATATCGGGAGGGATATTATTGTCCGATGGGACCCAAACAGAATAGGCGAGCTACTATGTTTTGACCCAAAACGTAGTGGCCAATATATCGGTACTGCTACCAATGGCCATGCGCTCCACTTCGGCGCAAGCCAGGATGATGTTAAGGTATTGAAGAAGCTACAGGCACATGATAAGAAGGAAATCAAAGCACGTCTGAAAGCACAAAGCAAAAATACCCTTGAGAACATCATCATGGAAAGAACCTTGGCCGGTGATCGTGTCCTGAGCGGTAGCACTCAGCATCCTGAAACTGAAATACCCATGATTACATCAATGGCTCAGGCTGCCATAAGGCGAGGCCGGAAGCCTTCTGTAAAAAATGTCGAAAAGGTTGCAGTTAATCAGGACAGGTCCCTTGGAACATTTGAACAGTACATGATCAATAAGGGCAAGGAAATCAAATGATTGGAGGATTTTATTATGTCAGCTGTTACAAAATTGGAAGATGTAAGAACATCGGAGTATCAGATAGATCCATCATGGAAGAATGAAAGGCAGATTCTTTGTCAGCTCATCAACGAGGGTGCAACCCGAAAAGAAATTGCAGATGTAACCGGTCTTAACCGTAAGTACATAAGCCAATATTCAAACGGTAAGTGCCTTGAAAGTATTGAAAAGGTGGAAGAATCGCTTCGAAATCATTTTAAGTCAATTGGGCGCTGGACAGAGCAACCGGAACAGTCAGCACAGAAAGAGGGTAAACCGTCTGGCTACATCACTCGTGCTGAACAAATTGGCATTATATCTGGCATCAACGATATTTACAAGGCAAAAGCAATATGTGACTTGTCCTATTCAAAACGAGAATTTAATTTGATTTATGGACGTCCAGGCACCGGAAAGACAATTGCAATAAGGGAATTTGCGAAAGCTCACCCCGGAACCTATGTAGTTACTTGTTCCCGTAGCACAAAATCAAAGACCTTATTTATGAAGATAGCGGATGCACTAGGAATAATCAGCTATGGTAGCACAGATATGCTTTCCATGAGAATTGCCAGAGAGATCAAGCGTAAAGCCTCCCCTACCCTGATTATTATTGACGAGGCTGATTTACTTAAAATCAATGCCCTTGAGGATTTAAGAGCTCTCTATGATGAAGTAAATGCCACAGATGAGCTTAATGCAAAGGAGCGTAAGCTTGGTATTGTATTATGCGGCAACGAAAAGCTTGTAGAAGATATTGCGATATATGCGGCAGAGCGCGAGGACTATAAACGGCTCCAAGATCGTATTGGGCATTATCAGAAAATGAAAGGTCTTGGTGAGCTTGAGGCAGAAAAATTCCTTGATAGGATAAACTGCACCAAGGATGCCAAGAAAATGCTCATTGATATTGGGGTCAGCCGCGGGATCCGTCAGCTGGTTATGGCATTGGGGCGGCTCCTGGATTATACGGAAGGGAAGCTCATTACAGCTGCTTTGGTGGAAGAGATTGGCCAGATCGTGTTGAGCTTCGCTTAAATTAAGCTGGCCATGCAAGGGGGAATGTAAATGGATACGTCTTTACATTGTACTGACCCAAGGATACTGCTCAAAACGATTATGAGACGTAATAATCTGACTGTATTTGTGATGGGACTGCAGCTTGGATGCAGTCCTACTGATGTACAAAATTACTTGGACGATGCGGCACCGGCCTACCTTGAGGATAAGGTAATAGAGTGGCTTGAGGATTGAAAGGAGGCAATGCTTTTGAAATGGGTTATACATTGGCTTAGGTATCGGTTTGATCGTGTGTACAGGGATGTATGTGACTGTAATTATTTATGGCTTAGGGTAATGGTTGCTTCCGGTAGCGTCCGGAGCAAAAGTTGAGAGGAGAGTGCTTATATGGAAAGGAAAATTAGTAACAAAGGATCACTGACGATCCCCGGTAACCTTCGCAGGGATCTCGGCATCCAAGGAAAAGAGAAGATCAATATTTCTGTCTGCGGGAACGGCGATCTGCTGGTCAAAAGAATTGCCGGAACTTGTGTGTTTTGCAGCAGTTATGAAGGCATTAAGGCATACAAGGGTCGTTTTGTCTGCAAAGACTGCGGTGGTGAGTTGGGAGGTATTTTTGATGGCAAATAGGTGGGAATTGATTGATAGAGCAATTGAATTAGATCGACAAGCTAAGGTGGTTAAGGTTGAGCTTGATGGGATAAAGGCAAAGCTCCAGACTGATGCACTGGCTGAAATGGAAAACAAGGGTACGAAGTATGTTGAGTATTTTGGTAGCTCCGGGAGCGCTGTTGTTTGTTATAAGGATAAATTTGAGGTTGATAATCTTCCGTGGCTGAAAGAGATATTTGGCGAGGTGCTGACTGGGAAGATCAAAACGGAGGAAACTGTCAAGGTGACATTGGATAAGAAGGTGCAGGCGGCAGTTGTGGCGCTGTATAAGAATGATTACGCCATACAGGACTTAGACAAGGTGCTTGCCGGGATGGGCTTAGAGCTGAAGCAAATAAAAGCGGTGCGAAAAAAGCTAAAGGGCGAGTATGCGAAGGATTTAAAGACTTTGCAGAGCTTCGGGGTCGATGTGGGTGATGGGTGTGAAGAGGAATTGGACGCTATAAGGCATTGTATTAACCATGACCTAATTATGAAGTACATCGACCCGGCTGCGGTTGACCGTGAGAAGCTTAAACGGGCAGTATCGGTTGAGGAGAGTTTGGCTATAGGCTTGAATTATGATGATGGTGGCACGGCTGCCGGGGCCGAAACGGCAAATGAATAGGAGTGTATAAGCAGAGGCAGGGTTGATACCCTGCCCTGTTTGATGCTGGAGGTGTTATTGTTGGCAGCGGTATTGATCTCAGATACACAGCGAAGAGCCATATTTGGCTATGTTAGGGAGCTTGGCATTAAACTTGATCGTGAGCATAAAAATGATGCCTTATATGACCTTGTAGAGCGAGAAACCGGCAAAAGGGCAGTAAGTAAGCTTACGAACACTGAGGCCGACAGGGTGCTTTATTGCCTTAAAGGTATGCTGTCTTCTCCTCCTCCCCCTTCAGAGGACAGATGGAAAATGTATGCCTTTGGCCTAAATGAGCGGAATTGTATGGCATCACTTAAGCAGTTGGAATTTATCCGGGCGCTCATCATCGAGTTGGCCCGTCTGGATCCGTCATCGGCAACAAAGGATAAACGGCTACGGGGATGGCTTGAAAAATATCACCATACCTCAGATATACGGTTTTTGAAGTCCTACACTGCCAGCAAAGTGATTGATGGCTTAAAAACCTATCTTACTAAATTGGGATGGCGATACCACCCAAAAAATTAGGAGGTGCTATATGGTTAGCGTGACAGATCACGGCTGCCGGAGAATCCGGAGCCGATGTGGCCTATCAAAAAAGAGCGCAGCGCGCATGGCAGAGGACGCTTTTGAAAATGGCATAACACATGCGAATACAACAGGATCACTTAACAGGTACATAACAGCCCTATACTTTCACAATATGAGCGCGAACAATATTCGCATCTTAAATGACAAAGTTTTCGTTTTTGCTGGCCGAACGTTGATAACCGTTTTGAACCTGCCTCCCCATTATCGAAAAATAGTCAATAAACTTGCGAAAAAACTCATGATACAGAAAGGTGATGTAAGTGAATCAATTTAGCATTGGGCAAGTTGTGGAGATTTATAAGAGATCCGAAAAAGGCAAGTTAAAAAGTAAAGGAAGGTTCTCAATAACAGGCTTGTATCAAAGGTTCATTTTATTTGAAAACCGTCATTATAAAATTAGCATCCAGATCCTTGCATTAAGGTCCAGAGAGTATGTACTGAGGGTACCAAACGGGTCAACCATCAAATTCAAGCCGCTGGCGAGTAAAATTGACAACAAAAGAGCTACTGCAAAAAGTGCGGAAAGGATGGGTAAAAGTGCAGTTTCTTAAAATTGAAATTGGGTTGGATCTTACAGGATCCATTTTACTCATTGTCTTCATACTCATGTGGGCTGTAGGACTTATTGCCATTGGAATGGGAATTGAAAGGCGGTGGGGCAAGTGAGGATCCGCTATCACACTGTGCTCACATGGACGGCCATATTTGGGATAGTCCTGGGCTTGATATTAGGCTTTGCGATTGGGAGGCTGACATTATGAAAATACAAATGGATGTTATTGTTGATGACTTTTCAGCCGTCATCTCAAAATGTTTTTTGCCTATAATAGTTATTTACCAGAAACCAAAAGACTACCCTGAAAAGTATGTGGCAAGGCTTTGGGATGTGAATAACCCCACAGAGTATGCTGCAGTAAAGGGCAGCCTAGAGGAAATAAGAGCTGTGGTTCCTCGAATGATGGTACGCTTCCCCCTTAGTAAACTTGATGACCCGAGGATCATTGAAACTTATTTGTAACGGAGGTTTTGAGATGGATGAAAAAGTAAGACTAGAAATTGAACATATATTTCAGGATATCCTCAGCGCCTGGGTAGACTTGCCGAAATATTGTTTTACTGATGCGTTCAAAACAGCTTTATATGCATGGCTAAACAAGCATATTCAAAATGGCCGTACTGACTATAAATTTTTGCTTGTGATGGCTATGCACCATGAGACTGAAGAGAGGCAGCCTTATTTTGAGTTTAACAGGGAAAGGAAATGATTATATGAAACGGTTAACTGAAGTTAAAAAGCTTAACAACCGCATTGATCCTAAAACACTCTAATTCTGCAATAAGTCCTGCCGCAAGGGGTTGAAGTATAGCTGGTAGCTGGTAGGTGCAAGGTGGCCGTAAACGCCAGCGTAATGATCCGGGGCCGTGAGAAGTGGGCGGGGTCTCATTAGGATATATTGCAGAATACGGAATTTATATGCACCTGACTACGGTGCAGGAAGGAATAATTGTGGAAATTACAAAAATCAAAGCAAAATATGAAAAAAGATTAATACGGCTTGAGCAAGACATTGCTGAGTATGAATCATCAAACAATCAAGAGCTTAAAATTGCATCACGGACGTTAAAGGCTGAATCAGAAGAATTACGCACAATGGTGGAAGCTCTGACCAAGCAAATACCGATGAAAGCATATTATGAATACGATGATGAGTTTACTTGTCCTGCTTGCAGTTTCGAGGATGATGGCTATGATGTGAAAACATTAAATGTCTGCCCTAAATGTGGTCAAAAATTACGGTGGGATTAATCGCATACTAAAAAATTGCTAATCAATGCGAAGAAAGAGAGGTAAAAACCATGTGGATTTCTGTTAGCGAGAGATTGCCAGAGAGCGGTCAAAGATGCTTAATTTACCCTATTGATGGCATGGTTGAGTCTGGAACATTTAAAGGAGACGGCTGGAATGAGGTATGCGCTGATTTTTTTGTATTTGTCGAAAGAATAACTCACTGGCAACCGATTCCGGATTCACCAAAGGAATGTGACAGGAAAATAGGTAAGTCTGATTTTTTATTCAATAAAGAAGAAATCAAACCATATGACAGCAGAAACCTTGACGGAAAAACGCTTGAAATCAAAGTCACAGAGAATACTGATGGTATTGTTATCGCAGGAATTGAACATGAGACTAAAAGCATTTATACACTTCTCCAAAAGGTCAATAACTGCGAATTATAAGATAAATATGCACTTGGAGGGGATATTAATGAATAATTATAAAAAGCAGGCTGATTTTGAACAAAGTGTTGCTGCTATGAGGGATGCAATCCCTCAGTTAATTGAAGTTATGCCGTACTTGGCAAAAACGCATATGGAATATTTTAAAGCACTTAAAAAAGAAGGATTTACAGACCAACAGGCCCTTTATTTGGTAGGGGCTCATGGTGTTAACTTAGGGATGCCACCGCAAAAATAGGTATGACTTAAAGAGATGGTGATTTTATGACCAAGCTATGCCAGTCATGTCTCGGTTGCCAGCAACTTGAGAATGAAAATTTTCATGGTGTACATATATGTCATCGTTGGATAAATAATCTTTGGCAAGAAAATGAGCAAATCAGAATGGATTTTCCAGAAAGAATCACAGCAAGCCTGACAAATGATTTTATTGACGATTTGACACAAATAATGATATAAAGGTGGTGAGTATTTTGGATCAGATGGTCATAGATGAAAAGGATTTAGATTGGGTTGAGGATATTAAACTTGATATGCTTCCTCCTTTTTATGCCGAGTTAGCTGAGCTAATTGGCATAAAAAATGCTATTAAAGTGGGATTGCATTACCAAGGGATACCTTTTTACTTAACTAAATTGGATAAGTTGTTAGAAAATATTAGAAACAAAAAAATTCGAGAAGAGTTCACTGGTGGCAACTATGCAGAGCTTGCCATTAAGTATAACCTTACAGAGCGTTGGATTAGAAAGCTCTTAGAAAAGGAACTCCCGCTTAATAAAAAAGGGTTGGCAGATCCTAATCAAATTAACTTCTTTGACACGGCTTAAAAATAATGAATTAATTCAGGAGATTTCAGAATTATAAAATTGATAGAATCACGGTGTAGGAATATACCGTGATTTTTTTATTTTGCTCGTTTGCGAGGTGTACTAATGCCAGATGGAGCCAATCAAGCAGTAATTCTGCAAATTCTATCAATTTTATTGACAATCTGCCTTATCCCTCTAATTAAATGGCTAATTGGGAGAGAAGTTAAACGATTTGAAGAGCGTGATGCAGAAAATAAAAAACAGCTTGAAGACCTAAAGTGTCAGGTCAATCAAAAATTTGACAAAATCAAGGATGATATGAATGACATGAAAAACGATATGCCGTTTATATATACCACCAGAGAGGACTTCATAAGGTCAATAGACAGCGTAGAAAGAACGACAGCTACAACAGGGCAAACAGTTAATAAAATTTATGAACTTATATCACGGAAAGGGGATTAAAAGTGAACAATATGGACGAATTCAATGTTGAACAGAATAAAGCTATTCGCGGCTTTATCCTACGGGCTTTAGTTAGGGGCCAGAACTATACTCTCCTTTGCCGCCAAATTTCAAATCTGCTTTTGCAGAGGAATTTGATTATATCTCCGGACATTGGCGAACATCTGCAATACCTCGAAAAAAAGCAGTATGTTGAGTTTACGAATAAGAAAATAAATTCAATAAATGCCTATAAAACTGATGCGGCGGTTCAACTCACACCGAAGGGTGTGGATCTTGTTGAGGGAAATATCGATGAGGATCCGGGAGTTGATGTTTAGTGGGCAAGCAGCGGCAGAAAAAAAGAGTTAAGTCCAGAATTGATGAGCTCCCTCCTGAGCTAAGGGATTTAATTGATATCAGGCTCGCTAATGTAAATATTACATACCGTGAGATAGCAGATGAAGTAACCACCAAAGGTTATGACATTAGCAAGTCAAGTATAGGACGATACGCCTTAAGGCAAGGATCCGCATTGCAGAGACTTAAAGAAGCCCAGGAGCAAACCCGCGTGTTGGTTAATGCAGTAAAGAGTCATCCGGATGTGGATTATACAGAAGCTGGGTTGCAAATACTCATGGATCAGCTTATCAAGAAAATGACAATCGCCCAGGAAGAAATTGACGAGATGGCACCTGACAAGGCCGGAAGACTTATTGTAGCGATAAGTAGGACGGCTGCCTACAAGGAAAAAGTTAAAGCCGAATTGACCAAAGGCTTTAATAAGGCTTTTGCAAAGGTTAAAGCTGATCTGATGGAGGATCTTGCAAGTAGGCCGGAGCTATATGAGCAGGTGGACGTCTTGGTTGATAAGTTAAAAAAGAAAATGGAGCTGGAGCTTAAAGGTGAAGCCGATGCGTGAATGGTATGTGCTGCACGTGATGACCGGGAAGGAAACAGACACCAAGGCGGTTATAAAACGGGATATTCCAGACATAACGGCTACTGTACCGGAGGAAGAAATAGTGACTATGGCTCCACAGCGAAGGTTGATGGAGCGCAAGAACGGAAAATGGAAGATAGTCATTAAGAATGTTTTTCCGGGCTATGTCTTTATCAGGGCTGAAATGAGCGCTGAATTATATTATAAGCTCACCGGCATACCCTCCGTCATCAGGATCCTTGGAGCCAATGGCCCGCATCCGGTACCTCCTGATGAAATGCAAACTATCCTATGGCTCACAAACGATGGTGACGTCCTGGACATATCAGAAGTCACCATGACAGAAGGAAGCAAGATTAAGGTTATTGCGGGGCCGCTTGTGGGGCTCGAAGGTAACATAGTAAAAATTGATGCCAGAAGACACCGTGCAAAGGTGCAGCTCGTACTGATGGGCGAGCAACGCATAGTCGAACTAGGCATTAATCTATTAAAATCTGAAGGAGCACCGTGATGATCCGTCTCACGTTGTCCAGAAAGAGGTCATATGGGTAAAGTCAATGGAGAGCCGAATGGCTTAAGCCAAATGGCGAAGCATACCCATATGCTGAAACTGAAACCCATGGAGAATGGGTGCCAATCCCGGAACAAATGGCACCCGAAATGAGAATAAAGGGTGTTGATCTGAAAAGCAGCGATGTACTTAAATCCTCTCATTAAATCAGGGTTCGCCGGGGAACCTTGATCATTTTTTTATTTACTACACGAAATACACCCCGTTATAACACGTTATAACGGGGGCGTGAAGAATTTTCGACAAGAAAACGAGTATACACTACTCCAAAAATCCAGACCGAAAATAGAAGGGTTTACAGAGGTGCGCCATGAAGCTTATAGACAAGCTGGTCAGCAATCAGAATACCAAGCCGGAATACGAAGCTGCCAGAAAAAGCTTCTGGGAATTCTGCAAATTAAAATATCCAAAGCATTTTAAAGACAGCAGACCATACCAAAAGCAAATAGCGGATACCTTTCAAGCATTATATGAAAAGCGTATTATTCGGTTCAATGACACTGAGCCTTGGAAGATAGTTGAATCCACTGACGGGCTTGAGGGCTTCCAGATATGCCGAAAGATGAAGCTAAACATTCCTCCACGGCACTATAAATCGTTCACAGCGACTCTTTTCTCTCAATGGGCTTTAGGTACAAATAATGAAAACAGAATTATAACCGTATCCTACAATGAAACACTATCGGGCCGGTTCGCAAAAGCTGTCCGGGATGGTATTGATGAGACAAAGGTTGATAATAAAAGGGTTATCTTCAATGACATCTTCCCCACCACCCACATTAAGCATGGCGATTCAGCCATGCAGCTGTGGGCGCTGGAAGGACAGTTTTTTAACTATCTTGCTACCAGTTTTAACGGTACGGTAACCGGTGTTGGCTGCAATATCGGCATCATAGATGATCAAATTAAGACGGCAGCCGAGGCGCATAATGAAAATCTGCTAGAAAATCATTGGACCTGGTATACTGACACTTTTTTGTCCAGGCTTGAAGAAGATGCAATGCAGATAATCATTATGACCCGATGGTCAAACAATGATATCTGTGGCCGCCTTGAAAAAGAAGCCGAAGCGGATGAATGGTATGTGCTAAGCATGAAAGCCTGTATAAACGAGGAAACAGGCCAAATGCTCTGTCCAGAGGTTTTCTCTTTTAAAAGCTATTCATCAAAGAAAAAGCTGATGTCTCCGGAAATATTTGATGCTAATTACCAACAGGAGCCGGTAGATGCAAAAGGGCGGCTTTATACATACTTTAAGACATACACCGACCTCCCCCGGGACGAAAAGGGGAATCTTCTTTTTGAACAGATTATCGCTTACTGTGATACGGCAGATGAAGGTGCTGATAAGCTTTGTATGCCTGTTGGTATCAAGTGGAAGGGTGAGGGCTTCATTACGGATGTTCTGTACACGGGAGCCGGGATGGAAATAACCGAACCAGCAACCGCTAAAATGCTTGTTGAAAATAATGTTAATTTGGCAAAGGTTGAATCTAATAACGGTGGCCGTGGCTTTGCCAGAAACGTTGAGAAAATCATCTGGGAAAAATTCAAAACACGGAAAGTTAAAATTGATTGGTTCCATCAATCACAGAATAAGATGGCTCGGATACTCTCCAACAGCACATTTGTGATGGATCATATCTATTTTCCTTGGAATTGGCGGGAACGTTGGCCGGAGTATTACAAGGACATGAACAGCTTCCAGCGCGAAGGGAAAAACAAGCATGATGACGCACCTGACGCGACAACAGGTTTTGCTGAGATGCTTCAGGGACATAGCAGCGGGAGACTTATTCCTGTAAAGCGCAGTCTATTTGGAATATAGGAGGCACATATGATATTTGAAACATTGCCGGATATAAACAGCCAGATAATACGGGATTTGATTTCGGAGCATGAGGGTTATGACTTGCCCAGATACCGCAAGCAACTTGAATATTATAAGGGTAAGCACAATATTTTAAACCGCCCTAGTGAAGGCTCTGAGCCTAACAACAAGCTTGTGAATGATTATCCTGGTTACATAGTTGATACGGCACAAGGCTATTTTATTGGTATCCCTGTTAAGTACAGCCATAAAAACGATGCTTTTAAAAAGGATTTAGACGATGTTCTTGATGAAAATAATGAAGAGGATCATAATGCAGAATTGGCAAAGTATATGGGGATTCATGGGAAGTCTTACGAGCTTCTATATCTTAATGGTGAAGGAAAAATAAGATTTTTCCGTTTACCCAATGAGGAAACAATTATTGTTTACGATGGCTCAATGCAAAGGTCTATCCAAATGGCACTGAGGTATTATATCATTCAGGACGCTAATACCAAAAAGGACATAAGAAAGGTTGAAATATACCATACTGACAGAGTTGACTACTATACCCAAGAAGGGGAAAACTACAAGCTTGATAAAAGCCTTCCTCATTATTTTGGTAAGGTTCCAGTCATATATTATGAAAACAATGACGAGGGCCTAGGGGACTTTGATAAGATTGTTACTCTCATAGACGATTACGATAAGAGAGAGTCGGATAACTCAAATGAACTTGAAGCTTTTCGCTTTGCCTATTTGAAAATCAAAAATATGTCAAACACAAGTGATGACGATATAGCTCGAGCGAAAAAAATCAAGGCTTTTTTTGTTGATGGTGATGGTGATGTTAGTTTTGTAGAAAAGAATATCAATGATGGTTTCTCGGAACATCACTTGGAACGACTTGATAAGAATATTCATAAGTTTTCCAAGATACCCAACCTATCAGATGAAGCTTTTGGCGGTAATTTATCCGGCGTAGCCATTAAGTTCAAGCTTTGGCCGATCGAGCAGCTGGCCATAGCAAAAGAACGCAAGTTCAAAACTGCATTGAAGCGCAGAATAAGGCTCATTTGTGAGATATTCAGGATCAAGGCAAAGAACTACAATTGGAAAGATGTCGGTTTTACATTTAAACGAAATATGCCGTCCAACCTGCTTGAATTGGCTCAGATGATACCCAATATGGCGGGTACATTGTCAAACCGGACAATAATTAGCCAGATGCCTTTTGTTGAGGATCCGGATGAAGAGATCCGGCAACTTAAAGAAGAGCAGAATGATCCTGATTCATATAGCGATTTCTTTAAAAAATCGGCTCTAAAGCAGGGTGAACGCCATGAAGAAGAAAAAGAATGACATTTTAGAAAAAACAGTAGCTATTGCCGATGACACCTTTAAAAAAGCAGAAAAACTTGGGGTTATTTTACAGGATGAATATATCTATACCCTTGAGGAGATGCAGAAAAGTATCGCAGATTTTTACAGGAAGTATGCAAAAGAAACCGGAATGACCTATCAGGATGCTGTAAAATATCTCTCAAATGTTGAGCTTAAGCCATTTCGACATAAGATAAAAAAGTATACTCAGCTCATTAATAATGGTGATTTAGGTCTACTTGAGAGATTGAGGGCATTGGACACCAAAGAAAAAATAACCCGGCTTGAAAGCCTTATAGCAGAAATAAACATAGAGCTGTACAAGCTGACATCTGCTAATGAAAATGCTTTAACGGAGCATCTTACAGAGTTATGTAAGAATACATATGAAGGTGTTGCAAATATTTTAGAGGGGAATCCCCATTTAAAGACATCCTTCGGAAAGCTGAACACCAGCCTGATTAATGAAACTATTAATATTAACTTCCCATGGTCGGGTGAGAGTTTCAGTGAAGCATTATGGGGTAATACGCAAAAGCTCTCCAGAGAGGTTAAGCGCGAGTTGGTGCGAGGCTTTACAAGAGGCTCAACAGTTCCCAAAATGGCATCCAATTTGTCAAAAACCATGGAAAGATCATATAAAGATGCTTTGAGGGTGGTAAGAACGGAGTCGGCTTATGTGCTGAATAAAACAAGCCTGCAAAGCTATAGTGATAGTGGTGTGGTCACTGCTGTTGAGTTTCTGGCCGTTCTGGACGGCAATACATCGGCGTTATGTTTTAACCTCAATGGTGATGTTATTTTGCTTGACAAGGCTGTACCGGGGGAAAATATTCCTCCCCTCCACCCTAATTGCCGTTCAACAACTATACCGGTTATTGACGACACAGAAGAATATGTCGGTAAAATTGATATGGATCCTAAAAACGTGAACAAGGCTCTGGTGAAATATGAGGATAGGATATATAATCAACCTATAGAATATGCCTATACCATATTGCCGGATGGGAATGTATATAAGATTACCGGCAATACGAGCGAGGTTCACCCGGAAAACATGGGGTTAGGCCTTAAAGGTGCGATAATAACACATAACCACCCAGCGAATTCGAGCGAAGGCGGGTTTAGTAAAGATGATATCCGTTTCTTCTCAGAGTCCAAGCTGAAAGAACTTAGATTGGTGGACAAGGATTTTCGATATTCATTGAGCGGAACAACTGGTGATATCGACACATATAAAAAAGCCATAAAAAATGTATGGAACACATATGATGTAGACGAATTGGACGATAGACAAACACTATTGCATATATATGCAGAGGAATTTGCAAAGCTCACTGGAGCCAGATATACCCGTAAAGAAAGGAAATAGTATGTTAGACCAAGATACGCTTGACTTCATTGACACTTTTTTAGAGAAAAATAGAAAAGTGATTAGTGAAAATATGTTTGAAAAAGCCAAGGATGAATATACCTCAATTTATGAGGAGTATTACAAAAAAGCATCTAAAATCAAGCATAGTGGTGGTCTTGATGGCTCCGATGTTCCATTTCAAATTAGTTTAGATAAAGAAATCATGAAAAATATTAAACAGTTCAAACAGAAATACAACATTATCTGATTTGACAAATTATTTGCGAAATTAACCATTTGATTAGAAACACCCATGAGGGTGTTTTTATTATACTCAAAATCGTTTTATAGGAGGTTTTACACATGTTTCTTGGAAAGCATTTTTTATGTTTATCCCCTGATGGTGGTGCTGCAGGTGGCGGGTCAGGTGGAGGCGCTGCCGGTGAATCCGGATCGGGTGAAGGAACCAAGGCCGGTGAACAGAGCAGGGGCAGTCAAGAAGGTATCGAGCTGCCAAAGTCAGCTGATGAGCTAACTAAGATTATTCAAGCAGAAACTGCAAAAGCGGTAACGGAAGCCACTGAAAAACTGACAACAGAGTTTAACACCAAGCTTGAGACCGAAAAGACAGAAGCGGTCAGACTTGCGAAGCTCAGTGGAGAAGAGCGCGAAAAGGAGCAGGAAAAGAAACGCAAGGATGAATTGGATCAGCGCGAGTCTACTATCAAGCAGCAGGAGCTTACTTTAAAAGCTACGGATATGCTTACCGCAAAAAACCTGCCGCTTGAGATCAGAAGCATGGTCATCGGGAAGGATGAAGCTGATACCAAATCCAGGATTGAAGCGTTTGAAGGTGTTTTTCAAAAAGCTGTTGAGGCGGCTGTATCCGCGAAGCTTGCCGGAAGTGCAAAGCCCGGTGCGGGCAAAGAACCGGACGAGGAAGCTGCTATCCGGTCCGAAATTGCCAGAGGTTTGGGCATATAACGAATAGGAGGATTTTTTAAATGGCTAATCTTATTGAAAAGGCAAAAATATTCCAACAGGAGCTTGATAAACAGATGCTTGCCGGTGCTACATCCGGATGGATGGAAGATAATGCCGGTCAGGTAAAGTACAATGGCGGCAGCGAGGTCAAGATACCTAAAATCTCTATGGACGGCCTTGGAGATTATGACAGAGAAGAAGGGTTTGCGCAGGGTTCGGTTACCCTTTCCTTTGAAACGAAGACATTAACCCAGGACAGATCCAGATCGTTTATGCTGGATAGCATGGATGTGAATGAATCTAATTTTATTGCGAACGCATCCAAGGTTATCGGTGAATTCCAGCGAACTAAGGTTATACCTGAAGTCGATGCATACCGTTACTCGTCCATCACAGCACAAGCCATCGCTAAAGCAAAAGCAACAGGTGGCTATACTGCCGCTGCTGCAAGCATTCTGACCAAAATCCAGGATGACATCAACGCTATACAGGATGTTACCGGAGAAATACAGCTGATGATCATACTCAGCGGTGCCATTGCCGGTTTGCTCGACAGCTCTTCCGAGATTCAGAAGAAGCTCAGTGTTATCGACTTTGCTCGAGGTGAATTAAAGCTGAAGGTAAAAGGAATTGATATTCATCCTATCATCCGGGTTCCATCAGCACGAATGAAGTCAGCTTATGTTTTCAATAATGGTAAAACTGCCGGGCAGGAAGCCGGAGGCTTTACACCGGCAGTCGGGGCTAAAAATGTCAACTGGATCATTATTCCGCGGACAGAACCAATTGCTGTGTCAAAAACCGACACCCTCAGAATATTTGATCCGGCCACCAATCAAAAGGCTGATGCCTGGAAGATCGACTATAGGAAGTATCATGATCTGTGGATCAAAGACAATGCTTTTGATGCTATCCGTGTCAATATAAAAGAAGCATTGGCGTAAGGGGATATATGAATGTTTACGCTTCAGAAACTTAATGTTGTCAAGGTGGTTGACTCCGAAGCCAAGAAAAACTTCTTGATTTCTCAGGGATTTGCATTGCTATCTGATGCCGATGAGCCTGATCAGGATGATGATCAACCCCCTGCAGCTGGTGAGCCTGGCAAGGGTAATGATCAACCTCCTGCAGCTGGTGAGCCCGGTCAGAGTGATGATCAACCTCCTGCAGCCGATGAGCCCGATCATGATGATGAGCAACCCCCTGTAGCCGATGAGCCCGGTCAGGGTAGTGATCAACCTCCTGCAGCTGGTGAGCCTGGTCAGGTTGATGATCAACCTCCTGCAGCCGATGAGCCTGGTCAGGTTGATGATCAACCCCCGGCAGCCGATGAGCCCGGTCAAGGTGAAGACCAGCCTCCAGAAACTATAAGACCAAGGAGAGCGACATCACGGAACTCTACACCTAGGAAAAGAAGCACTAAATAATCACCATTACCTAAAAGGAGTTGTAATATGGCCATGGATAATGAAAGCATTCTGATTGAGCTTAAGGCAAGAAATGTTATAGCAGCATCTGATGAACCAAAGATACTAAGCTACATAAAGCAGATGAAATCAAAATCCATGGCCTACTGCAACCTAACAGAGCTACCGGATGGTTTATTTTATACCCTTGTGGAAATGGTTGAACAGCGCATGGGTGTGAACCAAGTATCCAGTATCACCAGAGGTGACACAACTATAAAGTATGCCGTTCCGACTCCTGATGAAATCATTTCAAATTTCCAATCTGAACTGAATAAATTCAAGAGGATGAAAATGATATGAACGCTGCTGATATACTTGCAAGCACATACAATGACCGTTGTGATGTCTATGGCTATGGAAAAACAGTGGTAAACGGTGTTACAAAATTTAAAGACGTTTTGAAGTATACGGCTTTGGAATGTGCATTGTCGAAGGAGTCTTTAGCTAAGGTATCCGGTAGTAATGTGGCTGAAATAAAAGCCAGCCAAAAGGTCTTTTTCAGACCGGATGCTGATATTCAGGAAGGTGATAAACTTAGGATCACTCAGCAGGGCAGCAGTTCGCCCAGGGACTACAAGGCAGGCGAGGTGTTCAGGTATTCCGGCTCTCATTTGGAGGTCCAGGTCACAAGGGATGATATAGCAAGGCGTGATAATGTATGAATAGCAATCGCCGCATAAACTCAGCTAATATCAAGAAATTTCGCAAAGAGCTTCAGACTATGCTGGAAGACATCAAAAAAATTGACAAAAAGGTGCTCAATAAAGCCATGATGGAAGGCCTGCGGGTGGTCAAAGTAAATACTCCTGTTGGTAATTACCCCAGCGAGGTGCATTTTACAACAAAGGATGGCAAGGAAGTCCGCTTTAATGTGCCTAAATTGGTCGGAGGACACTTGCGCAGGAATTGGTTTATAACGGTAACCGATACTGGTAACGGCGTTGAAGCAGAATTGTTTAACAATGTCGAGTATGCTCCTTATGTAAATTACGGGCATCGGGTCAGGAATAGAGCTGGTGCAACGGTTGGATTCGTAAAGGGCAAATTTATGCTAGAAAAAGCAATGGCAGCGGTTGATAGGAGAATCGGAACTGAGTTTCGCAAAGAGGTTGAGAGGTTGAATAAAGATCATGATAAATGATGTAAAACAGGCTATTACGAATAAGTTAATGGAACTCTTCCCACCTGCCGAGGGTTACACAGTTTACGATGAAGATATTCCTCAAAACTTTGATGAACGCTCTTTTATGATTCACATGCATGATCAGGATTATAGCAAGCTCATTGGGAACAGATTCAAGAGTTTGCTTTCTTTTGATATTGCATATTTCACCGACAGTGAGCTTGATGCTCAATCCGACTATCACCGGGTACAGATGGAGCTGCTGCGTATCAATATGTTTGGCAGCTACAGACCACTTAAAAAGAAGGCTAATATTACTGATAATGTGCTGCATTTTACATTCAACATCCGTTATGCTGAGCTAAAAGCAGAGGACTATAATCCCATGCAGCAGCATGAAACCCATACAAATATTTAAAGAAAGAAGGTTGTAAGTATGGCTGGATCATGGATAAGTCAAAACAAAATTCTTCCGGGTGCCTACATTAATTTTCTGACAAATGCCCCTCTCTCCATTACACCGGGAGACAGGGGCACGGTTGTATTATTACAGGAAATGAGCGTAGGTGCCAAAAGCGAAATATATGTTATAACAGCAACGGATCAAAGTGAGTATCCTGATGGAATTACTGCAGCTGACAAGATGCTTGTCAACGAAGCCTTAAAGGGAGCCAAGACCGTAATCATTTACAATTTGGGTAATGCTGCACACACAGCTGCCGATATTGAAACAGCTTTAGCAGCTTTAAGAACCGTAGTATTTGATGTGCTTGTCTATCCCCACGATGATGCGGCGCATGTCGCTATCAAGCCTGTAATTACAGCTTGGATAAAAGCTATGCGTGAGGATGAGGGTGTAAAGGTGCAAGGTGTGCTTGCCAACCACAAAGCAGACAGTGAAGCGGTTATAAATGTGACACAGGGTGTGGAATTGGTCGATGGTACTGTGCTTACCGCTGCACAGACCACCGCGTGGGTGGCTGGAGCTGCAGCAGGTGCAAGTATCAATCAATCCAATACTGGAAGAAAATATGTCGGGGCTATTGATGTTGTACCGAGGATGACTAAAACCGAAATGGAAGCTGCCATTACCGCTGGTGAATTTATTTTTAAGGTTGACAGTGCACAAAATGTGACGTCCGTATATGACATCAATTCACTAACCACTATAACACCTGATAAAGGTGCTCAGTTTAAAAAGAACCGAGTAATACGCACTGTTGACAGCATTAATAATGACATCACGAATATTTTCGAGAGCAACTATGTTGGCAAGATAAACAACAATCTGGATGGCAGATCTCTGCTCAGAGCAACCCTGATTGAATATTTTGGGGAGCTCCAGCGGCTTAATGCCATACAAAATTTTGACGCAGAGGATGTGACTGTAACCTCTGGAACAGCGTCCGATGCTGTAGTTATTAATTGTTACATTCAGCCTGTCGACAGCGTTGAAAAGATTTACATCACTGTTGCACTAATCTAGAAAGGAGGGTCAAACTGTGAGTAATGGCAATTATACAAAGCTGACCGATACCATATCGGCAACAGAGGGTAAGGCATACATCACTATAAATGGCTTAAACAGAGAGCTTTTTGAAATATCAAAATTAGAAGCTCACCTGGAAATGATCATTCAAGGCAGACGAATGCTAGGGCACCGAATGACGCAGCACAAGGTTACTGGCGCAGAAGGTAAAGGCAGCATGACCATGTACTTTATGAACAGCGATATGCTGAAGCTTGCTATCGCCTACATAAAAAAAGGTTCTTATGGCGGCATAAAGATACAGGTAAAGAATGAAGATGAACAGTCCACAATAGGCACTCAGGAGGTTGTGCTCCAAAATATCATATTGGGCACGATTCCTGTAACCACACTTGATGATCAATCCGAAGATCCAATAACCATTGACACGGATTTCACTTTTGACGACATCGATGGCCTAAGCTATTTCAACTTACCGGAAAATTACAGATGACAAGAGCAGAAAAAAATCTGCTCTTTTTTTGAGGAGGAAATTTTTTATGAGTTCTTTGAAAGCATTTTTAAATCCTATTCAGGTTGAAAACAAGGAAGTTATTGTATCTAACCGTTTCGTTGAAAATGGGAAGCCGGTGCCTTTTATAATCCGGCCTATCACGCAAAAAGAAAATGAGCAGCTCATTAAGAAGCACACCAGGAAGGATAAAAAGAATGAAGAAGTTCTTAACCGTACAGAGTATGTACAGTCTTTGGTTGCACGTGCGGTAGTCTCCCCTGATCTGGCTGACGCTGAGCTGCAAAAGAAATACGGTCTTGGCGAAACAGAAGTACTAAAGAATATGCTTTTTGTGGGCGAATTTGCTGAGTTATCACAGGCTGTGCAAGAGCTTAGCGGACTTGATACCAATATTAACGATGACATTGAAGAAGTAAAAAACGCATAAGGCAAGGTGACGCAGAATTCAACTTGGCTCACTTTGCCTTACAAAAGCTCCATATAAGGCCCAAGGTGCTTGTTGGGGAAGGTTCTATAAATGAACCTATAGATGAAAAAGAACGTGCCTTCATATATGGCAGCATCCAGCTTCGCGCGGAGACTGAGAATAAAAATACCCCTAAAAACAAAGCAAGGAAAGGTGGTAGAAGAATAAAATAATGGTTGGTTTAAATGCAATTTTTAAGCTCTTCGATGGTTATTCTTCTACCATCAATAAGATTATCCCCAAAACGGATGCGGCAACAAACAAAATACTGAATGCAAGCGGGGCTACTGATAAATTAAATGAAAAGCTTGCGGCTACCGGGGTCAGCGCAGGTTCTGCAGCTAAGGGATTGGATAAGACAGTCCAGAAGACTGATAAAATGGCTGATGACCTTTCAAACGCAAGCGGAGCAACGGATAAACTGAACAAAAAGCTTGGAGCTACCGGGGCCGGTGCCAGTTCTGCAGCTGCTGGCCTCGGTAAATTTATAAAGGCGGCAATAACTCTTGCCATGTTAAAAAAAGGCATGGATATTGTTGATGAATATGCAAACACCTCCGCCCGGCTTGCTCTTATCAACGATGGCTTGCAAACTCAAGCTGAACTCCAGGATAAGGTATTTGCCTTAGCCGAAAGGTCAAGAGGTTCTTATAACGATATGGCATCTGCTATAGCAAAAATGGGATTGCTTGCTAAGGATGCATTCACCGACAACGATGAGCTGCTAGCATTTACTGAGCTTGTACAAAAGAGCTTTAAGATTGGCGGAGCTGATACATCTGAGCAACAAGGTGCTATGAGGCAATTATCCCAGGCTATGGCTTCCGGACGGCTCCAAGGTGATGAATTGGTATCCATTATGGAAAATGCTCCAATGATCTACGAAGCCATTGCAAAGTATACGGGTAAATCAAAGGGAGAACTAAAAAAGCTTTCGTCCGATGGTTTCATCACGTCACAGATAATCAAAGATTCGATGTTTATGGCTGCAGATGATATAAATAGCAAGTTTGCGAGTATGCCAAAAACCTTTGCGGATGGCTGGACACGCATGAAAGATGGTGCATTAAAAGCCTTTGGCCCCGTTATGCAGAACATAATTGCAATATTGAATCGCCCTGAAACAACAGCATTTATAGACGGCTTCACAAGCGGCCTAAACTTTATTGCATTTGCAATCAACATTATTATTAGCACAATCGGTGAGGTGATAGACTTGATTTCTTACTTTTGGCCGGTAATTGAACCTATTCTTGTGGCAATAGGAGCTGCGCTGCTTTTGTGGGGTGTTACCCAGATTCCTATGTTAATTACGAAGCTCTGGCTCATGGTCGCGCCTATTTTGGCACAAGCTGGAGCCTGGGCACTGGCAAATATGCCTATTTTGTTATTAGGTGCGGCTATCGGGTTGTTACTTTACGCAATACTGAAATTCGGGGATACTGTCATTGAAGTGGTTGGCGTAATCGGAGGGATATTTGGTGGTTTGTACGCTTTCATGCTTAATGGTATAGCTGCTATGGTAAACCCATTTATATCATTTGCCGAGTTTTTTGCCAATGTGTTTAATAATCCGGTTTACAGTATTAAAAAGCTGTTTGTAGACCTTGCAACAAATGTCCTAAACCTTTTGCAGTCTATTGCAGAAGGTATTGATAACGTGCTGGGAAGTAATATGGCCGATGGTCTGCAAAATCTAAAAGACAATATGAGTGAATGGCTGGGTGATAAGCCAGAAAATTACAAAGAATTTACCAAAATGAAGATGGTCGACATTGCAGAGTACGCTAATAATGGATACGATGTTGGCAAGCAAGCTGGCTCATGGGCAGTAAACGGTGTACAGGACATAGCAAGTAAGCTTGGTAACCTGTTTGGAATGTCAGAAAAAGGCACTGACACTCCTGTGAAAGTTAAAGGTACAGGATCTGGTGGATCAGTTCAAGTTAATATGGCAGATGAGGATTTGCAATATCTCCGTGATATCGCTGAACGCGACTATGTCGCGAATGTAGCCAATAATACTCTTGCCCCACAAGTCACTTTCCAGTTTGGTGACATCCGAGAAACAGCTGATGCTGATGCTATAAAAAAGAGGCTTGAGGAAATAATGAGAGAAGAAATTGCCGTTTCAAGCGAGGGGGTCTATTAATGTATGCGATATTCTTTGACAAAGATAACATAACTTATAGGCTCCCTGTTAATCCGGAGCATATTGAACAAAGCAGTTCCCAGGCTGTTGAGAAATATGAAATTCTCAAAGCTGGACAGATCGTGATTCCGACTCACATGGAGCTGAAGGAATTCAGCTTTGAATGTGAATTCCCTCATGAGCCAACTTACTATATTGAGACATCAGGAGGCTTTAAAGATGCGGATTTTTACTTGAATCTGTTCCAAAAGTGGCGTGACAGTCTCACGCCTGTGAGATTTATAGCCAGCAACGAAATTGGTGATGATATTAACCTCTTAGTTCTTATTAAAGAGTGTGGAATTATAGAAAAAGCCGGAGAGGAAGGCGATAAATATGTCAAGTTCTCCTTGCTGGAATTTAGGGAGTATGGAAAGAAGTCTGCTGTTGTTGCTGTGTCTTCACAGCCAAATAAATTATTGGCAGTAAAAAAACAAGCTCCTGCTGCTAAGACCAACCCAAAGAGTAATGGCAATCATGTCGTAAAAGCTGGAGATACCCTATATAAGATTGCTAAATATTACTATAATGATGGATCCAAGTACATGAAGATTGTCAATGCCAACAAGGATAAAATAAAAAATCCGTCTCTGATCTATCCAGGCTGGAAGCTGGTGATCCCGGCGTGAGTATGGAATTTGTTGTGCAGGTGGACGGTGAAGTGTATGAAATCAGTGAGCTGGTCACAAATGTATCCTACAAAGATGTTTTGAATGATGGCTGCAGCAAGCTTGAATTTTCCTACATTAACGATGACTTAGTAATAAAGAATGGTAGTGTTGTCAGGTTCAAATTTAATGATGCCAATGTTTTTTATGGCCGTGTGTTCAAGTATAGCGGTAATAAAGGTAAAGAAATAAGCGTTACCGCATATGATCAGCTTCGGTATTGCAAAGCCCAGGATACTATTGTTATAAAAAACGACACTGTAACAACTTTAGCATTTAAAATGTCAAATTATTTCGGTTTGCAAAAAGGCCATCTGACTGATACGGTGTACAAGCTGCCTACAAGCGTGCAAGATGATAAAACATGGCTGGATATTATCTATGCAAGTATTGCTGATACTCTTAGATTCACGGGCAGATTATATACCTTAAGGGATGAATATGGCAGCCTTGCAGTTCGAAATCTGGATGAGCTCAGGCTTGACCTCGTGTTGGGGGATGAAAGTCTTGCCTATGATTACCAATATGAAAAATCTATTGACGAGAACTTCTATAACCAAATAAAGCTGGCTTCTGACAACGAGTCTACTAAGAAAAGAGAGATCCATATAGCTAAAGATAGTGGTTCTATAGCAACTTATGGCCTCCTGCAATATTTTGAAGTTCTAGACAAAAAGGCAAATGCGTCCCAAGCAAAGTTAAAAGCAGATATGCTTTTAAAGCTTTACAACAGAGTTGCAGAATCAATTAGCCTGGAATGTATGGGAGATACAAGAGTAAGGGCCGGATCTAGCGTTTATGGTCAGATTGATGATATCAAGCTTAATAAAAGGCTGATTGTCAGGTCTGTTACTCATAAATATCTACCCTCGCACACCATGAGCATTGAGGTGATGTTATGATAAACGAAATAAAGGTAGTAGTTCAAAATTACCTAAATAACGCAAAGCTAACAAGCCTTGTGGACGGTATTGCTACCACTGACGGTATTAAGGTAAGTGATAAGCTTACTATCCCAATGGAGCTTATAAAAGGTAATTTGAAAGATTACACAGCTGTTGGCGATCGGGTAAGGCTTATTCGCAATCACGGAGGCCAGGAATTTTATATTGTAGAGATCATCGGCAAGCATTTCATTACAAAGGGCTGCACTGTCAGCCTCACCTTGAATGGACATACCGGTGATTACAAGGTGGAGGACGTGAAAAAATGATACCTAAATCGCTTATAGATGCAAATATTACTATTATAGATACCACAGAAACAACAAGTACATACAAAATATCAGGTGCCCGGATTCAAGGGTCTACAGATAGTTTAAACGCATTACAGCAAGCTATATATAAGGTGCTCCAAACTGAAAAATACGAGTATCCCATATATAGCTTTAATTATGGCGTAGAATTAGAAAGCCTTATTGGAAAGGATTTAGCCTATATCAAGGTTGAGCTGAAGCGCAGGATCCGGGAGTGTCTTCTACAGGATGAGAGAATTAAAGATGTTGAGAATTTCAATTATCAGAGCACCGGCGATAGTTTGCTCTGCTCTTTTGTTGTTACCAGCATATATGGCAATATCTCTGTTTCAAAGGAAGTGAGTTTTTAATGTTTGAGAATATGACCTATGAAAGCTTATTAAATGATATGCTCAGCCGTGTTACAAGCGATGTTGACAAAAGAGAAGGCAGTATTATCTATGATGCCCTTGCCCCCTGCGCTTTGAAGCTGGCCGAAACTTATTTCAACCTTATGAACTTCATTGACCTTGTATCCGGTGACACGGCAGTTGGTAATTACCTTGACCGGGTTGTTGCGGATTATGGTATTTCAAGAAAGGCAGCCACACACTCTATAAGAAAAATCGAAACCACCGGGGCTGTTGATATAAACACACGCTGGGGTATTAATGGTGTAACCTATAAAATAACCGCCTTACTCTCACCTAATGTTTACAGTGCCATTTGCGAACAGGTCGGAGAAATAGGCAACTTGTACAGTGGAATGCTTGACAATATTGATGATGTATCCGGCATCATAGCAACCTTGACAGATATAATGGCTTCCGGAGTTGAAGAGGAAACTGATGATAATCTAAGAGCCCGGTTCTTTACTCAAATTCAAGCACCATCTACATCCGGAAATGCAGACAATTATATTAAGTGGGCACTTGATGTGCCTGGTGTAGGAAAAGTAAGGGTATTTCCTTTGTGGAATGGTCCCGGCACCGTAAAAGTACTCATAGTGGACAGTAACATGGAGGTAGATGAAACCCTTGAACCAAAAGTGGCAGAGCACATTGAATCTGTAAGACCTATAGGAGCAGCGGTGACTGTGGAGAGTCCAGCAGATAAAATAATTAACATCGCCGCTAACGTCATGCTTGATGGCTCCGTGGCAATTGCCGATGTTATAGCGTTATTTACGGCTGAGTGTTCCAAATATCTCAAGAGCATGGTATTTGAAACCTATATTGTTAGCTATGCCAAAATAGGCAGCTTACTATTGGCTACCCCTGGTGTTAAGGATTATACCGGCCTTCTTATAAACGATGATACGGCTAATATAATCATATCTGATGCAGAAATGCCCATATCCGGAACGATAACTCTGACAGGGGTGATATAGGATGAAGCTTATAGATCTCCTGCCGGATTACTATGCCGAGAATATCACAATGGAAGAACTACAGCGGATACTTACAAATAACATCAATTCTTTGGCCAAAAGTTTTGATAAAACAATTGACGAATGCTTTGTGAACACGGCATCTGCCCTCTTATCTCGCTATGAAAGGATCTACGGTCTTAAGGTTGATGTATCAAAATCTGATGAATTTAGGCGCGAGCGGATCAAGGCTAAGATAAGGGGTATCGGCACCGTAACTAAACAGATGATCATTGATGTAGCCAGATCCTACAGCAACGGTGAAGTGGCGGTCATTGAGGATCCGGCAAATTATAGCTTTAAAGTAAAATTTGTAGGAACTGTGGGTATTCCGGCAAATATGGCAGACCTGACGCTTTCAATCAATTCAATCAAGCCTGCTCATTTGATTTATACATTTGAATATATTTACCGTACCAACATGGATATACATGGCCTTACCCATCTGCAATTAAGCACAAAGACACATAATAAAATACGAGAAGGAGTGTTAGACTAAATGGCATCAAATACGGCAAATTACAATCTATCTAAACCCGGTCAGGAAGATTATTACAACATAGATATACAAAATAGCAATATGGATGTGATTGATGCTGCTCTTACTCCAACGGCGGATCCGGATCAAGCTCCAATTGGATTAACCGGAAAAATAGTACAGTGGGTAAGCTGGATTGTCAACCGAATTAAGGCTATAACTGGAAAGGCTAATTGGTATGATGCTCCAGCGACCACCCTCGAAGCAGCCAAGGTACATGCCGATGCAGCTGCTCCCCACTCCGGCCATGAGACTCCTGCAGGGGCTCAGACAAAAGTTAATACTTCAATGACTGCCCATATCAATACTTCAGATCCACATTCACAGTATGCCTTGGATACAGATGTGGCCGGAATACAGAACACATTTAATTCGCATATGGCAGATTATGTGCGGCAAGCTGGGTACGGAACTGCTACAGGTACTAATGCACTAGTAATCACGCTCAACCCTGCTCCAACTGCATATTTAGATGGTATGGCTATAAGCTTTAAAAATACCACTCAGAACACAGGCACAGTAACGATCAATGTTAATGGGCTAGGTGCTAAGAGCGTTTTGAAATCAAATGGATTAGCACTAGCTTCTGGTAATTTAAAGGCTAACAGCGTATACACAATACGCTATAATGGCTCAAATTTTATATTACAGGGTGAAGGAGGTGATGAAAGGCAAGGAGATAATGTTGCCTTAGCAATGTCACTCTCTGGAACCACATTAAAATTAAGAGCGCCTGAAGGTATTTATGATGGCATTGATGATAACGTTACGTATAATGAGCCTAATCTATTAGCTACCAACATAGCAGAAGGTATACCTATGTTTGGGTTGGTTGGCACACACAAAAATATAGGTGTAAAAAGTGTACAACGAGGTTCTACACAATTACAGGCTGGTGTATCATATGTGGATATTACAATAAGCAGTGTAGACTTAAATAAGGCTATACCCATGCTTACAAGCTCCCCAGGGTATGGTAATACGGAGAGTACTGTTACTTTAGAAATAATAGGTTATACAACTTTAAGAATAAGCCGAAAATCAAACCCGGACTACGCTGGAGAATTGTTATTTTGGCAAGTCGTGGAATTTGAAGGACTCAAATCTCTCCAAAAGGGGAGTATTACAGCAAGTTCTCCAGACTATCCGAATGATCCTATTGTTGATGTTACTGTGTCCAGTGTAAACATATCAAAATCTATATTATTCGCAACTATACACCATAACGTAGGTGGTTCACCGTCATATGCTAGTGCTATGCTCATTAATGCTACAACAATAAGATTTTACGGTTTTAAAAGACCATCTTATACTTCGACAGGAGTTTATTATTTAGCAGAATTTAATTAAAGAAAGGATTGTTAAAATGGTACATTTAGCAGAATTAAATGAGAATGGCATCTGTATCGGTACTAAAACGGTGAAAGAGTTTATTAATGACGGACATCATGTTGAAGTTGAATCTCCTGATTTTGTAAACTTCTCATGGAGGAAGTATCAGGATGGCACTTGGTCAAGTGAAAAATTTGAGCCTACAAGTACTGCTCCCCTTACTGAGTTTGAACAATTAAAATCCAGCACACAACTAATGGAAAAGCAAATATCAGACCTTAATATTGCAATGGCTCAAATGATGGGGGTGTAAGAATATGCCAGCATGGAAGTTAAATATTTTTGTGAATGCCATTAAGGCAAGGATGGCACAAGAAAGCCGTACAGCAGAAGATATCATTCAAGAGTACACTAAGCTCACAGAGACAGAAAAGGTTGAGATTTTAGCGGCAATATAGGACGCATAAGGATATGAATACGGCCTAAAATTCTACACAAAATAGCAAAGATTTCTTGTAAATAGAACAAATGTTCGATATAATTAATGCAAGGTCTTTGCTATAAATAATTTCATATAGCAAAGGGAGCCTCCCGGCTGGTATCCGGTTAGCTCCCTCACACAGACCCCTACGTAGGAGGGGAAATGTGCTTGCGCTATAATTATAACATTCTGCCTCCTGCGTATCAATAGGAGGCTTTTTGATGAAAGAGGAACTTATTGTTAGGATCCTCACCCGCGCGTCTGAATTTCTGGATGATGTCCAGGTCAAGCAGCTCAGGCTTGTTCTTGACGAAGAATTCTACCATGTACGTATTACATCAGAGTGTACAGATCTTGTAGTAACAGAAAACACACCTGGGAAGGTGATGTTATTTTTAGCTGCAAAAAAGCTTGATGGGATGAGCATTAATACTATTAAAAATTATGCCATCATTCTCCGACGATTTTGTAACGTGGTACATAAGGATATTGAACAGATTACCTCTATGGATATCCGGATGTTTTTGGCATTACGAAGCAAAGACGGACTCAAGAAAAGTTCTATGGCTTCTACTATTGCTGCGCTGAAAAGCTTCTTCTCTTGGTTAGAAAATGAAGACTACCTTGTAAAAAGCCCAATGAGAAAAATCAAGAACATCAAGGTTGAAAAACGGCTCCGCAAGGCTTTATCACGGGAAGAGCTCGAAATGCTGCGTGATACGGCTAAAACTATAAGAGAAAAAGCTTTGCTTGAATTCTTTTATTCAACCGCCTGTAGGCTTGATGAAGCACAGACGCTTAATTTATCTGATATTGATTGGGTGAATAATCAAGTAAGAGTTATCGGCAAAGGTAATAAGGAAAGAATAGTCTTCCTCAACGCGCGTGCCAGATTGCATTTAAAAAAATACCTTAAATCTCGAAAAGATAGCTGTGAAGCATTATTTGTCAGCGAAAGACTTCCACATGATAGACTTGGTCGGCGCGCAATTGAAAAAACTTTTACAGAACTCGGCATAAAAGCTGGGTTGCCTAAAAAGCTTTTTCCTCATCTAATGCGGCATACAACAGCTACACATATGCTCCAAGGCGGCGCAACATTAGAAGAGGTGCAAAATTACCTAGGCCATGACAGTCCGGCCACTACCCAGGTCTACACTCAAATTAGCACAGATGCAATTAAACAAAGTCATTTAAAACATGTTATTTGAGGACGGGTTATCCCGTCCTTAAAATAAATATTTAAGAAAGATGGTGACTCCAAATGAAAATTATTGAAGAAACTTATAAGTGGAAACCCGGAGTAAAATTTTCACCCAATGTGCCTGATACGATAGTTATTCATCATGCTGGATCAAAAAGTTGTACAGCACAGGAAATCCACAGATGGCACCTAGATAGAGGATGGATAGGCTTTGCTTACCATTACTTTATTAGAAAAGATGGAACAATCCATCATGGCCGTCAGGAAAATCAAAGAGGTGGCCATTTATTAGGTGCAGAGAACATAAACACCGTGGGAATTTGCTTGGAAGGTTGCTACACAGATTACATTGCAAAAGGGCAAGTACTGACCGAAAAAATAGTACCCGAATCCCAATTAAAAGCATTAATTGAGCTTTGCATGGATATTAAATCTCGTTGGGCAATTAAGGCTATTAAGAAGCATTCAGATTATTCATCAGCTCAACAGGCAAAAAAAGACTGCCCTGGTCGTTACTTTCCATGGGAACAGTTCACTCTTATGGTACATAACCCATTCCTGGCTTATCAAAAAATAATCCAAGAAAAATGTCACTTCTCAAATCCTGATGGAGTTTGGAAAGTACTTAATACCCACCCTTTTGCGGAGGCTTTGTATAAGCAATGGGTCGAAAGCTACAAGTAGTTTAAATTGCTTGCACCCAGGCATTAAGGGAAGAAAGGACACATTATGAAATTTCGCAAAATTCTATTTGGCAGCATCATTACGCTCTTTGCACTTATAATGATGAGTACCATGGCTTTTGCTGCTGATGCATTACCATCTGATAATGTAGGCAGCTACATGACATGGGAATTTCTCGGTACAATTTCAGGTGCAACAGCAGCCGTGTTACTGATTGTACAATTCATCAAAGCTCCATTGGATAAGATTTGGCGGATTCCAACACGATTCATTGTTTATATTTTTTCTTTTATCATCTTAATTTCCGTTGAATATTTTTCCGTAGGTAATATCTCATATAATCGGTTCGGCCTTATATTGCTTAATGCGATTATAGTCACTATTGCTGCCATGGGAGCTTACGAAGCTACATTTCATAAATTGGATATCAAAAAACAGACTTAGCTCAAAAAAATATGTTATAATAAAACCCTCGGAAAAATCCGGGGGTTTTTGACTTTAAATCTGTGAACAAATTCAAAAAAAATTTGTCAAATTACGTGCGAAAAATTGTCAAAAAATTTGCGAAGCTACACGTACGCTTCGATATAATCTATGGCGTAATCAGTCAGACAGTCTGTGCGATAACCGTCAAACTCAATCTTATTACCATCTTTATCAAAAACATAGCCACCGTAGCCGTGGGAGGTGAATTCCAATACATCGGAAGCCATCCAAAAGTCGTCATATCCACCACGCCTGTCAAGGGGAACGGCTATCGTTTCGAAATGATTGCATTCATGATCGGAGGCTAAATGCCATTTACCGACATAACCTACATTATAACCGGCTTCACGCATTCTCCTGGCAATTGTATGCGCGTTAAGGGGAAGGGAAATGGCATTGCGATAGCAGCCTGTTTGCGTGGGATAAAGCCCTGTCTGGAGCATGGCCCTTGCAGGCCCGCATACAGGCTGAGGTGTAAAGGCATTAATAAAGTTTACACCCTCCTCAGCAAACTGATCCAGGTTGGGAGTAATATCCAGAGGTTGACCATTGCATCCAAGCGTATCATAGCGCTGTTGATCGGATAAGAAGACCAAAATATTCTGTTTCATCCTATTGCCTCCTACTCTTTAACTGCGCCGGCAGTCAGTCCTGAAATCATATACTTCTGAAGGAAGATGAACAATAGTAGTATAGGAATAGCCGCGCTGACAGCAGAAGCCATGACTCTGCCCCAATCATAATTGTACTCACCCAGATAAGTCATTGCTATCCCTGAAGCAAGCGTACGCATGGTAGTCTTGTTAACTAGGGTAAGGCCCCAGAGAAAGTCCTCCCATGAAATTAAAAATGAATAGAGGCCGACAGCAAGAATGCCCGGCTTGACCAATGGTAGAATGATTTGAAAAAGAGCCCTGGGCTTACTGCATCCATCAATAGAGGCAGCTTCCTCCAACGATTTCGGAATAGTATCAAAAAAGCCCTTTAATATCCAGACCGACATTGGCAACGCATTGGTGGAACAGGCCAGTACCAAAGCGGTGTAACTGTTAATGAGACCCATCTTGCTATACATATTGAATAGAGCAATCAAAAGCGTCATTGCAGGGAACATCTGAGTAGACAGGAATAACATTAAGAGAAACTTGTCTCCTTTAAATCTATACCTTGAAAACGCATATGCCGCAAATACTGCCAAAGCCATGGTAACAAGCGTGGTAACCCCGGATACAATAACATTGTTCTTATAGAATACCACGAAATGTCCGTCACCCAGAATTCCTTTGTAATTTTCCAGGGTTACATGTTGCGGAAGAAGCTGCGGAGGCAGCCTTAAAATGGCTTCATTAGGCTTAACTGACGTTAAAATCATCCAATAGATCGGAAAGACAAAACATATTGTTATTGATAAAAGGCCAAGAAACATGAGCCATTTATTTGATTTTCCAGATAGCATCCCACCCTACCCCCTTAATACTGTATCTCTTTTTTAGAAAGTATCTTGTTATATACTGTTGAAAAGATGATGAGAAACAAAAGCCAGCATACGCCTATTGCGGCACCCTTTCCCATATTAAAGCCTGTAAAAGCAGTTTCATAGGTATAGAGCGGGAGTGTTGTGCTTGCACGTACAGGCCCGCCTCCTGTCATCGTAAAGAACAGTACAAACATTTGGAAATTGGAAATGATGGATGTGAGCGTTACGGTTTTAATGACTGGCATGATGCAGGGTATGGTGATGACCTTAAACTTCTGCCAGGTGCTTGCACCATCAATAACAGCTGCTTCCTTAAGGTCTTCCGGTACTGTTTGAAGACCTGATAAGAGCATAATCATCATAAGAGGCATTTGTTTCCACACTGCAGCGACAATTACACCAAGCATTGCAGTCTTTGAGCTTCCAAGAATGCTGTAATCACCAAGCTGGAGAAGATAATTGGCAATACCGTACTGAGGCTGGAATATGAACATCCAGGTCACGGCTACAACAAGCGAGGGAATAGTCCACGGAAGGAAGAGCAGACTGCGAAAAAGCTTTCTGCCCCTTATTTTGCTATTGTTAAGTAAAAGTGCAACTGCCAAACCGATAAAGAATTGTGTTGAAACGGTACCCAGTACATAGATCAATGTGCGTAAAAAGGTTTGTAAAAACTCTTTATCGGTGAATACCGATTTGTAGTTGGCGAAATTATTCCAGACAATATTTTGGATATCCATAAGGCTATAGTGAAAAAAGCTCATGCCGATCACAACGAAAACAGGAATAATAATGGTAAACGTCAGCATTGCTACTGCAGGAGTGAGCAGGCCGATCATAAACCAGTTGAATTTTCTCTTGCCGTTTGCCATTTTAAACACCTCTGTCTTAAAAAAATGAGGAGGGGTAATTCCCCTCCCCGTAAAATTCTGGCTTTTTATTGGCCGTATATGGTCTTTATTGTAGCTTCAGTTTCTGCTAAAACTGTTTTAATATCTTCTTTTGCAACAACAATACGCTCTACCGCTTTTGTCATTTCGTTCATTGCATTGTCGAACATTGCACTGGTTGCAGGCAACGGACTCGCGGTTTCAGATTGTTTATTAAATACTTCCATGAAATAGTCCTCATTCATCTCAGGCAGAGCAGCAATAGATTTTCTTGCCGAAAGGACTGCATTGGATTTGTGATATTTCAGCATAGCATCTTTACTAATGAGATACTCGCAGAGCTTTATAGCTGCTTCTTTCTTTTCGGACTTGGCATAAACAGCCAACTGATGCTCTGTATATACTGTTTCACTGCGGCCGGTCTTACCGGTAGGAATGATAGCTATGCCCATTTTTTTGTCAAATTCCTTATCCAAACCGCTGCTCTTTCTGTATGCACCACGTCCCATATCACCATCGAAAATGATGCCGATCTGACCGGCGGCAAAGAGACCTCTGAGATCCTTGATTTCTAGGCCCATGGGGATTACTTTTTCATCAACAAGGGTTTTAAGATATGTAAGGGCTTCAATGTTTCCTTCGTTGTTTATGACAACTTTGCCGTCCGCATCAACAAACCGGCCTCCAAAGGCATAAAGTACGCCATTTAGAACTGTACCGGTATGAGCAACCTTACCGGTAGGGATTCCTAAGCCATAAAGAGTATTACCCGATGCATCCTTGCCAAGCTTGGAAATTGCTCTGGCAGCCGCCGTCATCTCCTCCCATGTTGCAGGAGCTTTTTCGGGGTCAAGACCAGCTTTCGTGAAGAGTTCCTTATTGTAGTACATCGCGATAGGGTGAGGAGCCCAGGAAAGAGCCTTGACCTTACCATTATAGGTAGTGCCGGAGAGATAGCCGGGATAAATATCAGCCAGGACTTCTTTGGATGCCAATGTATCCAACTCCGCCAAGATGCCTGACCCGTTAAAAGCACTCATCATCTGTGAATTTCCCATAATGACATCTGCTGTATTTCCGGATGTACCGGCAATTAAAATCTGATCTTTATACTGATTAAAGGGAATGGCAATTGACTCAACCTTGATGCCTGGATTTGCTGCCATAAAATCATTTAAGAGCTCTTTAAATATTGCTGAGGTTGCTTCTTCAGCTTCCAGCCAGTTACTTATTGTAATTGTAACGTCTTTTGCAGGCTCAGGCGTGCTTGAGGTTTCTGCCGGAGCCGAGGAAGTTGGCGTTGCACTGTTTTCGGCAGGCTGGCTTCCGCATCCCGCTAAGGCCACTACAACCATAATTATAGCCAAAAGTAAGCTTAAAAACTTTTTCATGGTAATCCTCCTTTAATGATATAAATCTTTTGAACATGAGGCTTTTTGTGATCACACTAATGATTATAAATGACAGTAATATGAAAAAATAGGACATTAAATTCACTTTGCGTCCTATTTAATCAGTATTCTTTGTTTTTCAGAACAATTATTATCTATTTTGCCGGTTAACGCTCAGAACTCGGTGTTACGCCAAAATACTCTTTGTAGATATGAGTGAAGTGCTTGGTACTGTTATATCCTATCATTCTGCTTATATCAATGATGGAGAGGTCGGTATTTTGTATTAATTTGCGGCTTTTATCCATGCGAAGCTCAGTTAGGTAATCTATATATTTCTTGCCTGTCTGCTTTTTGAAAAGCGTAGAAAAGTAATTTGTATTCATATTGACTTCCCGGCTTACATCTTCAAGACTGATGTTTTTGTAAAAATTGTTTTCGATAAAGGATAGAGCCTTACTGATTGTATCCTGAGTTATCTTTGGCTGTGAGTTCTCTGTGGGAGCATCAGGGATATGCCACAAGGCATTCAGGCGTTGGATTAATTCAAAGCGGTTTATTGGCTTCAGGATATAATCGTGCACCCCATACTTGATAGCAGTTCGGGCATATTCAAACTCACTGTATGCACTTATAATGATAAACTGTGTCTTTAGATCACTGTTGTGAGCCTTTTGGATCATCTCCAGCCCGTTCATGAAGGGCATTTTAATATCTGTTATGGCAATGTCGGGACAAAAGGAAACTAAATTCTGATAGCCTTCCCTGCCATTCTCACATTCTTCAATCAATAAATCGGCGTAGGTCTTTTCTAAAATTTTGCGTATCCCTTGTCTGATAATACCTTCGTCATCACATATTAATAGCTTTTTCATCGGTATCACTCCTCACCAATTTATTGAATCGGTATTTTTATGGATGTAATTGTACCAAAACCTGAGCGTGACCTAATCCGGAAACAACCTTTCTCTCCATAAGTCAGGCGCAGCCTTCGACTTAAGTTTCTCAGGGCGAAGCAGTCCATGGTTTCATCATTATTATCAGATTTAAGAAGCTCGTGAATGCGATGAATTCTATCTTTTGATATGGCCTCGCCATCATTATAGACATGTATGATAAGAAATTTTTTGGTTTTTCGGGCCGTAATCAACAAATGACAATGACCCTGGGGTATATTTTCAAAGCCATGCTTGACGGCATTTTCAACAAGAGGCTGTAAGCAGAGCCGAGGCAATGACTGTAATAAACAATTGTCGGATATGCGGTAAGATATCTCAAATTTCTCTGGTGCTCTTATTTTCTGAATAGTCACATAATTCTTAACATTTTCCAGCTCCTCGGACAGCTTAACCTTCGTATCAGGGTTCATGGCATATCGCATCATTGCCGAAAAGGCATGTGTGATTTCAACAATTTCATAATTATCGCGAATAACGGCCAGCATTGATATACTTTCAAGCGTATTGTATACAAAATGAGGATTGATTTGGCTTTGAAGTGCTTGTATTCGTGCATGCTGGTTTTCTATCTGGGAAAGGTAATTTTTTTCAATCAATAATTTCATATCTCTTGCCATGGTATTAAGACTTTTGGAAAGATCTCCTATTTCATCGTTATGACGGTCTGAGACAGCTACCTCCAGATTGCCTGCTGCAATTTCCTTTGTTGCATTGCGAAGCTTAATAATCCTTTTGGCAAACCAATCTGTGAACATCTTGTCAATAAAGTAAAGAAAAAACAATACAGCAACCAGTCCTGCAGTAAAATATAGATAAGCAATACTAGAGTCTTTTTGAATCTCTTTGAGCGGAAGCCGGTATTCTACTTGAAGGCCGAGTGCTTTCCCATAGACTGAAAAATAGTTTTTATTTGGAATGTAATGATCAGAAGCTATTAATTCATCTCCAAGTAGAACGGCGTTGGCATTATCATTGATGAGGGTCTTAAAAATATCGTAAACTTTATTTCTATCCAGCTCCACATACGATATACCTATTACCTTTCCGTTCTGCATGTCGAAAATGGTATTGGCCAGCACGATAACCGGCTCTCCTTTCTCAAGGCTTTTCCCTGTACCAAAATAAAAGGGAGCTTCGCCTGTTAAAAGGCCTTTAAACCATTCTGCGTCAGAATAGGCCAAATAAAGATCCAAATCCATAAAATCCTTGGAAAAGGTTTTACTTGAATCGCTCAGGTATAAGGACAAATTCACAGTGCGCATGTCCGAGGAATAAATATTGGCCAGCCTGTTACGCATGAAGTCCCTCGTATCGAGCCTGGCTTTGTAATTTTCAACAGTATAGTTCCTTATGGCCTTCTGTACATTGATATCTGTTGAAAGAGAAAAGATTCCTTCCTTCGCACGAGAAACCCAAAGATCCATTTCTTCGACTGTTTTATCCAAAGCTATTTGTGCCTGTGTTTTGGCGTTGTCAACCGTAACATTGAAAAAGATAATAGAAGTAACGGTAAATATAATAATTAGAGGAATTACAGCCACAATCCAATGGGAGAGTGTCAGCTTGGTATGAATTGAAAAATCACTAATACGAAAGCGAAATTTTTCCATTGACCGGCCCTTCATCATGAACACCTCAATGGTCCAGTTTTCATCAGTATATTATAGATAGAAAATTAATTCAAAGATAAGTTTTTTGGCAATATGATTTGAAAGTTAGGAGCATTTATCAAAAAAGCTGCCCCGTATTCTAACGAGGCAGCTTTTTCATGATACTTATACCATTTTGTTTAGTCTACTGATCATTTGTCATTAATGTCTAGTTCTATATCCCTATATTTGGCCATACCTGTTCCTGCAGGGATAAGCTTACCAATAATGATATTTTCCTTAAGACCAATGAGCGGGTCAATCTTGCCCTTTATAGCGGCTTCAGTGAGAACCCTTGTGGTTTCCTGGAAGGATGCCGCCGACAAGAAGGATTCGGTTGCGAGGGACGCCTTGGTAATACCCAGGAGTGAACGCTTGCCGGTTGCAGGCCTTAAGCCCTGTTCCTCAGCAGCACCATTCTTCTCCTCAAATTCAAACATATCCACAAGACTTCCTGGAAGCATATCGGTGTCACCATACTCATCAATTTTAACTTTTCTGAGCATTTGACGGACGATAACTTCAATATGCTTGTCGTTGATATCAACGCCCTGCAGTCTGTAAACCTTCTGGACTTCCTGGAGCAGATATCTTTGAACAGCTTGAATACCCTTGATTTTCAGGATATCGTGAGGATTGACGGAACCTTCGGTAAGTTCGTCACCGGCCTCGATAACCTCACCATCGGCTACCTTTATTGATGAACCGTATGGGATGAGATAGGTCTTGGCTTCTCCGTTTTCGTTGTTGGTAACCTCTATCTCACGCTTTTTCTTGGTATCCTTAATGCGCACGGTTCCTGCCAATTCGGAAACGATGGCAAGACCCTTGGGCTTACGGGCTTCGAAAAGCTCCTCAACACGGGGAAGACCCTGAGTAATGTCATCACCGGCTACACCACCGGTGTGGAAGGTACGCATGGTGAGCTGGGTACCAGGTTCACCAATGGACTGGGCTGCAATAAAGCCTACTGCTTCACCCACATTACATTCCTCACCATTGGCAAGGTTAACACCATAACACTTGGCGCAAACGCCTACACGTGAACGGCAGGTGAGAACTGAACGTATCTTCATCTTGTTGTATCCGGCCTTCTCAACCTTTTCAGCAAGAGGCTCGGTAATGAGCTCATTGGCTTTTACAATAACCTCTCCGGTAGCCTTGTCAACGATATCTTCGGGTGCGAAACGGCCTGTAAGACGTTCAGCCAAGCCCTCAATGGTCTTGCCGCTTATAACGATGGGCTGAATCTCAATGCCGTCGGTTGTACCACAGTCATCCTCACGGATGATCACATCCTGGGAGACGTCAACCAGACGACGGGTCAGGTATCCTGAGTCAGCGGTACGAAGAGCAGTATCGGCCAGACCCTTTCTTGCTCCGTGAGTGGAGATAAAGTATTCCAAAACATTGAGTCCTTCACGGAAGTTGGACCGGATCGGAATCTCAAGGGTTTCACCGGAGGTATCTGCCATAAGTCCACGCATACCGGCCAGCTGTCTGATCTGGTTGATATTACCGCGGGCTCCTGACTGAGACATCATGTAAACCGGATTAAACCTATCCAGAGAACTGATCAAGGCATTCTTGATCTCCTCGGTGGTCTTGTTCCAGGCTGTGATGATGGCGCTCTTGCGTTCTTCTTTATTATAGAGACCGTTTCTGTAGTGCTTTTCGATCTCTTCGACCTTCCTGTCGGTCTCTTCAAGGTATCTCTGCTTAACCTCAGGAATGGTCATATCGGTAATACCGATGGTGATGGCTCCCTTTGTAGAGTATTTAAAGCCCAGCGACTTAATATTGTCGAGCACAACGGCTGTCTTGTTGGTGCCGTTAATGCGGATGGAGCGATCAATGATTTTACCCAGTTCCTTCTTGCCTACCAGGAAGTCAACTTCGTAGTTAAACATGGTTTCAGGATCGGTTCTGTCCACATAACCCAGGTTTTGGGGAATGGCAGTATTGAATATGATCTTACCCACAGTGGTATTAATGACCTTTGATTTTTCCACGCCGTCGAATACCCTTGTGACTCTGACCTTAATACGTGAATGCAGGCTTACGGCTTTATTTTCATAGGCCATAACAGCTTCTTCGGTGCTGGCAAAAACCTTGCCTTCACCTATTACGCCATTGGTGATGTTACCGTTCTCATCTCTTTCAGCCTCTTTTTCTATGGTTAGGAAGTAGCTGCCCAGAACCATATCCTGGGTAGGAACAGTAACCGGCTTGCCGTCCTGCGGCTTTAAGAGGTTATTGGCTGAAAGCATCAGAATACGCGCTTCAGCTTGAGCCTCAGCAGAAAGTGGAACGTGCACAGCCATCTGGTCACCGTCAAAGTCGGCATTATAGGCAGTACATACCAGAGGATGCAATTTAATGGCACGGCCCTCAACCAAAACCGGTTCAAAGGCTTGTATACCTAATCTGTGAAGGGTAGGCGCACGGTTTAAAAGAACGGGATGTTCCTTGATAACTTCTTCAAGAACGTCCCAGACCTCTGTCTTAACACGCTCCACCATACGCTTCGCACTCTTGATGTTATGAGCAAGTCCTCTTTCTACAAGCTTCTTCATGACGAAGGGCTTGAAGAGCTCCAGAGCCATTTCCTTGGGAAGGCCGCACTGGAAAATCTTAAGCTCAGGGCCTACCACGATAACGGAACGACCGGAGTAGTCAACACGCTTACCCAGAAGGTTCTGGCGGAAGCGGCCCTGCTTACCCTTAAGCATGTCGGAGAGGGACTTCAGCGGACGGTTGCCCGGTCCGGTAACAGGACGCCCACGGCGACCATTGTCAATAAGCGCGTCAACAGCTTCCTGAAGCATACGCTTTTCATTTCTGACAATGATTTCAGGTGCGCCGAGATCTAAAAGTCTCTTCAAACGGTTATTTCTGTTTATCACTCTTCTATACAGATCATTTAAGTCGGAGGTAGCAAAACGGCCGCCATCCAACTGAACCATAGGACGAAGCTCCGGAGGAATGACAGGTATGACATCAAGAACCATCCATTCCGGACTATTTCCGGAACCACGGAAGGCTTCTACGATTTCCAGACGCTTGATGGCACGAATCTTCTTCTGACCGTTAGCGTTTTCTACCTCGTCTCTCAGATCCTTGGCCAGCTTTTCCATATCCATATTGGACAGGAGCTCTTTTACAGCTTCCGCACCCATGCCGGCTCTGAAGTTATTCCCGAATTTATCAATACTCTCACGGTATTCTTTCTCATTTAAGACCTGCTTCTGAGAAAGAGGGGTGCTCCCTGGATCAATGACCACATAGGAGGCGAAGTAAAGAACCTTTTCAAGAGCTCTTGGCGACATATCCAAAAGTAAGCCCATTCGGCTGGGTATACCCTTGAAATACCAGATATGGGAAACAGGTGCAGCCAGTTCAATATGGCCCATGCGCTCACGGCGTACCTTTGAGCGTGTTACCTCAACACCGCAGCGATCGCATATGATACCCTTGTAACGAACGCGCTTATATTTTCCGCAATGGCATTCCCAGTCCCTGGTAGGTCCAAAAATCCTCTCACAGAACAAACCGTCTCGTTCGGGCTTCAAGGTTCTATAATTGATGGTCTCGGGCTTTTTAACCTCTCCTCTTGACCATTCACGGATTTTTTCCGGGGAGGCAAGACCAATCTGTATGGCATCGAAATTATTCAATTCAAACATTCCTTGTCACCCTCCTATATTTCATCATCGTCATCGATCATGTCATCATCGATGCCGAACATATCGCCGACAATGTCCTCATTAAGTTCATCGCCTTCTGCAATTTCACCGACGTCAAGGGTGTCTATTCCAAACTCTTCGTCTATAACATCACGACCCTCTTCATCATCCAGGTCAAGATAGGATAAGGTTTCATCCTCCCTGCCCTCGATATTGACATCAAGCTCTTCCAGGTCGTCATAAATGGATTCCTTGATCTCGATCTCTTCACGCTGGTCGCTGAAGACCTTCACGTCCAGAGCAAGGCTCTGAAGCTCCTTCATAAGAACCTTGAAGGATTCAGGAATACCAGGCTCAGGGACATTTTCACCCTTAACAATGGCTTCATAGGTCTTGACACGGCCCACCACGTCGTCGGATTTGACGGTCAGGACTTCCTGGAGTGAATAGGCGGCACCATAAGCTGCCAATGCCCAAACTTCCATTTCACCGAAACGCTGGCCGCCGAATTGGGCTTTACCACCCAAGGGCTGCTGGGTAACCAGTGAGTAAGGACCTGTGGAACGGGCATGTATTTTATCATCAACCAAGTGAGCAAGCTTCAGGTAATACATATACCCTACAGTTACGCGGCTGTCAAAAGGATCACCGGTACGTCCGTCATAGAGAACGGACTTTCCATCCTCCGGCAGTCCGGCATGTCTCAGGGTTTTAAAGGTATCTTCCTCATTGGCTCCGTCAAAAACGGGGGTTGCAATCTTCCAGCCCAGAGCCTTTGCCGCATAGCCCAAATGAACCTCCAGAACCTGCCCGATATTCATACGGGAAGGAACACCTAAAGGATTGAGCACAATCTGTAATGGTGTACCGTCCGGCAGGAAGGGCATGTCCTCCACCGGCAGAATTCTTGAAATAACGCCTTTATTACCATGGCGTCCGGCCATTTTATCGCCCACAGAGATTTTTCTCTTCTGAGCAATGTAAACGCGAACCAATTGGTTAACACCGGGGGGCAGCTCATCACCGTTTTCACGGGTGAACACCTTGACATCCACAATAATACCCGACTCGCCATGGGGCACTCTTAGAGATGTATCTCTGACTTCACGAGCTTTTTCACCGAAGATGGCACGAAGGAGGCGTTCTTCAGCGGTTAGCTCGGTTTCACCCTTGGGAGTAACCTTACCCACCAGAATATCGCCGGAACGTACCTCGGCACCGATACGGATAATACCGCGCTCATCAAGATCCTTTAAGGAATCCTCGCCTACATTGGGAATGTCACGGGTGATTTCTTCCGGACCAAGCTTGGTGTCCCGGGATTCGGATTCGTATTCCTCGATGTGAATGGAGGTATACACATCATCACGAACGAGCTCCTCTGAAATCAGAATAGCATCCTCGTAATTATAACCCTCCCAGGTCATAAACCCGATAAGAACATTCTTTCCCAGTGCGATTTCACCATTATCGGTGGAAGGTCCGTCTGCAAGAATATCGCCTACTTCAACCTGTTCACCCTTTCTTACAAGGGGACGCTGGTTGATGCAGGTACCTTGATTGGAACGCTTATATTTCAGAAGCTTATACTGATTCTTCTGACCTTTTGGGGTGCGAATAACAATTTCACTGGCTGTTACTTTCTCAACAACACCGGCATTCTTTGCAACAAGACAAACACCGGAGTCCTTAGCTGCGCGGTATTCAATACCGGTTCCGATGATGGGCGCCTGGGGCTTGATAAGAGGAACGGCCTGACGCTGCATGTTGGATCCCATGAGCGCACGGTTGGCGTCATCATTTTCAAGGAACGGGATCATGGCGGTAGCAACAGAAACAAGCTGCTTAGGTGAAACGTCCATGTAATCCACGTAATCCCTGTCCACTTCAAGTATCTTATCCTGGAAGCGGCAGCCTACGCGCTTATGAACAAATCTGCCCTCTTCATTAAGAGGTTCATTTGCTTCAGCTATGACATAGAGATCCTCTACATCGGCTGTCATATATTGAACCTGATCGGTAACAATACCCTTATCTTTGTCAACCTTCCGGTATGGCGCTTCAATGAAGCCATAGTCATTGATGCGGGCAAAAGTACTTAATGATCCGATCAAACCGATGTTAGGACCTTCAGGAGTCTCTATAGGACACATACGGCCATAGTGGGAGTGGTGAACGTCACGCACTTCAAAACTTGCACGGTCACGTGAGAGACCACCGGGTCCCAAGGCGCTCAGACGGCGCTTATGGGTCAGTTCAGCCAACGGGTTGGTCTGATCCATAAATTGCGACAGCTGGCTGGAACCAAAGAATTCTTTGATAGCCGCAGCTACCGGGCGGATATTGATAAGGGCCTGGGGTGTTGCCGCATCAATGTCCTGGATGGTCATTCTTTCTCTGACCACACGCTCCATACGGGCAAGGCCTATGCGGAACTGGTTCTGGAGGAGTTCTCCGACAGAACGCAGACGTCTGTTGCCCAAATGGTCGATATCGTCGGTATGGCCGATACCATGATCCAAATTCAAGATATAGCAGATGGAAGCGATAATATCTTCCTTGGTGATGTTTTTTGGCATCAGGTTATCGCGGTTTTCTTTAAGAACCGCAATCAGATCGGCTCCCTTGACGCCATTATGTTCTTCAAGCAGTGCTTTAAGTACATCATAACGTACCTTCTCATTAATACCAGCCTTGGAAGGCTCAAAAGGAATATACCCTGTAATATCAACCGTCATGTTGCCCACAACCTTGACGGATTTGCCTTCTACTTCAACATGGGCAGCATTGGTTCCTGAGTTCTGGATTTTCCAAGCCATCTCCTCATTGATTTCAGTACCGGCTTTAACCAGCACCTTTCCTGTGTTGCCATCCTTGATATCCTCCGCAGCAATCTGGTTGCGAATGCGGTTGGCAAGAGAAAGCTTCTTGTTAAACTTATAGCGGCCTACGCTGGAAAGATCATAGCGCTTGGGGTCAAAGAACAAATTGTTAATAAGCGTGCTTGCGCTTTCTTCGGTGGGCGGCTCGCCCGGACGAAGACGCTTGTACACCTCAAAGAGTCCTTCTTCCCTGCTCTTTGTTCCATCCTTGGAGATGGTAGCCTGAAGCTTGGTTTCCTCACCGAACAGATTGAGAATCTCAGCGTCGGTACCTAAGCCCAATGAGCGCAGGAACTGGGTAATAGGAAGCTTTCTGGTTCTGTCGATACGGACATAGATGACCTCGGCCGAATCGGTTTCATATTCGAGCCAAGCGCCACGATAGGGAATAACAGTATTGGAGAAAAGGTTATTACCGCTCTTATCCTTTTCTCTGGAATAGTAAACGCCGGGAGAACGGACCAACTGGCTTACGATAACACGCTCGGCACCATTGATGACAAAGGTTCCGTGCTCTGTCATGAGTGGGAAATCACCCATGAATATTTCCTGTTCCTTAACCTCTCCGGTTTCCTTATTGATGAGACGAACCTTGACCTTTAAAGGAGCAGAATAGGTTGAATCCCTTTCCTTACACTCCTCCACGGAATATTTTGAGTTTTCGGTCTCAAGGGTATAGTCGATGAATTCCATGATAAGATTACCAGTGTAATCCGTAATAGGAGAAACATCCCTTAATACCTCCTTCAAGCCGTCTTGAAGAAATTGATTGTACGAATTTTTCTGGATCTCGATCAGGTTGGGCATATCAAGGACTTCATTAATGCGAGCAAAACTCATTCTTGTTGTTCTGCCCAATTTGATTGGATGAACCATTCATATCACCTCGTATGGACTGCATATTTTGGTGGAAAAGACATAAAAATATAGAGGGGGAAACGCATCCGTTCTGGTTTTATAAAGCCAGTCAGGTTATAAAATAATGCAATAATTCCAAGATATCATTCTCCCGATCTATATTTTTTCATCTTAAAGATTATTGACATGTATTGTACCATTCATACAATTGTGCTATAATGAAAGGGAAAAGTACAGTGAACATGCACAAAGTAAAAGGGGATTACAATACCTGCAAAAAATAATAATGCAGTTAATAATTTTAACATAGCGAAAAGCCAATGTCAACAATTCCATTGGTTTTTTTTATGTCTTTTTTATACTTATCAAAGCAACCTTTTCTTCCTTTTTTATACATTTCACCCTTGATTTTTAATATTTATTAATCATACCACATTTGTCTCAACTTCAACGCTCATTGCTCTCGCAATTCGTTCCTTAAGCCTCAACCATGATCTCAAAACGTTCAAAGATAACAGGATTGAAAAATTGATCGGCATTAAAAGAGGTTCTTCTGAACGATACATATTCCCTTGTGTTTTTTGTGAGCCAAAGGGGCACCTCAATTGAAAGAAGGCGGCATATCTCAACAAGGCATTTTTCAAGCCGATCTTGATAGGAACCATCCTGATCGTCAATTTCATAAACCTTCTCGTCGAGTATTGTCGTTCCTTTAATGAGCTTCCCAATCATACGCATAAATTTTTACCCTTCAACAATGATTATACTGCAATACAAATTTTTGCAGTATAATCAACTAATGCACCACAGCTAATAATATACTTCTACAAGATATAATCCCGAAGGTGGCGCAGTGACACCTACAGAATGTCGCGATCCACTTTCTAAAGCATTCTTTATAACATCAGGCTTGAAACGGCCTTTTCCAATATCCACCATGGACCCAACCATAATTCTAACCATATTGTAAAGAAAGCCATCGCCTCTAGTGTCAAAAATAAGAAAATCCCCATCCCGGGTCCATTCAGAATAGAAAATTGTCCGATCGAAGGACTTGACACTGTGACCGGCAGCACAGAAAGCTTTATAGGAGTGATAGCCAAGGAAATACCGGGCAGCCTCATTCATTGCGGTAAGGTTTAGCTCTCCTCGCACATTCCAGGCCCTATGGGCCCATAGCGCCGACCGGCTTGGCCTGTTAAGGACCATGTATCGATAGTGTTTTCCTTTTGCTGAAAATCTTGAATGAAAATCAGATTCAACAGCCTCAGATGCCTTAATGGAAATATCATCAGGAAGGTAGACATTAAGTGCACGGGCAAATTTATCAGCTGGAATTTTTGAGCTGGTTCTAAAATTGGCTACTTGCCCATAGGCATGAACACCACTATCGGTTCTTCCGGAACCATCGGGTATGATATCCTCTCCGGTAAGCCTTTTAATAGCCTTTGAGAGAACCTCCTGCACAGACAGGGCATTGTCCTGAATCTGCCAACCATGATAATTGGTTCCGTCATATTCTATTGTAAGCTTAATATTTCTTGTCACATTTTCTTCCGGCATTTTAGAACCTGTTGTCATGCCCTGGAGATAAAGGCTGCTCCCACAATCCCCGCATCATTACCCATTTTTGCAACTACTAACTTTGTATTTTCGACACCCTCGGCACAATAGGTTTTGCCCTTCATCTTTTCTCTCAGCGGTGCCAGAAGATTTTCACCCTCCTTGGAGACCCCTCCCCCAATAACAATGAGATTGGGTTGGAAGAGGTTGACCATATTGGCAAGGGCTTCAGCAAAAATATCGATATAGCTGTCTATAATCTTTATACCGGTCTCATCACCAAGTCTAGCGGCATCAAAGGCTGTTTTGGCATTAATTTTATCCAGATTGCCGTCACAAAGCTCCATGATTTTGGACTGGGGGTTTTCCAAAACGGCTTTCTTGGTCTGCCTGATAAGAGCTGTCGCTGATGAATAGGCTTCCCAGCAACCCTTTCTGCCGCAGGTGCATCCTTCTCCATCAATTCTGATCACCATATGCCCCGGCTCACTGGCTGCACCGTTAAAACCGATATAGAGCTTATTATGAATAATGACACCCCCGCCTATACCTGTTCCTATGGTGATAACAACCGCAAATTCAGCATCTTTAGCCGCTCCTGCCACGCTTTCAGCAATTGCTGCACAGTTGGCGTCGTTCTCCAGATAGACGGGCACGGAAATATATTTCTGAACCTCTTCACGTATATGTACATACCGGAAATTCAGGTTATTGTTATAAATAATGATCCCATTTTCACGGTCGGGTGTGCCTGGGCTGCCGATGCCTATACTATGAATCTCCTTGTCGGTGATGCCTACATCCTGCATTAAGCTTTTTACAAGCATGCACATATCATAGATGATTTCTTCCGGTTTTCTGGTACTGACGGTTGGCACACTACCTTTTTTAATAATTCCACCATTTTCATCTACAATTCCGACCGCAATGTTTGTTCCGCCAAGATCTATTCCGACATAATACATAGGAGATCCTCCTTAGTCAGATCATATAATCATAAGGACTTTTTTTACCTCGATCAATTATATGATATAATAGGCGAAGGGTCAATAAGACTAAAAATAGCACAAATTCTGCTAGTTATATATAAATAAATGCAAGCGCGGGAGATCATCACATGATTATTGGTAAAAACATCAAGCTGAGAACCATACAGCCCCATGAACTGGATTATGTCTATGAGCGCATTTCCCATATCAACAGCAAGGGGCCCTTTTGGCACCTTACTATCGAATCATCCGGTGAGTTTATAAAGGAATTTCATAGAACAGGGTTTTGGTCTATGGAGGAAGGGCGCATGCTCATCCTGTCAAATGATGACCTCGTAGTTGGTGAACTGCTCTATTTCAAAGGTCTTGACTATCAATCGGGATACGAGGTTGGCTATGAGCTTTTCAGTCCCGAGCATTCAGGCAAGGGCTATATGAGTGAGGCGCTCTTGCTTTTCTGTGCTTATATGTTTTCTATCAGGCCAATAAACCGCATACAGGTCAATCTTATGGAAGGTAATATTCCGAGTCAAAAGGTTGTTGAAAAATGCGGCTTTACCTATGAGGGTACAATGCGGAGTGCTACTTTCAATCAAGGTGAATATCACAATCTCAAGCTTTATTCCCTTTTAAGAGAGGAATGTCCTCCACTTAAAAGTCTGCTTTCTTAAACTTCCTTTTGCATGATTTCACTATTTGCTGTTCAAAATAGGCTTGTAAAAGTCTTAGGGCTCTTAAAAGAATTAAGAGCCCTTACATGCGAAAGGACTCAAATGCTACAGCTTATCTCTCGAACTTTCTTTTTGTACCTGGTAGTTGTTGTGACCATGCGGCTTATGGGAAAGCGCCAGATTGGCCAGCTCCAGCCCTTTGAATTTGCTGTAGCCGTTATGATCTCAGAGCTTGCAGCCCTCCCCCTTACAGAGGATGGCAAGAACATTCACCACGCTGTAATTCCTATTGCAGTGCTGCTTGCATGCCAGCTCCTTATATCTTTTCTATCCATTAAGGGGGTTCGTATAAGAGAAGTAGTCTGCGGAAAACCCACACTTCTTATCAGAGATGGGAAAATGCTTGAAAAGAATATGCGTAAAGAACTGTATACCATTAATGATCTGCTTGAGCAGCTTCGCTTCCAGAGCATTCAAAGCATCAACGACGTAGAATACGCCATTCTTGAAACAAATGGCCAGTTAAGCGTCATACTAAAAAGCGAGAAAAGACCTGCTACACCTGAAGACTTTAATATTAAACCACCACGCGAGAACTTTAACCATGATATCATTATAGACGGAAAGCTGATCGGTAGAACATTACAGCGTTTACATCTGCAAAGGCCCTGGATTGACGAGAAGTTAAAGGAATACGGGATTAACGATTACACTCATGTTTTTTATGCCTCAATTGACAGCAAGCAAAATCTTTTTGTTCAAAAAAAAGGAGAGTACATGGAGTAGGCCTGTCACAGGCGTTTTCCTGAATTATTAAGCAGAACCTCCACAATACCCTCCATGATTTCAAGCTCGATTTTGGTTATATCTATTTTATCCAGCAATTTCTTTACATGGTCCGGATATTCAATCTTGACCTTTGGAGGTTTTCTTGATACCAAAACCTCTTCATTTCTAAACCGGTTTTTCCCATCGTCATAAGAGACCTTCACTACAAAATTCGGATCAAAACTTTTATCTTTGACAACTTCTACAGAAATCCTTGTTTCCAACGCCCAACCTCCAGTAATTTCATTATAGGTATCCTAATCATTTATCGTGCATTTGTCTGAAAATATCCATAGGTTTTTTGGGAATTGTAAGCTTTCCTTGTACGCTTTTCCTCCGCTGGAGCTCCTGATTTATTTCAGTAAGAACCCGCCTTTTATCAATGACCCACTGGGGCTCATAAAGATTCGCCTTCTTACCGTCTCCTGTAAGACGATGGATGACCATACGAGGTGGTAAAAGCTCTATTGCGTCACAGATGACCTCAACATATTCCTCTCTGCTAAAAAGCCTGTAGGGACTTTGCAGATAGTCTTGATAAAGGTCGGAATCAAAGAGTATATTCAGCATCTGGAGCTTGATACCCCAGACAGGTAAACCCGCCACAAACCGGACCGATTCTAAAAACGTCCGTTGATCCTCGGCCGGCAACCCGGCTATAAGATGAACTACTGTGAGAATTCTATATTCATCAAGAGACGTGACTGCGTCAACAAATTCCTGCGTACTAAACCCTCTGCGGATAATCCGGCCTGTATCATCGGAGACAGTCTGAAGGCCTAATTCGACCCATAGGAAGGTTCTTTGATTGTACTCATTAAGAAGCTCTAAAACCTCCGGCTGAAGACAGTCGCATCGGGTTGCTACGGCAAGTCCTACACTTCCGGGATAAGCCAAAGCTTCATCAAAGAGCTTTCTTAAAGTCTCAACCGATGCATAGGTGTTGGTATAACTCTGAAAATAAGGAATAAAGGCACAATCCTTCCACTTGGCCAGGGCTATTTGAGCCTGTTGTTCCATTTGCTCCGTTATGCTTCCGTATTGGGTAAAGTCTCCCGATCCACGGCTAGAGCAAAAGAGGCAGCCTCCAACGCCTTTGGTACCGTCTCGGGTGGGACAGGTCATACTGGCATCCAGAGCAAGCTTGGCTACTTTTTTACCAAGTCGCTTCTTTAAAGCAAAATCAAGGCTATGAAATCTTTTACCATCCCAATTGTCCTTTTCATCCATTCCGGCTTTCCCTGTCGTTTCGTATTAACTCGGGGGTTCCGATTTCTTTCAGAAGCCTGGCGAGTTCAAAAGAATCAGATGGAAGATAGGGCAGATAGACACCACCGGTTCCGGCATCCTGAGGCTGATGAAAGTCCGATCCGGATATGAGTATACCGCAAAAATCCCTGGCATATTTCTCTGCCCGCTCATTCATGGAATCATGGCGAGGATTGCCGTTAAAGGCCTCGAATCCGTTGACGAGGGTATCATAGGTTTTGGAAATCTGCTTTCTGAAAGGATGGGCCTGAATAAGTAAAAGATCATGCGCCTGTGCCAGAGCTTTTAGTTCTCCCTCCTCCAGAAGATATAAATTCTCATGGCTATAGAGAAAATCTTCGTCAAAGCCATAAATTAAAATGTCGTCACCGGTATTGGGCATACAATACTCCATACCCAGTATAACAGGAAGCCCCAGCTTTTTCCCATCATCCAGGGCTTCGTGGTAACCCTTGAGAAAAGATCTGACTTTTTCATCCCATGGCAGCTCCCCCATTCCTTCAAAAAAGCGTGTGCCAAAATGATCGGTTATGCAAACTCCGTCATAGCCCAAACTCTGATAAAGTCTGACGGCTTCTCTGGCCGGGACCTTACCGCAGGGACTAACCTCGTCAGTATGCATATGTAGCTCAAATAGATAGTCTCTCATATAAAATTATGCCCCCCTTAAAAAACGAACCCCCTTGTAACAGGTTAGGCCTCTGACCTGCTACACAAAGAACACCAAACCAAGAAATAGAATACCTGTAAGACTTGTTGACAAATCCAGTGCAGTAAACCGAATACTCTTTAACCGGGTTCTTCCCTTACCGCCGCGATAACACCTTGATTCCATGGCCTCTGCCAACTCGTCCGCTCTTTTAAAAGCGCTGACAAACAAAGGTACCAGAACTGGGATGAAGCTTTTCACCCGTGAAAAAATACTGCCGGTATCAAAATCCGCGCCTCTTGAGGCTTGTGCCTTCATAATGCGCTCAGTTTCTTCCATCAGTGTCGGAATAAACCGCAAAGCGATGGACATCATCATGGCAATTTCATGGGCGGGAACCCCAATCCTCTCCAAGGGCTTTAAAAGCTTCTCAATACCGTCAGTCATAGCCATGGGGGTTGTGGTAAGCGTCATTAATGAAGCTGTAATAATGAGGATCACCAGCCTGAAAAAGAGCTTGACGGCAGAAATAAGCCCTTCATAGGTCACTCTTATGGGACCGATCTCAAAGAGTGTTCTTCCGTCTATAAAAAAGATATTGAGAACGGCGGTTATAATCAAGATGAGCAGAAGGGGCTTGATACCTTTTAAAGACTGTTTGACAGGTACACCGCTTATTAGAAGCAGTATAAGGGTCAACGCACCCATCATGACATATTCCTGCCAGGATTCTATCATAAAAACCGCCACCATGAGAAGTGCAGTCCAAATGATCTTGGTTCTGGGATCCAGCCGATGAAGTATGGATGAACCCGGAATATATTGTCCCAGCATAATATTGTTAATCATAAGCTGTCACCTCCCAAAGGCTTTGCAACGGTGTCCATAATGAGCTTTGCGGCATCTTTAACCGTCAAAACAGGCGTGGGGATATCAAAGCCGTCGGTAACCAATTGCTCAAAAAGCTCCGTTATTTTTGGGACAGCCAAGCCATAACTCTTTAATTCATTCGATCTTGAGAAGATTTCACGAGGCGTACCGCATAGAGCCAATTCTCCTTTGTGCATGACTGCGACGCGATGGCAGAAGGCTGCGATATCCTCCATATTATGAGAAATAATGATAATAGTAGTTCCCTCATCTTGATTAAGCTTTGAGAGTATCTTAAACACCTCGGTGCTGCCCTTGGGATCCAAGCCAGCTGTAGGCTCATCCAGTACCAATACTCCAGGTTCCATGGCAAGAACTCCGGCTATGGCGACACGGCGTTTCTGCCCTCCCGAAAGCTCAAAGGGTGACTTTTCCAATAGCTCAGGAGAAATACCCAGGAGATCTATAACGTGAAAGACTCTCTTTTTTATCTCCTCGGCTGATAGTCCCATTTTAAGAAGGCCAAAGGTTATATCCTTATAGACCGTCTCCTCAAATAGCTGATGCTCAGGATATTGGAAGATGAGGCCCACTTTTTTACGCAATTCCTTTAGTGCTTTCCCGGATGCTTCCAGCCCGTCGATTTCAAGAGTTCCGGAGGAAGGTTTCAAAATACCATTGAAATGCTGAACCAACGTGGATTTGCCAGAGCCGGTATGACCGATAATGCCCAGAATTTCTCCCCTTCTTACAGAGAGATTGATATGTTTAAGTGCATGCTGCTGATAGGTTGTTCCTTCCATATAAATATGATTGAGGTCTTTTACTGTGATAATATTCTCATACTTCGCCTGATCAGATGTAGCCTTTTCAACATTAGGCAAAGCTGGGTTAGCGTGATTTTGGGTCCCGTCATTTCTTTTTTTCACTGATGCATTTTGTAGGAAGCCCTTAGTAACATTAACCATTTCATCCATTGAAACGGGGAGTTCATCTATTGCGAGGCCCTGTTTTTTAAGGTCATATGCAAGGGCTGTGACCTGTGGTACATCGAGACCTGCTTCTCTTACTGCTTCGACATTCTTAAATATCTGCCTTGGTGTTCCCCTCAAGGTAAGACGTCCCTCTTGCATAATCATGACCTGATGGGCGGAAACAGCCTCATCCATGTGATGGGTTATAAGAATAATTGTTATTGCTTTTTCACGATTAAGGGTATGCAGAACTTCCAGTACCTCTTTACGACCCGAGGGATCCAACATGGAGGTTGCTTCATCAAGAACAATGCATTTGGGCGACATGGCCAGTATTCCAGCTATTGCTATTCTTTGCTTCTGGCCTCCTGAAAGCATATGGGGGGAATGATGGGCATAGGCTTCCATTCCCACAAGCTTTATGGAATCATCTACCCTGGTTCGTATCTCCGATGGCTCCACCCCTAAATTCTCCGGGCCGAAAGCCACATCCTCCTCAACAGTTGTTGCAACAATTTGATTATCAGGGTTTTGGAGAACCAATCCAAGAGTTTTTCGTATCTCCCAGACATGCTCTCCTTCATGGGTACTTAAACCGTCTATAATGACCGTACCTTGGTTGGGTATTAAAAGTGCATTCATCAACCGGGCCAATGTTGATTTGCCTGAACCGTTCCGGCCCAGTACCACCACAAATTCACCCTGGTTGATAGTCATGGAAACATCGTTGACAGCCTTTACGGCCGCCAGCTCTTCCGATCGGCTTCTATACTCATAATAAACATGGTCTGTTTTTATCATCTCATTCATATGGTCTTCACCTATCTAGCTTCAGGGGTATGATCATTTAGGCGCATGCTTGCATACAGCAACAAGTCGCGACCCATTAATATGAATAATGGAGAACGGTATACCCCGCTCTCCACTACTTTAAAATCCATAACAATTGGGGTGCATGCTTGCATGCACCAGTTCTCGACCCGTAAATATGGATCAGATCAGCTCAAGTACGACAACCTCAGCACCGTCGCCTCGTCTTGCACCAAGCTTATAGATGCGGGTGTAGCCACCTTTTCTGTCCTTATACTTGGGTGCGATATCACTGAATAATTTGTTGGTAAGGCTGATGGTATTACCTTTTTCATCCTTAACCCTGTAGACCCAGTTCATAATAAGACGTCTTGCAGCAAGTCGTGAGGGAGCATCCACCGTTTTAAGCTCGGTTTTTGTTTCTCTCTCAACTACCTCGTACTTATTGCCGTTCTTTGAAGTAACGGTTTTAAGTACCTTACGGCCTTTACTGTCTTTAACCGGAGCGCTGATTGTCACATTCTTAGGAGCTGTGAAATTATCGCATTCCTTAACAGCAAGAGAAATTAGTTTTTCTGCAATATCCTTAACTTCCCTTGCTCTCATCTCGGTTGTTTCTATACGCCCATACTGGATCAGAGAGGTTACCAGACCTTTTAACATCGCCTTACGCTGGTCGGTAGGTCTTCCTAATTTTCTTTGTGCAGGCATTTTGTTTCCTCCCCTTAAAATTTCTTAATCTTCTGCCAGAGCAAGCCTAAGTCCTAACGCTTCAAGCTTTTGCACCACTTCTTCAAGTGATTTGCGGCCGAGATTTCTCACTTTCATCATCTCGTCTTCTGTCTTATTGATAAGATCTTCGACAGTATTAATTCCTGCCCTCTTCAAGCAGTTATAAGAACGAACTGAAAGATCAAGCTCTTCAATAGTCATCTCAAGAATCTTGTCTCTGGCGGGCTCGCCCTTTTCTACGAGAACCTCGGTGTTCTTCGCCCTGTCAGTCAGGTTGATAAAAAGATTGAGATGATCGCTCAAAATCTTTGCGCCAAGGCTGATGGCCTCATCAGGTGCTATGGAACCGTCTGTCCAAACCTCTATGCCAAGCTTGTCATAGTCGGTAACCTGACCAACACGGGTATTTTCTACAGCGTAATTGACCTTCTTCACAGGTGTGTAGATTGAATCCACCGGAATGACGCCAATAGGCTGATTTGGAAGCTTGTTTTTTTCTGCCGAAACATAACCGCGGCCATGATTAACATTAATTTCCATAAAGAATCTGCTGGTGCCGTTGACAGTTGCGATATGCAAATCCGGATTCAATACTTCAACATCTGAATCCCCTTTGATATCCGAAGCCTTAATCTCGCCTTCACCTTCGTAATCAATATACAAGGTTTTGGGTTGCTCGCTGAAAAGCTTTAAACGAAGCTCTTTAATATTGAGAATAATCTCGGTTACATCCTCAACAACACCCGGTACTGTGGTAAATTCATGGAGAACGCCGTCAATCTTGATAGATGTAACAGCGGCACCGGGTAGTGACGAGAGAAGTATCCTTCTCAAAGAGTTTCCTAAAGTAATGCCATAGCCTCTCTCCAGAGGTTCTATCACAAACTTACCATAGGTATTGTTTTCCGCACTTTCAACGCACTCAATCCTTGGCTTTTCCATTTCGATCATCAGTCAACCCTCCTTGGGTTATTTTAATATGAGGGTAATAGTCTAGTATTTATTACTTGGAGTACAACTCGACAATGAGATGCTCCTGAACGTTGAGGTCAATATCCTCTCTGGACGGTAACGCAACAACCTTACCCTTAAGATTCTCCTGATCAACTTCAAGCCACTTGGGAACAACCTTGGAGCCTGTGGTGTCAAGAATCTCCTTAAACTTAGGAGACTTTTTACCCTTTTCGCTGACGTCAATTGTGTCGCCAACCTTTACAATATAAGAAGGGATATTGAGTCTCTTGCCATTAATGAGAAAATGACCATGACTTACAAGCTGACGGGACTCGGCACGTGTTGTCCCAAAGCCCAGTCTGTAAACAACGTTGTCAAGTCTGCTTTCAAGCAGCTGCAAGAGGTTTTCACCAGTGATGCCCTTCTTGTTTGCTGCAATCTCAAAATATTTTCTGAACTGGCTCTCCAAGAGGCCATAGAATCTCTTTGCCTTCTGCTTTTCACGAAGCTGAATGCCGTATTCAGATAGCTTCTTTTTCTGAGCGCCATGTTGGCCAGGCGCATAGGGTCTTCTACCCACGGCGCATTTATTTGTGTAACATCTTTCGCCCTTTAAGAAGAGTTTCTGCCCTTCTCTTCGGCAGAGCTTGCAAGATGCGTCTGTATATCTAGCCATTGATTCTTACACCTCCATTAAACTCTTCTTCTCTTAGGCGGTCTGCAACCGTTGTGGGGAATAGGGGTTACATCCTTAATTAAATTAACTTCGAGCCCAGCCGCCTGGAGTGCGCGGATTGCCGCCTCACGGCCGGCTCCTGGACCTTTGACATAAACCGACACGGTCTTAAGCCCGTGCTCCATAGCAGCCTTTGCTGCTGTCTCAGCAGCTTGCTGAGCAGCGTAAGGTGTGCTCTTTCTGGAGCCTCTGAAGCCAAGTCCACCTGAACTTGCCCACGAGAGGGCGTTACCCTGGACGTCGGTTATGGTCACTATGGTATTGTTAAAGGAAGAACGGATGTGGGCTGCGCCACGTTCAATATTCTTTTTTTCCTTCTTCTTCCTTGTTCGTCTAACAACTTTACCTGCTGCCATTTTATCGATCGACCTCCCGATTACTTCTTCTTGTTGGCAATAGTCTTTCTGGGTCCTTTACGGGTTCTTGCATTGGTCTTTGTTCTCTGACCGCGAACCGGAAGTCCCATTCTATGCCGGACACCACGATAACACCTTATTTCCACAAGGCGCTTTATATTAAGTGCAATCTCTCTTCTGAGGTCGCCTTCTACTGTGTAGACCTTTTCAATAATGTCACGGAGCTTTGCGATCTCATCATCTGTAAGATCACGTACGCGTGTATCGGGGTTGATACCCGTTTTTGTCAAAATTTCATTTGAACGGGTTCTGCCTATCCCGAAGATATACGTAAGGCCGATTTCTACTCTTTTTTCTCTCGGCAAGTCAACACCTGCAATACGAGCCAAATTACTACACCTCCGATTGGTAATTTGTGTAACATGTAAAATTAGTGATAATTGAAACTTCTATTTAAAAATCTCTACAAATACCTGTAAACACCTCTATTCCGTTGTTTTCAGGTACAGCCGCTTGTAGAAATCGTTAAAGCAAAAATTTTTATGCAACCGGCAGGCGCGCTGCCGGCTGCAAATATTTACTAGCCTTGTCTTTGCTTATGCTTGGGATTCATGCAGATAACCATAACACGGCCTTTTCTGCGGATGATCTTGCACTTTTCACAAATTTTCTTAACTGATGGTTTTACCTTCATTTTATTGACCCTCCTGTCCTCTATGGCTATTATTTGCCTCTCCACGTGATTCGCCCGCGAGAAAGATCATAGGTTGACATTTCTACGGTAACCTTATCGCCGGGAAGGATACGAATATAATTCATTCTGAGCTTACCCGAAATGTGGGCGAGAATGACATGTCCATTTTCGAGTTTAACTTTGAAATTCGCGTTAGGAAGAGACTCTAGCACGGTTCCTTCTAGCTCAATAACATCTTCCTTTGACAAAACTATACCTCCTCGCTCCCTTTACTGCATGTAAGTTCATTATTATATCTTTGAACAGCCTTCTGAAGATCCGCATTAGTTAGCCGCTTCTTCAGGTGTACTGTCTGTGATATCTCTTCTGACACTTTGTTAGTGACTTTAAGGTGTCTCAGTTTTTTCTTCTTAGGGTTATCTATACGTCGCAGGTCACCATCTGCCACAAGAACATGATAGTCATCGATAATATCAATGATTATAAATAAATGGTCTTTGTCACGGCCCGCATTGGACCATACATAACGACCCAGGATGGTATCCAAGTATTCTACCCCTTTTTACTTATACAAAATTTATTATACAAAGGGTGTAACCCCTTATGCTTCCAATGTTCAGCTATACTCACCACATGAAAAAGCAGGGGCTTTAACCGCGCCAAGTATATATTTTATAACAAAGTTAGCTCTTTTTCAAGATTCTTAACTTTTTTCGTGAAATTTAATATAATCTGGTCAATATTTCCGGGCCGTTTGGCATAACAGCCAGCGTGTTTTCATGATGGGCGGACAGCTTACTATCTGCAGTAACAACTGTCCATTTGTCGTCCAATACTTTCACACGCCATGTCCCGATGTTAACCATGGGCTCCACAGCTAAAGTCATTCCATTACTGAGCCGCACACCTTTTTCACGTGTTGCGTAATTTGGTATTTGAGGCTCCTCATGCATCTCAGTTCCGATACCATGGCCGACAAAATCCCGAACCACAGTGTACCCTTTTTCTTCTATATAAACCTGTATGGCCATAGAAATGTCCCGTATATGATTTCCCTCGACAGCACGGGACATGCCCTGATTAAATGCTTCCTCAGTGTGGAGGATAAGGTCTCTGGCTTCATCCGACACCTTTCCTACCGGATAGGTTCTGGCCGCATCACCATGAAATCCATCAAGAATGGAGCCGATATCAATGCTGATAATATCCCCTTCTTTAAGAACAGTGCCATCAGGAATACCATGTATGACAACATGATTGATAGATGCACAGATCGAACCCGGAAAATCTATACCACCATAGGCACAGGGCACGCCTTTAAATGAAGGAATGGCACCTGCCTTTCGGATCACTGCCTCAGCAGCTCTATCAAGCTCCCGTGTTGTGATACCGGGAACGATGATCTCCGAAAGCTTCTGATGAGCCAATGCCACAATTTCCCCGGCTCTTCTCATTTTATCCAATTCTCTCTGTGATTTAATGACGATCATTCATGTTGCCTCGATTAACTTAGCTTTCCAATTTCTTTTAGAATTTCTTGTGTTGTTTCATCTATAGGCTTCATACCATCAATATTCATGATAAGTCCTTTTTTCTCATAATAGTCAATGAGAGGACTGGTCTGTTCATGGTATGTTTTAAGTCTTTGTTTAACTGTTTCTTCCTTGTCATCTTCCCTGATGTAGAGGCTGCCGCCACAAAAATCGCAAATTCCTTCCTTTTGAGGCGGATTATTCTCAATGTGATAAGTCCGTCCACATGCGCACATCCTTCTGCCTGACATTCTCTTGATGATGGCAGAATCGGGTACCATGATGTTAATCACCAGTTCAACACCGGCATTTATTTTTTCAAGCATTGTATCAAACATTTCTGCCTGGGGGATTGTTCTGGGGAATCCATCCATGATAAATCCCGATATGCAATCCTCAGACTTAAGTCTATCCTCAACAATTTTAATTGTGACATCATCAGGAACAAGCTTACCGGCATCAATAAAACTTTTTGCCAATTGGCCCAAAGCTGTGCCTTCTTTTATATTGGCTCTGAAAATATCGCCGGTAGAAATGTGCGGTATTTTAAGTGCTGCAGACAAATTAGCCGCTTGGGTTCCTTTTCCTGCTCCGGGAGGTCCTAATAGTATCATCCTCATTTTGTCACAACCTTTTTAACGATAGACTATCCACATGTTTAAAGTAAATCGGTAACATCACGGTACGAAAAGCGGATGGTGCAAGCTCATCCGCTTTTCAATATACCGTAAATTACATTTTCTTATTCAAGGAATCCTTTATAATGTCTCATCATCAGCTGGGATTCAATCTGTTTTGCTGTTTCCAGCGCAGTACCTACCATAATGAGGAGGGAGGTTCCGCCGAACCACATGCCCTTAACACCGGTTACAAGCTCCAACAAGCTTGGAAGTATGGTAACAAGAGCAAGGAAGAACGCGCCGAACCAGGTAACGCGGTTAAGTACTTTTGTAATATAGTCGCTGGTAGGTTTACCAGGACGTATACCAGGTATAAATCCACCGTTTTTACGGATATTGTTGGCAAGCTCCACCGGATTGAATACCATAAGGGTATAGAAGAAGGTGAAGAAGAGAACCAACAATGCCATTACCAGCATATAAAGCGGATTACCGCTGAAATTAGCCAGACCTAAAAGAAATTTGTTTGTGGTGTTTGGCCATATGAGCCCGATAATCGTCGGGAAAAATGCGAGTATGGACATTGCAAAGATGATAGGTACAACACCGGCCACATTAACCTTGATCGGAACATGAGTACTCTGACCACCATACATTTTACGTCCTACCACACGCTTAGCATATTGTACCGGGACTCTTCTCTCTGCCTGCGTTACAAAAATAACCAAAACTATAACAGCGACGAAAACCGCAACAATAGCTAAAATGATTAACACACCAACAGCAAGCTGACCATTATTTGCATAGCCCCTGACTATGTTATACAGAGCGCTGATAGCAACAGGTCCTCTTGAGATAATGTTGACAAAGATGATGAGTGATATACCGTTTCCGATACCATACTCATTAATCTGTTCGCCCAGCCACATAATGAAAGCCGTACCGGCTGTCAGAGCCAGTGTAATGGTGAGGTAAGACATCACATTACGCTGTGATATGGCTCCTCTGAATCCAATATACATGAAGGTTGCTTCTACAAAACCTAGAATGACGGTTCCATAGCGCACCCACTGAGCCAGTTTTTTCCTGCCTTCTTCGCCTTCCTTCTGCATTCTTTCGAGTGCAGGGATGGCGATTGTGAGCAGCTGCATGATAATGGATGCATTGATGTAGGGCGTTATCGACATAGCAAAGATACTTGCATTGGTAAAGGCGCCGCCGCCGATGATATCCATGAAGCCGAAGAGACCACCTTGATTGCCTATCATTTGCGCAAGAGCACTGGCATCCAGTCCGGGAACCGGAATATAGACACCAACACGATACACCAAAAGAAGAAGAAAAGTAGCGATAAGCTTCTTCCTCAAGTCGGCGATCTTCCAGGCACTTTTAAGTGGGGCGATAACACTCTCCATCTTAGATCACCTCAGCCTTTCCTCCTAAAGCTTCGATCTTCTCGGAAGCCGTCTTTGTAAATCTAGACGCCTTGACGGTAAGCTTTTTAGTCAGATTACCATTTCCGAGAACTACTAATCCATCATTGAGTTTGCTGATAATGCCGGCTTCTTTTAAAAGCTCAGCTGTAACCTCTGCACCGTTTTCAAATCTCTCAAGATCTGAAAGATTGACTTCGGTATAAACTTTTCTAAACTCGAAATTGTTGAAGCCTCTCTTAGGTATGCGTCTGAAAAGAGGCATCTGTCCACCTTCAAAGCCGACTCTGACACCGCCGCCGGCCCTGGCATTCTGACCCTTATGACCCTTACCGGCAGTCTTGCCGTTTCCAGAGCCATGGCCTCTGCCTTTACGCTTTGGAGCCTTTTTGGGTGCTCCAGGTTTTAATTCGAATAAGTTCACTGGTTGCACCTCCTTTAAATTTCTTCGACCTGCAAGAGATGTGATACTTTTTGAATCATACCACGAATTTGGGCATTGTCCTTTTGTTCGACTGACTGCCCGATTTTACGAAGACCAAGAGCGGCTACTGTAGCCTTCTGATCTACTTTGCATTTTATTGTACTCTTTTTCAGAGTAATTCTCAAATTGCCCATGAAAGCTACCTCCTATCCAAGGATTTCTTCAACGCTCTTACCTCTGAGTTTTGCAATCATTTCAACAGTCTTTAACTGAGAAAGACCTTCTATGGTAGCACGCACCATGTTGGTAGGATTGTTGGAACCTAATGATTTAGTATAAATATCGTGGATACCTGCAAGCTCCAGTACTGCTCTTACAGGTCCCCCGGCGATAACACCGGTACCTTCCTTGGCAGGCTTCAGTAAAACTTTACCGGCACCATAAACACCCAAGGAATCATGTGGGATGGTGGTCCCTACCTTCGGTATGAAAATAAGATTCTTCTTGGCGTCTTCAATTCCCTTACGAATGGCATCGGGTATTTCTGTCGCTTTACCGCTGCCAACACCAACATATCCATTTTCATCACCAACAACGACAAGAGCGTTGAATCTGAAGTTTCTACCGCCCTTAACAACCTTGGTAACGCGTCCGATATTCACTACCTTTTCTTTAAGGTCCAGAGTGCTTGGATCAATTTTCTGCAATTTGTTCCCCTCCTTCTACTTTAAACCGTGATCAGAATTCGAGGCCGGCTTCTCTTGCGCCGTCAGCGAGTTCCTTGATCCTTCCGTGATAAAGGTAGCCGCCTCTGTCGAATACTACCTGTTTAATACCCTTTTCGATAGCCTTGGTACCGACAAGTTTGCCTACTTCTTTAGCGGCTTCCTTGTTACCCGAGTAGTCAAGCTTTCCCTTGAGAGCCTCATCCAAAGAGGATGCTGCAACCAGAGTGGTGCTGCTAACATCATCGATAATTTGGGCATATATGTGTTTTGAACTTCTGAAAACGCAAAGCCGTGGTCTTTCAGCATTACCAGTTATCTTTTTGCGTACGCGTTCATGTTTACGGAGCCTGATCTTGTTCTTTTCGATACGTTTTATCATTGCACACTCACTCCTCTCTTTTATTTCTTACCCTTACCGCCGGTCTTACCTTCCTTACGGATGATAACTTCGCCAACATACTTAATACCCTTACCTTTATAGGGTTCAGGGGGACGTTTTTCACGAATCTTTGCGGCTACTTCACCAACAAGCTGCTTATCTACACCCTTAATGCTTATCTTGTCCGGTGCGGGAACATCGATAGTGATACCCTCGGGCTCTTCCATTTCTACCGGATGTGAATAACCTAGGGTGAGAACAAGCTTTTTACCCTGCTTCTGTGCTCTGAAACCAACACCAATGATTTCAAGATTCTTCTCAAAGCCCTTGGATACACCGGTGACCATATTGGCAATAAGAGCACGGGTAAGACCATGAAGCGACCTGTTGAGCTTCTGGTCGTCGGGGCGAGTGACAACGATAGTGTTGCCTTCTTTTACAATGGACATATTATTATGAAAGGTAGCGCTTAAGGTCCCTTTAGGGCCTTTAACAGTCATATCGTGACCATTGAGCTTTACTTCCACACCTGCCGGAATTTCTACCGGCATTTTTCCTATACGTGACATATAATGCACCTCCAGTCCTTAGATTGAGAGTAGGCGACCTACTCTTTTCAGAACTTATCTAATTCATTATTGGATTACCATACAAAGGCAAGAACTTCTCCGCCAATACCGAGCTGTCTCGCTGCTTTGTCAGTCATGATACCCTGTGATGTGGACACAATGGCAACACCAAGACCGCCAAGAACCTTTGGAACCTCATCCTTCTGGGCATAAACCCTCAGACCCGGCTTACTGATTCTCTTGATTCCGGAAATGATGTTCTTCTTGTTTTCTACATATTTAAGTGTAATCCTGATTATTCCCTGCTTCTTATCGTCTATCTCAACAAAATCCTTGACATAGCCCTCTTCAAGCAGGATCTTCGCTATCTGCTTTTTCAGGTTTGATGCGGGAATATCCACAGTCTGATGCTTAGAACTTGCGGCATTCCTTATCCTTGTCAGCATATCTGCAATTACGTCGGTTGCATGCATTATTACAGACCTCCTTTCGCGCTCCTGTTACCAGCTTGCCTTCTTTACGCCTGGTATCTGGCCCTTGTATGCTAAGTCTCTGAAGCAAAGACGGCAAATGCCGAACTTCCTCATATATGCGTGAGGTCTGCCGCAGAGCTTGCAGCGATTATAATACCTTGTAGAAAACTTCGGTGTCTTCTGCTGCTTAAGAATCATGGACTTCTTAGCCATATTGATTACCTCCTTTAGCTCTTTGCAAACGGCAGCCCGAGAAGTGTGAGCAGTTCTTTTGCTTCTTCATCGGTCTGGGCAGTTGTAACAAATGTGATATTCATACCGCGCACTTTATCGATCTTATCATATTCAATTTCAGGAAAAATCAACTGTTCTTTCACACCCATTGAAAAGTTACCGCGGCCATCAAAGGAATCGGCATTAATTCCTCTGAAGTCTCTAACTCTGGGAAGAGCTACACTGAAGAGTTTATCAACAAACTCATACATCCTGCTGCCACGAAGCGTTGTCTTGCATCCAATATTCATGCCCTCACGGAGCTTGAATGCTGCAACGGACTTCTTGGCTTTTGTGACAACCGCTTTTTGCCCTGTAATGGTTGCCATTTCATTTGCTGCAATCTCAATCGCCTTGGGGTTTTCTTTAACATCCCCAACGCCCATATTGAGAACCACTTTAACAAGCCTTGGAATCTGCATGGTACTGCTATAATTAAACTTCGCATGCAGAGCCTGAACAACTTCTTTATTGTACTTGTCAAGCAATCTTGGCATGTCTCGTCAACCTCCTTAAGGATTTACTCCTTGCCTTCTCCGATAATGTCAATCACTTCGCCGCACTTCTTGCAAACCCTTGCTTTATTCCCGTTGTCGAGTAGCTTCTTGCCAACCTTAGTAGGTTTACCGCAACTTTTGCAAATGAACATTACCTTGTCAACATAGATAGGGGCTTCCTGGTGAACCAGTCCACCTTGTTTGAAACCCTTATTCGGTTTCGGCTTAACATGCTTAGTGACGATATTCACGCCCTCTACGAGGACCTTGCGCTCGGATGCGTTTACTTCAAGAACCTTGCCTTTTTTACCGCTATCCTTGCCGTTGAGTACGAAAACCGTATCTCCCTTTTTGACGTGTATTTTTGCCATTTGTCAAGCCTCCTTCCTTACAATACTTCGGGTGCCAGAGAGATAATCTTCATGTAGTCCTTATCTCTTAACTCTCTAGCGACCGGTCCAAATATACGGGTTCCTCTTGGATTTCCGTCATCCTTCAGAATAACGGCTGCGTTCTCATCAAAACGGATTGTAGAACCGTCAACCCTTTTGAGTCCTTTGACAGAACGAACTATAACTGCTTTGACAACGTCACCCTTCTTAACAACACCGCCGGGTGTTGCATTTTTGACAGAACAAACGATAACATCGCCGATATTTGCATATTTTCTTTTTGAGCCGCCGAGGACCTTAATGCAGAATAATTCCTTGGCGCCAGTGTTATCAGCCGACTTTAAATAGGTCTGTGCTTGAACCATATCCTAACGCCTCCCTTATTTCGCCTTCTCGATGACCTGAACTAGACGCCATCTCTTATCCTTGCTGATGGGCTTGGTTTCCATGACTTCCACGCGATCACCAATTTTGCATTCATTATTCTCGTCGTGGGCCTTAAGCTTGTAAGTCCTCTTCATGATTTTCTTGAGCAAAGGATGCTTAACGCTGTCTTCTACGGCCACAACAATGGTTTTGTCCATTTTATCGCTTACGACCTTACCAATACGGGTCTTTCTTAAACCTCTTTCAGCCACGCGGAACAAACCTCCTTCCGGTTTAAAAGGCTCAAAGCCTTACATTAATTCCTCTTTATTCCGAGCTCCATTTCACGAATGATAGTCTTGACTCGTGCAATGTCTTTCTTTACATCCCTAAGCTTAATGGGATTCTCAAGCTGGCTTGTAGCATGCTGGAATCTAAGCTTGAACAACTCGGCTTTGAGTTCAGCGAACTCTTTGTCGAGCTCGACCCGTGTCATTTCCTTAAGTGCTTTCAGTTCAGACGCCTTCATTCTCTACACCTACCTCTTCCCCACGTGCAATGATCTTGCACTTAACGGGTAACTTGTGGGATGCAAGCCTTAATGCTTCTCTAGCTGATTCCTCGGGAACACCCCCGATTTCAAAGAGTACACGGCCGGGCTTGACAACGGCTACCCAGTACTCGGGAGAACCTTTACCGGAACCCATACGGGTTTCAGCAGGCTTCTTTGTTACCGGCTTGTCGGGGAAAATCTTGATCCAGACATTTCCGCCTCTCTTGATGAAACGGGTCATGGCAATACGGGCTGATTCGATCTGGTTGCTTGTAATCCAGGCGGGTTCCGTAGCTTGAAGACCAAATTCACCATTGGAGACAACGTTACCCCGTGTTGCCTTACCGGTCATACGACCTCTCTGGACTCTTCTATATTTGACTCTTTTAGGCATTAACATATTACTTGTCTCCCCCTTCCTTTTTCTCCTTCTTTTTGGCGGGAAGAACTTCACCCTTATAAATCCAGGCCTTTACGCCGATTTTTCCATAGGTGGTATTGGCTTCGGCAAAACCGTAGTCAATGTCGGCACGAAGTGTCTGGAGCGGGATAGTACCTTCTGCGTAATGTTCTCTTCTTGCAATTTCAGCGCCGCCAAGTCTGCCGGAAACAAAAGTCTTAATACCCTTGGCTCCAAACTTCATGGTTCTGGACATGGCCTGCTTCATTGCGCGACGGAATGATACACGCTTTTCCAGCTGAGCTGCGATATTCTCAGCCACAAGCTGGGCATTGAGCTCTGGCGTTCTGATCTCAGTGATGTTGAGAAGAACGCTCTTTCCGGTGAGCTTTTCAAGCTCCTGACGGAGTGCTTCAATACCTGCACCCTGCTTGCCGATGACGATACCGGGCTTAGCAGTGTGGATATTGATTTTAATTTTATTTGCCGCACGTTCGATTTCAATTCTTGCGATTCCCGCAATGTAGAGCTTCTTCTTTAAGAACTTGCGAAGCTTTACATCTTCCACGAGGAAGCTGCTGAAATCTTTAACGCCAGCATACCATTTTGTATCCCAGTCCTTAATGATTCCTATTCTTAGTCCATGCGGATTTACTTTCTGGCCCATTTTGCAACCTCCTTATTTAGCCCTTTCCTTGAGTACCAATGTTATATGACTGGTCCTCTTACGAATACGGAACGCTCTGCCCTGTGCCCTTGGCATAATTCTTTTAAGGGTTGGGCCCTGCTCTGCATATACCTCAGAAACAAAGAGATTGTCTCTATTGAGTTGGTTATTGTTAACCGCATTTGCCTCAGCAGACTTAAGAAGCTTATACAGAACCTCGGATGCATTTCTGGGCATATATTTCAATATCCCATAAGCTTCGTCGATTCCCTTGTTGCGAATTAAATCAATGACCAGTTTTGCCTTCCTCGATGAAACCCTCACATGCTTAACAATAGCTCTTCCTTCATCCTTACCGATTCCGAGAACCTTTCTCTCCTTCTTGGTGAGAATGGGAAGCTTATCAGCTTTTCTGCGGGTCTTACCATATTGTTCAAGAAGCTCCTCCTTCTTTTCTAGGAGCTCGTCCTTTGACATTACCTTCTTGCCCAAGTCTATTCCTCCTTCCAATCAAGAGTGGGTATTACTTCTTGAGTTTGGTGCTCTTCTCGCCTCTACTGTGACCTCTATAGGTACGAGTAGGAGAAAACTCACCAAGTTTATGACCAACCATATCTTCAGATACATATACCGGAACATGCTTGCGTCCGTCATGGACTGCAATGGTGTGTCCGACCATCTGTGGGAAGATGGTAGAGGCACGAGACCAGGTTTTAAGAACCTTCTTCTCGTTCTTTTCGTTCATTTCGTCAACTCTCTTTAAGAGTTTTTCATCAACGTAGGGTCCCTTTTTAAGCGATCTACTCACGGTACTAACCTCCTTCTCGCATCTTACTTGTCATTACGTCTCTTGACGATCAGCTTACTGCTCTGCTTCCTCTTGTTGCGGGTCTTGTAACCAAGAGTGGGTTTACCCCAAGGTGTTACAGGACTTGGCATACCGACGGGAGATTTACCTTCACCACCGCCGTGAGGATGGTCATTGGGATTCATGACAACACCGCGAACTGTAGGTCTCCATCCCATCCAGCGTTTTCTGCCGGCTTTACCGATGGAAATATTCTCGTGTTCAACATTGCCGACCTGGCCGATGGAAGCTTTGCAACGGATATCGATCTTTCTCACTTCGCCGGAAGGAAGTCTGACCTGTGCGTAACTGCCCTCTTTAGCCATGAGCTGTGCAAGGTTTCCTGCAGATCTGACAAGCTGTCCGCCTTTTCCGGGCTTAAGCTCGATATTGTGGATAACGGTACCCACGGGAATAGCTTCCATAGGAAGAGCATTGCCCGGCTTTATATCAGACTTTTCACCGGAATATACTTTATCGCCCACATTAAGACCAACAGGAGATAAAATATATCTTCTCTCACCATCCTGGTAAACAAGAAGTGCGATATTGGCAGATCTGTTTGGATCATATTCGATGGCAATGACCTTGCCGGGAATATTCTCCTTGTCCCTCTTAAAGTCAATGATTCTGTACGCTTGCTTAGCGCCGCCACCGTGATGACGAACGGTAATTCTTCCGTAGGAGTTTCTTCCAGCTTTTTTACTAAGCGGAGCAAGAAGGCTCTTTTCGGGTTCCTTCTTTGTAATCTCCTCAAATGTAGATACAGTCATGAATCTTCTTGCAGGAGATGTCGGATTGTACTTTTTAGTTGGCATTTCTTCCACTCCTTTTATCAAATTGCCGAACAAATCGTTCTCAGGCTGACTGTGAGGCCTATATTTCCGACTGATCGGTGATGATTAAAATTTTGCTTACGCAACGCGCTCTACTGAGCTACGCCGAATTCTTCAATAGAAGTCTTGTACTTCTTGGTTGTAGCCACAGTCTTACCGCCCTTGGTTGCATAAGAAGCAGGCTTAGGATCAGTATCAATCTTGACCACGGCCTTCTTAAAAGCTTCGGTCTTGCCCACATGAACACCCTGGCGTTTTTCTTTACCCTCATAATTGATGGTATTCACAGCGATAACCTTAACTCCGAAAAGCTTTTCAACAGCCTGCTTTACCTCGGTCTTGGTGGCCTTCTTGTTCACGATGAAGGTGTATTTACCCTCAGCAATATCCATATTGCTTTTCTCGGTAATGTACGGGCGAATGAGAATATCTATTGCGTCTCTCATTATGCATACACCTCCTCAATCTTGGCTACTGCATCCTTCGTTACGATAAACTTTTTATATTTCAGGATATCGTAAGTATTGATGGTACTATAGGTTGCAGTCTTCACGTTCTCAATGTTTCTTGCTGATAAAACTACCTTTTCGTCTACCTCTGGAAGAACGATTAAAGCTGTGGTATCAACCTTCAAACTGTTAAGAACATTGACCATTTCCTTGGTCTTAATGGCCTCAAGCTTAATATCATCCAATACGATGATATTATTGTCGAGGACCTTAGTGGTAAGAGCGCTCTTGAGAGCCAGTCTCTTAACCTTCTTGGGCAGGGTGTAGCTATAGCTTCTGGGCTTGGGACCCAAAACAATACCACCACCAACCCATTGTGCGGAACGGATGCTACCCTGACGGGCGCGACCGGTACCCTTTTGTCTCCAGGGCTTCTTTCCGCCGCCGCGTACCTCTGACTTTGTTTTGGTGGACTGTGTGCCCTGTCTTGCGTTGGCAAGCATGTTCACAACAGCACTATGCATTACAACTTCATTAACTTCAACTGCGAAAATGTCGTCATTTAAGCTGATGTCGCCGACCTTCTGGCCTTTGATATTGTAAACATCTACTTTTGGCATCTTATTTCCTCCTTCCGAACCAGTTCTTCATTATGCCTTGACCGAATTTTTGATTACAAGGAGGCCGCCCTTCGGGCCGGGTACCGCTCCCTTAATAAGGAGAAGACCTCTTTCAGCATCAACTCTGACTACTGAAAGGTTCTGTACAGTTACCTTCTCTGCTCCCATGTGACCAGGCATGACCTTTCCCTTGAAAATACGGCTCGGATCGGAGTGAGCACCCATCGAACCAAGTCCTCTGTGGTAGCCGGAACCGTGTGTCATACGGCCGCGGGCAGTGCCGAATCTCTTGATGGTACCTTGGTATCCCTTACCTTTGGAGATACCGGAGACATCTACCATGTCCCCATCCTGGAACATATCTTCAACCTTGATGACGTTTCCGACTTCATAACCGGAGATATCTTCAAGTCTGAATTCCTTGAGGGATCTCTTTGCAGAAACCTTGGCCTTTTCAAACTGCCCTTTCGTAGGTTTGTTGGCCTTCCTGTCCGGAATATCCTCGAAACCGACCTTAATGGCGTTATAGCCGTCGATTTCTTCCGTCTTCTTCTGGATAACTGCTACAGGTCCTGCAAGAACAACGGTTACAGGAATCATTGCACCTTTTTCATTAAAAACCTGTGTCATACCGATTTTCTTACCAAGTATGCATTTCTTCATGTTAAATAATTCCTCCTGTCATTGGTTCAGCCTTGGCTGAACTTAACAAATAAAAACTTACAGTTTGATTTCAATATCCACGCCCGCGGGGAGATCCAGTCTCATAAGAGCATCCACGGTTTTGGGTGTGGGCATCAGGATATCAATGAGTCTCTTGTGGGTTTTGATTTCGAACTGCTCACGAGAATCCTTGTACTTGTGAGGAGCTCTCAAGATTGTCATGATTTCCTTTCTTGTAGGAAGCGGAACGGGTCCGGAAACCTTGGCCCCTGTTCTCTTCGCGGTCTCGACAATCTTCTCTGCCGATTGGTCGATTACCTGATGATCAAATGCTTTCAGCCTGATCCTGATTTTCTGTTTGTTCGCCATACACAAGCCTCCTTAAGATACATTTTGCTGGCGCAACAAGCTTTTTCCTGTACACTCTACCGGGTGTTCCATGCTTGGTCATATAAAAAGCCCAGAGTTCTACACCTGGGCCACGATACAAGCATACATAAAAACAACTACATGCATGATGTACAGTGACTTGTCGCCCGGTTTCTTTGAATCGGACATTCTCCATCGCAGTTCCCAGTTTGTTTCACCTGCCATCTGCGGCTTCATCGTATGCCATGTCACAGCAAAAGATATTATATATCATGTTATTTACGAATGCAACATTTTTTTTAGAACAACCAAATGGTACTTTTTGCAGCGGAGTGCTGTCATCCTTACTTTTCTACAGATGATAGTCACCAGCAGCTTCTGGTTGATACAATATTTTTTTAATGTAAATTTCCGTAGTTCCGGATGGAACCTCCCACTCGATAATATCACCTTCCCTATAGCCTAGAATAGCTGTACCGACGGGGGAGCAAACTGACAGTTTGTTAGCATCCAAGTTAGCTTCATTTGGATAGACCAATGATACCTCTTTTTCTTCGTTGTCAAAATGCAGTAGCGCTCTTGAATTCATGGTGACAACATCCTTTGGAACCTGTCTTTGATTAACGACAATGGCTTTGTTGATCTCGCCTTCAAGGCTTTGAATAGACTGATCCGACGCTTTACTTTTATGTTGCTCGGATGCAATGGTTTTTATAAGCCTATCTCGATCCATTTCAGTGATGTAGATTTCAGCGGGTATGGCAGGTCCCTCTTGTATTAATTTCAAATAGCGGTCCATGGTTAATGTGAAAGTTTTAAGCATGGGTGTTTCAGTCTGAAGCGAAAAACCCGCCCTAAGAAAAGCTAATATGGACCGGTTATTTTCTTTGTGAATCTTCGCAATTATTTTTTGCGCCCTCAATTCAAAGAAAGCAATTTTCAAGCTTTCTCGTATGGTGCTCTTCCCTAACTTTTTACCCCAGTTATTCCGATCACCTATTACAATGACAATTTCATAGTCCACACCTTTTTTTACAAGACGAACAAAGCCTACGGGTGTATCTTGTTTGTCATAAGCCATGTAGAACCGGCCATCCTGACTAAATAGGTGAGTTAAATTAGGCAGGTGTATTTTATCGATGATCTGCTCAATATTCTGGGAAACTTCGGGAGAATCGCTTAAGTATCTGATAACATCTTGGTCGTTTAGCCACCCCATTAAGGTCTTGGCATTTTCTTTCGTTATTTCCGGACACAAAAAAATAAAAGGCCCTCTCATTTTTACCACATCCTGTCGTAATAATTAAAAGCCTTTCATAGATCCATGTAACTATGACGGTTCTTTTATAGCTTTTTACAATTATGTATATGATTATATCTAACGCGACAATATAAATCAAGCTTGTAAATCAGCTTTTGTTTTCCTAGTATACCTTATTTCCCCAAAAAAAGAGTGCATCAAATTGGCATAATTATATAGAGGTTATTTCAAGCATGGCCTTGTATAGGCGATTAAACTGTGTATGCTTACGCTTCATCTCCATGCTTGGCTTTGGCTCAAAACGCTTTGTTATTTGAACCACTCTTTGGGCTGTATCAGTAAAACTCTCGAAAAGGCCGTCATCTACGGCACCAATCATAGCCGCGCCCAAGCAGGCTGCTTCCTTCTCAGATGGGATTTCTACCGGCACGCCGGTCACATCGGCCTGAATCTGGCACCAGATATCGGATTTCGCACCTCCGCCCGTAGCAATGATCCTTTCGACTTTAGTACCCGCAGCGCTGATATCATCTATATTTTTCGTCAGCATATGAGCGACACCCTCCATCACCGCATAGGCAAAATCAACCCCATCATGCTTATCACGGATTCCAAAGAATACGCCGCAGGCATCGGCGTCGAACTCAGGTGCATTGGTCCCAACAATATAGGGCAAAAACAACAATTCGTTGGGATACGGTCTCTCCATGATGGTCCTATCTATTTCTTCATAGGTAGAATCCTTCATAAAGTTTTTCTTAAACCATTCGAGACATATGCCACCGCTTTCGGCAACGGGCAAAAACACATAAGTGTTGGGTATAAATCCATAATGCAATGCCGTATGGCTATTCTCACTCAGGGGCTGGGGGGCCAGTGTGGCAAGTGCCATGACTGTACCTGTGGACAAGCTTATAACACCCTCATGGACATTACCCGTACCGATCATACCGGCAAAATGATCCAGTGTGCCTACATTGACTTTTGTATGGGTCGTCAATCCCATCTCATCTGCAGCCGACGTCAATATTCCTCCAACATTGGTGCATGGCTCTTTAAGAGGCGGAAGCTGTTCCAAACGAATACCGCAGGCTTGGAGCATCTCATTCCAATAGCATTTGTTGAGAATATCGAAATAAAACGTAAAGGTCGCAATGGAGCAATCGGCACAAAGCTTACCTGTCAGGCAATAGACGATATAATCCTTTAGTAATACATAATGGGCAGCTCTGTCATAAATATCCTTGCTGTTGTTTTTAAGCCAAAGTATTTTGGTTGCCGGCCAGGTTGGCAAAACGGCCATTTGACCTGTCTTTTTGTAGATTTCTTTATCTGTGAACTGAGCTGCAATCAGTTCTGATTCTTCCGTCGAGCGCTGATCCATCCACGATATGCCGTTCATCAGCGGTTTTCCGTCATAGCCTAAAATAACCAAGGATTCGGCTTGACCTGTAAACACAATCTGCCTGACATCCTTAGCGTCAATAGTTTTATTATCTATATGACTTCTGATCATTGTCTTGATAGCCTGACAATAGTCCATGGCATCGAATTCGACATGATTACCTTCACGTATATACTGCACAGGACTGCTGAGCCACGCTTTCATCTGCAGTTTATCGTTGTAGACGGCAACCTTGATATTGGTGCTGCCCAAATCTACTGCAATAAATCCCATAGCGTCCTCCTTACTTCCACATTTCATCAAGTATATGGAGCGTTTTCTCTACTAGTACGTCACCGCCGTCCGGTCCACACATGGTGGATGCCGGTTTGCTGCTATATGATCCACCGGCAACTGCCTCCTCGGTGGGAAGATATCCACCCAGGCCATTGGCCAATTGGATGACAAAAACCTGTTCTGCTTTCGCTCTGGCCTTCATGCGCATCCCGTACTCATGGAATAGCTCGAAAGGATTGGTGACAACAGCAATATTACCGATCCGAAGCACGTGCATTTTAAAATGATATTGACTGGTCTTTTGCTGCAATTCCCAACGCAGAACAACCCCCTGTGGCTCAAAGGCCTTCACCACATCCTGCATGGTCATGGGCTTTTCCCTGGAAAAACGCCCCTTTATTGCGGCGACCTCATTTGCCGCTTCCTCATAATCCTCTTTGCTGACCAGGCGCAGCGGCAGGCTCATTTCAATGATTTCATGTCTGAATTCCGGGTTGTAATCGATTATGTTTCGTGCGGTTTTATAGCCTCGTACAACGGCTTCTGTAATACGTTCACCAATGGCTGCACATTCCAGAGCCATATCAAAATTGCGAAAAACCTCTTTGGTCTGCCCTCCCCAATCCAACAGTGCTTTTTTATTGTTTTTACTCATACGAACCAGATCCAGAGGGTTCTGATCTCCGGCGGCCCCGCATGCGGGAAGCACATAAACATTGCCAAGTTTCTCCCGGATGGCATCGCGTGTTGGTCCCCAAAAATCTGCCGAGATATAGTAATGAAGCTCATGCACCTGGGACGGACAGGGTATGTTTACCATAACACCGGTAAGTCTGCCGTCAGTATCCCATGTATACAGCATATCGGCAGTATGGTCGGCACCACCCTCAAAGCGCTTAAAACCTGGCTGAGAACAGTCACCATACATAACAGTCTCTTTTTCCCCTGACACTTCAAAAACAGGCCGCCTGTTGAATCCTACAGCGGCATAGTCCTGGGCATAGCTTATACCTCCGGGCTTTCTACTCTCCCAAGCCTTGCTGACAAGCTCGGTCAGCTTTTCAACTATAAAGGCCTGTGCCTCTTCATAGGCAAATATATTTTCCGGGATATCTATCTTGGGAAGAATATCTTTGCCATAGACATGCTCATTGTCGTTGCGCAAAAAATCATCAAGAAAATCAGTGGAATTATGAGTATGGGTAACATGCAAGGAAACCTTGGTAAAATCCAGGTCTTGGTAAACCGAAAGATTTTTTCTTACTGCCTCCAGGGCATGGGAGGGTACCTCCGTCATATCAGCCGAAATGAATATGGCCTGCTCATCTCCATTATCCATTACCAGCGCCGTCGCTGAAATGGGGTCATGGATATATTGAGAAACCCGCTGGTACATCTGGCCAATGATGTATACAGGGCGTGTGGGAGTAATATTGATTTGTGCCCAACCAATGTTGAGCCATCTTGTTTTTGTCATGATTCCTATCTCTCGTTTCTCTGCTTCGTTTAGTTATATGACCTCAATGTCCAGAAGCTTGCATAAATCCAACAGGGTTTCACGATTATCTCCATAGCTGATGATGACATGCTGGGAAGAAACCTTTTGTGCAAATTCTTCGACAGTACAGCTTTCCATAACCACTTCCAGACTGGGAAGCTGTGGTGCCGGGGGCTCCCAGCCGCATTCTTCCCATGCAGGTGAAGCCTTTGCCTCACCGGTGTAAATATGCATCACATACCTGCCCTTTTTATAAATTAAGCGGGCACAAGTGATCTTTCCGGTTTTAACCTTTGATACATTTAAAAGCGATGCGCTTAAAAGGCCAAAGGCAGTAGGCAATACCTTGGTATCACCCTCTGTAACCGCTTTGGGGATAAAATCGGGCACTCCAATCAATACACTGTTTTTAAAGAATTCATAATATTCGAGATAAGCAGCAGTCTGGCCTGTTGCGTAATTGACCATGAGTTGGGTTACGCCGCCCATTACATCGTTCTCGGGAACCGTCTGCACCCCATAGAAGTGATCAAGCAGCATAAAGACCATGGCAGGAGGGAAGCCTAATAGCTTTTTCATACCGTCCACATCGATGAGGGTTATGGCCTCATAGCCCCGCTCTTCAATCTTTTTGCCAATGGCGAGGGCATATTTAACACCTTTTTCAAGGATAGCATCATCAGCTTCCTTCATGAAAACCCAATTGTTCTTCACATAGTCCATGCCCTCTTTTATCTTTGAGGCATCCAGCTTGTCCATATTCTGAACCATTTCAAGCATTTCAAAAGGCTCAACCTCTACACCTATCTGGCCGCGCAGGGAATTCCCCTCATATTGGGTCCCATAAAGCAGCATATCCCGGTACCCCATGGTCCCGACTCGCGCTTTGCGAAGGCTTGACACAGCAAAGCTTGCGTTAACAAATGCCGCGATCTTTTCTATTGGCTCAGGCTGGCCCATGACGCTGTAAATATACTTAAAGCGATAGTCCAGGGCTTCAAATGCGGGACGAAGCGCAGTGGTCCCTGCCTGATCGGCGGTGGTCACAATATGTCCGTTCTCATACCAGCCGCACATCCCCCAGAGTACCATGGGCGTATGGCGAAACACATCGGTTACACGGATGACGGCATGGGAAGGCACCCAACCGGCCACACACACAATCAGACAATCCATGTCATACCCGTGCAGCTTGGCAATTGCTGAATCAGCGGTTTTGTATGCTGCATCGTCAATGACAATACCGGCATCCAAAATTTCCGTATCCAAGGCGGACAAAGCCTTTAAAGCGTGATTGTGCTTGATTTCAAGGCGCTCAAAGGGTGTATTGATCTCACCAAAGCACACAAATCCTATTTTTTTCTTCTTGTTCATCTGTAAATTCTCCTTTTGCTTTTCGGATATTGTTTTCCTATCTCAAGGGGACGGATGTGGAATCCCTTATAACAAGCTTTGACTGAAGTGCAACATTTTGCACCACATGATCCTCTTTATTATTAAGGCTGTCCATTAAAAGCTTGACAGCTACAATACCTATTTGACCTGCCGGATTGGTGATACTGGTCAGCTTGATGGGCAGATAATCATTCATCACAATATTATCAACACCTATGACCGATATATCCTCGGGTACGCGTAATCCGGCTTCATTCAGCGCTTTCATTACTCCTATAGCCACCTGGTCATAGCAGGCAATAATGGCTGTCGGCAGTTCTTTTTCCGCTAGAAGTTCCTTTGTTCGAAGGTACCCCCCTATTTCAAAGCGTTCTGCTCCGCGCTTGACAAATTCAGGTTTTACGCTCAATCCTTTTTGCTCCATATAATCAACCATTGCACGGAATCGGGAATCGGAAGTGTATTCTCCAATATATCCGATTTTTTCGTGACCCAGGCTCACAAGGTGGTCCACAGCTAACTGCATGCACCCGCTGGAATCTACATAAATCATGTCCAGGGGTATAGCAGAATTGATTTCGGTAAGCAGCACCACCGGGATTTCAGATTTGATTAATCGCTCGCTAAACCAACCATCCCTGCGGACTGCCTCAGTATCTGCAATATAGCAGATCAGAATTCCGCAGACTTCCTGCCGGGCAAGCATCTCAAAGGCTTCATCCACAGCCTTTGAAGCGAAACCGCTAAGGGCGACGAACATATTGTAACCCTGCTTGCGAATCTCATTAGACACTGAATGGGCCAATTCAGCATAATAGTGGCTTGACACTTCCGGCAGAATAACACCGATTGTCTTGCTTCGGCTTCTATCTTCGCGACGAAAACGATACCCTAGCTCCCGAGCCACTTGTTTTACATGCTTGCATGTATCCGGGCTAATGTCAGAGCTGTCTCTCAATGCTCTCGAAACGGTTGAAACATTCAACCCTGTTTTCAGCGCAATATCACGAAGCTTTACCATAGCCTGATCTCCAATCTTTATTGTGAATACAACTCGGGATAAAGTTTCGGAAAATGACTTAGTTATCATTTTTTCGAAAACTATTTCGATGCACCGTTAGCCTATATTGATTATATTACAACAATCAGCCGCATTGTCAAGCGTAATTCTTAGCAATAATATCGAAAATATTTTCGATAAGTGCAAACTTAAATTCAGTCCATAGTGTGGTATTTGGCCGTTATTTCAGCAAAGCGTCGAAGCTTGTTATAGGCTCTGGCGTTCACCGACCCGGCTGGATAGGTGCCATCGGGAAGCCGCTCTCCAGCAGTCACGCCGGTAAGGATTTCAATACCCTCGTCAACCGTTCGAATGGGATAAATACGAAAGAGCCCTTTTTCAACAGCCTCCGTCACTTCATCTGAAAGCACTAAATTTCTTACATTTTGGTAAGGTATAATAACACCCTGTTTTCCATTAAGCCCATTAATTTTGCATATCTCAAAGAATCCCTCTATTTTAAAGGTTGCACCGCCTATGGGCTGAATGAACCCATGCTGATTAACGGATCCTGTCACTGCAATACCTTGATAAATTGGGAGATCAGAAAGGCTCGACAGGATGGCAAAGAGCTCAGTTGATGATGCGCTGTCTCCTTCAATCCCGCTATAAAGCTGCTCAAAGCAAATACTTGCAGCCAGGGATAGCGGAATATCCTGAGCATATTTTTTCCCGATGTAGCCGCTTAATATGAGAACCCCCTTGGAATGTGTAACGCCACCCGTCTCCACCTCCCGCTCAATATCCAGAATACCGGTTTTACCCATATAAGCTGCAGCAGTGATGCGGCTGGGCTTGCCAAAGATGTAGTCACCCAGGTCAATAACTGACAACCCATTGATTTGCCCCACCACATATCCATCGGTATCAATTAGAAGAGTTCCCTCGCGAATAAGCTCCAGGAGCTCTTCATCATATTTGCTGGAGCGCCTTTTCTTCTCATAGACAGCCTTTTTCACATGACGAGAGGTTACAAACGGACTGGCATCGATTCTCGCCCAGGCTTCCGCTTCAACAAGAATATTGACAACCTCGGAAAAGCGCGTTGTAAGCTTATTTTGATCCTGAACAATCCAAGAACAGTAGTTTACCATTTCCGCCACACCGGTTTTATCAAAATGGTTGATGCCTTCCTTGCCGCAGAAGGCTCCGATATAGCGAGCCAAGCACTGCACATTTTCATTGTTCCACTCCATATGCTCATCAAAATCTGCTTTGATTTTAAAGTATTTTCTGAAATCCCGGTCATAATTATAGAGCAGCTGGTAGAGCTCATCGCTTCCCACCAATAGGATCTTGACATTGATGGGAATAGGCTCGGGTTTTAGTATGGAGACCGCTACCAGACCCATTTGCTCCTTAATATTCTCAATGAGTATTTGACGTGTCTTAAGGGTGCGCTTAATGGCTTCGTATGATTGCGGATTGGAGAGGACATCATTGATTTGTAAAATGAGAAAGCCTCCATTGGCTTGGTGAAAAAGACCCGGCTTAATCATGGTATAATCGGTGGTCATGGTCCCCAACTCATTCTCATATTCACATCTGCCCATGAGATTATAGTAGGATGGATTATAGTCCAGTATGACCGGTGCACCGTGTAGACGGCTGTTATCTACCAGAAGGTTAACCCTGTAGCGGTCATAAGGGCTATCCTCGCTCCCCTTTTTCATCATGAGCTGATACAGGGCAAGCTGCTGGTCGTCCGAATAATCACTTCTTACTAATTCCTCGATATTTCCCAGAATATCTTCCTTGACATTGTCTAAAAATTCAATAATAAAAGGATAAAGGCTGTACTTGCCTTTCAAGTCATCGATGTGAATACCCACGGCATATAGGGCAATCTGGTTCTCCCACTCGCGAATGGCAACCTCGGCTTCCATTTCTATCTCACGAATTTTTCTTATAATATCGGCCGTTTCATTTTGCAAAGACTCGGAAGAATTAGTGAGCTCAATCTTCACTTCTTCATCCAGAGATTTAAAATCATCTTCACTTATGGGTTCACCATCAATCACAGGCATAAAATAGATACCAGAGTTAGCAAGCTTAACCCTGAAGCCACGCTCTCCGGCCTCATTACTAAGCTCCAAGACATACTCGTCCTTTTTGTCACGGAATTCCTTTAAAATTCGAGTGCGCTCTGCTTCGTAATCTTCCCCGTCAAAGGCTTTTACAATCTCCTGCTCGATGACCCTGACGAACTCCTCCATATCTTTCTTAAAATCACGTCCCATGCCCGCCGGTAAATTAATAGCCTTAGGACGATTGGAATCCTCGAAATTATAGACATAGCACCAGTCATCGGGAATGGGCATTAAACGTGCATGCTTTAATGCACATTCCAGCGCATAGCGTGTTTTGCCCTCTCCCGGTTCACCTGACATATAGAGATTATAGCCATCAAGCTGAATTGACAAGCCAAACTCCGTGGCCTCGGAGGCCCTTTGCTGTCCGATGAGCTCCCTGGAGGGCACAAGCTGGGAAGTGTCCTGGAATTTTAATGATGAAGGATCGCAGACCCTTCTTAAGGCACTGGCCTGAAGTGGTGTAACAGCCATAAAAACACCCCCGATTTCCCATTCATATCATTCTATCAATCACCTCGAAAAAATATGAATAACCTTAACAAGGTGATGATTTTGTAATGATGAAATGAAAAGGCGAGGGGTATGATTAACTAAAAGACCAGCCACATAATGATTGCGTCTTCGTTATTGTCGGAATAGTAGTGCTTCCTCCGACCTTGGGGCTTAAAACCAAAGCTCTCGTAGAGAGAGATGGCTGCAATATTGCTCACTCGAACCTCCAAGGTAAGAGCAATAAGCTCACACTTCTTTGCATAGTCGATAAGAGCGTCAATCAGACGCCTGCCATACCCTGATCTTCTGAAATCAGGATGAACCGCCACATTAGTAATGTGCCCTTCATCCAGTATTTTCCACAAGCCTGCATACCCGCAAATTTGCCCTGAAACTTCCAAGACCATATAAAAGGCGTTGGGATTGTAGAGCTCATCCTCAAACATTCCCCTGGACCAGGGGATGGAAAAGCATTTGTGTTCCAATTCCAGGATGGCATCAAGGTCATGATAGCTCATAGTTCGAAGAGTGGGTTGTTCAGACATCTTATTACCTCACTGGCCCTGGATGGCACTTAGATCCTTCATGCGTTCAGCCTGGGATTTTCTTAGGTAGAGAGGTTCCAGTTCAAAGGCATTCATCGCCCTATTATTGCGGAAAGCCTCTTCAGCCAGCAAAGCTACGGACGAAGCCCTTGGAAAAGATAGAGTCGGTGCTGCTTCTATTATTTTATCGCCGAGCTGTGCTTTCATTTTATCTACATGAAGGGGCGTGGCATCACCCAGAACCAGGATATCCTGATTACAGCTCTTCATGCGATCAATCAGTTCTTCTATGGTAATACCCAAATCCGGTGTGATTTTATCTATGTGATTATCTCTCTTTCGATAAAGAGCCGTAAACACTTGATTATTTCTTGCATCAAGCATGGGGCAGATAGTACCTTTAAAATCGGGCATCGAGAAGGCCAAAGCATCCAGGGTGGGAATCCCGCATACCGGCTTATTAAGTGAATATGCCAGACCCTTTATGGTGACTACGCCGATTCTTAAGCCTGTAAAGGAACCCGGGCCTATGGCCGCCGCAAAAAGATCAATCACCTTAAAATCTTTATTCAGCATGTCCAGCATGGCTCGCAACATAGGCACCAGCTTTTGGGAGTGAGTCTTTCCATATTGCATGGAAAGCTCCGCAAGCACCTTCCCATCTTCAGCCACCGCACAGGTAGCAGTGAGACATGAGGTATCAACCGCAAGAGTAATCATTTACAGGTCCTGCCTTTCAAAGGTAAAAATACGGTGTTCAGGGTTTTCAGTATCCCGTGATATCCGTATATGCAAAGTGTCGGCAGGAAGGAGTTCCGGGAAACGGTCACCCCACTCTACCACTGTAATGGCATCGCGGTCAAAATATTCCTCCCAGCCGATGGTATAGAGCTCATCGGCATCGTCTACCCGGTAAACATCAAAATGGTGAAGAGTGGCATTGCCTTCATAAGTATTGACCAGGGTGAATGTGGGGCTTGTAATAGGTTCTGTAATGCCCATGCCGGCTGCGATCCCCTTAGTCATGGCCGTTTTGCCCGTGCCAAGGTCACCTTCAAGACTTACGGCATCTCCGGGTTTGAGCTTAAGTGAAAGCTTTTTTCCCATTTCAAAGGTTTCAGTTTCTGACTGGGTCTTACAGCTATAGAATTCTCTTCCCATCTCTTACCCTTCTTCGTTTTCGTAAACAAGCCGCCCATTGATAAAGGTCATCTTTACCTTACTCATATAGTCGAAGGGATGGCTTGTGTAAAGCACCATATCGGCATCCTTTCCAACTTCCAGGCTTCCTATGCGCTTTTCCAGCCTCACACTTTTTGCGGCATTTATGGTGATTGCTTTTAAGGCGGCTTCCTGCGCCATACCCTCTCGATGTGCAAGGGTGGCGCAAAGCATCAGATGTTGGTTGGGAACCTCGGGATGATCGCTCATGATGGAGACATTAACGCCAGCCTTTGCCAAAATACCAGGCGCCCTCAGAGATTGATTACGAAGCTCAATCTTGGAGCGGTCTGTGAGAATAGGACCCAAGATCACATCATATCCGTAGTTTTTCAGTATATCGGCAATAAGCCAGCCTTCGGTACAATGATCCAAAGTAATATCCAAATTGAATTCTTTCGCGATGCGAATGGCTGTAAGAATATCATCCGCTCGATGAGCATGGGCCTTGACCACCAGTTCTCCCTTTATTACCGGAAGCAGCGCATTGAGCTTCATATCGAACTCGGGTTTATCATTTTCCTCTTTATCATTCTCGTAATCCGTAAGTGCATCCAGATACTCCCTGGCCTTAAAGAGCTGCTCCCGGAGCACGGCTGCCGTTGCCATACGCGTTGTTGGGGCCTGGTGCTTCTCGTGATAGACGGTTTTGGGATTCTCCCCAAAAGCAATCTTCATGGCACAGGGCGCCTTGATAACCATTTCATCTACGGTGCGGCCATAGGTCTTAAGGGCTGCAAACTGTCCCCCGATGACATTGGCACTTCCGGGGCCTGTTACAACGGTAGTTACACCGTTTTGCCTCGCTTCCTCAAAAGCCCGGTCAGCGTGATAAACACCGTCAATAGCCCTGAGGTGGGGAGTAACTGGATCAGTCATCTCGTTGACATCATCACCCTCAAATCCCACTGAGTCCTCCATCATGCCGATATGGCTGTGACTGTCTACCAGGCCTGGAATGAGAACCATTTCTTTTGCATCAATAACCGTATCGGCGGCTTCAATTTCCGGCATAAAAGCCATATCACCGATTGCTGAAATCTTCCCGTCCTTTAGACCAATAAAACCTAAATCGTAATCAACACCTGTCATGGTGAGAATTTTAGCATTTTTAATATAGAGCATACTGCCTCCCCTTAAGGGTTTGTTTCATTCGGTTATTATATCACTGAAGTGACTTCCATTCAAATTTTATTCACCTTGATTTTTACCTCAAACTTCTCTACAATTTTCATTGTAGCCATTAGGATATGCTTTAATCAAGCATTTAAGTGGGCGGTCCAAGGTCGTCCCTGCCTGTAGTTGTGGCAAGGCGATTGCTGTTTTAATTATGCTGGATGTGGAGCAAAGTCTATGAAAGATATTCAAAATCTAATTGAATTAATACTGTCCAATCCAAAGCTAAAGAATAACGAGTTTCTTAAGTCAAAAATATATACGGATGAGCCCATACTTAAAACAGCCGCACAAATGGTCGACTTCTTGCCGGAAAAGTATAGTGAAATGAAGAAACTGGCAAAAGCAAATTATGATTTTTATGGCTATGGATATGGTCGCAAAGCCTTTTATGAACAAGGAAAATTCATGGAAGACTTTACCGATGACTATCAATATAACGGTGGATTTTCTGCACACTACCCAACCTATGAATCCATGAACGATCAACAATTGCGCGGATATTTTTCATGGCGGACCAGAGTCCGCAGCGGTATGGTAGAAAAGACATCTCTCTCTTTTGTTTATGTTTATATCTATGAGCTTTTAAATCAAATCGGGGTCAACACCGCCGAAGAAGGCTTTTACACACTTAAAACCTTCTGGTACAAATATAGGGATATTGAACCTCAGATTAACTACTTAGTCACACTCTGGCTTAAGGATTATGTTATATACAATGGCTTGGATAAAGCCTTACTCAATGATTTTTTAGATGTCAGTATTGATAATAAGATAATAACACTGATTAACCATCGCTCCCATAATGCGGAAGAAGTTTTTTCCGCATTAAATACATTTTCCTCTTATAAACTTGATAGTTCAAGATTTTATAAATCATATCCGGATGATGTAAGAACTGTGGCTTATAATGCTTTTGCAGCACTGGTGAAGTATCATGATCGAAGTCGTAAAAGGAGCTTGGTTCAAAAATTCTTTGGAAAAAAAATGACCAATCAATATACTATATTTAATACAGCCATGTTCTATCATCACAATAAGCATATAGACTGTATTTATGAGATAAATGACGTATGCAGATATATATGCAAAAATGGAAACTGGAGCGAGGAAAGATTTTATCCTTTCGATGGGAAAAACAAGAATATTGGTGAATTATTAAAAGCCATAGATTTTATAATGAGGCAAAAATATAGTTTTAAATCTGCCTTAAAAGTTGACAATCTGCTAAGTATTTATAAGGATATAATAGAGAAGGAAACAGATAAGCTGCTTGACGATAAGAAAAAAAAGGCTGCTCCAAAAATTGAAATCGATCTCTTAAAGCTTCACAATATACGAAAAACAGCACTTGAAACACAGAACAAGCTTATTGTTGAAGATTTCGAGGATAAAACCACAGCGGAAAAAGAAGGTGTGCCCGAAGAACCCTTACAAATGACAATGGATTTTTACGGAATAGACTTCAAAGATACCGCGCAGAATAGTATTACCCAAAAAGCAGCATCAACAGCTTCGAGAAAGAAAGTGCAAAATAACATATCACATGAGGCAGCGGTATTGATAGCACCCAAGCAGGCATCATCAGAAAATAAAGCTAATTTAACCGATATAGAATATGAGTTTATGAGCTGTCTGTTATATAGAAAAAATTATAGTGATTTGATAAAATCAAATGGGCTTATGCTCTCCGTCCTCACAGACACTATTAATGAAAAGCTCTATGACTTATTTAACGATACAGTAATCATTTTTGATGGAGATAAGCCGGAATTGATAGTAGATTATGTGAGTGAACTCAAGGAAATGATTAAGAGTACTGCGGAGGGAAAAGAAAAACCCAATGATAAAAATTCCTAAAAGGATATCAACAGTCATAATAAACTCTTTAAAGGGCGGGGTTGTGCCGCGAATCGGCCTGCCCTATATCACGGTTGGCAGAGAAACCGAGATTAATGCGCTTTTACACGATGTAGATATTATTGCAGACGGCGGAGCCTCTTTTCGCTTTATTTCGGGTAAATACGGCAGTGGCAAAAGCTTTCTGCTGCAAACAATAAGAAATTATGTTATGGATAGAAACTTTGTTGTGGCGGATGCCGATCTTTCACCCGAAAGACGCTTGCAGGGGACAAAAGGGCAGGGACTGGCTACATATAAGGAGCTCATCCAAAATATGTCCACCAAAACCAGACCCGAGGGCGGAGCCCTAACCCTTATACTGGACAGATGGATAAGCAATATCCAAAGTGAGGTAGCTTCTAGCAGCAATCTTTCGTTTGAGACAAGCGAATTTGGCAGGCTGGTTGAAAAGAAAATATATGAAGTCATAAGCTCACTTAACGAAATGGTTCATGGATTTGATTTTGCAAAGCTTCTCGTAATCTATTATAAGTCCTTTCTGAATGGGGACGATGAAAGCAAAGCAAAGGTGGTAAAGTGGTTTCGCGGTGAGTATGTCAATAAAACGGAAGCCAGGGCAGAGCTTGGCGTTAACATTATCATTACTGATGACGACTGGTACGAATATATCAAGCTCTTTGCATTGTTTCTTAAAAAAGCAGGATATAATGGGCTTCTTATACTCATTGATGAGCTTGTAAATATTTATAAGATTCCAAACAGCATCACACGGCAGTATAACTATGAAAAAATCCTCACCATGTATAACGATACGCTGCAGGGAAAGGCCAGGCATCTGGGAATTATTATGGGCGGTACACCGCAGTGTATCGAGGACACAAGACGCGGTGTTTTCAGCTATGAGGCATTGAAGTCCCGACTTGAAGACGGCCGTTTCGGGCGTGATGATGTAAAGGATGTGCTTGCGCCTGTAATAAAGCTCTCGCCCCTTACTTACGAGGAAATGCTGGTTTTGATTGAAAAGCTTGCTGATATTCACGCAGATCTCTTTGATTACTCACTGACTATAAGCCAGGATGATATGATCAACTTTATTAAAATCGAATTTGGCAGAATAGGTGCAGATACACATATAACTCCTCGAGAGGTTATCCGTGATTTTATTGAGCTGCTCAATATCGTCTACCAGAACCCAGGTTTAAATATTTCTGAGCTTTTAGGGTCGGGAAAATTTGAGTATGCTAAAACAGAAGTAACTGATGAGGTGCTTGAAAAAGAGTTTGAGGAATTTGAGTTATGAATATATTTAGCCGATACGCACCGTTTATTCAGGATTTTATTTATCGGAATAACTGGCAAGCCCTCCGTGCAATTCAGGTTGCGGCAGGAGACGCAGTTTTTAATACGGATGACAATGTTCTTTTATCAGCGTCAACAGCCTCGGGGAAAACAGAAGCCGCATTCTTTCCCATACTCACACTTTTTTGCGAAGACCCTCCAAAATCTGTGGGTGCCATATACATAGGGCCCCTTAAGGCGCTTATAAACGACCAGTTTATGCGCCTTAACGATTTATGCTCTGACGCCGGTATTCCTGTCTGGCATTGGCATGGTGACGTTGCACAGTCACATAAAAACAAGCTCTTGAAAAATCCATCTGGTATTTTACAGATTACCCCCGAATCTCTTGAAGCTTTGCTTTTACATAAGCATGCGGATGTGGCAAGGCTTTTCGGCGATTTAAGATTTATTGTCATTGATGAAGTTCACTCACTCATGCGCGGAGACAGAGGCGGCCAGACCCTTTGCCTGATGGAAAGGCTTTCAAGGCTTGCTGGAGTTAACCCAAGAAGAATAGGGCTTTCCGCGACAATAGGTGATCCGGAAGGCACCGGAGCCTTCTTATCATCCGGTACAGGAAGAAATACAATCATTCCAAAGATTGAGGCCAAGGGCGCAAAATGGCGGCTTTCAATGGAGCATTTTTACATTCAAGGAGCACAATCCGCTGATGATAAAGATATTCCTGAAGCCTTGCCTGTTCTGGATATTGAAACAGATACCGCACCAAAAAATGCCGACCCGGGTATGGGATATATCTTTGAGCACACAAGAGGGAAAAAATGTCTTGTATTTGTAAACTCCCGAGAGGAGTGTGAAGCTGTTACAACAACTCTTCGTCAATATTGTGAATCAAATCACGAGCCGGATAGATTCTTAATACATCACGGCAATTTGTCTGCATCTTACAGGGAAACTGCCGAAGCGGTCATGAAGGATGATGAACAATACCAGACCACCGTCACAACAGCAACACTTGAGCTTGGAATTGACATAGGACGGCTTGAACGCGCCTTTCAAATAGATGCACCCTTCATGGTATCATCATTTTTGCAAAGAATGGGTCGCACGGGCAGACGGGATTTACCGCCGGAAATGTGGTTCGTTCTGCGTGAAGAGGTTCCCGAGGCAAGAGCCATGCTGCCGGTAACCATTCCCTGGGTGCTGCTGCAAGGGATAGCATTGATTCAACTTTATATACAGGAGCGATGGGTAGAGCCGCCTAAGCTAGACAGGCTTCCCTACAGCCTCCTCTATCATCAGACAATGTGTACACTGGCCTCTTGCGGGGAAATGTCTCCTGCCGGCCTTGCATCACGTGTACTTTCATTGAGCTATTTCCACAGAATAACTCATGACGATTACAAATTACTTTTGAAGCATCTGATAAGTACTGAGCATATTCAGAAGACTGCGGAGGGCGGGCTTATAGTCGGTCTCGCAGGAGAAAGACACACAAATTCATATAAGTTCTATGCCGTGTTTAAGGAAAACGAGGAATACACGGTCAGGAGTAAATCTCAGGAGCTCGGTACAATAGTCATGCCGCCGCCTGTAGGTGAAAAAATAGCGCTTGCCGGGCATGTCTGGATTGTCGAAGAGGTTGACCACAAGCGGCATCTGGTTTACTGTGAGCAGGTTAAAGGGAAGGTTCCCGCATACTTCGGACAATGTCCGGGCGATATTAATACCAAAGTGCTGATGCGAATGAGAGAAGTCTTGAGCGAAAGCACAGTTTACCCTTACCTTATGAAAAATGCTGTGACAAGGCTTGATGAAGCTAGGCACATTGCTATTAATTCTAACATGACGGGGGATCCCCTCATATGCCTTGGAGGTGATATGTGGTGTCTGTTTCCATGGCTCGGAACATACGCATTTTTGGCCTTGGAGAGATTTATAAAGCTCAAATGCGCACCACATTTGGGATTGACTGCACTTGATTCCTCTAGGCCATATTTCATACAATTCAAGATGAAAGCAACGCGAGAAGAGTTTTTTAACCTTCTGAGCAATATGGAAAAGCAGCCCCTTGACCCCATGGAACTGATATATAAAGGCGAGGTTCCCTTATTTGATAAGTATGACGAATTTCTGCCGGAGGAGTTGGTTAAGAAAGGCTTTGCATTTGGTATCCTTGGCATAGATGAGATGAAAATGCGCATTCGTAGCTGGGAATGATACTAAAAGGAACCTCCCAAAACCCCATTCACCCGTCTTTCCGGGCAAAGCAGATTTTAGGAGGTTCCCTAAAATGATCTAATTAATGCTCCACTGTCACAGCGGCTTCTTCCACTGCTTGATTCAAAACAACACTGTCGCCCGAACAGGCTGCTCTCTGCTGGCCTGATGGCTTTCTGACAAGCGCATATTTGACCACTTCGTCCATATGGGCTACAGGGATGAGGCGAACCACTTTCCTGACGTTCTCGGGAATATCTTCAATATCCTTCTTGTTCTCCAAAGGTATCAATACTGTATCAATACCGGCACGATGAGCTGCAAGCACCTTCTCCTTAAGCCCTCCGATAGGAAGAACCTTACCGCGAAGCGTAATTTCACCTGTCATGGCTATGTTCTTCCTCACAGGGATATGGGAAATAGCTGAAATCATAGCCGTTGCAAGCGTAATACCGGCAGAAGGGCCATCCTTGGGTATAGCGCCTTCGGGCACATGGATATGCATGTCAAATTTCTTGTGGAAATCCGCATCTATACCATAATCAGCAGCAACCGACCGGATAAAGCTTCTGGCGATACGCGCAGATTCCTTCATGACATCACCCAATTGACCTGTGAGCTCCAGGTGTCCGTCACCAGGCATGAGGTTCACTTCGATGGGCATAGTGTCGCCTCCAACAGGCGTCCATGCCAGACCTCTGACAATTCCAACCTCGTCGACCTCGTTGGCTTTGTCATAGAGGAATTTTCTTGCACCCAAATAGCCTTTGATAGTGTTCCCGGTCACGCGTACCTTCTTTTTCTCACCTGCTACAATCTGCTTGGCTGCCTTACGGATAACAGTGGCGATTTCACGTTCCAGGGTACGTACACCGGCTTCACGGGTATAATGCACAATAATCTCCCGAACAGCGGTTTCCTCGATGCGTATCAGAGAGGGAGCGGCACCATGAAGCGCCAATTGCTTAGGCACCAGATAGCGGGTAGCAATATTGGTCTTCTCATCCTCTGTATAGCCTGAGATATCGATTATCTCCATACGATCGAGGAGCGGTCTGGGTATATTCCCTTTATAATTGGCTGTGGTGAGGAACAAGACATCGGATAAATCAACAGGCAGCTCCAGGTAATGATCCCTGAAGTCCTTGTTTTGTTCGCCATCCAAAACCTCCAGCATGGCAGAAGCAGGGTCTCCCTTGTAATCAGCAGACATCTTGTCAATCTCGTCAAGCAGAATCAAAGGATTAGATGAACCCGCCTGCTTAAGAGCGTTGATAATGCGTCCAGGCATAGCGCCTATATAGGTTTTTCTATGACCTCTTATTTCAGCCTCGTCCCTAACTCCGCCCAAAGACATTCTCACATAGTTCCGGTTAAGTGCTTCGGCTATGGACTTGGCAATAGAGGTCTTACCAACGCCGGGAGGTCCCACCAAGCATATAATGGGGCCATGAAGACCGTTTTTCATCTTTCTTACAGCCAAGTATTCCAAAATTCTTTCTTTTACCTTTTCGAGACCATAGTGATCCCGATCCAGAATCTCAGCAGCATGACCAATATCAAGCCTCTCCCCTGTCTTCTTATTCCAGGGAAGCTCCAGGACTATATCCAAATAGGTACGAATAACACCGCTTTCAGCATTAGAGGAGTGCATACGGGATAATCTGTCTAGTTCTTTTAATACTTTTTTATGGGCTTCTTCCGGAAGACCTGCTTCATTGATCTTATCACGGTATTCCTCGACCTCTGAAGCCATATCGGCAGAATCACCCAATTCTTTCTGAATAGCTTTCATCTGCTCACGCAGATAGTACTCTTTCTGATTCTTATCGATTTGCTGACGCACCTTTGTTGTGATGTTCTTCTCAATTTCAAGAATCTCATTTTCATTGGCCAAGATATCAAGAAGCTTTTCCAAACGCTTTTTAGGAGAAAGTTCTTCTAAAATAGCCTGTTTCAGCTCAATTGAAATTCCAAGGTTTGAGGCAATGACGTCAGGCAAACGGGACAGGTCGTCAATATTGGTAATGGAAAGCGTCGCGTCGGGTGAAATTTTACCCGAAAGCTTGGCATATTTTTCAAAATGTTCGATAACCTGCCGTGCAAGGGCCTGAATATCCGTCTTTCCGCTATGGAGAGAAGTATTCTTAAGTCTCATCACATCTGCCACATGGAACGGGTCTTCCTGAGTAAAGCTCATGACCTTTGCTCTTTCAATACCCTCTACCAGTACGCGAATAGTATCCCCAGGAAGCCTTAGAAGCTGTTTAATCCTAGCAATAGTTCCAAAAGTATTGATCTCATCAATAGCAGGATCTTCAATATTCGGATCCTTCTGCGCAGCCAGGAAGATGGTTTGTTCTTTGAGCATGGCCTCTTCTATGGCTTTAATCGATTTTATACGCCCCACATCAAAATGGAGGATCATATGGGGATAAACTACAATGCCCCTGAGCGGAAGCATTGGCATATTACAAACTGCACCCTTTATGGTCTTTGGCATGTTTTATCATCCTTTCATACCCGTAAGGCCTCTAGTGTTAACGGCAAGTATTATTATACGGGCGTAAATAAACCTTTTCAAATGTTTCTTTTACCAATTATCATTGTCAGTAAATTATTCTATAATATAACACTTATGGGATGCGCAAGATAATTGGGCGTTTTATTGGGAAAAGACACTCTCAAAGCCTTTTATTAAGGGCGTTTTAGAAAAACGGCAATAAAAGGACAAATTCGTCCAAAATTATTTTACTCCATAAATTGGTGAGGGTCTATAACAACCTTACCCGTTAGCGAAATCGAAGTGATACTTTGTATTAAGAACTTAAAAAAAAGGATTTCCTCATAACGAGAAAATCCTTTTTTAAAGCTTGTTAGCCTTGATTATTTAAGAACGTCGACAACAGTACCTGAACCAACGGTTCTGCCGCCTTCACGGATAGCAAGTCTCAGACCCTTTTCCATAGCGATAGGAGTAATAAGCTCGATCTCCATGGTAACGTGGTCACCAGGCATACACATTTCTACGCCATCAGGAAGCTTAATGTTACCGGTAACGTCTGTGGTTCTGAAATAGAACTGAGGTCTGTAACCGGAGAAGAAGGGCTTTGAACGGCCACCTTCTGATGCTGTCAAAACGTAAACCTGAGCGGTGAATTTTGTGTGAGGAGTAATGGATCCGGGCTTAGCAAGAACCTGTCCTCTTTCGATATCTGCTCTTTGAACACCACGAAGAAGAGCACCGATGTTGTCACCTGCAACTGCCTGATCAAGGAGCTTACGGAACATTTCAACGCCGGTAACGGTTGTCTTCTTAGGAGCATCCATCAAACCAACGATTTCAACTTCTTCGCCAACCTTAATCATACCTCTCTCAACTCTACCTGTAGCAACAGTACCACGACCGGTGATGGTGAAGACATCCTCAACAGGCATCAAGAAAGGCAGATCGGTAGGACGAGCAGGAGTAGGAATGTACTCGTCAACAGCATTCATAAGCTCAAGAATACAAGCATACTTAGGATGGTTTTGATCCTTGGAATCGCATTCAAGAACATCCAGTGCAGAACCTCTAATGAAAGGGGTATCATCACCAGGGAATTCGTATTGACTGAGAAGCTCTCTGAGTTCCATTTCAACGAGCTCGATGAGTTCTTCATCGTCAACCATGTCGCACTTATTCAGGAATACAACGATACTAGGAACACCAACCTGACGGGAAAGAAGGATGTGTTCACGAGTCTGAGGCATGGGGCCGTCAGCTGCTGAAACAACAAGAATAGCGCCGTCCATCTGAGCTGCACCAGTGATCATGTTCTTAACATAGTCAGCGTGGCCAGGGCAGTCAACGTGAGCATAGTGGCGATTTTTTGTCTCATACTCAACGTGAGCGGTATTAATGGTAATACCTCTTGCTTTTTCTTCGGGAGCAGAGTCGATTTGATCGTATGCTTTTACAACGATGCTGGTATCAGCCAAAGCAAGAACCTTTGTGATTGAAGCGGTAAGAGAAGTCTTACCATGGTCAACGTGACCAATTGTACCAATGTTTACGTGGGGCTTGTTACGTTCAAATTTAGCTTTTGCCATTTCGAATAAACCTCCTTCATTTGAATCACTGATGATTCAAAATTATACAATTATTAATAAATTAAAGCAATAGAGATGCGTTTTTATACCTTTGGCTTTCTGCCCTCGGCAATTTGTTCCTGAACACTTTTCGGAACTGCTTCATAATGTGATGGGGACATCGCATAAACCGCACGTCCTTGTGTACTGGAACGGAGGTCTGTAGCGTATCCAAACATTTCCGAAAGCGGAACATGTGCATGAATGTTTTGCGCACCTGCAATGGCGTCCATACCTTCGATTCGTCCACGGCGGGAGTTAAGGTCACCCATAACATCTCCCATGTAATCGTCCGGGGTGGTAACGTCAACTTTCATGATTGGCTCAAGAAGCACAGGATCAGCCTTTCTCATAGCTTCCTTGAAAGCCATGGAGCCTGCAACCTTAAAGGCCATTTCAGAAGAGTCGACTTCATGGTAGGAACCATCAACCAAGGTTACCTTGACATCAAGCACTTGATAGCCTGCAACTACACCGCTGTTCATTGCATCACGAATACCGTTGTCAATGGCAGGGACGTATTCCTTGGGAACCACGCCGCCCACAATTTTGTTAACGAATTCATAGCCCTTTCCGGCTTCAAGAGGCTCAAGCTCAATCACGCAGTGGCCATACTGACCTTTACCACCGGATTGACGCACGAATTTACCCTCAGCCTTAACAGCTTTGCGTATTGTTTCTTTGTAGGTAACCTGAGGCTTACCTACATTGGCTTCAACCTTAAACTCTCTTAACATACGATCAACGATGATTTCAAGGTGAAGCTCTCCCATACCGGCGATAATAGTCTGACCTGTTTCCTGATCAGTCCGTACGCGGAAGGTAGGATCTTCCTCTGCAAGCTTCTGGAGCGCAACACCCATTTTTTCCTGACCGGCCTTTGTCTTGGGCTCGATGGCTACGTCGATAACAGGCTCGGGGAATTCCATGGACTCTAAAATAATGGGATGCTCCTCATCACAGAGGGTATCACCGGTCGTGGTGTTCTTAAGACCCACAGCAGCGGCAATATCTCCTGCGTAAACCTTTTCGATATCCTTACGATCGTTGGCATGCATCTGAAGAATACGGCCAATTCTCTCGCGCTTATTCTTTGTAGAATTAAGAACGTAGGAACCGGAATCCAGTGTTCCCGAGTACACGCGGAAAAATGAGAGACGACCAACAAAAGGATCGGTCATAATCTTGAAGGCCAGCGCTGCGAATGGTGCATCGTCAGAAGTTGGTCTTGAATCCTCTTCATCTGAGTCTGTCAAAATTCCCTTTATATCAGGAATATCAAGGGGTGACGGCATGTAGTCCACTACACAATCCAAAAGCATCTGAACGCCTTTGTTTCTATAGGATGAGCCACATGTTACAGGAACGATCTTGTTTGCTATGGTGGCATTTCTAATACCAGTTTTAAGCTCATCAACAGAAAGCTCCTCACCACCAAGATACTTGTCTAAAAGCTCTTCATCCAGCTCGGCAACAGCTTCAACCATCTTAAAGCGATACTCTTCCGCAAGATCCTTCAGATCCTCAGGAATATCAACTTCTTCAATGATCTTGCCAAGATCATCCATGTACATCTCAGCCTTCATTTTTACAAGGTCGATAATACCTTTAAAATGATCTTCCTTACCAATGGGTAGCTGAATGGGAACTGCATTTGCATGCAGTCTGTCTTTCATCATTTGGACACAGCGGAAAAAGTCTGCTCCCATAATGTCCATTTTATTGACATAGGCAATACGCGGAACTCCATATTTATCAGCCTGTCTCCAAACGGTTTCTGACTGGGGCTCAACCCCGCCCTTCGCACAAAAGAGTGTGACTGAACCATCAAGTACACGCAGGGAACGCTCAACTTCAACAGTGAAGTCAACATGTCCAGGCGTGTCAATTATATTGACTCGGCAATGCTTCCACTGAGCGGTTGTTGCAGCAGAAGTAATGGTAATACCTCTCTCCTGCTCTTGCTCCATCCAGTCCATGGTAGCTGAACCTTCATGGGTTTCGCCGATTTTGTGTGTACGACCAGTATAGAACAAAATTCTCTCAGTGGTGGTTGTTTTACCTGCGTCGATGTGTGCCATAATACCGATGTTTCTTGTATTCTCCAGGGTGAATTCTCTGGGCATCGATACCCTCCTTTCGATGTAATGCTGCAATTATTGCTGCGATTTGTGCTCATTCACACAACACGATGTTAAAAAGAAAATTTTTCTCGTATCCTCGCTGTGAGAATGGGCAACGATTAATATTACCACCTGTAGTGTGAAAATGCCTTGTTAGCTTCTGCCATCTTGTGCGTATCTTCCTTCTTCTTGACAGCACTACCAAGGTTGTTGGTTGCATCCATAATTTCACCGGCAAGTCTTTCCTTCATGGTGCGCTCGCTTCTCTTCTTCGCATAGCCTGTCAGCCAGCGAAGACCTAAAGCTTGCCTTCTTTCGGGTCTGACTTCCATTGGAACCTGATAGGTTGCACCGCCCACTCTTCTAGCTTTAACTTCGAGTACGGGCATAATGTTGTTCATGGCTAGCTCAAAAACCTCAAGGGGATTCTTTCCGGTCTTCTCCTTGATGATATCGAAAGCGTCATAAACAATTCTTTGTGAAACACCTTTCTTACCGTCTAACATAACACTGTTGATAAGCCTTGAAACAGTCTTATCATTATATATTGGATCGGCAAGTACGTCTCTCTTAGGTACATGTCCTCTTCTTGGCACTATTCTTCCCTCCTTTGCATGATAACTACGGGTATTTTACCCGGTATCACAGGTACTCGGCCCAATTTTTTCGGGCTCGTCAGCGCAAAACGTTAAAATCTCTATGATAACAACGTCTGGCACGTCGATTCGTCCTGTTAAGTTTTTGGTCAATGAAAGAGTAGATTCTCTAAAGTGAAAACCTTACTTTTTCTTAGCGCGTTTGGCGCCATACTTGGAACGGCCCTGCTTACGGTTGGCAACACCTGCTGTATCCAATGTTCCACGGATAATGTGGTATCTTACACCAGGAAGATCCTTGACACGACCGCCTCTGATTAGAACAACACTGTGCTCCTGCAGATTATGGCCGATACCGGGAATGTAAGCAGTAACTTCAACGCCGTTTGACAGACGAACTCTGGCTACCTTACGGAGAGCGGAATTAGGCTTTTTAGGAGTGGTTGTTTTAACCACGGTGCAAGTTCCTCTCTTCTGGGGGGAGCTTAAGTCGATGGGCTTCTTTTTCAGGGAGTTCATAGCTGTCTGAAGCGCAGGAGCAGTAGATTTGTACATAACCTTCTCTCTGCTCTTTCTGACCAACTGGTTAAAGGTTGGCATTCTTTGATTCACCTCCTCATTGTTAATTTTATAAATTAACGTTTACACGCTAATTGCTCAAGTTTTTGTAATACCTACAATAGAGGCACCTACATCAATTCCTGCCGCCTTGCCAAGCTGTTTCATTGACTCGGTCGTACAGATACTGATCTTCTTTTCTTCACATAGCTGCTTAAGCTGCCCTACTACTCTCTGATCAGCATCATAGGCGATGAAAACTGCCTCCAACCTGTCTTGCTCAGCAGCTTTTCTGGTTTGCTTTATACCTACAACCTTCTCTTTTCTTTTCAACAACTCTAGCACTACTAATCCTCCAAGGCTTGTGTTATGCTTATTAGACAACACAAAAACATGCAAACTGATACGTTCGCACGCTCAATTATTTTATCACCGGAACTTTTAAATTGTCAAGCTAGCTATGATTTAATTTTATAATTACAGTAAACCTTTTTATGGTAATAGATAGACATATCTTTTTTCTAAGATAAATAATATGATGTTGCTTAATTTTTATATTAATAGGGGGATTGACAGGACTTTACATGAAAATCGACAAAACTAAGAAAACACGAACATTTCCCGTTTTCCTTGAACGGCTGGTTAGAATTATCGGATTCTTTTTTGCCATAATCCTATCTGAAAAACTACGTGCCAATCCTTTTTTTGGCGGCTCCCTATTCATATGCGGACAGCTTGTGCTGTTATACCTCGATATCTTCGGCAAACAAAGCAAATCCATACTTCCCGGACACGAAAGAAAAAGGTATGTTCGCTGTTTGCCCTTTATATTAGCAATAATGCTGTGTCTGTTAATATTTTATCCTTTTTTAGTCAGAAACAAGGGTACTCTATTGGTAATATTGTTTGTAGCCTTACAATTCATTGGTTTTTATTTTTTAAAAGGAAACGGCTTATTGCGAAGACAGGATAAATCTGATGAATCTTTCGCAGATGAACCGGACTGTACACCCGAAGAAATCAGTCATATGATGAAAGTCCACTCGTACAAATTCTATTGGCGCATGACCGCCAATACGAAGGTTGCTTTTGAAACATCCATTCTTTTTACTATTTGCTATATTCCATACCTGCCCTATGAGGGTTTTTGGCCGCTTATGGCCGATATAGCCGTATTGACCGCTCTGTATTCACTCGCTGCAGGCATCTCAAAAATGCTTCTCCAAAAAAAGCGCTTTCTTGAGCTTGGAAAAAACACTGTTTTTATAATATTTTCAGTTATCTGGATATGGGTTAATTACAAATTGCATGAAAATTATGACAAGCTCAATGGCCTCTATTTCTATCTGGCTTATCTGATCCTTTGCATCAGCATCACTGCTCTTGCTTCGATAACCATTTCAATGGAAAGTGATATGCAAATTATCGGTACATTGGGTATCAAGGGATTTACCCCTCGCAAATTTCAAATCCTAAAAGCTCTCATAGATCACTTAAGTACCTTTTACTCACGAATTACCATATTGGCCATTATTGGATTTTTGACTTTCTTTACTGAGCTAAACCCCTATAAAAGCAAAGGAACTCTTTTTGTTCTGGGTAAATACGGCCTCACTCTGCTGCCTGCGGTATTTTTAATCTTTGGTGTTTTAGCTGCTGTTAAACAACCCCTTACAAGACTTTATGAGCAGAAGCTCAAAAAATATATTTCACTCAAAAAAGAAGGCAAAACAAATAAATCTCTTGAAGAAAGACTGCGTGTTGTACTTATTGAAAAATACAGAAAAAGGCTGGGCATCAGATTTCTGATGATACTGCTCAAGCCCCTTTTTCATCATAGGGTTATCGATAAAAAAAATGTTGACGCAAAGGCCTTTCCCTCGGTATTTGTCTGTAACCATTCCCAAATATACGGTCCCATCGCAGCCATATTAAACTTTCCGTTTTATGTCAAGCCGTGGATACTTAACGAAATGATTGATAACGATAAAATTTCCGATCATATCCAGAAGGGTACCTTCGACAGAATGAAGTGGCTTCCAAGGCCCATAAGAGACCGAGCCGGCAAGCTATTCGGACCTATTATTGCGTGGGCCATGCAATCAACGGAACCCATTCCGGTATACCGAAATGACGGCAGGGGCGTTCTCAAAGGCATCACAATGAGTATAGAGGCCCTGGAGGCCGATGACAACATTCTCCTTTTCCCTGAAAACCCCTTCAGGACCGAGGGTTATGTCCATGAAGGCGTAGGCGAATTTTTTAGCGGCTTTGTCAATATCGCCAGAGATTATTATAAGAAAACAGGCAAAGTCATTACCTTCTATAGTGTTTATGCAAACAAGCGGAAGCGTACCCTCACATTCTCCAAGGGCATTACCTTTAACCCTGCCATTCCCTACCGGGAAGAAAAAGAGCATATCACGCAATACCTGCATGAAACAATGGTTAATCTGGTCGGTAAGCCTTTACAGGACGAAATGGAATAGGAAAAAGCGGAGTGTATATCCCGTACATACATGAAAGAGGCCAATAAGCTATTAGCTCATCAGCCCCTTTTGTATAATGGTTAGATAAATTATTTCTTTTCTTGTTTTCTTCTCAAGAATAACCCACCCGATGTGAGAGCAAAGCCCGCACCAAACATAAGCTCAAGGGGAAGGCCACCGGTCTTTGGAAGCTCAGCATCACCCTTGGGTACAGCTTCATCCAGCAAAACTTCTTCGTCCGCCCCATCGCCTTGTGGGGTTGTTGTATCGCCACCCTGCGGGATTGTTGTATCACCGCCCAGCGGTACCTCTTCATCATCCACAACCACTTCAGGGGAGATCGCTTCAAAGCGTGCAATAACGGATTTGTTACCGGTCATGAGAATACCATTGCTGCTATTCACTTCTGCTCCATTAGCACCGAACCAACCTACAAATCGTGCACCCTCATCAGCTTTGGGGGTCATCGTAACCATATTGCCACTCATAAAGCTGCCTGAAAGGGGCAATACGCTGCCGGAACCCTCAACCGCGATGTTTAGTGAATAGTAGGTGTTGCTTGGTGTGGAAGGGGGATCTGTAGGTGTAACCGGGATTAATTCAAAGCCTGCCTTGACATGGATGCCATTGATCCAAGCCGGTTGTCCTTCCTCGCTACTTAAGAAAACCGAAGCGGCTGTCCTTGCAAGAGTGGGCCTTACCGAGTCCTCAATATAGATTGTTGCAATTGCACCCGAGGTCGTGACTCGAATATCTTCTTTCGGATTAATATCCCAACTTCCGTTAACAAACCTATATCCTGAGTTGGCAACCGCTGTCAAGGTAACCGTTGTGCCTTCGAAATAGTAAGTCCGGATAGCGGGGCCCGATACTACTTCATTGAGGGTTCTTCTTTCAATACTTCCATTTTTGGCGTCCACTTCAATGTAAGTGAACATCTTTGCTGTGGCATAGCTTGCAGATATATCGTTGTAGGAATCTTCCCACTGAATTTTTAATATATCCGGATTCTTATCAACTGTTGTTTTCAGGGTTATGCTCTGACCCGATGGAACTGTACCCGTTCCGCCTTTTATATCATTGAGGAACCACTCATATTCGATATCCATGGTGCTGGGATTGGTTACGATCCAAGCATTTTCAGACCCAGGTGTTGAGTCGTCTTTATTAAAGGCTGCCTCCAAGTAGCGATCAGGGTTGAGATCAAATTTAGCGGTTAAGGTAATATTTTGATTGAGATTGTTTACGATATAGGGGTTAGGTGCTTCAGGCTGCTCAATCCATTTAACAAAATGGCTTCCAGGGTGAGCTATGGCCGAAATCGTCACATTGATTCCTTGATAATAAGGACCTTCAGGTGATACAGATACTATCCCCACACCGGAACCGGTTGTGTTGGTGGTGATGCGATATTGGGGTATGGCTTCAAATATTGCTGTACGATTAATATTCGATTGGATGTTTGTAAAGGTCCGGGGATTACTTGTGTTTCCATCGTCCCATTGTACAAACCGGAAACCTGTGTTGGGTACTGCCGTTAGAGTAGTCTCTGTACCGTAATCTACAGTAGCGCTTCCAGCGACACTCCCCATGCTGCTATCAGCAGGCACCCCATTCACATTATACTGTAGTTTAGCGAATAAAGCGGTTAAGGTGATATCTGTTTTGAGACTTGTTACGATATAGGGATTAGACGCTCCGGGTTGTTCAAGCCATTTGACAAAATGGCTTCCAGGGTCAGCTATGGCCGAAATCGTTACATTGTCTCCTTGGTAATAGGGACTTGCAGGTGATACAGATACTATCCCCACACCGGAACCGGTTGTGTTGGTAATGATGGCGTATTGAGAGAGAGCTACAAATGTTGCTGTACGATTAATATCCGATTGGATGTTTGTAAAGGTCCGGGGATTGCTTGTGTTACCATCATCCCATTGAACAAACCTGAATCCTGTCTTTGGCACTGCCGCTAAAGTAGCGTCTGAACCATAATCAACAGTTCCACTTCCCGTAACACTACCCATACTTTCATCATCGGATGTGCCCGTCACGGTGTATTGATTCTTTGTAAATATAGCAGTCAAGGAGATATCTGAATTGAGATTGGACACGATATAAGGGTTAGATTTATCTGTCAGCCCATCCCATCCATCAAAGGTGCTTCCTGTATCAGGCGTGGCTGTAATGGTCACATCATCTCCTTCATAATAGGGACCTGAGGGTGATACCGATACTTCTCCTGTACCTGTTCCCATTTTCCCAGTGGTGACGGCATGTTGTTTCAGGGCTACAAAGGTTGCTGTGTGACTAATATCAGATGTAATATTTGTAAACGTTCGGGGATTGCTTGTATCTCCATCATTCCATTGAACAAACCTGAATCCTGTCTTAGGCACTGCCGTTAGCGTAGCGTCTGAGCCATAATCTACAGTTGCGCTTCCAATGACACTACCCATGCTGCTATCAGCAGGCACCCCATTCACTTTGCACTGTAGCTTTGTGAATACAACAGACACAGTCCGGTCAGTATCCATTTTAAAGGTTGACGTTGTATATGAAGTCGCTTTATCTTGGAGAGTTTCAGTATTTCCGGTGCCTGATAAGCTTCGAATGTAGTATCCAACATTTGCTGTTGCAGTAACTGAAGCGGAGGGCCAATCGTAGCAGGAATCGCCGTGAGTATGCGGTGTCTTGCTGCAGGTATAGCATCCTGCTGCTGTTGTATGTTCAAGATGCTCAGGTATTCCACACCCGATTGTATAGCAAGCATCACTGTGCTGATGAAATAAGTTACAAGTAAGAATATCTCCATAACAATTTTTGTCGTGGTGTTTTTTATGCTCAATACATCCACAAACATAGCCGTAACAAGAATGATCTATATGCAAATGTCCTTCTTTCCCGCAAATAAGGTTATTCCCATAGCAGATTATGGAGTGGCTATGTTTCTCTTTGCCGCAAACGTTATTATAGCAATATTTATTATGATTATGATCTTTATTACAAACAAGTTTTTTACACTGCTCACTATGCTCATGTTCTTCTTTACCGCACACTACCTCGTTACATGTATAAAAATGAATATGTTCTTCTTTGGTACAGGTGAGTCCCCAGCAATCATGCTTATGATCATGAATCGGCAAATTACAGGTAAGTCCATTACTATAACAACCAGCACCATGAATAACATGTTCCTCTTTGCCGCATATTTGTTGATTACACGTTGATGAATGCTCATGATGTTTATTACATACTAAATTAGAAAAATCACAACTTGTTCCATCACCATGTTCGTGTTCATCGGTTGTGCATACTTTTTCATCCTTATAAAATGTTGATTGGTCTGGCGAGGCAGTGACCGACCCACCCTCACTATTATAATCTAAAGTCAATGTTGTTGAAGCTGGGGCCGGCAATGCAAATAATGCCGTGCTATTAGCTGTGAATAGCATAGTAAGCATAAGAATAAATGAAATTATCTTTCCTGATTTCATCGTTGACACCTCTCCCTTTTCTACTTGGTCCGTAAACATTCTATGGTTTATTGGTCACATCTTTGTCACAAGACGGTAATTTCCTCGAAATATATCAGCAATATATAACTACAGTTTTCTTTATTTTGGCAGTAATGTTACAAACACATTTCATATCCTTATCTGAGTAAAGAAATACTGGATAAAGCCGGTAACAAAAAAAGCAATCCCTTAAGACTGCTTGATTTCTTTGATATAAACTTGTTAACTTAAGAAGGAACTCGTCTGCCTCATATCTAGTGAATTGCACTATTCCCACGTTGCCGTATCGTCTTCACCCTCATCGGACATTCTCACTGCATCATCCATGAGCTTAAGCATTTCTAGGTCGCTCCTGAAATTTCTTGTTTTGTTTCCCTCCACCCACTGTATATTTCCCTGCCAGGTGGCGTTCTGCCTATAAAGGACTTTTAGGATGAAGGTTGCTTTTCCATTCTGTTTCAAGTTCTGTGCCTTGTCTTCCATACTCCCTGAAACCTCCGCATCATATGATTTCTCTCTTGTGATATCATCAGACCGATTCTGTTTTACCTTGATGGAATGGAATGATCTCATGGTATGAGTGTGTTGGGGGAAATCCCAGCGGTTATAGATTCCCTCAAGCTTGTTTAAGAGGTCCACTGCACATGAAAAGGCTGAATATTCACCGGTAGACGGATAATAGATTCGTCCTTTAAATAACAATTTGCGACATTCATCTACAACCACGAATGCAGTTGCCAAGCGACTGGGTTTTAATGTACTTCCCCGAAGGTACATGTTTATCACCTCGTCCTTATTTCAGTCCATTATAATTGTAAGTTGGTCACAAGTCTGTCACACATAAGGAAAACCAGATAAAGCTATGTTCTCTGTGCAATGCTTCATTGAATCTTTGGAGATGGTGAAGACATATTTACCGATATGTTCACAATAAAAAAACAGCCTATTCAGGCTGCCTGTTATAAAATTTTGTAATAGTACGTCTTACATAATGGAAACAATGGGCTCCAATGTGGCGCTGACCCTAATGGAAGAAGTCTTGTATTCCTTTTTGAAGCGAGAAAGAATACGCTCTATGACCATCTCACCGTTTTCATATCGTTGGGAGCATAAGAATATATTGGGACGAACAAAAACGAGAAATCACGTCTCCTCTACGCAGGCTTGATACAATGACATCCTTAAGCTTGTCCATAGCGCTGATAAGAACAGTATTCTGTTGAACAACTCCTGGTACGTTGCTTAGGGTAATAAGGCAGATAAAGACAGATTGTCCGGCTCTTTCCGCCGATCTGGATTCTAACCGATAGAAATGCTTGAAAATCTCATATTCACAGAAAAATGCACCACCGGCCTGTTGAGACTCTGACATGTCACACTTAATAGCTGAGATATCCGCCTCGTCCTTGTTTAAATCACTTAATAAGTCTTTATAAAGGCCTCTGATTGGTGCAGAAAGCTTGATACCCAGATCCTTATAGAACTTATTTGAGATTGCATGATAATGCTCTAAAGCCTTACTTTTTTTGTCCAAATTTATCAATGCCTTTAGCAAAGTCTCATGGAGGACTTCTTCATATGGTTCCAGAACAATCGCCGATTCACAAATGGACGAGACCTCATCATAACGGTATTGGAGGGTTAAAAGTGCGACAGCATCACGCACACACTTCATATAAAGGGTTTGGTAATAAGAGGATAAGGGAACTACCCACTGTTCACTGCTCGAATCTGGAAGAAATCGGCCTTTATACAGAGAAAGAGCCTCTTTATACAGATTAATTCTCTGATCGATGGACAGTGTGGTATCACTTACCCTCGTACAGAGATTTTCCATCTCTTCGCAATCAATAGAACAAGAGATCTGAGTATTCCAGGCATATGTTCCGTTCTTCATCATAATACATTCACTATGACTTAAGGTATCATGACTGGAAAGAATTTTCCTTAGTCTGTAAGCAAGGTTTTTTAATGCATTGACAGGATCGTCACTATTTTCATCTGCCCATAAAACCTCTATCAGACGTTCTTGAGAAATAACATCAAATCGGGTAATTAAAAGATAGGCTAACAAATTAAGGACCTGCTTTGAACGCTCCAGCCGTTTTAAGACTGGAACCCCCTCTACCAAGACCTGAAATCCCCCTAGTGTCTGGACTTTAATTAGGACTTGTTTCTCTCTTAATACGACACTCATAATCTTACCCACACCGGATAAAGCACAATTCATATTATTGTAATTGGTTTATTTTCTAATATTATCTAATTTAATTTTCAAAATCAAGATTATTTTCTATTTTTTATCATCCCCATACTTAATGACCTCCACTGTTCTTTCCAGTATCCCGTTAAGCTTGGCTAAAAGAATACCGTAATTTGTAACGGGTATGCCGGCCTTGCGGCATTCATAAAGGCGTGACGACAGAGCTTTTCTGTTGATCATGCAGGCGCCGCAGTGAACTACCAGATTATAGTCTTTTAGGTTCTCAGGAAAATCATGACCCGCACAAAAATCATAATGAAGTGTGTGTCCTGTGTATTGGTTCAAAAGTCTGGGTATTTTAATACGGCCTATATCCTCATGGGTGTGATTATGTGTGCAGGCTTCTGATACGAGGATATGCGCATCAGGTGCCAGCTTATCGATACTCTCGGCACCTTTTAAAAATACATCAAAATTACCTTTCTGACGTGCCAATATCATGGAAAAGCTTGTGAGCTTTATATGGTCAGGAACGATACTGCTTACCTTAGCGAAGGCCTGGGAATCGGTGATAACCAGATCGGCATCGGGAATATCAAGAAGTGCTGACTCCAGCTCGGTATCACGAACTACATAGCTTTTAATACCATGATCCAAGCAATCCCTTATAACCTGTACCTGGGGAAGGATCAGACGCCCTTTGGGCGCCTCCGAGTCAACAGGTACCACCAGAATAACCTTTGCTCCATAAGGCAGAAGATCGCCAACCAGCGGGGCATCTTCTACTTCCTTTTGAAGCCTTTCTGCCAGCTTTTGTCTTAATTCATCAATACCTGTACCCGCTGCAGCCGATACTATCTGGGCCTCCGGAAATTGTCTTCTCAGATTTTCCAGACCTTCTTCCTCAACTTTATCCTCCTTGTTGATAACAACAAAAAAGGGGGTTGAGTAATCATTAAAAAGTACGGTCATCTCTTTAAGGGCCAGGGCGTCAGGATCTTCAGCATCAAGGATATAAAGTGCAAAATCAGTCTCTCGTAAAACTGCCTTGCTTTTCTCAGCTCTTGCTCTGCCCAGCTCTCCCACATCATCCAGTCCTGCGGTATCAATGAACACCACAGGCCCGAATGGGATGAGCTCCATGGTTTTTTTGACGGGATCGGTGGTTGTACCTCTGACTGGTGAGACAATGGAAATCTCCTGACCGGTTAAAGCATTAACCAGTGAGGACTTCCCGGAGTTCATATTGCCAAAAACGGCAATATGCTTTCGATTTGCAAGCGGTGTTGAATTCATAAAAAACCCTCCTAACAAAAAATCGGCTCCTCAAAAGAAAAGCCGAATAAACCTACTGGTCTTTATATAGCCTTTCCTTGCAGATCAGATTACCTTTTCTGAGAGGAACGAACATCCTATTTATTTTCAGATCCATGCTGCCAATCTTTAAAAGGTATCCCTTTTATAGGCTGAACAGCTTTGTTAATAGTTTATCAAAGGCGGCGCACAAATGCAAGCCGTTTCGCAGTAACATACTTACATAACACCCAGGAAGGCTTTCATAGTTTCGACCACGGCATCAGCTTCTGCTTGGGTGGACATCTCTGAAAAAATACGCAATAGAGGCTCTGTACCGGAGAAGCGTGCAATGATCCAACCCCCGTTTTTAAAGTAGATTTTAAGCCCATCACGGTAGCTGACCTTCTCAATCTCATAGCTATACTCGGGGATTTCTTTATCATCAAATAGTTTTTTCATGAGCTTCGGCTTGTCTTCCCTGCTGAATTTATAATCCGATTCATTCATACAGAAATAGCCATACTGCTGATTAATTTCATCCAATAGTCCTGACAAGCTTTTTCCTGTAACACTCAAGAGTTCGATCAAAAGACTGGCTGCAAAAATGCCGTCCTTTCCCTTGATATGCCCGCGTATAGTGAGACCGCCGCTGCTCTCACCGCCAATCAAGGCATCTTTCTCTTCCATTTTGGAGCTGATATGCTTAAAGCCTACGGGAACCTCGTAGCATTCTTCTCCAAAACCCTCTGCGATCTTATCCAGCAGGTGGGTTGTGGCTACATTCCTGACAATGCCGCCCGTCCAGCCTTTATACTTGTGAAGGTAATAATAGAGCAGGGCAAGAATTTCATTGGGGTGGATAAAGCGCCCGTTATTATCGATTATGCCAAGACGGTCGGCGTCACCATCGGTACCGATGCCAAGATCATAATGCTTCTCCAGCACCATGTCCCTTAAACGCTGAAGAGTGTGGGAGCTTGGTGAGGGAAGTCTGCCTCCAAAGAGCGTATCGTGGCGATCATTGATGGTATCTACTTCACACCGCGCTGTAATCAGGATCGTTGACAAAGAAGTCTTGGAAACACCGAACATGGGGTCCAAAAGAATCCTTAGATTTCTCTTCTTAATAGCTTCTACATCAATCATGGCCAAAATAGTGTCTATATAGGTATTAAACGGGTCGATAATTTCAATGAGCCCATCTTTTCTTCCTTGCTCGAAGTCAATGGTTTTCACATCTTCCTGGGTAAGCCGGGCGAGCTTTTCTTCAATAAGATGGGTTACATCCTCGGAAGCATCGCGGCCACCAGCGGTAAAGACTTTTATGCCATTATAATCGGCAGGGTTATGACTTGCCGTCACAGCCGCTCCATAGCAGGTGCCCATGCGGTTTACCGTAAACATGACCATGGGCGTTGGTGCCACTTTTTCAATGAAATAGACGGGAATGCCGTTACCCGCCAGCACCTCGGAAATCCATCTAGCTGCCTTATCCGACAAGAATCTCCTGTCATATCCCACCACTAAACCCTTATCCTCACAATGCTGATCTTTCATAAGTTCAGCCACTGCTTGTGTTAAAATCTGAACATTAGCCTTGGTGAATTCCTCGCCGATTAATGCACGCCAACCTCCAGTACCAAATTTGATCATTTGCTTATTCTCCTTTCGCCTAGCCCATTACGACCTCGACAGTATTCATACTTCCGTCTGCCTGCGCCGGGATAGGCCCATTTACATTATTACCATTCAGCATCATTGACTTAACACCTTTTGAAACGTTGTCAGGATTTTTTACAATGATTCTGTATTTGGCACCCCGCCATCTCCGTTCAACCTCAAACCCTTCCCATTCGGTCGGTATGCAGGGGTCAATAACCAAGCCTTCCAGGGTAAGTCTAATTCCCAGCATATAGTGGGTTGCGGCAAAATAGGCCCAGCCTGCGCTGCCGGTGAGCCAGGGATGTCTTGCACGGCCATGGGCCGTATGATCCCGGCCCATAATGAACTGGCAGTAGGTATATGGCTCAGCCTCACGAGTCTCAATCATATTGTTCTGATTATATGGAAGCAGGGCATCATAGAATTTCATAGCCCTATTCCCCCGGCCCAGCTTGCATTCGGCCACCCATGCCCAGGGATTAGGATGGCTGAAAATAGCGCCATTTTCTTTAATACCACGGTATACACGAGTGATAAAGCCAATATCGTCATTGGGCTTTGAATAAGAGGGAGCATTCAGATGAAGGCCATAATCGGAATAAAGGTATTCGTCTACCGCATCCATGCAGGATTTTCCCCGCTCATCGGATGCCAAGCCGGACACAACAGCCCAGGTATTGGATTCCAGATGGACCTTTCCCTCCAGATCAGCCTGAGTTCCGATTTTTACACCTTTAGACGTAAGTCCCCTTATGTACCATTTCCCATCCCAGAGATTCTCTTCACAGGCCATCTTGACCTTTTCAGCCATAGCCCTGTAACGAGTAACATCCTCATCTCTTTTCATAAACCGGGCAATCTCTAAAAATGCCTCAATGGCCCAATAATGGAGGAAGGAAACCAACGCGCTCTCACCACCGCCCAGATTCAAGCAGTCATTCCAGTCAGCGCGAAGTCCTTTGCAGATACCGGTTGCTCCTACCTGCTCGGCAGAAAACTCAAGGATGCGTTTCATGTGATCATAAACCGATGCCTCTCCTCCGTCGGCAAAGGTCACTTTTTCATCTAAAAGCTCGACTTCACCAGTCTCGGCTACATATTCTAAAATGGATGGAATAAGCCAAAGGGCATCATCCGAACAGGCATCCTTTAAGCCATGAATCATATCCCGCGCATCGGGTGTGGGTACCACGGTGGGCGACTTATAAGAAGCAGCTTTTGGCTTATCGGTATTAAACCATTCAGGATCAAAAAGATGAAGGCCATAGCCCATTCCAACCTGACCCCGCAATAGCTCGATAATGCGCTGGCGGCATTTCGCCGCATTGGAATGAGGAACACACATGACATCCTGGGCCGTATCCCGGTAACCCAGACCGGTACGCCCCCCCACCTCAATGAAGGAAGCAAACCGCGACCATACCACATTGGTCTCGGATTGATAAAGATTCCATAGGTTGAGCATGGTATTCATTCCCTCGTGAGGGGTATTGCACTGGAAAGCGGAAAGCTTGTTATCCCAATAGGCAGCAAGCTCCTTAAAAGCCTCATCCACCTTTTCGGGTTCGGCATATTTTGCACGCATGGCTTTGCCGGCTTGCCTGTTTCCTACACCCATTAAGAAAATAACTCGCTCTTCCTGTCCGGGCTCCAGGGAAATCCGCTTATGTAAGGCTCCGCAATGATTATTGCCAAGCTCATGGCTCCCGGTTAAGATTCCCCGTTCAACGCCAAGAGGATTGGTCTCAGTGCGGTAAGGCCCGATGAATTTGTCTCTTAAGGCCTCAAAACTATCTGGTTCTACATTGGTTGTCATATAGGTAAAAGAGTCGGGATCGTAGAACTGGTCAAACTCGATAATCCCGTCCTCGTAGCTGGAACCGCTGCAATAAAGGCTCATCTGGAAATTTTGATTATCTATGTCCACAAGATTAAATGAGAACTCCACATAGGAAAAGATGCTTATATGACGGGTTCTGTCACTATTGTTCTTAAGTCGGACATCCCAGAGCTCCACATCGTCATTCAGAGGAATAAAGAGAATCTGCTCAGCCTCAATGTCGGCGTAATCACAAAGGAACCGGCTGTAGGACAAACCGTGGCGGCACTGATATTGAGCCTTATCCAGAGGCTTTCCTACAGGTTGCCAGGAGATGGACCAATAATCATCTGTACTGTCATCCCTTAAATAAACATAATGACCCGGCCTGTCCAGGGGAACCCCATTGGGTCTGAAACGGGTAAGCCTGTGATTTTGAGCAGATTTATAGAAGGAGTACCCTCCGGCGTTATGGGAAATAACTGTGCATAAGTCTTTCACACCCAGATAATTGGTCCAGGAAACAGGAACATCGGGTCTCTCAATAACGTATTCCCTCTCTGGATTATTAAAGTAGCCGTATCTCATTTGCCTCTTCTCCCTTACATGATAGGTTCATAAAAACAAACCTCTCTTCATTATATTTTGAAAGAATGGTAGGCAAAATCCCATTAGATTGGCATATGTTGTAATATTTTGGTCACTGTTCGAATCAATATTTCCTAATATTCCTTCAAGGAGCGGTATACACGGATTCCTCCGCTTTTTTCCATATCCTCAACATTTCCGAAGGTTTCTTTCATGATCTTTTTGAGGGTCTCTCCACCTTTGTTGTGAAAGGCTACCAGCCAAAGGGCTCCATTTTTCAACAAATGCCCTGGCGCCTCCTGAATCAGGCGCGTATTTAATGCTTTCCCTGCCGCTATGGGAGGATTGGAGACAATATCACCAAAAGCCTTTCCTGCAAGTGCCTCATAAAGATCACTCTTTATGGCATCGATATGAAGGTCATTCTTTTCTGCGTTTTTTTTTGTGTAGGCAACAGCTCGTTCATTGACATCAATAGCGGTCACCTGGAGATGAGGATAGCGTGATTTGATATAAAGAGATATGGGGCCAAAGCCACAACCCACATCCAATAAAAATCCCCCGGCCCCCGACGGTCTGAAGGTTTCGATAAGGAGCTGGGAGGCTCTGTCCACTTTATCACCAAATGCAAACACACCACTGACTGAAACAAAATCAAGCTTATTTTCATTGATTGTATAGCTGAAAAGGTTTTCCCTGATCTCTGACTGCGGATTCTCGGTATAATAGTGTTCCATAAATCTTTCTCCAACCGGTAAAAAACTTAAAAATAATGAACCTGGCTGAGGTTATTAATACGAAGTATCAATAACTTGGGATCCCGTTCGAAATCTTTGATTTCGGTAACGGGTAAGGTTATTATATCAAAATGTCCTCACCCGTGCTTGTATAACTTTGATGAAACTAATGCTTGGTAAAAATACTTCTTAAAGAACTCGTGAATTTTAATCCTTTGTCCAGTGCCTCAATAAATTCTGCATCCATTCGGCCACATCAACCTTGTAGACCGCCCTAAGATTTTCCCGGCTCAAAACCTCCTCTACAGTGCCTTGAACATAAACCCTGCCATCTTCCATTAAAAGTGCTTTTGTTCCATAGGAATAGACAATGTTTAAATCGTGAACAACTGCAATTGCGGCACGGCCTTTTTGCTTTACCCAATTTTTGATGATATCAAAAATAGCAATTTGATATTGCAGATCCAAATGGTTTGTAGGCTCATCGAGAATGAGAATCTTCGGATCCTGGGCAAAAATCTGGGCCAGAAATACCCTTTGCAGCTCCCCTCCTGAAAGGATTAGTACCGATCGGTTTCTGAAATCCTCCATGCCCGTAAGGAAGAGAGCCTCTTCTATTTTGTCCTCATCTTCTTTGGTTAATCCGCCAAATAGTCCGTTTTGATAGGCATATCGCCCCAGGCTGACCACATCATATACCGTATGAGAAAATTGAGGCTGATGCTTCTGCGTAAGCACTCCAACCCGCTGAGCCAGCTCACGGGGCGAGAATTTTCCTATCTCCCGGCCATCCAGAACGACTTCCCCATCATGGGTGAGAATTTGCATGATGGCTTTGATAAGAGTCGTCTTACCCGCACCGTTGGGCCCCATGACCATAAAAAGGTCATGCTCCTCTAATGAGAAGGATACCTCTTTCACAATTTTCTTATTAAGTATAGTAACTGACAGCTTCTTGATTTCAAGCATTTTTAAATTCCTTTGTTCTTCTTTGCAGTCTGGGTATAGAAAATATAGATAAACAGTAAGGCTCCGATAAAGGAGGTCACAACGCCAATGGGCAGCTCTGTGGGACTCATTACGGTCCTGGCTAAAAGATCGGTAAGCATTAAAAAGCTCGCACCAAAGAGAACGGAAAAGGGCAGAAGCTTCTTATGGTCGGGCCCGGTCAGTAGCCTTGCAATATGGGGGATAACCAATCCCACAAAACCGATGGTTCCGCTGACAGCCACAGATATACCCACCAAAACTGAGACAATAATTAAAATAAGAAGCTTTGTCTTTTTGGTGTCCACGCCAATATACCGGGCTTGCTCTTCACCCAGGGCAAAAGCATTAAGCTCACGGCTGAGACTCAGTAAAGCCAAAGTCCCTAACAGAAAGAACGGCAGCATAAGAAGGACATGGGACCATCCTCTACCGGAAAAAGAGCCCATGGACCAAAAGACAACCTGCTTAAGGCTGTTTCCTGCCAATGTCACCAGAAGGTTGGTCATGCTCCCGGCAAGCATGGAGAAAATAACGCCTGTCAGAATAATGGTCTGGGTAGAAAGGCTGTAATCAATTTTGTACGTGAGTCCTAAAATAAGAACAAGTGATAAGAAAGAAAAAAGTATGCTCATGAGAGCTAGGCCGGCTTGTGGGAACAGAGGCAGGTTAAAACCCAATACAATGGAAAGAACGGCGCCTAATGCCCCTCCCGAGGTAATTCCCAAAGTTGAGCCATCGGCCAGAGGATTTTTAAGAAGGCCCTGCATGGCTACTCCGCCGATTGATAAGGCTGCTCCCACCATTGCAGCTAAAACCACTCTGGGCATACGTACACTAAATAGTATGGTGGATTGGCTTTGTGGGATGTCCGCGATACTGCCCAACCCAAACAGGTGATGCATAAAAAGCCTGATGATCTCATTTATGGGTATCCTCACGCTGCCCAGGGAAACAGAAAAAAGAAAGGATATGATAAGCAGAAAAACAGCAGCTGTTGTAAAAAGTATAAAGCGTGTTTTCTTTTTGCCTTTAATGCTCATATCCTTTCCCTCCTTGACATATTCTTACCTATTAATTAGGATAAACTGCCTTAACGAGCTCTTTGGCAGAATCCAAAAGCCTGGGCCCGGGCCTTGAAATCATATCACCATCCAGCATTAATACCCTTTTGTTTTTTACAGCATCAAGGCTGCCCCAGTTAGCTCTGGATGTAATTTCTCCCACAGGGTCTTCAATACCTGTCAAAGGGCTTGCTGTGGTAAGTATAACATCCGGATTGTGCGACAGCACCTGTTCCTCCGATACTGCAGCCCAGCCCTCAACGTCTGCAAAAATATTCTTTGCGCCAATAATGTCGATAAGCTCTTGAATAAACGTATTCTTCCCACAGGACCAAAGCCCGTATTGGAGAGGTGATACCTCAACATAAACAGTTTGAGGTGCTTTTCCCTTCACTGCTTCCTTAATTTCGTCAAAGCCTGATTGCATCTTCTTAATAAGGGAAGCGGCTTCTTCATCCTTACCCATGACCTTGCCGATGAGAGCCGTGACCTTGTAGGTATCGGAAAGGTTGTTGGCCTCGGTCACAATGACCTTAACACCAGCGTCCTCCAATTGCTTGATCTGGTCATCCATGATTGACATTTTACCAATAAAAGCAGCATCAGGCTTCAAGGCTATGAGGTTCTCAATACTCATCTTTTCCCCTGTAGGCAGCTTCTGCTTGCTTGCTGTATCCTCAGGATAATTGCAGTATTCGCTAACAGCTATGATCCGCTCTTGGGTATCCAATGCATAAAGAATCTCTGTATTGGATGGCATTAATGAAATAACTTTTTCAGGATACTTTTCAAAGGTTACTTCTACCCCTCTGCTGTCAGTGACTGTAATAGGGAGTTCTGGTGTTTTTTCAGGAGCTGCGGTTACCGTAGGTGTCGAGGAGGTTTGAGGTGTTCCGCTGTTGATCTCTGGCTGCGGAGCAGTTCCACAGCCGGCCATAGTGATGACTAGGGCCAGGACGATAAATAGGGACAAGATTTTCTTCATTGGGAAACTCCTTTCGTTTGGTGGAATTTTTAATCAAACAATTGGTTTCTTCCCCTTGGAAATGTAAAAAGCCCTCCTTCGAAAAGGGGGCATAGAAACATAAACGGCTTATGAGACCATAGTTTACTCTTATACCCCAGAAGAAACACATCATCACGGCAGGTCTACCGACTTTGCATCATCCTAGCGCGGCACCTTCCCGAGCTTTGCTGCGCAAAGGCTTCAGTGGTATACGCCGTTTCGTCCGCTTCACGGTTGCTGGGGCAGTCCAGGTCTTTCACCTGGTTCCCTATTAAGCATTTTCATGCACCGTCATGCACTATTTGATTTGAGTTAATTATAATAGGATGGGGTCTTTATTTCAAGGGTCAAAAAAGGACTGCTCCCAAAGGAGCAATCCTTTTATATCTCTGGCTGATCTTACATCATGCCGGGCATACCGCCGCCCATAGCGGCTGCAGCTGCAGCAGGATCGGGCTTTTCAGGCTTGTCGGCAACAATACTCTCAGTTGTGAGCACCATGGATGCAACGGAAGCAGCATTTTGAAGGGCAGAACGTGCTACCTTTGCAGGATCGACAATACCGGCCTCGATCATATTAACATAGGTTTCCTTCAGAGCGTCAAAACCAACACCGACTTCGCTGTTGCTGACCTTCTCCAAAATAACGGAGCCTTCCAGGCCTGCATTAAGAGCAATCTGTCTGACTGGCTCTTCCAACGCCTTTGCGATAATCTGAGCACCTGTTTTTTCATCTCCGTTAAGAGACTTAAGGAGTTCCTTGACCTTAGAAATAACATTAATGAAAGCAGTACCACCACCGGATACTATACCTTCTTCAACAGCAGCACGGGTTGCTGCAAGAGCATCCTCAATACGAAGCTTCTTTTCCTTCATCTCAGTTTCTGTAGCAGCACCAACCTGAATGACTGCAACGCCGCCGGAAAGCTTAGCCAGTCTTTCCTGAAGCTTTTCTTTGTCAAAGTCGGAAGTGGTTTCTTCAATCTGAGCTTTAATGGAGTTGATTCTATCGCGAATCTGCTTGTCTTCTCCGCTGCCGCCGACGACAATGGTGTTTTCCTTCTGAACAATAACCTTTTCTGCACGGCCGAGCTGGGAAAGACTGGTCTCCTTAAGATCAAGACCGAGCTCTTCGGTAATAACCTGACCACCTGTTAAGATGGCAATATCCTGAAGCATTGCCTTTCTTCTGTCACCAAAGCCAGGAGCCTTGACGGCAACGCAGGTAAAGGTTCCGCGAAGCTTATTGACAATGAGGGTTGCAAGGGCTTCGCCTTCAACATCCTCTGCAATAATAACAAGCTTTTTACCCTGTTGAACAATTTGTTCAAGAACGGGGAGAACTTCCTGGATATTAGAAATTTTCTTATCAGTAATGAGAATATAGGGGTTATCCAGAATGGCTTCCATCTTCTCGGTATCGGTAACCATGTAACCGGAGACATAGCCACGGTCAAATTGCATACCTTCTACGACATCAAGGTTGGTTCCCATGGTCTTGGATTCCTCAACGGTGATAACACCGTCATTGGTTACCTTCTCCATAGCATCTGCAATCAATGAGCCGATTTCTTCATCATTGGCCGAAACAGAAGCAACTCGTGCGATATCTTCTTTTCCCTTAACCTTCTGGGATATTTCTCCGATACCCTTAACCGCTGCATCAACAGCCTTATGAATACCTCTCTTGATAATCATGGGATTAGCACCGGCTGCAACGTTCTTTAGACCTTCACGAATAATAGCCTGAGCTAAAAGAGTCGCGGTGGTTGTACCATCACCTGCAACATCATTGGTCTTTGTAGCGACTTCCTTAACAAGCTGTGCGCCCATGTTCTCGAAAGCATCCTCGAGTTCGATTTCCTTTGCGATGGTTACACCGTCATTGGTAATGAGGGGAGAACCAAACTTCTTATCCAGTACAACATTTCTGCCCTTGGGGCCCAGTGTAATTTTTACGGTGTTGGCAAGCTTGTTAACGCCGCTTTCCAGAGCTTTTCTTGCCTCTTCACCAAACTTAATATCCTTTGCCATGTTTCTTTCCCTCCTGTTACTCTACTACTGCGAGGATATCGCCTTGCTTGACAATGGTGAATTCAGCACCGTCAATCTTGACTTCTGTTCCTGCATACTTGCTGATGAGCACCTTGTCTCCTGCCTTAACTTCCATTTTGACTTCCTCGGTACCAGGTCCTACAGCTGTTACCTCTGCAACTTGAGGCTTTTCTTTTGCTGTCCCTGGAAGCACGATACCACTTTTTGTTGTTTCTTCAGCTTCCAGCATTTTAATGACTACTCTGTCTGCTAGTGGCTTAATATTCATGGGTCACCCTCCTTATATTTTCCCCGTTTCCGGGCTATCATCTTGTTAGCACTCACTTGGGTCGAGTGCTAATATCATATTAAACAATTTCTCTGTCATAATCAAACGAGCGTATTGTGAGTTTTTAATCAATATCCGGCTTATTTGGGGCATAGCGTTAAAATAGCTCACTCACACTCGTTGTTTCTCTCTAAATCTTATTATTACGTTTTCTTGTGGGGATTAAACAGATGAATTTAACTCGTAAATAGCCTTTAATCCTTCCAAAGTAAGAAGAGGATTTACTTCATCAATGGTGGCAGATTCTGAGGCGATCAGCTTAGCCATACCTCCTGTAGCCACAACCTTAATCCCCTCTTCACCCATTTCCTGCTTCATGAGCGTCACGATATGATCGACCTGGCCCACAAAACCATAGAGAATTCCGGACTGCATGCTGCTTACCGTTGTTCTTCCAATAATATGCCTGGGTTTGGCAATTTCTATACGGGGCAGCATGGAAGCTTTTTCAAAAAGAGCTTCTGCAGATATCTTGATACCGGGGCAAATGATGCCTCCCAAATAGTCCCCTTTGGCATTGATGGCACAGAAGGTGGTGGCTGTCCCAAAATCCACAATAATGTCAGGGCCACCATATAGCTTCAGAGCGCCGACAGCATTGACAATCTTATCGGCACCCACTTCCCGGGGATTTTCATATTTGATATTAATGCCGGTTTTAACACCTGGCTCTACTTGAATAGGTTTTTTGTTGAAATACTTTTTGACGGCATTAACAATGGCGTGCATAGCACCCGGTGCCACAGAGCACATTATAACATCTTTAATGTCCTCGGGCCTGATACCGGTGTGGTTCAATATTGAAATCAGGAACAATCCTATTTCATCAGAGGTTCGCTCCTTTACTGTGGATAGACGCCAATTACCCACAAGAGTATTACCCTTATAGACACCTATTGCACTATTGGTATTTCCTATATCAATGGCTAACAGCATTAAACCTACACGCCTCGCTTGATCACAGACCCAGCTTTACAGCGCGGATCTGCTTGATTTCAAATTGAATATCCTTTTCTACTCTCTCAATGTCAGCCTGAATATCCTCAACAGTCTCGATTCGCTTGGGAATGATATGCCTGGCTGCGGTATCGCCGAGCGTTACATTATGCAGGGGATTCCTTGCATAACGGTTATTATTATTCGAACCAGCACCATGATTATGGATGGCCTGGCTTTTATTAGGCTGGCTTTGGGTTTTTCCGGGCTGTTCGGATCTGGGTCGATCAACAGCTTTCTGCTCTTTAGGCTTTTGGGGGTACTTAGAGTCACTTTGGGCTCTGGTACGATCGTTATGGGAATTAATGCCCTTCTCGCCGGCATGATTTTTATCCATACGACTCCGATCCTGGTTTGAATTTCTATCCTGTTGGCCCCTTCTGTCCTGAGATCTATTACGATCTGAATGAGGGCGGTTATTCTGGTTATTAAACCTTTGCTGTGAATTATTCTGCTGATTTTTCTGCTGGTTATTCTCCGTGTTATGGGTACTTGGGTTATGTTGTTCCATAAAAACCTCCAAACATAAAACACTAAAGTTCTCTGAGCGAAATTTCACCTGATAAAACCTCAAGGCTTCGGCCATCTTCCTGCTTTACCACTAATTTTCCGTCCTGAGTAATGTCCTGCACCAATACTACCTGACTTCCATCATGAGATATCAAGCGCACCTTTTTACCCAGCGTTACGCTCCGGCTCTTCCATTCATCAATCATCCGGGAGGCTCCGTCCTTCAGGTAGTCTTCATAGACCTCCTCCAGGGCGTTGATAATTCCTGCTGCCAACATGCTCCGATCAAGGGGCTTGCGATCTTCCATGTTCAACCTGAGAGAAGTGGCGATGGAAACTATTTCATCCGAGAAGTCCTGTTCCAGATGGTTAACATTAAGACCGATTCCTAAAATGACCCAGGCTATCCTTTCAGCCTCGGCAGACAGTTCAGTAAGAATACCGCATACCTTTTTCCGACCAATAAGAACATCATTAGGCCATTTTATGCCCAGGCCCGGAATATTTAGGTGTTCCAGTGCCCTGCAAACAGCCACAGAAGCTGCCAGAGTTAAAGTCTGAACCTCTCCTGGATGAAGCTTCGGCTTAAGTAAAAGAGACAACCAAATCCCTGTTCCAGAAGCCGATACCCAGCTTCTTCCCAACCTGCCACGTCCCCCGGTTTGGCTTTCGGCCACCACAATCGTGCCTTCCAGAGCACCTTCGGCGGCTAGCTGCTTTAAGACACTATTGGTCGAATCAACCTGTGTAAAAAACTTGAGTTCCTTTCCAAAGGTATGCGTGACAAGCTTATTTAGAATAGCAGGTTTTCCATAGGGATTTTCAGATGAATTTAATCGGTAGCCCTTCCTGGTCACGGCTTCAATTATAAATCCTTCCTTTTTCAAGGCCGAAATTCTTTTCCATACTGCCGCACGGGATATACCCAGATGCTGACTTAAATGTTCCCCTGACACGTATTGGCCTGAAGCTTCCTGAAGTATGGTGAGTATATCCAGGCTGCGGATATTTTCTTGATCCTGCAAAAGCGAATCTTCCTCCTTATGGAATTTGAAGCACTGTATATTCTTCATGGTTGGCAGTAAAAAAGACAGCTTTTCGGTGCTCTTTATCTTCGTATCGGATAACCTTGCTCTGGGATTCCAGCATAACAAAAAAAGCATAGAGTAGATGATTTCCAGAATCCTGATAGGTTTCCTCGTGTTTTTCCAGAATATTATTGAGATACAGAGTTTCCGAACTCTCATATAATATGGGCGTATCCAACGCTATTCCCATAACCTCGATACGTTCCGGTAAAATCGAAGACATTACTAATACCTCAGGATTCCGAAAGGTCCCAAAACGATAATTACAAAGAGGAATAAGGTTATCTCCATATTGCTTCATAAGAATGGGCTCATTTTGGCCCATCTCATAGAGAGAGGCATCCCCTACTCTACAGTAGTCAAGATCCACATCAAGCCTCAGGCATCGATAATCGGCATCCTTCAAACGTTTCACATCATCTCTCGGATTTAACAGAGCCTTAATAATCTTTCTGCTCCCATTCAGCCCATGAAGCGTAAGCTCACGGTCATACCATTCTGATAATTTCATGCCGCAATCGACAATATCCTTGATTTTTTCCTTGGGAGCATAGAAATAAAGTCCTGCCATATGGACTCCTTCATGAGGGAATAGTCATATCCTTACACGTAAATGTATTAATAGGTCGCATCAATAACTTGGGTACCTGTCACCTTTGGGCGTTCGAAATCTTTGATTTCGCTAACGGGTAAGGTTATTATATACTGTTTTGACGGGATAATCAAATAATATGGGATTATTTTTGGGAAAAACGCGTGAACGCTTGACTTTATGCCAATCACGTTATACAATGATGACGAAATTTTGTGCAGGAGGTAATCCTAATGAACAAAGCCGATCTAATTAGCGCTGTAGCACAGCAATCGGGCCTTACAAAGAAAGATAGCGAGGCTGCTCTTGATGCCCTCGTTTCGGTTGTCGAGGAATCTCTTTCCAAGGGTGAAAAGGTTGTTCTCGTTGGTTTCGGAACCTTTGAAACCAAGAACAGAGCTGCCAGAAAGGGACGCAATCCCCAGACAAAGGAAACCATCACGATCCCCGCATCCAAGGCACCTGTTTTTAAAGCAGGCAAGGCTCTCAAAGACAAGGTTAACGTCTAATCGTGTAAGCCGCCTTTGTAGATGCACAAGACTCGATTTATGTAAAAAGCAAAAAAAGGGTTACGTAATGTAGCCCTTTTTTGTTATCCTTTTTACCTTAATCCTCGTCTATTTCATTACTTTCAATTGCCTGTGCTTTTTTCAAAAAGAGAGTTCCGATTTCCTCTCCTTTAAGAATATTCAATATAGTCATAGGATCATCACCATTAGCGATGACCATGTTAACACCTGCACCAGTTGCAATCTCAGCCGCATCAATTTTTGTAACCATGCCTCCTGTGCCACGATTGGTACCTGAGCCTCCGGCACATTCACGTACAGTTTCCAAATCTTCAACTACTGAAATAAGCTTGCTTTCCTTGTTTTCACGTGGATTTTCTTCATAAAGTCCATCAATATCCGACAATATAATAAGTAAATCTGCAGAAATCAGTTTAGATACAACAGCCGACAAGGTATCATTGTCACCGAACATCATAAGGCTCTTGATTTCATCAACCGATACGGAGTCATTCTCATTGACAATGGGAAGAACACCAAATTCTAAAAGGCTCTTAAAGGTATTCATCACATTTTTTCTCTTCATTTCATCATTGATATCGGTTTTAGTCAAAAGGATCTGAGCTACCATATGGTTATAGGTCGCAAACAATCGGCTGTAAATATTCATGAGCTCACATTGGCCCACTGCTGCCAGGGCCTGCTTCATTCCCATTCCCATAGGACGCCTGCGGAAATTAAATTTACCCATACCGACACCAATAGCACCTGAGGAGACAAGAACAACTTCCCTGTTTTCATTCATAAGCTCTGACAGAGCCAATGCCAGCCGATCCATCCTGATCAGGTTCATTTTCCCGTTATCATGGGTCAATGTGGAGGTACCAACCTTAACCACAATTCTTTGTGCATTTTTCAGCTCTAGTCTGACTTGCTGTTCCATCGCAAATTGTTCCTCATTTCTTCATGTTTTGACATGGGTAATATCCTGTCCGTCTCTTTTTGACGAACGATTTTTCCCCCGCCCCTTTGACATTGTTTTCATGCGGCTTGTATAAGTTTATTAATTTATCATTTTGGGGTAATGCTTTACCACCCCTCCTGAATAATATAAGATAGGCATGCAGCAATTTTATGATTGTTTTGGCCAAACTAAATCCTAACCCCCCGGTGGTTTGGCCTTTTTTTTATGTTCTCCCGGTCACATAAATTCATTAAAATTCATTAAAATTCATTATAAACTTCTGCAGCCCATAATTCAATGCCGGCTGCTGGGGGGTGTGGTATTTTCGCGCAATCCCTTGAATTTAAATTGCCTATGATATATGATTGCACTGTACAAAATCGGAACATTCATATATTTTTTTATGAAATAAAAGACCCATAAAAACTTAAATAAAAGATACTCAGAGAGGGAATGACAATGATAAATGAAAGACTCTATAAGCAAATTCAGTTTATTACCGAGGTTGACAAGGTTAAGAATATCTTTAGACAATCCAGGATCCATGATGGCTCCCGACGCGAAAATGATGCCGAACACTCCTGGCATTTAGCGCTCATGGCCTTTCTTTTAGAGGAATACGCCAATGACCGGGACCTGGATATGATGAAAGTCATAAAAATGTGTATCATTCATGATCTGGTAGAAATCGATGCAGGAGACACCTTCTGTTATGATACCGTCGCTGGTTTGGACAAGCTTGAACGCGAGCAGAAGGCGGCTGAGCGGCTTTTCGGGTTGCTGCCTGACGACCAAGGAAAAGAACTCCATGCCTTATGGGAAGAATTTGATGCCATGGTAACACCCGAGGCCAAATACGCGGCTGCTCTAGATAGGCTTCAACCCGTGCTGTTGAACATCCTCAACAAGGGTGGAACCTGGCGTGAGCATGGGATTATAAAAGAGCAGGTTATTAATCGTAATAAACACATTGGAGACGGGGCCCCTGAGCTTTGGAAATTTGCCTCTACCCTCATTGATGATGCTGTCGAAAAGGGCTATCTGGCTGAATCAATTAAATGACTGCCAGAAATTTCCTTGAGTATCGATATAGTCTGTGAGATCAGTAAAGGGGATTAAAAACTCCTGCATTCCCGCTGCATAGGAAGCAAGCTCATAGGCTGCAAAATAAAGAACAATTCCTTCTTCAGTAAGAGCAAAGCATGTATTGGGTGTGATGGTCACATGGTCCTCCACATATCCCACCTTGTCCATATTCTTTTTCATTACAGCACTCACATTTTCACTAAGATAGGAGAAAGCCTCTTCACCCGGTTTAAAAAGATCGTTAAGCCCGTATACATCTCCGTTTTTAGAATTGATGTAAAGGGTATTTCTGAAGCTTATGCCATGTACAGAACCAAGCATATCGGTGTAAATACTCTGATCAATCAAGAGCAAATTTTTCTGCCGCGTGATATTATAATCGGTCTCGACTATTTCGAGATTGCTTGGTTCGCGAACGCCGCTTGGCCTATAAGGTTTTACCATATCATCTTGAATTATGGCATTGATCTTGGTTTGTAAAGTCTCATCTTTAAAACCTGAAAGGACCGGATACAATAAAGTAATAGAGTTGTCACGGGCCTCTACCTGTGTAACCGCTTCAAATCCCTCACCTAAATCAATTTTACCATCTGCTCTGGCTATAATGGTACCCTTTAAATCCGCTACTGTTTGGAAATAATCCAATGTACCCCTAAGAAGTTCTCCATCCTCCCTAAAGGTTCCCAGACCCTTAAATTCAGGCAAGTCTTTAGCCGGCATCAGAGAGTTGTCAAGGAAGGATATTGTTTTAGCATCACTTACGCAAATATAATTATTGTTGAAGTTCTCTGCTAAGTCGTAAATCCAATCAGTATGTGTTTTAAAATCAGGAGAAAAAATAGCCTTCTTACTATAATATAAATAGGTGAGGGGTATATAATCGCTGGCAGAGACATCCTCTCCAACCACAATCAGCCCATTATTCATACGTTCAATACCACAGTAAACAGGTTCAAGGACGATGTTGCCCTGGGTATCAATGACGCCATACGCAGCATCATTCATGTTGTCTCCAGCATTTATGACGGCAAACCCGTTAAAAAATGGCTTGACCTCAGAATATTGGGCTTTGATGACGATCTTGCCCTCTTTGTCCTTATAACCGAATAGTGCTGTGCTTTCATCCCTAAACATTCGTAAACCGGAAGATACCTTGTCGGTAAGATCATTACCATCAGTATCGATATAGTAAGAGGGACCATCATATTTTTCTGAAACTTCCGCCATACCATTCGAAAAATCAGACATGCCTCCCATATTTAAATCCAGCACCAGCTTACCGGTCTTATCTACATAACCTCTTTTACTGTCGTTATAATAAGGTGACAGGCCACTATTGAATACGCCAATGTACCCTGAAATTTCAAACTGCTTTTTACCTCTTTCATCGAAGGCGACGGTGGTATTACTCTCACTAATATGACTTAAAAAAAGCCCTTCACTGTAGTTTAAGTATTCGTACTTGGGCTCAACCAAATAGTTTCCTTCCTTATCAATAAGGCCGGCCCTGCCATTTTGATCAGCTACTATGGCCGTACCGCAGTCATAGAACGGCTGTGCCCTGCTGAACTGAGGTTCAATAACCATATTTCCTTGCTGATCGGCATAACCATAATTAAGTGAGAACCCGGCATTTTTAACAACCGGCACCAGGTATCTGTTTGTTATCACATCTTCTTTATCCGGTCCATTGTCTTCGGGTGAGGCGGTCTCATTCACAACGGGATTCTCCTCCACTACCTCTTTATCCGTCTGGACAGCTCTTTGACAAGCTGTCACAGGCATCATCAAGGACATAGCCAGAATGGTTGCCAGCAGAAAATCCTTTGGTCTTCTTTTCATACCTAATACCTCACTTAGTGGACTTAAATTTACTAGCGGTTATTTCAAGTGCTCAGTAAAGTCCCGTCCAAATTGCACACAAGCCTCAAGCTCCTGAGGTTCAGGCCTGTACTTGAAGGATATGGGCTCCAGCACCATTTTAATACCGGCTTCTTCCATCTCCTTGTAAATCTTTTTAGGGGCTTCTCCGCTCCAGCCGTAGCTTCCGAAAGAGGCTCCCACTTTATTCTTAAATTTATGCCCCTTGAGTTCATCGAGAACTCCGGCAATGGATCGCAAAGTACCGTTATTGACAGTGCAGCTGCCTATAATAATGCCCTTGGATCTGAACATTTCTGTAATGACATTACTGACATCGGACAAAGAGCTATTATAGAGCTTACAGAACACACCCTTGCTTTGGAGCCCCAATGCAATGGCCTCAGCCATTTTTTTGGTGGCATTATACATGGTATCGTAAATAATGGTCACATAGCCTTCGTCATAATTGTCTGCCCACAAGGCATATTTTTCAACAATTCTTAGAGGATTCTTCCTCCAGATGACACCATGACTGGGTGCAATCATTTCAATGGGCAGCTTTAAAGCAAGCACCTCATTAATCTTTTTCTTGATTAGCGGGGTCATGGGGGCCAGGATACCGGCAAAGTATTTGAGAGCCTCCTGCCACACGATTTCCTGGTCAACCTCATCTTCAAAGATGGATGCTCCTGCAAAATGCTGACCGAACGCATCATTGGAAAGCAGTACATTAGGGCCTTTTACAAAGGTCATCATACTGTCGGGCCAATGGATCATGGTCATCTCTACAAAGACCAGCTCACACCGTCCAATATTTAATGTATCCCCGGTCTTTACAGTTCTGAAATTCCAATCCTTGTGAAAGTGCTTACGAATAATCTCGGCACCCTTAACCGAACAATAAATAGGGATATCGGGACGCCTCTCCATAATCTCTCCTAAGGTGCCGCCGTGATCCGGTTCGTTATGGTTAATGACAATGTAATCGATATTGTCGATACCAACCTCTTTATCCAATATTTCCATAAAGTCATCAGCATGAGGATACCATACTGTATCTACCAGAACGGTTTTTTCATCCTTAATGAGGAACGAATTATAGCTTGAACCGTTGAATGTTGAAAGCTCATGACCGTGAAAGTGCCGAAGCTCCCAATCCCTAAGGCCTAAATAGTAAACTTGATCTTTTACTTGTATCATATTGACTCTCCCTGTTCTATAATGTATTTTAACTACCTCTGTCTTTAGCCAGACATGGTTTTATATATATTTTAGTCCAGTTTTGAACCGCAGCCATTGCAGAATTTAGCTTCAGAAGGGTTATCAAAACCGCAGCGCGAGCAGGCTTTTTTCTTTTCAAGAGGTGCTCCGCAGCTGTTGCAAAAACCCGAACCCTGAGGATTTTCCTTGCTACAGTTTGGACAAATCAGTTTTTCTTCTTCATCATGCCGGTCCATACCCGTCTTAATGGCACGCGATATGGCTTCTACACCCTCAGTAGTACCTTTCGCCATATAGTTAAAGGTATCTTTGCCTACCGGAGCCATTTCCTCAGCAGAATATCGTGCAACAGCACCCATATATCCCATGGATGTCATGGAAACGCCAACAAAAATCAAAGGCAGCGCGATGAAATTTACCCAAAAAATCTTAGGCCCACCACCAAAAGGTGTACTTGCCGCTGAAAAAAAATCAACCATACCAATAATAAGCAGAGCAATGCCTATAATGAGAATTATTATTCCTGCCGTTCTTAACAGCTTTCGCTTTTCTTGATGATTGGTGTCTATCTGACTAGGTTTGTCACTCATACTACCATTCTCCTTATACCGCGGTATGCACTACAAGTTCCAATCTGTTAAGTCTTTACCCGTATAATAAAAAAGGGTGTTCTGGATACTATTATATCCAAACCGCCCCCTTCTTGCAAAGAAAAGTGCAAATACCCCTACTTTAGAACCTTTCTCAGGAATTGGGCTGTGTAGGAGCCCTTTACCTTGGCTACCGCTTCAGGTGTACCGGCGGTTAGTATCTTTCCGCCTTTGTCACCACCTTCTGGTCCTAAGTCAATGACATAATCAGCTGTCTTTATAACATCCAGGTTATGCTCAATGACAACTATGCTGTTCCCCGTATCAACAAGCTTCTGCATGACCTCGATAAGCTTATGGACATCGGCCACATGAAGGCCTGTAGTGGGCTCATCCAGAATATACATGGTACGGCCTGTGGGTCTCTTTGAAAGTTCGGTGGCCAGCTTGACGCGCTGGGCTTCGCCTCCTGACAAGGTTGTTGCCGGCTGCCCAAGACGTATATAGCCTAACCCTACATCATAAAGGGTTTGAATCTTTCTTTGAATCCTAGGTATATTCTCAAAGAAAGCCAGAGCCTCCTCCACCGTCATATCCAAAATATCAGCGATACTTTTGCCCTTATAATGCACATCCAGGGTTTCACGATTGTAGCGCTTCCCCTTGCAGACCTCGCAGGGGACATAAACATCGGGCAGGAAATGCATTTCTATTTTAAGGATACCGTCACCGGTACAGGCCTCACACCGCCCGCCTCTCACATTAAAGCTGAAACGACCTGAGGTATAGCCCTTCATTTTGGCATCCACAGTATTGGCAAAAAGATCCCTAATCAGGTCAAACACTCCTGTATAGGTTGCAGGGTTGGATCGGGGTGTCCGTCCTATGGGAGATTGGTCAATATTGATAACCTTATCCAGATGCTCCAGGCCCAGCATATCCCGGTGCAGGCCGGGTTTTGTTTTGGCTCTGTTAAGTCTATTGGCTAGCTTCTTATAAAGAATCTCATTAATGAGAGAGCTCTTTCCCGATCCGGACACACCTGTGACACATGTAAAGACTCCTAAAGGTATATCTACATCCAGATCCTTTAGGTTGTTTTCCTTGGCACCAAGAATTCTCAAAATTCTCCCGTCGCCGCTTCGCCTTGTTTTGGGAATCTCGATTTTTTTTGCCCCGCTTAAGTACTGCCCGGTTATAGAGTTAGGATTCGCTTTTATCTCGTCCACCGTGCCTTGAGCAATGATACGGCCTCCATGCTCTCCTGCACCCGGTCCCATATCGATAATCTGATCGGCTGCATACATGGTATCCTCATCGTGCTCTACAACAAGAAGGGTATTGCCTAAGTCCCGCAGACGTCTCAAAGTTGCCAGCAGGCGCTCGTTATCACGCTGATGTAGACCTATGCTGGGTTCGTCCAAAATATAGAGGACACCCATAAGCCCCGATCCGATCTGAGTGGCAAGACGAATCCGCTGGGCTTCCCCACCTGAAAGGGTTCCGGAAGCACGGTGCAAAGTAAGATATTCAAGGCCCACATCCACTAAGAACCCCAGCCGGGCATTAATCTCTTTCAATATCTGTTCAGCGATGATCTTCTCACGTTCATTAAGCTTTAGGCCCTTAAAAAACTGTGAGCATTCAATGACAGACATGGAGGAGACATCATGTATATTTTTATCCCCTACTGTTACAGCCAGGCTTTCTCTCTTAAGGCGCTTTCCTCTGCAATCAGGACATGGAATATTGCTCATAAAGGATTCATAGTATTCCTTCATACTTTCGGACTTGGTCTCCCGATAACGGCGTTCCATGCTGTTTATGATACCCTCAAAGGCAGTCAGAAAGCTGCCATGACCATATTCCTTCTGATATTCGACCTTGATTTTTTCTCCCTGGGTACCGTAGAGAACTTTATCCAAGATGTCATTAGGAAGCTCTTCCACAGGGGTATCAATGCTGAAGTTATAGTGCAGTGCCAAAGCGTCCAGATACATCCTGGAATAAGCATCCTCATTGGTAAAATTCCATCCTCCGGACGAAATGGCCCCCTCGGAAAGGGATTTGCTTTTGTCATTAATAACTAAATCAGGGTCTATCTTTAGGAGCGACCCCAGCCCGGTACAAGTGGGACAGGCACCGAACGGGTTATTAAAGGAAAACATTCTGGGAGTGAGCTCTTCAATACTGATACCGCAGTCGGTACAGGCAAAATTCTGTGAGAAGAGCATCTCTTCCTTACCGATAACATCTATAACCACAATTCCGCCAGCCAGATTGAGGCTGGTTTCAATGGAGTCGGTGAGACGCTTCTGAATATTCGGCCTGACAATCAGTCGATCCACAACAATTTCTATGGTATGCTTGCGCTTTTTATCAAGCTTAATCTCGTCATTGATATCCATGACCTCGCCGTCAATGCGTACACGGACATAACCGTTTTTCTTTGCATCCTGGAGAAGCTTGGTGTATTCGCCCTTCCGGCCCCGTACAACAGGTGCCAGAATTTGAATCTTGGTTCCTTCTTCAAGGGCTATGACAGCATCCACCATCTGATCGATGGTTTGCTGGGAGATGGGCTTACCACACTCGGGACAGTGAGGCAGGCCTATTCTGGCAAACATCAGTCTGAAGTAATCATAGATCTCTGTTACCGTCCCTACTGTGGAACGTGGATTTCGAGTGGTGGTTTTCTGGTCAATGGAAATAGCGGGAGAAAGGCCGTCAATATACTCCACATCGGGCTTTTCCATAAGTCCCAGAAACTGTCGGGCATAGGCTGACAGGGATTCCACATAACGCCTCTGCCCTTCTGCATATATGGTATCAAAAGCAAGAGAGGATTTTCCCGAACCGCTCAAGCCTGTTATGACCACAAGCTTATCTCTGGGAATTTCCACGTCAACATTCTTAAGGTTATGCTCGCAAGCACCTTTTATAAAAATTCTATCTTTCATGATTTTCTTCAGTCCTTCTAACGGATTGTATTATGCATTCTGGAGCCTTCCTCCATGGAAGAGCAGCTTATAGATAGGTTTTCCCTGGTAAAAAATTTTTTCTTCACCACTAAAGAAGGTGAGTTCACCTTGCCAGGAGCAGAAAAATTCCATCTCGTCTTCCTGGTAATGGCTGGGCCCTCGATAGGGCGTATCCGGCGTAACCAGCCTCAAAGCCGACTTTAAAAACTCACCAAAGGCCTCGGGGGCGTCACCAAAAAGAGTACCATAATAATTCATTGCCCAAACGGGATTATCTTCATACCAGACAACCTCTTCGCCTGCAAAATGAAGCGCTCCTACATAGGAATCCAGGTATTTAAAGGAGCCTTTTTCATAGGGCAGATCCTTTGACTTCAGTCTTGACGGCTCGGCTAAATTCCCATGACCTGCGTAGGTTACCCTTTTAGCCTCTGTGATAAACTCCCTAAGCTCTTGTTCGGTCATCGTAAAATACCTCATCCTAGCTTAATCAGCTTAAGTGGATTTTTCTATCAAAAAAACTATTACTTATTATACCGAACATATGTACGGAAATCAAGAAGCTGGAAAAAATATAATAAAAGGAAAGAGGACCGCAGCTTGCTAATTACTTGCAGTCCCTTTTTGTAAACGGCGAATGAAATGAGCATGGCTCCATCACTTTCTCAATGCCAGCGTAGGGACGGAAGCGAATTTCTTACCTCTCCCATTTACACAGGCAAGTAAGCCGTTAAAAACCAGGGACGCCTAAAGCGGCATCCCCTAAAGTTTCAGACATCTTAAGCTTATGATTACAAAAGATGCCTTGTTAGGCTGGAAGAAGTGTTTCATTACATCAGTTTAAGCAGCATTCGCTGAATTATCTGAACTCAGTCTTACAATTTCAGCCTGAATCAGCAATAAAATTGAGGTTAACTGCAGTATAACTTGTTGAATGATAAAAGCATCTTGAATTAAAGCATTAATCTGTGCCTCGTTATCGCCCATCTGACTCAGCCTTACTATTTGATTCTGGATCAGCGATAAAATAAAGTCCAGCTGCAATATCGCATTTCTAACCTCTAAATAATCCGCTATTAAAGCATTTATCTCTTGCTGATTATTCATCATTTCACCTCCAGGTTGTCTATCTTGTACATAATATGATAAATGCAACCTTCTGGTTCCTGGAAGCGACAAAAAAGGACAGTTACCTCAGCTGTGCACCAAAGTTCTAATTAAGTAATGCTACGATACAGTCTGTTAGACTACATTGCTTATACATAGATCATGCTGCGCGCACAGAAAAAAGGACCAAAGCTTGATAATCGCTTGCAGTCCTTTTTTGTAAACGGCGAATAAAAAAGAGTGGCTTCATCACTTTCTCAATGCCTGCGCAGGCTCAGTACGAATCATGCTGATTACGATTACAATCACTGCGGTCAGAAAAACAGACAACAGAAATTGCGGAAGCGTGACCGTCAGGCCAAAGCCACATGCGTTGCTTATAACAAGGGCAAAGACAACATCCGATATTCATCGAAATGCTATCTAAAGCGCATTCATCTCCATATTGCTTGGATACATTTTTGATTTCAAACATTATCTCTTACCTTTCCCATTAATCGAATGCAGTTCAACGAGCTTATCAGCATAGCTTGCGACACTTCTGGAGTGGGTCACCACAATCACGCATTTCTTTTGGGTGTATGCAAGCTCTTTAAAAATCTCCATAATGCCGGCTTCTGTTTCACCGTCCAGATTACCCGTGGGCTCGTCCGCTATGATAATATCGGGGTTGTGCGACAGCGCCCTTGCAATACCGATACGCTGCTGTTCTCCGCCCGAAAGCTTCAATATTTTGCGGTTTGCTTTTTCTTCGTCAATGCCAACCTTATGAAGCAACTCAAGTGCAAATTGCTTTTTGTTTTTTTCTTTGCTGTCGCTGATATTCATGGAAAGCAGAATGTTTTCCAACACCGTTGCGTTGGTTAGCAGATTATAGCCTTGAAAGATAACACCGATCCCCTTTGCGCGATAATCGTCACGATTCAGGCTTTTCAAGTTCGTTTCGTTATATAAAATCTCACCGCTTGACGGCAAATCCAATCCAGATATTAAGGACAATAGTGTTGTTTTTCCGCTGCCGGACTTGCCCATAATGGCATACAGAGAGCCACGCTCAAAAGAAAGGTTTATATCAGAAAGAACTCTTTTATTTGTTCTCTCATATTGGTAAGACACGTTTTTCAGTTCTAAAATATTCATACGATTCAGTTCCTTTCAGACAAGATTTTCATCGGTTCATAGCGCAGGATATACAATACCCCCGCACTGCTTGAAATAATTGCAAGCAACACTGCAATTCCTGATACGTTAAGTACCGCCTGCGGTGTCAACGAAACTTTGATCTCCTCTTGCTTAACCTGCGACATACCCCAATTGTTGTTCTGCATTTGTTGCTGTTGACTTTGGGTAATTCTGTCCGAGACAGGCTGTGCGGTTACAGCGCCGATGGATAGACCGACAATCAGGCAAAGACCGATTGTGATCAGTGATTCATAAAGGATTCCGCGGACCACCTTGGCTTTTTTCATTCCCATTGCCCGAAGTACGCCGATTTCATATTTGCGCTCTCTGATAGAAAGTACAGACAGCAAAATCAAAACAAAAGAGCCGATAATCAAGACAGCCACAAGAAAGATGTTCGATACATTGGCAAGACTTTCAGCAGGCTTAACGATTTTGTTGTAGCACATCTCATCGGTAGACATCTTATAATTTTTATGAAGCCCTTTTTCGTGCGCCTCCTCGTTAAAAGCCTCCAGCATATCAGGATTTTTTAGAAAATAGGTTGCATCAACTGTATAAAGCTTAGTCTTAGCGACATTGCTTTGATAATTATTCATTGTTTCATAGGTGGTCAAAATATCGTTGCGTGGATTGGTGGCAACAGAAACATACCCAAATTTGTTCTCGATTGTATCAAAATAAATTCCTGTAACCGCTAATTCAAGAGGAGCAAATGTTGCATCCTTCGCACAATCACTTATCTTAATTTTATCTCCAACCTTTAAGCTGTTTAACTTTGCAAAATCTTCACTGATAACGCATTCGTTTTCGTTTTCAAACATTCTTCCGCTGGTGATTTTACGTTTACCCTCTTTAAAATCTTTCAACAGCTCCGGCGTGTTATAACCGTATACCGTTAAATTCGGATCATGATAAGCGCCGTTTCCGGATGGGCCAGTTTGTAAGCTATTGTCGCTATCGTTTTTGTCCTGGTCAAGTCCTTTTAAATCTTTAGCATAGGCCTGATACATAACCCGTATCATTGTTTCTTTCAAATACTCAGAATCTGACAATGCAATTTTGATCTCATCGGATATGATCGGAATGTCTACCCAACCGCCGTTTTTCTGATCCTCTGCAATTTTGGTTTCGTCATATTGAAGATAGATTTCAGAGCCGAATTGTTCCTTATAATTCTTGATGACATTTTGCGTCGCTGCGTTAATAATCATCGATATTGCTGTAAATGTCAGCATGGCTAATATGATAATACCGATAATCATATTTCGTCCTTTATTGCGGAAAAGATTTCTTATTGCGTTTTTCAGAATGTACATGGCATCGCTTCCTTTGTTTATTTAGTGACTCCAGTATAAAGCAAGCGATGTTAAATCCATGCTAAGAGAGTTTATTTCTTTTTCGGGAGCGTCACTGTAAAGCAATTACCGCCGTTTTCGTTGTCGGACACCGTAATAGTTCCGTTATGCTTTTTTATAATGCTGTCCACTATGGAAAGTCCCAAGCCTACACCGCCCATTTCACGGCTGCGTGATTTATCCACCCGATAGAACGGCTCAAAAATACGTTTTTTCAAATCGTCCGGTATGCCTATACCTGTGTCATTTATGGTGACGATAACTTTGCCTTGCCCATTACTATTGATACCAACCTCCACTTTACCGCCTTGTATATTGTATTTGATTGCGTTTTCTACAAGGTTATAAAATACACGATACAGCAAATCCACATTTCCGTATACATTGCTTTCATCGCACTGTATGGAGAACGTAACATTCTTATCGTATGCAATCTGAGACAGCTCATCAAAGATATCCTCAAACAAGTCGCTTAACGCAATGACTTGATGTTCGGAATAATCGTCCATATTGGTCATGTCTAAAAGGTTGCCCACCAGTCCCCGCAACCTGCCTGTCTGCTTTTGGACAGTGGCGACAAGGACGTCATATTCCTCAATGGTATGCTGTTCTTTCTTGTTGAATACATCGATTTTAGTCTGGAGTACTGCAAGGGGAGTGCGAAGCTCGTGTGCAGCACTGGTGGAAAACCGTTGCTGCATTAAAAATGCCTCATTGAGTTTATCCGTCATTTCGTTAAAAGACTGTGTAAGCTCCGCAATTTCATCCTTTGTGGCCGGTACATCCAATGTTTCGGACAGATTGTGCACATTGATGTTTTTCACTTGCTCATTCAGCGCTTTTACCGGACGAAGTGCTTTTCCGGAAACATAATAGGTGAGTACACTACCGAGCAGCACGGCGACAATTGTATATAATATGCTTTCCTTTCGATACCCCTGCTTTGCCTGACGTAAATTTTCAGCAGCAACAGAAGGTGTCATCCCGGAGATTTCCTTATCTACAATCGGATTATCACCTATCTCCTTTGTAGGCGTTGTTATGACAGTGGCATCAATACTGTCCACAAGCCGATAAGCAGAATAATTGAGAACCACCGTAAGGCCAATACAGCATACTGTTATAAGTATGGCAGTGATCAAAGCAAGCCGCCATCGCAGCGACAGCTTTTTAAGCATCGAGATCACCGCCTTTATCGGTTAACAAATAGCCAACTCCGATTTTGGTTTCGATAGGATCAAAATTCAGTTCGGTTTTTAGTTTTTTACGAAGTGTTGCCATGTGAACACGAATCGCACCGCTGAAACTGTCCGCATTATAGTCCCAAACATGCTCGATCAGCTCTTCCTGACTGATCACCCTGTTTTGATTAAGCATAAAGTATTCAAGCAGGGCAAATTCCTTTTTTGTGAGGAACAGGTGGTTTTTGTTGATAGAAGCCGTTCGCTTTGACAAATCAAGACTGATTTCTCCACATTGGACAGTATTGCTTTCCTGCACAAATTTTCGCCGCAATAAACAGCGGATTCTCGCTTCCAGTTCTGCAAAATCAAAAGGCTTTGCAAGATAGTCATTAGCTCCAAAATCAAGACCTTTGACCTTGTCACTCACGCTGCTTCTTGCACTTAAAATAAGGACTTTCAGCTCCGGCTTTTTGTCCCGTATTCTTTCTAGTACCTCCAAGCCGTCCATACCTGGAAGATTCAGATCAAGGACTACTAAATCATAATTCCCCACATATAATAGCTCATAAGCGTCATCTCCGCTATTGCAGGTATCCACGGCATAGCCGTCCATACGAAGTCCCTCTGCAATAGCTTCCTGTAAATCTATTTCATCCTCGGCAATCAGTATCCGCATGTCTTTCACCTCGATTTTATTATGGTATTGTCCGTGTTAAATCCGTGCTAAGATACCCCATCCTATCCATGCAGAATGTGCAAAAAAGAGATGCCTTCCCATCGGAAAACATCTCTTTGCGTATCAAATATTATTGTATCCTATTGCTTACATATTACTTACGCGTAATTTCCAGATAACGCTCCGCACAGCTCCAAATTCACAAAACCTGATAAATACAAGGTTTTGAATACTCTGAATTGTGTGAATATAATCTCTTGATTAACGCTTGGAGAACTGTGGAGCACGACGAGCTTTCTTTAAGCCGTACTTCTTTCTTTCCTTCATTCTCGGGTCGCGGGTCAGGAAACCAGCCTTCTTAAGCGGAGATCTTAAGCTATCCTCTACCTTCAAAAGTGCTCTTGCGATACCATGACGAATAGCACCGGCCTGGCCTGTAAAGCCACCGCCTCTGACAGTAACAATGGCGTTGAACTTACCAATGGTCTCTGTCAGTACGAGAGGTTGCTTACAAATAACCTTGAGGGTCTCGAGGCCAAAATAGTCATCAATTGCCCTATCATTTATCACTATACTGCCATTGCCGGGAACCAGTCTGACTCTTGCAACGGACTTCTTTCTTCTACCTGTACCGTAAAACTGTACCTTTGCCATTTACGTATCCTCCCCTCAATTAAATGTTAAGCTCAAGCACTTCGGGCTTCTGGGCCTGATGATCGTGCTTGGCGCCTGCATATACCTTTAGCTTCTTGAACATGGCGCGCCCTAAGCTATTGCCGGGAAGCATTCTCTTCACAGCAAGCTCAAAAACTCTTTCCGGTTGAATTTCAAGTAAACGTCTGTACTTGACTTCCTTGAGATGTCCAATGTAACCGGTGTGACGTCTGTACATCTTCTGATCTAACTTCTTACCTGTCATTACAATCTTGTCTGCGTTTAAAACGATGACAAAATCGCCGGTATCAACATGAGGTGTGTAAATAGGCTTATTCTTGCCGCGAAGAATCTTTGCAACTTCACTTGCGGCACGACCCAGTACCTTGCCCTCAACGTCAACAACATACCATTTTCTATCGACTTCTTGTGCCTTGGCCATAAACGTCTTCATGGGGTAACCTCCCTTTAAAATATGCTTTACAGGTTTATCCTGTTTGCTTGCAAATCAATATGGTATATTAATTATCAAAAAAGAACGCCGCAACCTGCAGCGTCCTTTATTTTAATACAGATATTTAGTGAGTGTCAAGATTAAAATCCGTTAAATTCAAAATACATCTCTCTAGCTCACTCATTTGCTCTTTTTTTCTCGTTTTCTCTCTTTATTTCATCTGCCGTCCCATTTTTTATTTGACCTTCATAAGCTGCCAGTCGCTGCACCTCAATCTTGCCCTCCACAAAGGTTATGGATACCGTATCCCCTTCTTTGACACGGTCATCCAGAACAGCTTCGGCCAGCTTATCTTCTATCTGTTCCTGAATGGTTCTCTTTAGTGGCCTTGCACCGTAAGCCTTGTCATATCCCTTCTCAGCCAGATAGTTTTCGATCTCCTCTGTGAAGGTAACGTGAATATGGTGCTGTTCCATACGCTTTGAGGTTTCAGCCAGCATCAGTGCAGCAATCTGCTTGATCTCATCGCGATTCAAAGGATGGAATACGATAATCTCATCGACACGATTAAGAAATTCAGGCCGGAAGGTTTTTTTGAGCTCGGTCATGACATTCTTTTTCATGTCCTCATAATCGCGGGCTGCATTTTCCTCTAAAGATCCAAAGCCCAAGCGCTTAGGCTCCACTATCTCACGAGCCCCTACATTTGATGTCATAATAATGACCGTGTTTCTGAAATTAACCACACGCCCTGTGGAATCGGTCAGTCTGCCGTCATCCAGAATTTGCAGAAGCATGTTGAATACATCAGGGTGTGCCTTTTCTATTTCGTCAAAGAGTACCACTGAATAAGGTTTTCTTCTCACCTTCTCAGTGAGTTGACCGCCTTCATCATAGCCCACATAGCCGGGTGGGGAGCCTACAAGCCTCGATACGCTATGCTTCTCCATGTATTCCGACATGTCAATGCGGATCATAAGACTTTCGTCACCAAACAGCGCTTCGGCAAGTGCTTTAGACAGCTCTGTTTTACCCACGCCGGTAGGTCCGGAGAAGATGAAGGAACCCACAGGACGCTTAGGATCCTTAAGACCCACACGCCCTCTTCTTATTGCCCGGGAAACGGCTCGTACCGCATCTTCCTGGCCGATGACCCTCTTATGAAGCACCGACTCCATGTTTTTCAGGCGTTCGGTTTCCTCCTGAGCAAGACGGCTGACAGGAATACCTGTCCATGAACCAATGATGGCAGCAATCTCTTCCTCGGAAACAATATGGGTATTCATGGAGTTCTCCATCTGCCATGCATCCTTCTTTTGAACAAGTTCGTCCTTCAGCTTGTTTTCCTCATCCCGAAGGGAAGCCGCCCTCTCAAATTCCTGACTTACAATGGCATCCTCCTTCATCTTGTGAAGCTCTTCAATCCTTCTTTCCATATCCTTTAAATCGGTTGGAGCCGTAAAGCTTTTCAACCTTACTCTGCTGGAAGCCTCGTCAATGAGGTCAATGGCCTTGTCAGGCAGGAACCGGTCGTTAATGTAGCGTGAAGATAATATGACAGCCGCATCAATGGCTTTATCAGTAATCTTGACCTTGTGATGGGCTTCATACTTGTCACGAATGCCCTTCAAAATTTCAACAGCCTCTTCCTGAGTAGGCTCCCCTACTGTAATAGGCTGAAAACGACGTTCTAAAGCCGCATCCTTTTCAATGTGCTTGCGGTATTCATCCAGCGTGGTGGCACCGATAATCTGGATTTCACCTCTTGCCAGCAGAGGCTTTAAAATATTGGCCGCATCAATGGCCCCCTCTGCCGCGCCTGCTCCCACAATGGTATGCAATTCATCAATGAAGAGCACTACATTACCGGCATTGCGAATCTCTTCTATAGATTTTTTCAGACGATCTTCAAACTCTCCCCGGTACTTGGCCCCTGCTACCATGGAGGAAAGGTCCAAAGTCACAACCCGCTTATCCTTCAAGGTTTCAGGCACATTGTCCTCTACGATTTTATGAGCAAGGCCTTCACAAATGGCTGTTTTACCTACACCCGGCTCACCGATGAGACAGGGGTTGTTTTTGGTTCTTCGGCTCAATATTTGAATGACACGCTCTATTTCCTTGTCGCGACCAATAACGGGATCTACTCTTCCTTCACGAACCAGAGCCGTTAAATCCCGGCCGAACTGATCCAGGGTAGGAGTCTCCACATCAGCCGCTTTTGGCTTGGCTTGAGCTGCGGCCATGGGGGTATCTTCACTGAGCATGGCCAGAATATTCTCATAGAGCTTGCGAATATCAACACCAAGATCGGTGAGGATTTTAACAGCCACACTTTCTCCCTCTCGCATAATACCAATCAGGATGTGCTCGGTTCCGATGAAATTCTGACCCATTCTCCTGGTTTCCGCGTAGCTGAGCTCTAAAACCCGCTTGGTGCGTGGTGTATAGGATAGAGTTGGGGAAGATCCTTCCCCGGAGCCAATAAGCTCCATAATCTTATGCCCTATACGCTCATCATTAATGCCGTTTGCTAAAAGGACACTCGCCGCAACACCCGAACCTTCCTTGGCAAGGCCCCATAAAATATGTTCAGTGCCTATATAGGCATGTCCGAAAGCTGTTGCACAGTCCTTTGCGTGCATCAGCGCTATTTCTGCTTTCTTTGTAAACTTACCGTAAATCATGCATTTCACCTCTTATACTTCTCATTTTCGCTATGCTTCAGGTCTGCCCTTACTCTCATGTCTGAGGCTTTCCTCGATATGGCTCCTTACATAATTAGCCCTTATAATATCTTTTTCATCCGGTTTTAACAATTTACCCGCATAAACTTGCAAACTGCCGGGCTGGATCTTTATCATCATCTCATTGGCATCAACTTCAGATAGATCCGGAATAAGCCCCAAATTAATACCTAAACGAATATCTGAAAGCCTTTGAAGGGCTTCATCGGATGTTAAAGTCCGGGCAAAACGAAGTATGCCATAGGAACGCATAATACGATCCTCAAGCTTGCTTCCGTTGCGTTTTAGAAGCTCTTCCCTCAAAAGCCTTTCCTGCTCCATGATCTGATAACCGATGGTCTTAATGCTCATGACAATATCATTCTCGCTTTTGCCCAGCGTCACCTGGTTTGAGAGCTGATACATATTGCCATAGGCTTCAGTATTCTCCCCATAGAGGCCTCTGACAGCCAGCCCTAGCTTGCCGCAGGATTCCAGAATTGTCCGGATGTAGCCTGTCATGGTCAGAGCCGGGAGATGAAGCATCAGCGAGACACGTATAGCGGTTCCTACGTTCGTAGGACAGCTGGTCAGATAACCGATGGTATCGTTGAAGGCATAATCAATTTTTTCTGAAATTAGATTGTCAAAGTAATTACATATATCAAAAGCTTTTTCAAGCTGCATACCCGAAGTCAGACATTGCATTCTTAAATGGTCTTCCTCATTGATCATGATACTGATCTGCTCATCATGGCTTATAAGCGCACCCACTTCCAGGTTGCTCTCAGCCAGTTCCTTACTGACCAGGTGTTTTTCCACCAGCACCTGGCGCTCGACGGGTAGGATTTCCTTAAATCTCTTCAATGAAAAATTTTCTTTTAGCTTTGGATCAGAGAAAAGCGCATTGCAGGTCTCCTGAATGACTCTTTCCTGTTGCTCCGGAAGACTCCTTTGAGGAAAAGGATAGGCATCGAAATTTCTTGCCAGCCGCACTCTGCTGGACACTACCACATCTGAGTCGGGGCCAATATCAATGTACCATTTATTCATGGCGCCTGGCCCCCTTTCTCACTATCCAGATACCTGATCTGGTCACGTATTTGGGCCGCACGCTCATAAGCCTCTGTCCGGATACATTCCTGGAGCTCCTGTTTTAAATGTTCTATCTGAGACTGCGCATTCTGCTGGTGCTCAAATTTATTGGGAGTCTTTCCCCGATGAGTCGTATTGCCCTGTATACGGGTAAGAAGGGATTGCATAGGTTCAAAAAAGACTTCGTAGCACTGGCTGCAACCCATACGTCCCGTTTTGTTGAACTCTTCAACCGTCATACCGCAGCGGTCACACTGCGCAACGATGGGTGCGATTCTCTCATCCTCGTTATTAAGGCCAAGGAGCCCTGTTATCAGGGAGTTCAGGTCTATTTTGACCACGTCCGCACCAGCACATTGTCTACATACGAACATGTCAGTTTTCTGACCGTTGACAATTTGAGTAAAGTAAACAGTTGCTTCTCTTTGCTTGCAAATCTGGCAAAGCGGCATATATACCACCTCCGTTAAAGCACCGTCAAGCTCACGAGCATATTTTTAAGTATTATGGCCCTTATATCATCACGTCTATCCATAGGAATCTCCATGAGCACCTTGTCCGATGTGGCGGCTTTCATGAGCATAGCTTCACGGTATTCTATAATATTATAGTCAACAAAGTTGTTAATAAATACCTCACAAGTGTGTTGTGATATTCTGTCTCCTACAGAGGAGATGATATGCATCAAATAATCACCGGCTGAATCAGCATTAAGCCGTTTGATGCTGATATAGCCACCGCCGCCTCTTCGGCTTTCAACATAGTATCCCTTATCGTTGGTGAAACGTGTAGAAATAACGTAATTAATCTGTGACGGAACGCAATTGAACTTGTTGGCAAGCTCGTTCCTTTGTATTTCCACAGCACCCTCCTCTTCGTTAATCAACGCTTTGAGAAAGGATTCAATTATATCGCTGAGCCTTGCCATAGTATCACCTCATTAATTATATTTGACTATCTCTGACTATTATAAACTATTCCAATTCATAATGCAAGATGAAGCAAAACACCTCACTTATTTCAGTAATAAGTGAGGTGTTTTTAATGGCTAGTTTATGCAGTTTCGGAATTTTTACTCGTCGTCATCCGTTTTATTCTTAGCCGCTTCAGCAATAACCTTATCAGCTACCATAGGTGGTGCTTCCTCGTAGCGCTCGAAGTTCATAGTGAAGTATCCTCTGCCCTGGGTAATGGAACGGAGATCGGTGGCATAGCGGAACATTTCCGCCTGAGGCACTTCGGCCACAACCTGCTGGATGCCGCCCTCCTGGGGATTCATGCCCAGAACACGACCGCGGCGTTTATTGAGATCGCCGATAATATCGCCCATATAATCATCAGGAACATAGACTTCAACGTGGCAGATAGGTTCCAAGAGAACCGGCCCCGCCTGCCTGACACCTTCCTTATAAGCCAAGCTTGCCGCTATTTTAAAGGCCATTTCAGAGGAGTCAACATCATGGTATTTGCCGTCCACTAAAGTAGCTTTGAGATGAACAACCGGATAACCGGCCAGCACACCCTTTTGCATACTATCTCTCAAGCCTTTTTCTACAGCAGGGAAGTATTGCCTGGGAACAGAACCACCAAATATTTTTTCTTCAAAAACAAGATCCTCGGTTGGTCCGGGTTCAAATTCGATCCAAACATCGCCGAATTGACCATGGCCACCACTCTGTTTCTTGTGTTTGCCTTCCACCTTGACCTTTTTCTTTATGGTTTCGCGGTAGGGCACGATGGGGTGAACCAGCTCAACCTCTACCTTAAACTTATTACGGAGCTTACTTGTAATGACATCCAGATGCTGATCCCCTGTTCCGTAAATAAGGGTTTGCTTGGTTTCGGGGTGGAGATACATTTTAAAGGTTGGGTCCTCTTCCAACAGTCTGTGCAAGCCTGCACTGATCTTATCTTCATCACCTTTGGCTTTGGGAAGAATAGCCATTGCCAGCATGGGTTCGGGGAAGATAATGGGATCAACCAGAACGGGCTTTTCTTTTGCACACAGGGTATCGTTGGTTTCAGTTACCGTCAGCTTGGCGACTGCGCCAATATCTCCGGATACCAGCCTGGATACTGCAATCTGCTGTTTGCCCTTCATGGCAAAGATATTGCTGATTTTTTCGGTTTTATCCTTATTGACATTATAAATTGTGCTGTCTGGTGATAGAGTGCCTGAAATAACCTTTAAGAAAGAGATTTTTCCTACAAATGGGTCGGCAATCGTCTTAAAGACCTGAACAACAAGCGGTTGATTGACCTCGGTCTTTATCTCAAGAGGCTCCTTGGTGGCGGCATGAAGAGCTTTAACCGTCCCTTTTTCACAATGTGCGGGCATGTATTTATTTATAGCATCCAATAAAAGTGATACGCCGGCCTTCTGTACCGAAGACAGACAAAGCACCGGTGCAATGTCACCATTCTTGACGCCGTTTTTAATGCCCTTTTTAATTTCCTCGTCTGTGAAGGCTTCACCGGAGAAGTACTTCTCCATAAGCTCTTCATCGGTCTCGGCAACAGCCTCGGAGATGCCTTCCTTATATCCTTCGATCTGGCTTACCATATCGGGAGGGATCTCACCTTCAACCGTATCCTTACCATTAAAGAAAACAGCCTTCATTTTGGGAACATTGACAATTCCTTTTAGCTTCCCACCCTCTACAATAGGGATTTGAAGCGCTATAACACTCTTCCCGAATTTATCCTTTAACTGATCGAAAACCTTCGAAAAGTCTGAATTTTCTTCATCAAGCTTACTGATTAAAAACATCTTGGGGATCTTTTTCTCATTGACAGCGGCCCAAGCCTTTTCAGTACCAACTTGAAGGCCGTCTTTTCCACCAACCAAAATAATGGCACTATCAGCTACAATCAATCCTTCAAGCATTTCCCCCACAAAATCAAAATAACCAGGAGTGTCAATGATATTGATTTTTACGTCGTTCCATTCAACCGGGGCAAGTGAGGTCGCGATTGAGAACTTTCTTTTAATTTCTTCAGCATCATAATCCATGACGGTGTTTCCATCGACAACGCTACCAAAGCGATCCGTTGCTCCTGTTAAGAATAACATTGATTCGGCGAGCGTTGTCTTGCCCGCATTGCCATGACCCAGCAGACATACATTGCGGATATTTTCACAACTGTAGTCTTTCATATCAATTCCCCCTTATCGGTTAAATTTTTAATCGACCCTTGTCGATTTGTGACTTCTGCCCACTATCAGATTTTAGGCAAAAGCAGACGAATGATTATCAAGCACACTCGATCTATGGCAGAAAGTCACAAAAATCACTTTCTGCGTGATAATCATTTTATAATATTATAACAGATTTATTACCCTGAAAACAATTTTTTAAACTTTACAAAATGAAATCCTTTTTATGAAATGCCTTGACTCATATGTTCGCTTGTTTCTTCATAAAGAGCTCAGCAAGCAACAAATCCTCAGAGGAGGTGAGCTTAATATTGCGGTAATCGCCTTCAAACATGGCGACGCTATAGCCGGCCCACTCTGCCAAACAAGCATCGTCGGTAGCTCTTATGCCGTTTTTATAGGCTAGATTGTAGGCTTCGAGGATAATATCCTTTTTAAAGGCTTGAGGGGTTTGGGCACTCCAAAGAAGGCTTCTGTCCGGTGTTGTACGAATGACGTTTTCTTCATCCACAATTTTGATGGTTTCCTTGACGGGCATGCCAGAGCAGGCTGCTCCATGTATATGAGCCTGACCAACGCTTCGTTCAATGAGATTGCGGTCAATAAAAGGTCTTGCTCCGTCGTGAATCAAGACCACATCGACATTCTCATCCAAGGCTTTTAGACCGTTATATACAGAATCTTGGCGATCCTCCCCACCAAAGACCGTCAATATTTCCATCTGATCTATGTAATTATGACACACCTGGGCCATAGCACTCTCGTCCTCGGGACTGATGACCAGAACAAGCCTATCAATAACCCCGGAATGCACAAAACTCTTAAGTGTCCAATCAATCACGGGTTTCCCACACAGAGATGTCAAGACCTTATTATAACCGAGCCCCATCCGGCTGCCTTTGCCTGCGGCTACAATAATAGCGCCTACAACGCCTTTTTTATCTATCATAATTATTCCTCTTAATTATTACGAAGTAACAAGCTTTGACCTACCCGTAACATATGCTTCGCTTATTACGAAGTAACAAGGTTCCCGGGACCCGCAAGTAATCTTTGTTTGCGTAAGCAGGTGGGGTTCTTACTTTGCAAGTGACAAATGAATATTCTTAAACTTGGCGAAGACCATACGTCCGGCAGAAGTTTGAAGCACACTGGTCACGATAACGTCAATAAGCTGGCCTTTAAATTTACAAGCCGCTTCCACCACCACCATGGTGCCGTCATCCAAGTAGCCTACGCCCTGACCATTCTCCTTGCCTTCCTTGATAATCCGAATGGTCATTTCTTCACCCGAAACAGCCACAGGCTTCATTGAATTAGCCAAATCATTAATATTCAGCACTTCTATGCTCCGAATGGCCGCGACCTTACCCAAATTATAATCGTTGGTTATGACTTTGGCACCCATCTCTTTTGCCCTGGATAAAAGCTGTTCATCTACCTCAACCTGGGGGTCCCTGTCCGATTTGTCAATAGTTATAGGAAATTTAGCATCACTCTTGAGCATATTCAGCACATCAAGCCCCCGTCTTCCCTTTGCCCTGACAATATCGTCGCCGGAGTCAGCTAAATGGCGAAGCTCTTCCAGCACAAAACCCGGCACCACAAGCTCCCCTTCCAAAAAGCCGGTTCGGCTTAAATCAAGAATCCGACCATCAATAATGACACTTGTGTCCAGAAGCTTATAGGCTGAGGGCACATTGTTTTTGCTCTTGCCTTTAATGCCGTCAAAGACATTATCATTCTTTTTAATCAAGGTGAAATAGACACCGCACATACCAAACATGATATTAATAATGATGGAAATAGCAACACCCACCACTTCTATCTTGACAAGAGGAATTGAAATAAGATTTGCTACAATAAGTCCTGCAATCAGCCCACATGCACCTATCATGAGCTCATACAGGGTAATCTTCTGAAGAGCTTGTTCAATTCTTTCAACGGAAGCGGTGGTCATGCGAATAATTTTCCCACCCACAATAAACATGAAAATCCCCAGAACAAGTGAGGCTAATACAATAACCCCAATACCGGTAATGGTTGTGAGCTCTTCCTTCATGCCATTTTGGATCATTAAATAACGCACCAGCGTCATACCCGTTATGGCTCCGGTAATCCCAAACGCATATTTGAGTATTTTATCCAGCATGCTAACTCCCCTATTACGAAGTAACAATGTTCTCGGGCACCCGTTCGAAATCTTTGATTTCGGTAACGCCTAAAGGTGACAGGTGAGGTTATTATAATTCAGGTGGTTATTCTTACATTAATCAGATCTTCGACATCCATGGGGTTCATGTTTTTAGCTAAGACCAGCTCACTGATTAAGATTTGCTTGGCACTGTTGAGCATTTTACGTTCACCTGTTGAAAGGCCTTTGCTTCTCTCTCTCAAAATAAGGCTTTTGACAACGTCGGCTACCTCAAAAACATTGCCGCTTTTTATTTTTATCATGTTCTCTCTATATCTTTTATTCCAATTGGCCGACTGTTCGTTGGACTTTATTTCAAGAGATTTGAAAACCTCATCGGCATCTTTCCTGTCAATAACATCCCGAATACCGATACAGCCAACATTGTTGATAGGGATCATGACCTTCATGTCCCCTACAGGCATCTTCATGACATAATAACGTTTCCGTTCGCCAAGAATTTCCCGTTCTTCAATAGATTCTATGACGCCCGCGCCATGCATAGGATAAACAATCTTATCCCCGATTCTGAACATAAATAACCGCTCCTTCTTAGCATACATAATCTCATTCACATTATCCTTTCATAACAGTGTTGTGTAGGGATAAAGCAAATGTATGTATGAAAGCCGTGACGAGTATATGCCATGCTTTTTAAGGAGATTGTATAAACTCGCTCTACAAATCAGTATACACCACTGCAATTAAAAAGTCAAAGACGCTCCGCTGTAAGGGTCTATCCATGGGCATCCGGGAGCTTACGTTTGATTGCTATACCATATATTCCATAGTATAACCTAAAGATTGGAAAAAAATCAGCCATTTCCGGCAATTCGCCCCTTAAGTCTTTCAAAACTGGTGATAACATTCTGATAACGTTTTTCCATATCAGTTCTGGCTGAGTTGATACGTGCCTCAATATCTTCGATGAATTCTTCCATCATTTCGATCATGGGCAGATAGAGATTGTTGCTTACAGCTATCCGTCTTAGCTCATCAAGGGCGTCCTGACAGGTCATGTCGGACCTCGAGCTCTTTTGCTCAATAATACGTGAGAAAACATCGGCCAAATTAAGCATGTTAGAACCATTAATAACATCTTTTCCCATGAGCATTCTTTTTTCAGAAGAGGTCTTCTCTCCGATAACACCGTTGAGCATATCCATAATGTCCACAAGATCGGCCTCACGCAATATGGCGCTGACCTGCTGAAGCGCTCCGCTCAGAAGTCTGTGTTCTTCCTCAGGTGAATTGAGCTGTTGGAGAACATCCTGATCCAGGCTCAGCATACCCAGATTATAGAGCAGAGAGGCAATGCGCATTTTCTCCAGAAGATTCCAGTTCTGCTTGGACAACCGTGCCATTATTCCCACCGTAGTCTCCATGGTCCTTGCGTGAGAATAGCCAACATGCACCCTGAAGGTCACGGCATAGATAAAGGTACGTATGATGCTTTCAATTTCAGCCTTACCCAGCTTCAAAGAACCCATATAATTCAAAAGCTCATCCACATATTCACCGGATACAAGGTCACTTAAAATGCCTTCATCACAAAGCACCTTTAAAACCGCCACATATTCGGCTTTATAATCACTCCCGGTTGTCCTATCCAAGATGCGTTCGCATAGATTTTCATAGGTACTGTTCTGAACAATATCCGACACTGCATCGGCAAGAGAAATGAGAAAGGCCTCATCAGGAACAGCGGTATTATTAAACTCGTCCCATATGGAATTATGCTTTTTATGATGATAGAGCACCGCCCGAGCATATTCGGGGAAGGGAAAAAACTCCTTGAGCATTAAATAAGCAAAGATACTGTGACCCGAAACCTCCTCGTTCTCACTGGCTCGCCACTTTTCGCACCCCGGGTAAAGTACGCCGATATCATGAAGCAGGGTCGTTATGATCAGCCCTCCCAGCCTTTCCCCTTCATATCCGAGACGCCTGGCCAGCTTCATGACCAAGAAGGCAGTAATGGCCGCGTTCTTCTCCAATTCCTCATCCACCAGTGCCAATGATTTAAGTATGATGATAGTGGTTTGTTTCATGTTGATCTGATTATTCCGGCTGATGTTCCGAATGACCTCCTGAGCCTTTTCATCAGGTTCCAGGAGGCTCACATTGGGCATTCCCGTATAATATCCCTGTGCATAATCAATGCCCATGCGGCATAATGTTTCCAGCTCATCTCGGGTTTCAACGCCTTCGGCCAAAACACGGGTTCCCCGATAGCGGGAATAGCTGATAATATCCTCCAGCATGTGCTGTTTCCTCAAATCATCACCAATGCCTCTGACCATTTCCCGATCAATCTTAATAATGTCGGGTTCAAGGGCCAGCAGCGCTAAATGATTGGAATAACCGGAGCCGAAATCATCCAAGGCAAATTTTGCTCCCGCCTTGGTTACAATGGATTTACGAAGATTTATTTCTTCGGGGTCCATCCGATTGCGCTCCACCACCTCGAATACGACCTTCATATGGCTGAAATAACGGTCGCGGATATCGTTGTAATCCCGTTCATCCAGGGTAGCATAGGGTGCGGTGTTGATGAAAAGATATTTATCCTTGTATTTCGAATGCCTCTCCATATAAGCATCAAGGGCATTATAGACCATCCTCTTTTCAAGAATGGCATAATGTCCCGAAGCCTCGGCGTCATCGATGAGTTCTACTATATTCCGGTAAATGGGATTGACAGGGCGGGATAAAGCTTCGAAGCCAAAGAGCTCTCCCGTCCTTAAGGATACAATGGGCTGGAATACTACACCTAGTTGGTTTCGATCAATGATATCCTTGATAAAGGTACGCCTGAGTGAAGCTCTTCTCGCTTCCTCAAACCTCTCCCTGTTAAATTCATTAGGGCTCATGGTAGGATCTCTGAGCGCCTCATGCTCGGCAAAAGAAGCATATTCGAGAAGCTCGGCAGGAGTTGCACCATCAATCCCCAGGACAGAATAGCCGATTGCTATAGGGAAGGTAACAGCAATACCGTCTACCTCGCCCACATATTTTTCGATTTTACTGATGATGGAATGGGCACTCTTCCTGAAGGCACCCATATTGCGAACGCCTTTGACAAGCAGTAAAAAATCAGACCCCCACCATCTGAACGGAATTTGATCGGTTTTCAGGAATTTTTTAAAGACATCGGCACATGCCCGGATATAGGTATTGCCGGCTACCATTCCAAACCGCTCCTGGAACTCCTGATAGCCTGTAAGCCCGATATAAACAAAAACAACCTTTTCATCCTCAACACATTCGGCAATAACTTTACCCGCTACCTCCGATAGTGCGTTCCGGTTATAGAAACCGGTCATATTGTCATGGATGGCACGATTTTTTTCAATGTTTCTCTCGAGCACCTCTCTTGTTATGTCAGTTATGGCCCCGGTAATGCGCATTTCATCTTGACTTACCCGACCCCAGAATTTCAGCCAACGCTGTGTCGTATTTTTTTCTGATACACTGCATTCAAAATTAAGGGGAATGTCCTCCCGGATGCATTTTTCCACCTGCTTCATAAAATCACTATGGCTCATACTGAAGCCATAATCTTCAAAAAGGCTCTGACTGGTTATTTCATTGACTGCAGTGCCATTCTTGAGAGTGGTGACCATACCGGACAGAAAGACAAAGACAGAGCTCTCAATCTCATATTCAAAAAAATCAAATTTAAAGTCTGCTTCGCTTAAGGTTCGCATCTGTCTGTAGAATTCTGAAATGTTCTCAGACAGACGTTCATTTCTTTGCATCTCAGCTTTCAATCTGATGCTTTTCTCATTGAGACTGTCAAGAGAATGGTTTAATACTGCTGTGATTGACTGAATATTCGGCTCTTTGACTTGCTCTGTCAATAGCGATGCAGCAATTTCACCATCGACATGGGATAAGGATTGTGCGAGCTCTGAAATAGCATCAACACTACGCTTGGATATGATATATTGGTAAACGGAACTGATAATAAACACAAAAGTTAAAAAAGCCAGCAGAGCCTTAAGGACTTCAGAATTTTGAAAAGAATGGACCTTGCCATCCCAGACTAACAAAATTAGTGCAATTAAAAGAACCCCAATAAAGGAGATTAAACTGGTAAGCCAATTGAGATAACGGAATTTGATTGTCTTCTTTGTCTTTTGTAAAAATTCCATTTCTACCTAACCTCCCGGAAAAAAATATTTTCCGGTTTTAAATCAAATCATTATCCAATGATTTTATCGGTTAACCTACCCTATAGCATTAGTAGAATATACCTGTTTTTTAATGTAAATTGCAACTTATGGATACAAAATCCAGTAGCAGTGTTCTTCCAATTATCCCCTGCATGACTTAGAATAGTATTGACAGACATAGTCTCTTTCAAGAAGGGTATGCTGGCTATGAGAGAGAAAACAATTTAAAAGAGGTGTCACAGATGAAATCTTATAGAAAAGAGCTTAAGATTAATATGCCCACAAGAAGGGGTTATTTGAATATCACGCCTGAAGTAGAGAGATGCCTTCATGAAAGCGGAATCCAAGAGGGACTAATTTTGGTCAACGCCATGAATATTACAGCCAGCGTTTTTATAAATGACGATGAAGGCGGACTCCATGCCGACTTTGAACGGTGGCTTGAGAAGCTGGCCCCTGAAAAGCCTCACTCCCAATATGCCCATAATGGATTTGAAGATAATGCCGACGCACACCTGAAGCGTCAGCTTATGGGTCGCGAAGCGGTGGTGGCCATTACCAAGGGACAGTTGGATTTTGGAACCTGGGAACAAATTTTTTACGGTGAATACGATGGAAAGCGGGAAAAACGCGTATTAATAAAAATCATTGGTGATTAACCCGATGAGAAAGCGGTATGTAAAATGGGGCGCAATAACGTAAAAAAAAGATCTACAAAAGCGGGCCTTCCACCCGGAAGTCTGGTGCATATTGGGAGGGTTTATAGGGAAAAGACCAATGTGTCGGTTTTCAACTATGACGAAAACACTTATAAGGAGCGCATTGCCACAAGCCTCAATGATTGTGTGGCTTTCCACAGTCCTGAAACCGTAACCTGGATCAATATAGACGGCATCCAGGATCTGAGTCTGTTAGAGTTTCTCGGTGAGCGTTTCGGACTTCATCCCCTGGTGCTGGAGGATATTGCGAATACCAATCAACGCCCTAAAATAGAGGACTATGAGGATTACCTTTATGTTGTTCTGCGCATGCTCTATTTCAGCGAAGAAAAAAACGAGCTTATAGGCGAACAGGTAAGCCTCATAGTGGGTAAGGATTATGTACTGTCCATCCAGGAAGGCGACGAAAAGCACTATGACGTTTTTGAAAGCGTCCGTGATCGTATTCGGAATGGAATAGGAAAAATCCGTAAGTCAGGTCCGGATTTCCTTATGTATACCCTCATTGATGCCATGGTAGACAGTTATTTTGTTGTTCTCGAAGGGCTTGATGAAAGAATTGAGGCAGCTGAGGACCTTTTAGCAACCGGCGGCAAGGATGATGTTCTTCAACTTATTCAGGGGCTTAAGCGAGAAGCCCTGACCCTCCATAAAGCCATATGGCCCCTTCGGGAGGTTTCCAGCTGGCTTTTACGGGAGGAAGTTTCCCTTGTCAAAACTACAACCCAAGTCTACCTCAGAGATGTATACGATCATGTTGTTCAGTTAATGGACACCACCGAGACGATTCGAGATATTCTGTCGGGTATGCTGGATATCTATCTTTCAACCTTGAGTAATAAGCTCAATGAAGTGATGAAGGTTTTAACTATTATCTCCACAGTTTTTATGCCCTTGACCTTTATTGCGGGTGTATACGGCATGAATTTCCGGTTCATGCCAGAGCTTCAATCACCCTTGGCCTATCCATTGGTATGGGTGGTCATGATTACCATTGCCGTGCTGATGCTGAGGTATTTTAAGAAAAAGAAATGGATTTAGCAAGGCAGGTCAAGAATGTCTCAAGCACTCTGTGCTATCCTCTTGATGAGAGGTGAGAACATGGAAAATTGGGAAAAAATAAATGCGGTTCAACGGATGCAGAATTTTATTGAAGAACATATCACTGAGCCCATTACGCTTCGCATGCTAGCCGATGCCGCAGGGTATTCGCCATGGCACTCGGCCAGAATCTTCAAAGCGTTAACGGGTAAAGCCCCCTTTGAATACATCCGAGCCTTACGGTTATCTCGAGCAGCTGTGAAGCTTAGGAATGAAGGGGCAAAAATCATTGATGTAGCCTTTGACTTTGTTTTCGGCTCCCACGAGGGGTTTACCCGGGCATTCTCCAAAGAATTCGGAATAACTCCTCAGAGCTTTTGCAAGAATTCTCCGACCCTGAGGCTTTTTCTTCCCCAACACATCCATGACTATTACCTGAGATTACAAAAAGGAGTGGATTGCACCATGAAAAAATCAAACCCAAACACTGTTTTTGTCCAGGTGGTTGACCGCCCTACAAGGAAACTGATACTCAAACGCGGCATTAAAGCACCACATTATTTTGAATATTGTGAAGAAGTCGGCTGCGAGGTATGGAATATCCTTTCGGGTATTAAAGAAGCTCTCTATGAGCCCATTGGCATGTGGCTTCCGGAGAATTTACAAAAACCCGGCACATCCGTTTATGCTCAGGGCGTGGAAGTACCCGCAGATTATAAAGGCGAGCCCCCTCAGGGCTATGAGATCATTGATCTCCCGGCTTGCAAAATGATGGTCTTTCAGGGACAGCCTTATGATGAAGAAAAGTATGGCGAGGCCATTGAAGAGCTCTGGGAGGTCATGAAAAACTATAATCCCGAGATTTACGGTTTCAAATGGGCCGATGAGGACGGGCCTCGATTCCAGCTTGCTCCTATGGGGTATAGAGGCTATATTGAGGCCAGGCCGGTAAGGCAGTTGAATTTATAAGTCTTTAGGAAATTGATAATTGTTGATACTCGCAAGCCAATATTATCAAGCAGGAGAGCTCCGTCAGGGGGCTCTCCTGAACAAATTTTATATAGTTTTATACCTTTTTATACTGTTTGGATTTTAAGAGGTTAATCATGAGAAACATTATACTTATCGGAATGCCTGCAGTCGGCAAAAGCACTTTAGGCGTTATTCTCGCCAAAGCATTGGGGTTTCAGTTTGTAGATACGGATTTGCTCATACAAAAATCCCAGGGAAGGCTGCTTCAGGATATTATCGATCACGACGGAATTGATGGCTTTACTCAAATTGAAGAGAAGGTCATATCTGATTTGGAATTAGCAGGCTGCGTCATTGCCACAGGCGGAAGCGTCATTTATTCTGAGAAGGCCATGGATCACTTGAAAAAGATGGGGCATGTCATTTATTTGCATGTCACCTGTGAAGAAATTGAAAAGCGGCTTAAAAATATTACTACCAGAGGTATCGTCATGAGAAAGGGGTCTACGCTGAAAGATGTATATGATAAAAGGGTGCCCCTATATAAAAAATATGCCGAAACCGAGATAAATTGTTCCGGTAAAGATATGGAGCAGTGTGTCAACGCAATATTAGTACATATTTCGTAAAAACAAATGCCTATCTTGTATGATTGTGGATAATTGAGGAATATTTTGTTTTCCTTTTTACCAATTTATGATATGATTAATTTCTAACAGATGGAATTAATACAGCTTCAAATTTACTTTTTTACTTGTTTTTCAGAGTAATTTATTTTGGAGGTTGTCAATATGAAAGAAGGTAAGAAACGAAATCTCAACAGCATGGTTTTAGGCATTTCAGCAGTGGTCGGGCTTGCGATTGGCGTTCTTTTCAGTATCCTAACAAATTACTGGCTTTTATTATTGATATTCCCTGTATTTGCACTTGTTAATACTTTGGCTGTCAGATTGGTTTTAGAGTTATCCATTAAGCGTCTTGCCGGAAGTTTCTCAAAAGAAATGCAGAAAATCAAGGAAGGCGATTTTTCAGTTTTTGTTAATTCTAATGACTATGGAATTTTAGGTGGAGTTGCCTCATCGGTAAATTCCGTTTTAAGTGATATCAGAAACCTGATAGACGGTTTCTTCCAATTATCCCTGGCCATTAAAGGCGCATCTTATACAGTTGATGAAGTATCCAACGGGGCCTTTGATGCTATTAACCTCATTGCACGGACCGTTGACGATATATCCAAGGGCGCAACCAGTCAGGCAGAAGAAGCCCAAAACGGGGTTCTGTCGGCTGACAAATTATCTGATCAAATAAACAACGTGTATGAAAGCTATAGCGATATTACTATCGAAACCGAAAAAATCGGTTATGTCAACAGCGCCGGTGTAGAAGCAGTAGAAATATTAAGGAAAAAATCAGAAATGAATTTTTCCGCCTCAGAGAAGATATTCTCCGTTATGGAAAATCTGGTTAAAACGGTACAGCAAATCAGCTCATTTACCTCATCCATCGAGAGCATAACCGAGCAAACCAATCTTTTGGCGTTAAACGCTGCCATTGAGGCTGCACGCGCAGGTGAGGCTGGCCTGGGCTTTGCGGTAGTAGCAGATGAGGTCAGAAAACTGGCCGATCAGAGTAGATCTTCCACCCTTGAAATCACCAATCTTGTTGAAAGCATCAGAGATGAATCTAAAATGGCTGTTCAGGTCATGGCAGACTTAAGGAACGCGTCAGAAGAACAGATCATGTCGGTGGATAAAACGAAGAGTGCCTTTGATGATATTGCCAACGCCATCTTTACCATTGTTGACAAATTCAAAAAAGTTAATGAGGCTGTGGCTAAAATGCAAAAGGATAAGGATGAGGTCGTTCTTTCGATTGAGCATATCTCCTCTGTATCGCAGCAAACAGCCGCTTCCAGCCAGGAGATGACGGCAACAACCGAGACACAGATCAAATCCTTTGCAGAATTACAGCAGGCATCCAAGAGCCTTGGCGATCTGGTAGTTGATCTTAACAATAAGCTTAAAAAGTACAAGCTCCGCTAAAAGAGCCATGAGTTAGATAAGCTAAAGATCCGTAAATAAAAATGCTCGCAACCCAAAAGGTTATGAGCATTTTTCTTATATTCGTGTCGAGTCATGAGGAAAAAGTACCAGATACTCTCCATACCCTTCTTCCTCCAGCCTATCCTTTGGAATAAAGCGTAATGATGCAGAGTTTATGCAATAACGCAAGCCTCCGGTCTCTTTAGGACCGTCATCAAAAACATGGCCTAAATGGCTGTTGGCGGCCATAGAACGCACCTCGGTCCGGCTCATGCCATGGGTAAGATCTAACTTGTTCACAATGGCCTTATCCTTAATAGGGCGTGTGAAACTGGGCCAGCCACAGCTTGAATCAAATTTATCCAATGATGTAAACAGCGGCTCTCCACTTACCACATCCACATAAAGGCCCTCTTCATGGTTGTTCCAGTATTCATTATTAAAAGGTGGTTCAGTGGCATCCTTTTGCGTCACTTCAAACTGTATGGGCGTTAAGCGGTTTTTAGCGGCTTGAGCCTTTCTCGCATTCCTATCCCATTTCTCTTTTTGAAAGGCCATACGCCCTGATGCAGAAAAATAACGGTTGTAATGGGCTGAATTCTTCCTGTAATAATGCTGATGGTAATCTTCAGCCGGGTAGAATGTGGATGCTGGGAGTATTTTAGTTGCTATGGGCCTATCAAAAAGTCCGCTTTTTTTCAGGTCTTCCTTCGACTTTTCTGCAGCAACCTTCTGGTCCTCACCATGGGTAAAGATGGCGGTTTGATAGGACTGCCCCCTATCCCCAAACTGTCCGCCCGGATCAGTTGGATCAACTTGTCTCCAGAAAATAGTGAGAAGCTCCTCATAGGAGATCTTTCTTTCATCATATACGATATCCACAGCCTCATAATGACCTGTTGTTCCTGTGCAAACCTTCTCATAGGTCGGATTTGGTGAGTGGCCTCCTGTATAACCCGAGATGACGCTTATGACTCCTTCATATTGGTCAAAAGGCTTCACCATACACCAGAAACAGCCCCCAGCAAAGGTCGCATGCTTGATAAAATCATCTCCCATATTCATCACTCTTCATGCCTTTCAAATTAATGTACAAAAAAGACTCAGCCCGAACCCTTTCAGGTCTCAGCCTCTGAGTCTTTTCACCGTAAAGGAAATTTATTGATTCAAAGCATTCAATAATTCATCTACGTTCATGCCATGTACCATAGATGCTTCTTCCAGTGTCTCAGCCTGTGAAGAGGGGCATCCAATGCAACCCATTCCAAAGCTCATTAAAATCCTTGCTGCTTGCGGGTTTGCCTGAAGAACCTGTCCAATGGTCATATCCTTTGTTACTTTCATCGTGGGCCTCCTTAAATGTTGTATTTTAGTCTTTACTACGACATTAGTATCGAATTATACATTACATCAAAAGCATAGGCCAATCTGTGATTTAAATCACAAATTGCTTTCATTGATATAATTTTGGGCCGAATAAGCCGCTAACGCTCCGTCCGAAGCTGCTGTCACCACTTGTCTGAGTGACTTCTCACGGATATCTCCCGCTGCAAATACACCGGATATATGAGTCCTCATGCCTTCATCAGTCTTAATATAACCATTTTGGGTAAGCTCAATCTTACCATTTACCAACTGGGTGTTGGGTACATTCCCTATGGCGACAAAAATCCCGCTGACGCTCATGCTTGAAAGTTTCTGAGTTTTTATGTTCCTGATTTTTATTCCTTCAACCTTAGTATCTCCAATTATCTCTTCTAAAACCGAATTCCAAATAGGTATAATTTTGGAATGTTTGAAAACAGAATCCTGCAAGACCTGGGTTGCCCGCATACGATCCCTGCGATGAACCAAAAAAATCTTGTTGCAGAACCTGGAGAGGTATAGAGCATCTTCGGCAGCCGTATCACCACCGCCGATAACGGCAACATCGCGACCTTTGAAAAAGGCCCCGTCACAGGTCGCGCAATAGGATATTCCTGACCCGATAAGGTTTTCTTCTTGAGGCAATCCAAGCTCTTTTGGCGATGCCCCCATACAGAGAATAACAGCAGACGACCTGTAGATGTTCTCCCTGGTCTTGACAACCTTTATCCTGCCATCAAGAATGACATCCGTTACTTCTTCCGAGACTATTCGCGCTCCAAATTTTTTGGCTTGATCGGCCATTTTTACAGCTAAACCGCTGCCGCTTATCATTTCAAAACCCGGGTAATTTTCCATTTCATTGGCCTTTGCCATCTGTCCACCAAAGGACGACTTTTCAATGACCAAAATATTTAACTTGGCTCTGGCAGCATAAAGTGCCGCGGAAAAGCCTGCCGGGCCCCCTCCGATTATAATGACATCAAGCATAAATAAGCTCCTTTATTATTTGCCCTTATGTATAGCATATTCCGAAAGCTTATCTCACGGGAATATGGAAGCCCTCTATTAACAGTGCTCTTACAGGAGCCGCCTCTACACCCACAATCTTTATTGGTGCTGCCACAAGCAGGTATTCGCCTTCGTCAACCTCTTTGAGCCTAAGGCCCTCAAGAATAACAATATCCGCTTTTAAAAGCGTCTTGTGGGTCTCGTGCTCCGGTTGACTCCTTTCAATACCGAGGGAATCAATGCCTACCCCGGAAATACCTTTCTCTTTTAAGTACTCAGCTCCTGTTTTGTCCAGATAGATAAATTCTCCCTCTAATATGTCCAAAAAGGAGTTTTTTGTTTTTAATAGGATAAAATCACCCGATTGAATATCCTTTTGAGCCAAATGTGCCTCTGTTATTTTATCTTCGGCATCCTTAAGATCTAAGACTTTGCATGGTCTGACCACTCTTTCCAAATCTATCGAGTCAAGATTTTTTCCGTCCTGCAAAATATGCAGAGGGGAATCCAAATGGGTGCCTGTATGCATATTCATATCAAGCCGTGTCTCATATACCGACCCGGTTGTATAATCGCTTTCAACCTTGATAACAGGCCTTTTAATACTCTTCCCCTTATAAACCGGCATCTCATAAAAAATATCCATAGAAATATCGTAAATTCTCATGCTTTCCACCACTCTCTCCCATCCCGGGCCAAAAGCTCAAAAGCTCTTACCGGTCCCATGGTTCCTGCTTCATAATTCGGGAAGCTGAACCTCTTTTGCTCTCTGTAGGCAATAATTTTGTCGGCAAATATCCAGGAGGCCTCAACCTCATCCCATCTTGAGAAAAGCGTTGCATCACCGCGAAGGACATCGTAAATCAGGCGCTCATAGGCTTCAGGCGTATTCCCCGAAACGGGATTGATCTGGCTTGCATCCATTTTCCTTGAAACAATATCATGATGGGTATTAAAATCCTTGGTATTAAACTGGAAAAACACACCTACATGGGGCTGTATTCTGATGATCAGAAGATTGGGCTCCTGGACATGTCCTTCTTTAAAATAAAGGATATTAGGCAGCGCCTTAAATTGTATGACAATTTCGGAGGATGTTGTCCCTAGCCGTTTTCCCGTTCTGATATAAAAGGGGGTACCCGCCCATCTGAAATTGTTAATATGAAGCTTTAGTGCCACAAAGGTCTCGGTCGTTGAGCTTGGAGGAACCTTTTCTTCCTCTCTGTATGCGGGAACAGGGATAGCGTCAATAATGCCCTTGCCATATTGTCCGAAGACTGCATTATCTCTGAGAAGCTCGGGAGTGAAGTCTTCAATAGCCTGGATGACCTTGAGCTTTTCGGTTCGGATGGAGTCGGTTTTAAGGTTGACAGGCGGTTCCATGGCTACCAATGACAGTATTTGTATCAGATGGCTCTGTACCATATCCCTCATGGCTCCGGAATTCTCATAATATCCCCCTCTGGTTCCAACTCCATACTTCTCATTGAGAGAGATTTGAATATTATCAATGAATTTGTTGCTCCACAAGGACTCGAAAATAGAATTGCAGAATCTCAAAACCATAATATTCTGGATCATTTCCTTGCCCAGATAGTGATCAATCCTGTAAATGCTGTTTTCCTTGAACACTTCATTGAGCTTGCTGTTAAGCTTTCTGGCCGTTACAAGATCCTTACCGAAGGGTTTTTCAATGACAAGTCTGGTCCATGATCCCTTCTGCTCGGTGAGGTCACTGATATATAGCCCCTGAACGATTGTCTCAAAATACTCCGGTGCCACCGCAAGATAGAAAACCCTATTGCCTCCTGTATGAAACTTTTCATCCAGCTCGTTTAGAAACTTTTTCAGCCCTGTGTAGCTGTTCACGTCGGTAAAATCCAACTGCACATAGTAAATAAGCTCTCTTAACCGTGCCCAATACTTTTCATCAATCTTATTTCTAGAGCGCTTGGTCAAGGAGTCCAATACCTCATCCCGATATTGTTCAGTTGTCTTTTCTCGTCTTCCCACAGAAACCACTGCAAAGTGCTCGGGCAGCATTTTATCATAAACCAGATTATAAAGCGCCGGCATGAGCTTTCTATGGGTTAAATCCCCCGTTCCACCGAAAATGACCATGATTGCAGATAGGTTGTTGCTTTGATTTACATTTTCAAAATTCATAAACAGCCCCCTTCCTTATGCCCGATGAAGCATTTATCATCAACAGCAGCCTACTCCATTCTATTATTTGATTGAAGATTAATATAATATTATATTATAATATACTATAATATAGAATATTTTAGCAGTTAGAATTCATTAACTGGTATTAAAAACTATAAATTTAAGGTAAGTCTTGTCATTCGGTACTTCTTCGTAATAAAACCATGAAAGGAACGATATATCATGTTAAAAAACATTCCCCCTATTTTATCCCCTGAACTATTGAAAATTCTGATGGAAATGGGGCACGGCGATGAGATCGTCATAGCAGACGGTAATTTTCCGGCAGCAAGTACTGCCAGGAGGTTGGTAAGATGTGACGGGCATAATGTCCCTGAAATACTTGACGCCATATTAAAGCTTTTCCCATTGGATTCGTATGTGGAAGCCCCTGTCGCTCTAATGCAGGTAACGAAGGGAGATACTGTTGAAACACCAATTTGGGACACTTACAGAGAAATAATCAATAAGTATGAAGCCAAGGCCAATAAAATAAGCACTATTGAGCGATTCGCCTTTTATGAAAAAGCAAAAGATGCTTACGCTGTGATAGCAACTGGTGAGAAGGCACTTTATGCAAACATTATACTGAAGAAAGGCGTAGTCGTTGAATAGCAAAGAATATGCCTACCTAGTAAAGCTATAGTTTTAAAAATCCGCTGAGAAAAAAGTTCTCAGCGGACATTTCTTTTGATTATCTATACAGTGGCCCATAGGCAGTACATGCCCTATAATCTGCGCCTTCCAGGTCTTTCGTACCGAAGGCGGACCAGGAATGCGGCCTGTAGAGGTCATCATCACTTATATTATGTAAAGAAACCGGAATCCGGAGCATGCTGGCCAGTGAAATCAGATCCTTACCGATATGTCCGTAAGTGAAGGCGCCATGATTGGCACCCCAATTGGCCATAACAGAGTAAACATCCTTGAAGGCTCCCTCGCCTGTGAGCCTTGGCACAAACCATGTCGTTGGCCAGGTGGGATCCGTCCTTTCACAAAGCACATCCTGAATTTCATCTGGCAAAATGGCCGTATGCCCTTCTGCAAATTGCAGAACAGGGCCTATACCGTCAATAATATTGAGTCTAATCAATGTAACCGGCATTTCGGTTTGGGTATGGAAGCACGAAGAGAAACCGCCGCCTCTGAAATATCCCCTGTTGGCGGGACACCAACTGGTAGCCTCTGTCATGGACTTGATGTCGTCATCATCAACGTTCCACCATTTCTTAATCAGCTTGTTTCCTGCCTCATCCCTGGCCAGGCCTGTTCCGTCCAGTGCTGCCGCTCCTGAATTAATAAGATGAATAAAACCGTTCTGGGCTATTCCGGTTAATTTCCTTCCTGTAACCCGCTCCACAGCCTCAGGGCTCCAATAGGTTCTGACATCAGCAAAAATACTGGCTGTGCCCGTCAAAAGATGACCAAACAGCATGGCAACGCCATTTAATCCATCGTTCTCAGTGGCCAGGACAACGGGTTTCCTTTTCCCGTTCCAATCAAAACTGGAATTCAAAACAGCCTCGGTAAAGTCACCGTTGGGCAACCAGTCAGTCCACATTCTCTGCCCCTGGAAGCCGCCCAGTATTGCATTTCTGCCCAGGGCCTCCTCGTGCCAGCCAATTTGATCAAGATTCTTATTACCCAGCATAATATCGCGGCAAACAAGAGTCATTTTTACAACAAATTCCCACTCGCTGTCCTTCTGTTCTCTGGTTAGGGAATTTGCATTGACATCCCTGCCTTCTTTACAGTGCTCTTTTGTCCAGGCCAGGGCTCTTTCATACTCCTCATGATCGTAAATTTCAAGCTTGATCCTTCTGAGCACTTCTGTCATGTCCACCCACTCAGCTCGGATTCCGAGATACTTTTGGAAGAACTCGGCGTTGCAGTATGACCCGGCTATTCCCATAGAAACCGAACCAATGCCCACATAAGCTTTATTTCTCATAAGCCCGGGCACAAGCGCGCAGCGGGCAAAGCGTAAAATTTTCTCGCTGACATCCTCAGGGATGGTGGTATCTGTTCTGTCCTGAACATGATGGCCGTAGATGGAAAAGGCAGGCAGCCCTTTTTGCGCATGGGCGGCCATAACCGCAGCCAGATAAACGGCACCTGGCCGTTCCGTCCCATTAAAGCCCCATACAGCTTTAATAGTGAGAGGGTTCATGTCCATGGTCTCGCTGCCATAGCACCAGCAAGGGGTGACTGTTAATGTGGCGCATACATTCTGGGTTGAAAAATACGTTTCGCAGGCTCCGGCTTCCGCACCTCCGCCAATGGTTGAGGGTGCGATCACACACTGGACCGGTGTTCCGTCCGGATAGGTCAAATTGCTTTCAATCAGATTTTTAGCGGATCGGGCCATTGCCATGGTCTGTTCCTCAAGGCCTTCACGTACCCCAAACCATCGGCCGTCGATTGCAGGCCTGACACCAATTTTAGGATAAGACATAATCAACACTCCTCTACTAAAATACTCACAGTATTGAATTTCCTTTATCTGCAAAGCTTATGAAACGCCGATAAGACTGGGCCCAGGCTTCAGTGTCCTGAGGGCTGTATTTCTTAATTCCCCCTATCCGGGAAATGAGTGCACGTGCTTCTCTTATATCTCTAATCTCTCCAAGCGCCATGAGCTGTACGACAATGTTTCCCAAGGCCGTGGCCTCAACCGGCCCGGCATCAACCTGGATTCCGCAAGCCGAAGCAGTCATTTGGCAAAGGAAGGAGCTGTTGGCACCGCCGCCCACAAGATGAATAGTGTGATATTCCTTACCCGTGCAATCTCTGACAATATCAAAGGCTTCCCTGTATTTGAGTGCAAGGCTTTCATAAATGCAGCGCACTACTTCCCCTATAGTTTGTGGAGCCGATTGACCTGTTTTGAGGCAATACTCCTGTATGCGCTTTGGCATATTGCCGGAAGCCACAAATACAGAATCTGACGGATCAATGAAGTATTGGAAAGGATGAGTCTGAAGTGCCAGATCCTCAAGCTCATCGAAGCTGTAATCCTTACCTTCATGCTTCCATTGTCGGCGGCACTCCTGAAGAAGCCAGGTCCCGATGACATTTTTATGAAACAGGATTTTACCCCCGAAGCCGCCTTCATTGGTGACATTGTAACCAATGGATTTTTCGTTGATGATGGGTTCTTTAAGCTCTGTTCCGAACAAGGACCAGGTTCCGGAGCTTAAGAAAATAAAATCCTCTTCCGTAGCCGGAGCAGCGAGCACAGCGCTAGCCGTATCATGGGAGGCTACGGCAATAACATCGGATTTATTAATGCCCAGCTCTTTGCAAATACCGTCGGAAAGCTTGCCCAATAGGGTCCCTGCAGGAATGACAGGCTTCAAAAGAGACTTGGGGAGGCCAAACGCCTCAAGGATTTCTTCAGACCAAATCCTACATGAAGCATCAAGTATTTGAGAGGTGGAAGCAATGGAATATTCGGCTGCCTTAACACCCGTAAGAAAGTAATTTAACAGATCAGGGGTGAAAAGTAGAGTATCCGCCCTTTCTAATGTATCTGGACTGTATTTCTTAAGAGCCAAAAGCTGAAACAGCGTATTAAGCTCCATAATCTCAATGCCCGTTATGCCATAGAGTCTGTTCTGATTTATGGTTTCAAAGGCTTCCTCCACCAGGCCGACAGTGCGTTCATCTCGATAGTGAACCGGGTTTTCAATAAGATTACCTTTTTTGTCCAGAAGTCCAAAATCAACTCCCCAGGTATCAATACCAATACTGTCAATTTCTCCTGAGAGGGATGCTTTTTGAATACCTTGCTTGATATGGAAGAACAATCTCAGCACATCCCAATAGAGGGTGCCGTTTACCAGCACAGGCTCATTGGGGAAGCGGTGTATCTCCTGCATTTTAAATGTACCGTCGAAGTATTCAGCCAATATGGCACGACCGCTGGACGCTCCCAAATCAAAGGCTAATACTCTTTTTGACATGACCTCACCCGCCTTGCACACCTGATTGAACCCTTTTAATCAGATAAAAATTTTTCATTGTACCATATAATAGCAATATCGGTTTACGTTGCTAAACCGTATAATAGCTATATCGGTTTTGCGTGGCTTAGAAGATAATTTTCCGCTTCCGCGTTCCAAAGCCCGTCGTATTCATCAATAATCTCGGATAGTCTTTTATACAGCGGATCGCTCTCGCCAAGCCTTTCAAGATCCGCCAGGGCTGTCAGCGGCATATCGATGCCTGTATAGATGAGTTTTTTGCCTCCCGGAATCTTTGGCAGATTCAAGGTTGTTTCAGCAGCACAGTTCAATCCGCCTATATGTGTGATCATGGGAGCCGGGTTTATGATACCCCTGGCCATTCCATCCAGGGCCATGACCATATCCCGGGTATTTCCGCCGCTTGTTCCCACCACATGAGTGGCGTTGTAGTGAACATTATAAAAATTGAATTCTGCTGTAAATTCCGGATTATTGGGACCCGCAAAGAAGTTAAGGCAGCCGTCATGGGATAGGAGTCTGTCCCCCATTTCTACCAGTGGCTTAACAGGAGCAAAAACCATTACATCGTTATAGCCCGTACCGTCGGTTAATTCCATCAGATAATCATATCCCTGACCAGGAAGGGAAGTATTGACATATAGGAGCCTTACCCCATTTTTCTCCGCTTCCTCCACGGTATAAACGGAGGCCGCTCTTTTGAGCCGGGCTTCGTCAATATCGGTGACAACCAGAAGGCCTGGTTTCCGTTCACCATGTATGGCATAATCTATAGCTCCCAGTCCCATAGGGCCAACACCTGCAAGTATAGCCATTTTGCTGTTCTTCGTAAGACCCATGCTATGGTCGTAGCTTCCCTGAACAGTATGATATTGTGCATTAAAAGCTCCTATGATACAGGACATGGGTTCAGCCAGCGATCCATAGAAAAAGGCGTTTCCCTTATAAGGTAAAAGACAGCCCGATTCCATGACAACATTGGGAAGAACGACATAGGTCGCATGTCCTCCGATATAGGGAAAGGAGTAGCCGGGAGCTGCATAAGGGTCATGACTTTGGTTGAGAGCCGGTTGAATGGAAAACTTGTCTCCCTTCTTAAACTCTTTTTCCCACTTTTCTCCTACTTCCATAATGATTCCACAGAACTCGTGGCCAATAATAACAGGGTTCCGGTCAATATCCAAAGGAACCCGCTTATGATCGGAGCCTTGAACAGCCGCCTTATATGAGGACATGCAGATGCTGTCCGATACAATCCGGGCCAGCATTTCATCCTGCTTGATGGGAGGCAATTCAAATTCTTCCAGCCTTAAATCGTTTTTCCCATAAAGTCTAACTGCTTTGGTTCTCACAATTGTACCCCCATAATTAACCAATCATGCTATTTCCAGTTTGATCATACCATATTTCATTTGGCAAATCAACATATATCAACATATATTTATTATATATAGACATATAACAACATTAATAATATAATAAAACTTAATAAAATCAACAATGCATTAGGGGGAACCTTTATGTGTCAGAGGTTAAAGGATCAGGTCGCCATTGTAACAGGAGGAGCACAGGGCTTGGGAGAGGCCTTGGTCCGTCGGTTGGATCAGGAGGGCTGCTCAGTGGTAGTGGCCGATATCAATTTTGAGGCAGCACAAAGGGTGGCTCAATCTCTTACCCGTGCTTTTGCATTTCAAATAGATATCTGCGAAGAGCAACAAGCCGAAGCTATGGTAGAAGCAGCAATTCGAACATTCGGCAGGGTTGATTTGCTGGTTTGCAACGCCGCCATTCTTATTGCTAAAGCTGTTGTTGATTTTCCGGCAGAGCAATGGAGAAAAATGATAGATGTCAACCTCATCGGATATTTTAATTGTGCGAAAGCGGCAGCTAAGGCCATGATACACCAGAGAAGCGGCAATATCATACAGATTAACAGCAAGTCAGGGAAAAAAGGCTCCTATAAGAATTCAGCCTATGCGACAGCCAAGTTTGGCGGTATTGGCTTTACTCAAAGCCTTGCCCTGGAGCTTGCCGAATATGGTATACGCGTCAACGCCATCTGCCCGGGAAACCTTTTAAATTCTCCCCTTTGGAACCAGGGCCCCAACTGCTTGTTTAAACAATATGCAAAGAATCAGGGCATCACTGAAGAAGAGGTCCGGCAAAAATACTTGAATCAGGTTCCCTTAAGAAGAAGCTGTGAGTATGACGATATCGCAAATGTCATGATTTTTCTCGCTTCAAGCGAAGCAAGCTACATGACCGGCCAGGCTATTAACGTAACCGGCGGTCAAGAAATGCGATAAAGAGGTTTTTGAATGGATCATATTGATGAGACCAATAGCCGCCTTGCGGCTCTGATGGAGTCATTGGCCAAAATCGGGCCTGACGAACTTAAAAAGCCCATACTAAGTAGGGATGTCAATAATCATATCCATACCACCTATTCCTTTTCACCCTATTCTCCGTCTGAGGCAGTCTGGAGGGCTTTTCAAGCCGGACTGTGCACAGCCGGCCTCATTGACCATGATACCATAGGCGGAGCATGGGAATTTATTAATGCAGGGAAGCTTGTAGGTATAGGAACTACAGTAGGGGTTGAATGCCGGGCCGATTTTTCCCGAACAAGGCTTTCCGGAAGGCAAATCAATAATCCCGACCAGGCTTCTGTCGCTTATGTCGTCATACACGGCATTCCGCACACCCAGTTGGACAGGGTCACAGTCTACATGAAGCCCTTTAACATACAGCGTAATATCCGCAACATAAAAATGATTGAAAGATTAAGAAAAATACTAGCGCCCATGTCCATATCCATGAATTATGAAGATGATGTTCTGCCCCTGTCCCTATTTCACCAGGGCGGTACCGTAACAGAGCGGCACATTTTATTTGCGCTTTCATTAAAGCTAATGGAGCAATTCGGTAAAGGTGAACCCCTTCTTTATTTTTTAAGACATCATCTAAAACTGAAAATTTCCCCTGGATCAGAAAGCCTGCTCATGGATGAGCAAAACCCTTATTATGCCTACGATTTACTGAGTCCCTTAAAGAGCGGTCTATTGCCCAGGTTTTATATCAATGCCGATAAGGAATGTCCTGATATTCTAGATTTAATCAACTTTACAAAGAGTATCGGGGCAATTATGGCCTACGCCTATTTAGGCGATGTTGACGAATCGATAACCGGTGATAAAACGAAAAACAGTTTTGAAGACTCCTATTTAGATTTACTTTTTGATGAAATCAAAAGCCTTGGTTTTCAAGCTGTAACCTATATGCCTTCCCGCAACACATACCTTCAGCTTAAGAAGGTAATGGCTTTATGCAACCATTATGGGCTCATGCAAATCAGCGGCGAGGATATTAATTCACCGCGCCAGTCCTTTGTCTGTCTCTCTCAAAGAGATGATTCCTACAAGCATCTTTATGACACAGCTTGGGCGCTCATCGGCCATGAAACAGCCGCAACCCGGAATTTAGACCTTGGTATGTTTTCAACACAAACCCAACTCAAATACCCGGATCTTCAAGAACGAATCAACATATTTAAAGATATTGGGCTAAAAACTGTTGAAAACCGACACTAAATAGGTACAATGGAAGAGAGTCATTATCGCGAACCTTTAGGAGATGATTATTTTTGCTGGGAGTTGAAAGAAGAAACGCCATTCTGGCACTTCTGAACGAAAAACGTAGTGTTTTGGTGCCTGAACTGGCACAGATGTTTGCAGTTACGGAAGAGACCATAAGAAGGGATCTGAAGCATCTTGAGAGTAAGGGGGTCCTTTATCGCACCCATGGCGGAGCCGTATTGACCGATGATACAAAAATAGAGGCGCCTCTGGAAATCAGAGAAGGTATTAATGTTACCGGCAAGGACGCTATTGGCAGATATGCCGCCGGTCTGGTTGAGGATTATGATACGATTTTTTTAGATGCCAGTACCTCTGCCCTTTATGTGGCCAAGCATATTAAAGACAAAAAGGGGCTTACCGTCATCACCAATGCCGAGAGAATTATTTTTGAGTTGTCCGGCGTGCAGGATATCACGCTGATATGCAGCGGCGGAAGCTTAAGAAAAAGCAGTCTTTCCTATGTGGGCCGCCATACCGAAGATGCAATCAAGAATTATTTTGCCAATAAGCTTTTCTTTTCCTGCAAAGGCTTTTCGCCAAAAAGAGGCTTGACTGATTCCAATGAACAGGAATCGGAAATCAGAAAAACCATGCTCCAATGCTCAGAAAAGGTCGTCTTCTTATGCGACCATACAAAATTTGATAAGGTAGGCTTTGTTCAGACTGCGAAAGTGGAAGATGTCGATCTCATTATTATCGATTCGGCCCCTCCTGCCGAATGGGACGAATTCTTGAGCGAAAATGCGTCAAAAATGATTCAAATATAGCAGAGGTGCATTCTCAATTGGGAGCCTTGTTGATTTTAAGAAGAAAAGTGGCTGACGCCACTTTTCTTTTAAAACTCTATAATCCAGAGGATCTAGCTTACAGTCCGCGCATAAATTGGTAGGTTTCATCTGAGAAGCCTGGCAGGTTTTCATGGCCAAAATCCGGATAGATGGACATTTGCTTGGGCGCCGTAATCTTATTATAGGCCGCAAACTGAGTGGATGGTGGGCAAACAACATCCATCAACCCTGTAGCCATTAAAACCTCGCCCTTAATCCTTTTTACAAGATTCTGCAAGTCTATGTAGCCTAATTTCATGAAGATTTCATCCTCACGCTTGTGCTGGGGATCAAAGTGCCTGAAATACTGACTGAGCTCTTCATAGGCATTTTTCGCCAGATCCATTTTCCACACCCTTTTATAGTCGCAAAGAAAGGGGTAAACAGGGGCCAATCGTTTGATTCTCGGCTCCAGGCAGGCACAGGCAAGGGTCAGGGCTCCGCCCTGTGAGCCTCCCATGGCTCCGACCCGTGTTTCGTCAACCTCGGGCATTGACATGATGATGGCTGCCAATTGAGCAGTATCAAGGAAGATATGCCTGAACAGAAGGTTTTCCGGCTTATCATCCAGTCCGCGTATGATATGCCCTCTAAGCGTATTTCCTACAACTCCGCCAACATCCTCCGACTTGCCGCCCTGACCCCGAGCGTCCATAGCAGCAACCGAATAACCGTTTGCCACAAAGCTTAATTTGTCGGTCCAGTCCCCGGCACTTCCTGAATAGCCGTGAAACTGCAAAATAGCCGGATGAGGCTCACTTACATTTTTAGGACGCAGATATTTGGCATGTATTCTGGCTCCGCGAACTCCCGTAAAGTAAAGATCGAAACAGTCTGCAAAGGGTACCTGGAAATCGCTTTTGATCAGCTCAACTTGAGGATCAACTGATTTCATCTCTGTAAGGGCGGCTTCCCAATAGGCATCAATATCCTCGGGACATGGGCTGATTCCCCTATATACCTTTAGTTCCTCCAGAGGCATGTCTATCATTGGCATATAAAACGTTCCTCCATCTGTAAAAAGATTTTGTTTTTATTTCTATTTTATGTGCATTATTGCTTTTATGCAAACCCTTTTATCAGACTACTAAATGCCCTCTCTTTTCGGCAACTGTAATGGTTGCTTCTATGCCAGAGTTAAACTGAAGGTAGTCATTTTCAATGCCGTCACTGAATATCACTCCGTTTTCCGGCATTTGGGATAATATCTTAAGAGGGCTCCCTTTGGTTACTTTTCCAAAGACAATATCAGCTTTAGATGTTTTGCTTGGAAAAGGCTCACGCACAGAAAAATATAAATAATCGATATTCCACGGTAAGCTTCTTTCCTGCTGTACCTTGATTTTCTTATCCGAGATTCCGTTTACAATGTTCGCAGCGCCGGCAAGTATACTCTTAAGCCAGCCGGTTGAACCAAGTCCTGTTGATACAATAATTCCGCTTGAGGACTGATATTCATGCCGATTTCCCAATTGAATAAGATATCTTGAAGATACATGCGTCCTTTGTCCGATAAAGAGGTCATTAACCGCGTAAATAGTCTGCCCGTCATTTAAAGCAGCTTTTGCCATAGAAACTTCTTTAACCTGTCTTCTCTTTTTTAGAACATCCTGGACGATGAGCTTCAAATCAGCGATTGTGAAAGGAAGCAACACGCCATCCCATCTGGCAGGGTCCGGATTTACTCCGATGAGCATCTGGTTTGAAAGATACTTTAAAGTATTTGCTACAAGCCCATCCTGGCCTATAACCACTACAATATCATGATCTCCGAATATGAAATTGGGCACATATTCTCTGTCAACAACCTGAACCCTCCCAAGTGCCTCCAGCTGGCTATGAGCTTCTGATATAGCCTTCTTATACTGTTTGTCTTCGGAAATATAATCTGAAAAATCACTGCCCATATGTTCGATATAAAACTTAGCCTGAGCTATGGTGTTATACCTTGTAATTAAATCTTCAAGTCTTGTTCTTCTTTTAATCAAGACGATCTTATTTTCAGTTAATCTTTCCATTATCATTTTGATTCCTTCATCAATGCCTGAAGCAGATCAGGTGATATGTTAAGCTGGCCTATCTGTCCCGCTTTTTCCGCCAACTCCTGGAATGCTATTGCAATAAGTTTATTGGGTTGCATACCTATGCTTGCAAGTGACTGTATGACATTTGGGTCTATTCCTTCCAAGGCCTTCATTACTGCAGATAACTCATAGGCTTTTGCATCAGCTTCCGCCTTTGAATTCTGGACTGTGAGCTCAATAAGGTCTTTTCGCTTTTCCTCCAGAGTCGTTTCAAAATGCATCTGTTCCCCTTTAAGTTGATTCTGCTTCTGCTGTACAGCTCTTTCTGCCTCTAATTGAGTTTCTCTTACCTGTTTTTTCTTGGTTTCAATTGCTATCTCTGTATTGAACTCGTTTTCCTTCACACGTCTTTCCTGCTCAATAGATGCATTTCGTCTTTCATAAATAGCCTCATCAGCTTTTTTAAGGATCTGCTCCCTCGCTTGTGCTTCCAGAGCTCTGGCAGTCTCCTTATTCGGAAGGATGGCAAGAATTGAAAGGCCTAATATCTCTATCCCAAGAAGATTGATTTCTTCATTTGCCCTGATTTCTTTTAGTATCCCCTGCGCCAGAACCTCGCTGGATTTAATGGCATCCTTTAACTGTAAGCCTTCGAGTGTTTTCTTTGTCAGTACTTTTACTATGTTTATAACTCTTTGTGGCAGCTTTTGAGGATCGTCAGAGGCATATCCCTTCCCTCTCATATCAAGCGTATAGTTGAGAAGGCCTGCGATCTTCTTCCGGTCAACTATCCTGAATGTTATCTGTCCTTGAACCGTCACAGTTTGAAAGTCTGATGTAACTTCCTCAAAAATAAAAGGTGCATCTACACTTCCTACCGGAACAACAACAATTGACGTAGTGGGAGCATAATAATAAAACGATATTCCTGCACCTTCCTTTACTATTTTACCGTTCCTGTACTTTAGGACATAGTCACTTGGCTGGAATTTAATAAATCTGAAACCAAACATCATTAATCCCCCTTTAATTAACTTTCAGTTTTCTCAATTACAACAATACAAGTGCTGTCAGGCAGTCTTGTTGGATTTCTTTTTTCATCAAAAAACTCTATCTTTTGGGACAATGCTATAGTATAGCCTTCCTGAAGGAAATGCCTAAACTCAACTATCCTCGCATTACTGTCTAAAACCGAAGCGATGAACGCCTTGTATCCGCTTGGTGTAAAATACCCGAATTGCTCGTTTACCTCATGGACATACGACTTTTCTCCCCAGGTATATGTATAAAGAAATTCCATTGCATCGTTTACCGGCATCATTACTTCATTCTGTCCGACCACAGTGTACTCAATTTCTCTGCCTTTAAAATCCTTTACATACCTCTCCAGGAATTGCATACCTTCCTCGGATAAAAACCTTATTATTCTCTTTTCATCGGTAGGCTCTGTCATAATACCGTCACGGATAATAATCCTCCCGCCTGCCGGCAGAACTTTAAATACACTTTTGAATGCAGCGGCCAATGTGTCATGATTAAACTTTCTCCCGTTGTATTCGATATACGAGAACAGCTCATGTAAAATAGAACAGAAGATTACAGTATCAACACTGCCCTTTTCAATATACTGGTCCAAATTAAGGGCATCTCCATACAACACATCCCATTTCCTGTTTTCAAGCTGTTTCTTCTTTTTCAGGCTATCAAGAACATTCTGTGCTATATCGGCCCCTAAAACTTTTTTCTCCGGAAACCTTTCTTCAATAAGGTCCATCAGAGCCCCGCCTCCCGGGCCAATGTCGATAATACTGTTGCCGTTGATGTAATCAAGAATAATTTTTTTATAATCTATGGTCTGATTCATGGTCGCAAGATATTTCTCTTCTTCATAGAAGCGGTCATATTTATCCTTTCTCAGGCCGAACAGGTCAAATAAGAGGATAATGGCGCTCTCATAAAGCACATCAGATTTTTCTGCCTCTACACAAAATTCTATAAGCTTACTGCCGGCTGCTGAAAACCGGAATGTAAAAAACACCGTATCATCCAGATTATCATGGAAGACTACCTCATGGGCAACATGCAAATTTTCTTTGCAGCAACCTTCTAAAATATCCTGTACTGTCATTTCAGAAAGATACTTTTCAATGATCCGTTTTTTATAGATATTGATCCGCTTCTTTCCTTCATGCTGGTAGTAAATGGCCTTCATCAGCCATTCAAAGCTTATGTGTTTGACTTTGCTCAGATTCACTTCCTGCAAAATGAGCAGAAATACCTTTATAAACTCTTCGAATGAAAAATCAAACAGGGCGGCTTCTACGTACCATAAATCTGCCGCATCAAGCAGTTTGGACATTTCACCGATAACCCTCGGGTCTGAAAGGTTTTTTACGTATTCTGCCTCAAAATTCTCACCGTTTTTGATAGAAGCAGCCCTTAAACGCCTCATTCTGTCCTTGAGCTCATATTGTTTATCAAACTGTCCGTCGACAACAAGTTCGATTATTTCACCAGCCGACTTGCTTATCTCCCGCCATATACCTTCATCAACTGCAGTCACAATACAATAGTTGAGTGCCTTGAGTATTTCTTTCAGCTCCGCAGCTGATATTTTTCCTTCCTCAACAAGTCCATATAACGGTTTATTATCAGAAAGCGGCACTTCTCCTCTTATGTACTGGCCTATCAAGCCATGAGTCAGAATAAGCCTGTGCACTATCCTCTTGATTTCAGGATTTGGTTCGGAAGCTTCCTCCAGGTAGATTTCTGCAGAGCCTATATTGTGTGCAAAAAGGTTATAGCCCTTTTTTATCCAATGATTTCTTTGATGTATAAGTCCGGACTTGGCAACTTCAGACCATTTTAGTGTTTCTTCAACTATGTAAATTTGATATTCACTTAGCTTCAGGGTTGCAAGAGCTCTAAGTGTTTTTTCTACATAGCCTAATACATAATTGTTCTTCAGTTCCTCAAGGGAGCTGAGACGTTCAAAATTGACATTGGGTTCCGAAGTTAATGCTAAAAACTTAAGCCATTTTTCGTTTTTTAGAACCTGCAAATCACCCTTTTTTATCCGTTCAATAGCTGTTAAAGATTTTAACGCAGGCGTCTCACAACTCGAGCCTTCTAATTTATCTGTCATAGCAAATTTCCCCGTTCTATTTTACTGAATACTCTTGCAGTAACCTTTCTCTCGTCTCCCATAAAGGCACTGATAAATCGACATAGTATCTGTGCGGGTTTTCAAACCTTTTTACCTCATCCCACAATGTCTCGATTTGCTCTTTACAGTATCCTTTTATTTCTCTTAGCTTTGGGCTTTCATATACACAGGTACCCTTATCGAGAAGTCTGACTAAAAGCCTTTTTGCAATAAAATTTGTTACCGTTTTTCTTTTCCAGGTATACTCAGGATCAAACAATTCATAAGGCATGCTTTCATCTATAATCTCATCATTCGTTGTAAGCACATCTGCAATTGCTTTACCGCTTTCCTTGTCAAAAAGCCTCCAAACCTGTTTAAATCCCGGATTGGTTATTTTGCCTACATTTTCACTAAGCTTTATTTTAGGAATCACTTCGCCATTTTCTTCAACTGCTACCAGCTTATAAACCCCGCCAAATACAGGGTCCGTCTTGGAAGTGATCAAGCGTTCCCCAACACCGAACAAATTTACCTGGGCACCTTGCATAAGTATATCCCTGATAATAAATTCATCCAGTGAGTTGGATGCAACAATTTTGCAATCATGGAATCCGGCTTCATCCAGCATTCTTCTCGCTTCCTTTGAAAGATAGGTAATATCGCCGCTGTCAATCCTGATACCCTTAGGTCTGAAGCCTCTCGGAACAATTTCCTCGTTAAATATTCTTATTGCATTGGGCACACCGGATTTCAACACATTATAGGTATCTACAAGAAATGTACAATTATCAGGATATGTTCTTGCATAAGCACGGAAAGCCTCCAATTCAGTCGGAAAAATCTGAATCCAGCTATGCGCCATTGTACCGATAACCGGAATATCAAATTCTTTTTCTGCAATTGTACATGCACTTCCAACACATCCACCTATAAATGCGGCCCTTGCACCATAAATAGCGCCATCGTAACCTTGCGCCCTTCTTGAGCCAAACTCCATAATGTCCCTTCCCTGAGCAGCTCTGACGATACGATTTGTTTTTGTGGCTATCAAGCTTTGATGATTTATTGTCAATAGAACCATTGTTTCAATAAACTGAGCTTCAATAACAGGTCCCTTCACCGTTACTACAGGTTCATTAGGAAATATTGGAGTTCCTTCAGGTATAGCCCAAACATCACAGTTGAACTTGAAAGCTTTAAGATAGTGCAAAAATTCTTCACTGAATATATTTTTACTCCTCAGGTATTCGATATCCTCGTCATCAAATCTGAGGTTTTGCAGATACTCTATAAGCTGCTCAACACCGGCCATTATTGCAAAGCCGCCGTTATCAGGAACCTTTCTGAAAAACATATCAAAATAAGCAATTTCATCTTTTAAGCCATTCTGAAAGTACCCATTTGCCATGGTCAATTCATAAAAATCCGTCAGCAAGGATAAGTTCCTCTTGTCCATTTATTCCACCCCCGCAACTACTTCTATTCCATTGATTATCATATTGTAAAGCGCCGTTACATTCATAAGGTCCCCGTCATGCAAACCGAGATCATAAGTTTCAACCGTATTTAAAGGAACAATAACTCTTGCTTTTTTGTTTTGCATATTGAACCAGGTCTTTAATGTTATTGCAAATTGCTGTATACAAATATCGGTGCAGTCACCGGTAACGATGAAGGAATTGATGTTTTCGTTTTCCTTAAGCCATCTCTGAAATTCTTCTTCAAGGAAACCATTTGTAGAATTTTTGGGAATAAGGGTATAACCTCCGATTTCCTTGAGTTCATCAACGATTTCCCCTTCGCTGGTTCCAATCATGCAATGTACCGGATAAGCATCAAATTCCGGTGAAGCTATGGTATGGTGGTCTGCAAAGGCAAGCTTTTTAATCTGTAATTCGTCGCAAGCCTTCGACAATTTCGCTATTTCAGGAATCAAGCCTTCTACTCTTGGGCTCTTTAGAGCTCCTTCCCTGGTAAAACCATTTATCATATCAACTATTACAAGGGCCGTCTGCTTCCCGTGTAGATCTCTCAATTTGATGGCAGGAAGCTTGGCCAGCATATCAAATACTTCTCCCAGAGTTTCAGTACTTCTTTTTAAAAACTCATTTTTCTTTATCATTTCCATATAGATTTCTCCTCTCACTCAGAAACATTCGTCCAGTTTGGATTAAACTTAAATAACTTTGAAGGTCTATGACCTGCGTCCTTGGTATATTCATTCGTTTCAATCACCATATCGGCGGTTTTCCTTCTGAAATTAGCTTTTAACAGCTCCGTATCAAGAATAACTTCGTACACCTGCTGAAGCTCTGTAAGAGTAAATAGTTCCGGCATTAGATTAAATGCTATATCCGTATACTCAATTTTGCTGCGTAGTCTTTCAATCCCATACTCTATGATTTTTGCATGATCAAAGGCTATTCCATTTGATTCAACCACTTCTCTTTCTACTTTTGTCACTTTTCCCTCTACGGTCTTTTTGATCTTTACGATTGCAGATAGATTATCTTCATCGTTAGATAAACTCAATTTGAAAAATCTTTGCCGAATATAGCCTTTTTCAGTTACGGTCTTTTGTTCTTGATACAATTTGCAGGAAACCGTAAACCATTTTGCATCATCTGCATCATCACTCGCCTTGATATCAAGGGTCGAACTGTCAACCAGTGACATATAGGAGGCACCTATTACTCTTGTACGTGGGTCTCTGGCCACATCTCCCCATGTATAAAGCTGCTCCATGTAAATATCATCGATATTAGTTTCCTCCTTTAACTCTCTTAATGCTGCTTCGTCCAAACTTTCATCCATTTTAACAAACCCACCGGGTAGAGCCCACTGGCCAATGTATGGATGGTCGCCTCTTTTAATCATGAGAAGCCTTAAAACTTTCTCAGGAAGTTTTCTGTAGTTTTTCTTTTCTTCATCAGTCACTGTAAAAATCAGCATATCCACTGTCACCGAGGGTCTCTCGAATTTGCTAGCATCATATGCCGCTAAGAATTGCTCCTCGGTAAGGCCTTGTTTATTTATAAGTAAGTGTTTCTGCATTACATCACCCTCATCCTGTTATTTTTTATTTGATAATATCAATTTGTTAATATCATTATATTGTCATTTATATTCTTTGTCAATAACTCTTATCATTAATTACCCTAAAAAATATGAGGCTGAAGAGCAATTGCAAATTTACAGAATGTATGTTATTATCAACCCTTGAAAAACAAGAACTGATCGAATGATACCAGGAACGGCAATAATTCGGGAGGTCAATATGCGTTATATTGAAAAGTTTGAAAAAGATCTTTACACCTATCTTCCTCCGCTTACCAAAAGGCCTGATTTCGATGATTTCTGGAAAAATACTCTTGAAATAACTAGAAAAACACCTTTAAACTCAAAGTTGGAATTGTATGATTACCCCAGCAGGCACGTCAAGGTTTATTCCATATCCTATAACGGTTTTGATGAAACACGTATCCATGGCTGGTATATCGTACCGCAGTTCACAGAGGGACAAAAACTACCCTGCCTGATAAATTATCATGGATATACAGACGATAGGGGAATGCCCGCAGACTTCATGCAGTGGATAACAATGGACATGTGCGTTATCTCTGTCGACTGCCGAGAACAGTGTGGTGAGACCGGAAACACTGCAAGCTATTCGCATGGTTCTACTCAAAGCGTTGTTTGCAAAGGTATTCTCGATAAGAACGAATACTACTATCGGGCAGTTTATATGGATTGCGTGAAAGCGATAGACTTTGCCTGCGCACAGCCTGAAATCGACTCCGACAAGATTGTCATTCACGGAGCAAGCCAGGGCGGGGGCTTGGGTACGGCGGTATGCGCACTGGATGAAAGACCTTTCCTTGCAATGCTTGATGTTCCAAGCAACAGCAATATCGAAAGAAGAATTGAAGGAAGCAACGGTTCTTTCTCAAATGTAACCGATTATTTAAAGCGGTTTTCTCACAGAACGGAACGAGTTTTTGAGACCCTGAGCTACTTTGATACCATGAACATGTCCGAAAAAATAAAGTGTAGAGTTTTGGCATCTGTAGGCCTAAAAGACCAGGTTTGTCCGGCAATAATGTTTTTTGCTTCCTACAATAGGATCCAAAGCTCTAAAACTATTGAAATCTATCCATTCAACGGACATGAAGGAGGCGGACGTGTTCACAATGAAAAGAAGCTTCGCTTCTTGAAAGAATATCTGTTTAAAGAAAATAAGGCTTGATGAGGACGATCCAACTGATCGATCCATATGCGCTTTTCTAAAAATGTTCATATCTTGATATGCGGTTCCACAATATATTGCATGAAAAATCAGCTTCTTCTTGCTAAACTGTTAATGTAAAAAAAGTAGTAAGGAGTTGCATACCATGAAAAGAATGTATAGGTACCTCATATGTTTGTTTGTTCTTGTTATGCTCACCAGCTGCGGATCTGCGGGGAGCCCTTTGGCAACTTCTCAGGGATCAGGCGTAGCACCCCAAAACTCTGCAAACCCAGTGTCTGCGGATGGAGATATGTCCGACCTTCCCGAAATTGAGTTTACTCTGTTTGTCCCCGATGCAGACTACAGGGTTTCCCCGGAGGACGCGCCTGTCTTTGAACAGCTTTTTGAGAAGACCAAAGTGCGCATTAAAAAAATCGTGCCACCCTCAGATCCCATTGAACGTCTGAATATTATGCTTGCTACTGATGACCTTCCAGATCTGATCAGGTTTAAGCGTGACGTTGCAGGTAATTTAGCGGATGTTACCATGATGCGGCAATACATCGAGACAGGCAAACTTCTGAAGCTAAATGACCTTTTGGAGGAGTATGCCCCCAATGTCATGAATACCAATTTTGCCAACTTTATCGACAGGCTGAAGGACGAAAACGGTGATATATATTATCTGCCGCCTGAGTACACCATTGGAGACCCTGTGTGGATAGAAGCTGATAGAGGCTTCGGCATACGCACTGGCTATCTGGAGGGAAAGGGCTGGCATGAGCCAAAGACGCTCGAAGATTAATGTTAAAGTCTTTAGTATGTTTGGTATACTTGTTGTTACGTTTGTGGATGTCATGCTTATTATTTTTTTACCAGGGTATTCATGAGCCGGATTAAGCAACTAATCGGTAAAATTCAAAAATTTGATTACCACAATTTGGCGCCAGGGTCATCCATTGGAGGCGCTGATGAAGTGGCCATGGTGGATTCCATATTCACTCACATGGCCTATAGAATTGAAACCCAAATACAGGAAAACACATTGCTTCAGCTTCAGAAAAAAAATGCTGAGATTAAGGCATTGCAGGCAACAATCAACCCTCCTTTTTTATACAACACATTGTCATCCATTGGCACCGGATTCCATCCCAGAAGATATTTTAAAGATGCTGAATTACATCTCCCCCAATGAGACTGAACTGGCGAGACTTACCGGTGGTAGTCATGACACCGTCGAAGCCATCGAGGAGTCTGCCAAGAAGCTAATAAAACAGGGGGTAAATAATGTGCTAATCACTGTCGGCAAGCGTGGGGCTATGCTGGTAGAATCAGGATCATGCCGGATGTTTCCTGTTATGGATGTAAATGTTGTGGATACTACAGCAGCCGGTGATTGCTTTAATGCCGCTTTTGTCGTCGCCTTGGCCGAGGGCAAGGATGTGGATGAGGCCATCGCTTTCGCCAACATTGCGGCTGCTTTGTCGGTCACCAAAAAAGGTGCACAAAATTCCCTGCCTACTCGGGAAGATGTAGCATGTGCCATGAGTGAACAAAAAAACATCGTCTGATCGTGCAGTGAATTTGTATAAATAATAGGAGGAATCATTATGACATGTATGAAAGCGGAATATCTCGAAAAAATCTATGCAGGCTGGCTCGCTAAGATCATTGGTATCCGGCTTGGTGCACCCATTGAGGGCTGGACCTACGAGAAAATCAAAAACGTCTATGGAGAGATTGACTGCTATCCCGTTGACTATAAGAAAAACTTTGCAGCCGACGACGATAGCAATGGCCCGTTGTTTTTTCTTCGTGCGCTGGAGGACGGCAAAACTGGCTTTGATCTTACAGCGCAAGCTGTGGGTGAAGCGCTGCTCAATTATGCACCCTTTGAGCATGGCTTCTTCTGGTGGGGCGGATATGGCAAATCCACCGAACATACCGCATATCTCAACCTGCGCAATGGTATTACAGCCCCAAAAAGCGGTAGCATTGAGCAAAATGGAAGTGCTGTTGCCGAGCAAATTGGCGGACAAATTTTCATTGATTCATGGGGTCTTGTAACCCCCGGAAATCCTGACCTCGCTGCAAAATACGCTGAAAAAGCGGCCAGCGTTACCCATGGAGGCAATGGTGTATACGGAGGCATCTTCATTGCGGCTTGCATCAGCCACGCCTTTGATGAGCCAGACATCCGTGCCATTATCGAAAAAGGACTTTCCTACATACCCGGTGATTGTGAGTATACAAGGGTCGTGCGGGTGGGATACTGACTGCAATGTTGGAAACATCGCAACCATTATGGGTGTGCGCGGGGGCCTTGCCGCTATCAACTACCACAAATGGCGTCGGCCCATTAACGACTTTCTTGTCTGCTCCAGTGTAGTGGGGTCATTAAATATCATGGATATTCCCTATGGAGCCAGTTATATAGCAAAGTTGGCTTGGAATCTGGCAGGAGAAGAGCTGCCAGAGCCATGGAAAAAAATTATTAATGAGCGAATCGACAGCTGTCACTTTGAGTATCCCGGTTCAACACATGCCATGCGAGTGAGGGTGGAGCATTCACCCCTAACACCGGAATATGAGCTGAGGAACTCGGATGAGACCGCCTATACCGGCAACCGATCACTTAAAGCAATGGTTAAACCGCTTCCTTCCGGCGGACGAGTTTACCTCTACAAAAAAACCTATTATAAACCCGAAGAATTCCATAACAGCCGATACGATCCCAGCTTCTCACCGCTGCTTTACCCTGGTCAGACTATTCATGGCAGCGTATTGCTTCCAGATTACGCGGACGGCTGTTCTGTAAGGCTGTATGCTCATAATGCCACCACCGATCAGGTGGTTGAAGGCGAGCCTGTCACTCTTGGAAAAGGGAATTGGACGACTCTCTCTCTGACCTTACCTCATATTGAAGCCGGAATGCTGGACGAGGCAGGCTTTGTGTTTGACATGCATAACGACCAGAACGTACCCATGGAATTGAACTGTTTTATCGATGATCTTTATTTCGATGGCAAACCGGACTACACCATTGACTTTTCAAAGGTAGAGGAGGAAATCTGGACCCCTCTGCACCGAGAAATCAGCCAATTCACCAAACTTAAGGGGCTGTTTTATCTGGAAGGCGGCAAGGTGCATCTCTCCTGTGCGGATTTTGCAGAGGCTTATACCGGCCGTCACGACTGGGATAATTATACAGCCGAGTTTACTCTGACTCCGCTCACCGGTACCCACCATATGATGAATGTTCGGGTACAAGGAGCTAGCCGTTCCTATGCAGTGGGCTTGTCCGAAAATGGTAAGCTAGGACTTTTCAAGAATGAAAATGGATACCGCAAATTGATGGAAGTCGATTTTGCATGGGAGCTCAGAAAGAAATACACAATTGCAGCCACCGTCTGTGGCGCTGATATTTTAATATCAAACGAAGGCCGAGAATTACTTCGCTTTACTGACAAAGAAGACCCCTATTTAACGGGAGCTTTAGGCATCTCGGTTCAGAAAGGCAGTCATTGTAGCTATAGCAGCATTAAAATCCACTAAATTGCTTCACTCCCGGCTGCCGGACGGAACCGCGGTGAGGCCATGAATGATAAAAATAAAAGCTACCGAAATTTACCGAGTTGATGAAACCTCCTGGTAAAACAAAATCCTCAAAAGTCTTAATTTCAAGCCTTTTGAGGATTCTATTTTGGAGGCGCCACCCAGATTTGAACTGGGGAATAGAGGTTTTGCAGACCTCTGCCTTACCACTTGGCTATGGCGCCATATTCAAGAACCGCAGAAGATACATCTTCCGATATACTCCCCTGCGGTTCTTTAGTGGAGCGGGATACGAGATTCGGACTCGCGACTTTCACCTTGGCAAGGTGACACTCTACCACTGAGTTAATCCCGCATATGGATTTTTGCTTTACCAAAAATCCTTGGTGCCCAGAGTCGGAATTGAACCAACGACACGAGGATTTTCAGTCCTCTGCTCTACCGACTGAGCTATCTGGGCAAAATGGCGACCCGGAAGGGGCTCGAACCCTCGACCTCTAGCGTGACAGGCTAGCGTTCTAACCAACTGAACTACCGGGCCACAATGGTGGGAACAATAGGGATCGAACCTATGACATCCTGCTTGTAAGGCAGACGCTCTCCCAGCTGAGCTATGCTCCCATACTATCTTGTTTTGCGCCACATCACTCGCGGCTTTTACAGTATACAAAATCCCGTCGATCATGTCAAGTTCTTTTTCAAATTTTTTTGAATGTCTATTTATGCCATTCCACGCCACATCTTGTCAAAAAAGAGCCTTACTATAAAATAGAAGCAACTTTAGGCAAATAGGCCTAAAAAGCCCTTTATGGAGGATAACAGACTATGGCTTGCTATAGCACACCATAAGTCTCGACCTGCATACGCAAAACCCCGGCAGAAGGCACTGATGTTCTCAAGCGCATCACCGGGGTCGTTAATTTTTTTGAATTACATTATGGAGCCTCTTGAAGCTCTTTCAGAATGCCTCAGGCTTTCTCAAACATATCCTTGCCTACGCCGCAATCCGGGCAAACCCAATCTTCCGGAAGATCCTCAAAAGCTGTGCCAGGTTCAATACCTGCATCAGGATCCCCTACCTCCGGATCATATTCATAGCCGCAAATGGTGCATACCCACTTTTCCATACTTGACTCCTTTCATCAACTTATTTTTTTGGTAATTTAATTGTAGCTGTGTTATAAGACCTTTACAATATATTACCTAAGTGTTGATTTATTTACCACCGTGGTCCAAGTTTAAAACTTGTATTTGACTTCAGCCTTTTAAATTTGAAAGTATTAAGAATAGAACTCGATGGATTAGTTGAACTGCGATAGAGAAAAAGAATCCCGGAAGGTTAGGGACGAATACTCGTTAAAAGCCATATGGAGTCCTCGTGCTATGATGTCGGCCATTTTCATGACCACGGAAAGCCGTGTACTCTGAAGGACCAGAAAGTCCATGAATCCTCCTGTGTTGACTACACCTGTAATGTGCATGTCGCCAACGGCAGGAAGTTCTTTTTTAAGTCCTGCACCAGGTTTGATAGGCCCCTGACCTACAGAAATGCAGCCCACATGGTCTAAAATCCCGAGGGAAGCATCAATAGCCACTATATACGCTTTGGGATGAGCTTCAACAGCCTTTAAAAGCGTTTCTTCGAGATTTCTGGCATGAACCGGATTTTCCAGCGTACCGAAGACGTGAACACCCGTCAATTTCCACTTGACCAGCATATCGCCCACAAGAGGGCCCAAGGAGTCGCCTGTTGAACGGTCTGTTCCGATGCACATGACCACGACGGGGCGTTCCTGGGCAGCAATCATTTTGTACTTTAATCCGGAGATTTCCATTGTATCTGATACAGCTCTTGCCACTTTAAAAGCGGCAAATTTATCGTCTGACTTAAAATATCCCTTAACGTCCAAACAAACACGCAACCCTTCCGCAATTCACGAATACTCAGTTAATAAGTATTCCCGCTGCCTGTCCCAATATGCAGGTGACAGCTCAAGCATTAGCGATACTTTTTTATGGGTCGAGGCTTGTGGTGCGTTTTCAATAAAAACGCACCTCTTTTGCGGAAGGGTTAAAAATCGGTCATTTTATTCCTTTCATGGAAAGAGATATGCGCTTTCTCTGTGCATCAACCTCCAAAACCCGTACCTTTACAATATCGCCTACTGAAACGACCTCCATGGGATTTCTCACAAAGCGGTCACAGAGCTCGGAGACATGAACAAGCCCATCCTGATGCACCCCGATATCCACAAACGCCCCAAAATCCACAACATTTCGGACTGTTCCATCCAATATCATATTGGGCTTTAAATCAGCGATATCCAGCACATCCTCAGATAATAAGGGCGGCGGAAGCTCATCTCTGGGGTCACGTCCGGGCTTTAAAAGTTCGTTGATCATATCATTGAGGGTGGGCACACCAACGCCAATGGCGACCGCAACCCTTTCCACTCCAAGCTTTTCAACCTCATTCCTTAACGAACTCAATCTCTTTTCCTGGACATCGTCCAGAGTATGCCCCGTAAGCTTCAAAAGCGCTTTACAAGCCTCATAGGACTCGGGGTGCACGGAAGTATTGTCCAGGATATTGGAGGCTTCGGGGATTCTTAAAAATCCGGCGCACTGCTCGAAGGATTTCTCTCCGAGCTTTTTAACCTTCAAAAGCTCTTTTCGTGATTTAAAGCTTCCGTTGGTCTCCCGGAAATCCACAATATTGTTGGCCACCGATGAGTTGATGCCGGCCACATAGGACAAGAGCGAGGGCGAAGCCGTATTGAGATCCACCCCAACACTGTTGACACAGCTCTCAACTACACCGGAAAGGGCCTCTCCCAGCCTTTTCTGGTTCATATCATGCTGGTATTGGCCCACTCCGATGGCCTTGGGATCAATCTTAACCAGCTCGGCAAGAGGATCCTGCAAACGTCTTGCAATGGAAACCGCACTTCTGAGAGAAACATCGAACTCAGGGAATTCTTCGGCTGCAAGCTTGGAGGCTGAATAAACCGAGGCTCCCGCTTCGCTGACAACCATATACCGAACCTTTTTGTCCAAGGTCTTAATAACTCCGGCCACAAAGATCTCGGATTCTCTGGAAGCCGTACCATTGCCGATGGCGATAATATCCACGTCATGCTTGGCAATCAGTGCCTTGAGCGTTGCTGTGGCTTCGGCTACCTTATTCTGAGGTGGAGTGGGATAAATGACGCCGGTATGCAGCACCCTGCCGGTTTCTGTTACTACGGCCAGCTTACAACCCGTTCTGTATGCCGGATCCAGCCCCAATACCACTCTCCCCTTGACAGGCGGCTGTAAAAGAAGATTTCTTAAATTCTCAGAAAATACCTTTATGGCCTGCTCCGATGCAGCCTCAGTAAGGCTTCCTCTGATTTCATTCTCGATGGATGGTGCTATCAGGCGATCATAGGCATCCTCCACGACCTTTTCAATAACTTCCTTGAAAATTGAACCCGTCTTTGAAAGCGTACGGTTCTTGAGCCAATCCTGGATTCTCGCCGCTGGAGCCTCAAGCTTTACCGAAAGAAATTCTTCCTTCTCCCCCCTGTCAATGGCTAAAACTCTGTGGGGAGCAATTTTGAAAACGGGCTCCTTAAAATCGTAGTACATACGGTAAGGGGAATCCTCTTCCTTCTTAGCGACAGTTATTAAAGTCCCTTCCTTGAAAGTAAGCTCCCGTACAGCTCTTCGGTATTCAGCATTGTCGGATACCGTTTCGGCAATGATATCCATGGCCCCCTGAAGAGCCTCCTCAGCTGTGTTGACGCCTTTTTCCATGTCTATAAACTCTGAGGCCAATGTCAAAACATCGCCCTTCATGAGCTTCTGGGCGTAAATCATAACGGCCAGCGGCTCAAGGCCTTTCTCGCGGGCAATGGATGCCCGGGTTCGGCGCTTGGGCTTGAAGGGACGATAGATATCTTCAATCTCCTGAAGAGTGGCAGCCTTGCCCAGGCTATTTGAAAGCTCCTCAGTGAGCATCCCCTGAGCCTCTATAAGGCGACGTACCTCCTCACGGCGGTTTTCCAGGTTTCTTAAATAAACCAGACGGTCATGGAGCTCCCTTAAAACCTGATCATCCAGACCACCTGTCACTTCCTTACGGTAACGTGCAATAAAAGGAATGGTATTGCCTTCGTCTATAAGCTTAACGGTGCTGTCAACCTGGGATTGCTTGATTGATAGCTCTCTTGAAAGTCTCGAAAGTATATCTGCCATATGATCCTCCTCTATTTTCAGTGTTCTCCAAGTCCTCCTTTACTCTACAATGCTTTCAGGGGGTTGTAAACCTCCTTAACCGAATTTTACCTCTTTACATCGAACATATGTTCTTTTATAATAAGATTACACTGCTTCGTCAGGGGCATATAGTCTTATTGAATCGTCAGGTCGGGCTAATGGGCAGGGCGATATAATAGAGTCATGACATCGTTTTTGTGCTAGGCTGGAGGATTTTTATGGACACTGGAAGGGGCGGGAACCGCACTATTTTACACATTGATGTGAATTCCGCTTATTTGAGCTGGGAGGCGGTCTATCGCCTTCAGCACGGTGCCACGTCAGATCTTCGGGAAATACCAAGCGTGGTAGGGGGTAATGAGGAAAGCCGTCACGGAATTGTACTGGCTAAATCTATTCCTGCAAAAAAATTTGGCATTCATACGGGCGAGGTTTTATGGCAGGCCAGAAGCAAATGCCCCAACCTTGTGGTTCTGCCTCCTGATTATTCGCTATACATTCAGTGTTCCAACGCGCTCATGGATTTATTAAGCAAATATTCACCGCTTATTGAAAGATATTCCATTGACGAATGCTTTCTTGACATCACCGAGTCCTTGCAGCAGCAAGATCCGCTGGAATTTGCCAAAGGAATCTCAAAACGCATTAAAACGGAGCTGGGCTTTACGGTTAATATCGGCGTGTCCACCAATAAGCTTCTGGCCAAGATGGCCTCGGAGCTGGAGAAACCCGATAAGGTACACACTCTGTTTCCCCAGGAGATTCCCAAAAAAATGTGGCCTCTATCGGTTAAGGAGCTCTTCATGGTAGGGCGGAGTACGGCCCCCCGGCTTTACAGACTCAATATTTTCTCCATTGGCCAACTGGCCCATGCCGACCCTCAATTTCTCACGGCTCATTTTAAGAGCTTCGGGAAGGTGCTTTGGCAATACGCCCATGGCCTTGACGATTCACCCGTCAACCCTTTTGGAAATGAAGCCAAGGGCATTGGCAACTCCACCACAACCCCCTTTGACGTGGATAATGAGAAGGAGGCCTTTCTCTATCTTCTGTCCCTTGTGGAGACAGCTTCGAGCCGCTTAAGGAATGCACGGCTGCTGGCCCGGGTAGTTTCAGTTTCAATAAGGAAAAGCGATTTGAGCTTTTTCTCTCATCAGAGGAGGCTCTTTACGCCTACCGATAATACCGATACTCTTTTCAAAACGGCCAGGGCGCTTTTTCGGGAGCTCTGGGATGGCGGGCCCTTAAGGCATTTCGGAGTGGCTTTTTCAGCCCTTTGCAATGATCAATTCTGCCAGACATCCCTTTTTGATGAAGCCTGGCTCTTGAGAAAAAAGGCCCTGGATTCCAGTATCGACGCTATTCGCCTGCATTTTGGAAGCACATCGGTGGTACGGGGCAGCTTTATCAACTCAGGGATCCCTCCTCTTACAGGCGGTGTAGTAGAGGATTTCCCCGGCATGCGCAGCCTGCTTTGAAAGGAGTGACAGCTTGTGAAAGTTCTTATGAAAACCGTTGATATGATCTTCTTAAGTACCAGCGAGGGGGCTATCACCCCTCTTAAATTTCGCTTTACAGAAGGCGATCAAGCCACCACTATCCGGATTGACCGCATCATCGAGCGGAAGGAAGAGAAGCTTGCCGGAAACCGCATGCTTGTTTTTACTGTCCAGAGCGTCCTTAACGGCATCGAGCGTATCTTTGAGATGAAATATGAAATCCAGAGCTTTAAATGGTATCTTTATAAGCTCTAGCCCAACTCATACCTGCACAATTCCTGATTGAGCACGTACAAAGCTTCTGCATCCATTTTCACAACTTCCCTGTCATAGGTTAAAAGACCGTTTATCTCTGTCTCCACGTCTGTAAGCTGGGTATATACCACCGCGGAGACACCCCTTTCTATGAGGGGCTTCACCTGTTCTTTCACAAGGGCTGAATAAGCGGCCTCAAGCTCGTTTGCTCCCTTGAACTGCTTGTATCCAAATCCCTTATCCTCAACCCACATATGACCTTTCTGGGGTAGACTGTAGCCGCCGTATTCAGAAATGACCACAGTACGGTCCCCGGTCCGTCTGGGCATGCTGAGCTTTCGAAAGTAAGTATGGATACTATGAATCTCGCCAATCTCCTGATCATACCAGCCGCTGGCATGGTCCACCAAGCGCGTGGGATCGTAGGTATGCACCCACTGCGCAATTTCTGCGGCATCGAATTGGCCCCAGGCCTCATTAAAGGGCACCCACATCCCGATGCTCGTAACATTGTAAAGGGCATCAAGCATTTCTTTAAGCTCTTTTTTATAATTTTCCCTATTGGCCTTTTCATGCCGACCAAGGGCTTTATACTTTTTATCCTTGATTTTCATGAGGCCTGCGAGATAAGGAACAAGGACCTGATAGAAGATCGACCAGCCGGCGCCGCCGTTTATCATATCCTGCCATACTATAAGCCCTTGCCTATCGCAATGGTAATACCATCGGGCAGGCTCCACCTTGATATGCTTTCTCACCATATTGAAACCAAGCTTCTTCAGAATCTTGACATCAAACTCCAGGGCTTCATCCGTTGGGGCAGTATACAGCCCTTCAGGCCAATAGCCCTGATCCAGAACACCGTTCAAGAATAGGGGCCGATGGTTCAAGCATAATCTTTTGAGTCCTTTTTTATCTTTTTCGATACTGAATTTTCTCATACCGAAATAGCTTTTGATTTCATCTACCGCTTTATCGCCATCCATCAAGGTTATTTTAAGATCATAAATAAATGGGGAATCAGGACTCCAGAGCCTGGGGCTTGGGATAGGAAGCTTTAAAACATCTCCGGCAGCACATTGGCCTGAGGCTATTATTTGACCTTCCTCATAGGCTGCTGCTTTAAAAATTATACCCCGGCGAGCCCCTTCAACATCAACGCTTATGGCTAATGATTCGGAGTCGATATCCGGCGTCAGCCTATGAGATTTGATATAATTTTCAGGAACCGGCTCCAGCCATACGGTTTGCCATATACCTGAAACGGGTGTATAGAATAAGCCCGAGGGTTTTAAAAGCTGTTTTCCTCTTTCCTGCCCAAAGGAGTCTGTAGGGTCCCAGACAGCTACTGTTATTTCATTCTTCCCATCCTTTAAATACTGGGTAATGTCGAAGGTAAACGGGTAATAGCCTCCTGTGTGCTCACCAGCCTTTTGGCTGTTGATCCATACCTCAGCTTTCCAATCCACTGCTCCAAAATGTAAGAGCAGCCTTTGCTCTTTCCAATCATCAAGAATGGAAAAGATGGTTCTGTACCAAAGCCTTTCATCGGGCAACAAAGGCTTTTTTACGCCTGAAAGAGCGGACTCAACAGGAAATGGAACAAGAATTTTACCGTCATATGAGGAAAACTCCTCCACATCCCTGGGCCTAATAGCATAATCCCATAAGCCGTTTAAGCTCATCCAACTGTCCCTTGTCATCTGCGGACGCGGATAATCAGGGAGTACATTATGGGGAGACACCTCCTTTGCCCATCGCGTCATTAAACCGTCCCCTACCGGCTTCCAAGCCTGTTCTTTATTAAATTCCATGTTAAGCCCCCCTCTTTTTACGGCTCATGATAATCATAACCGGGATAATGGCTGTGATGGAGACAAGCGCCGCGACCTGGAATACAACAGGAGTCGGGATAAAACCGGCTTCTCCGTTTAATTGTGCAGGGATGCCAAAGCGGGTTATAAAATACGAGCCTATGGACGGCCCGATGATCATGGGAATCGCCACATTAAAGATCATTCTTACACCTTCAAACTGGCCCCTGTTCTCCTGCGGCATAAGGTTCTTCATCCATGCGCCGGTGGATAGAAGCAATATGATTAAACCAATGAATTGTAAAATGAGAGTTATGACAACCTGATAGATTTGTGTTGAAAAAGAAAATAGCAGAACACCTGCGAAAAACAGGACAAGGGAAGTAATAACTGAGCTTTTAACATATCCCCTGTCAACCAGCTTTCCCGACGGAACGGCTGCCAGCATTGATGTGAGAACGGCTATGGCCGCAATTATACCTGCTGAGGATTTTGAAATATTGAGATAGTTGTTGATATAAATCATCTGGTAGGGCGAAAACACCTGATACCCGGTAGAAAACAGTGCCAGCGAGGAAAAGACCAGAAATAATTCCTTATTGTTCTTGATGCTTTTCACGCTAAAGACCTTAAATAAATGAGTAATAAAGCTTTTTACAGATAGGCCCGGCATTCTATGCATTTTTGGTGAGTCCTTTAGCATTAATCCGCCGATGATGCCCATTAGGCCAACCACTATTCCCAAGGCATAAAAGAAGGTGTAATACCCGAATTCGTCAATTAAAAAGCCAGATAGTGCAGTTCCCACAAGAGCTGCCATCAGAGGAAAAATAGAAATGACACCGCTTAGAACACCCCTGTTTGTTTCATCTGAGATGTCCGTGGTCCAGGCATTGAAGGCCGCATCATAGGCCGTTGATCCGAAAAAGGTCATGACAGCGTCGGCAATAATGATCATGACAATAGCCAGGCCAATATTCTTAATAAAGGCTGTTGTGGGGAAAATAACAGTTGACAGTCCCCATAGGATATATCCGTAAAGAATGAACGGCTTACGTTTTCCGATAATGTCACTGACCGTTCCCATGATAAGAGTTGTTAGGGTAGCCATTATGGCACTTATGGCCACCATCCAGGCGATCGGCTTTGGATCCGGAGTGATAGTATCGAATACAAAAGTGTTAAACCAGGAATTCTCCACATTCCAGGCAATCTGGCCCGCCATGCCAAGCATAATAACGATAAACCAGTTTTTGCGCCCGATCCTGGAAACAGAACCTCTTTCATTTTCCATGCCCCAGACCCCCTGTTAGTATTAAGTTTTACTATATTTAATTGTACCACGGTTCCAGGCTTTCAACCTTGGAAGCTTTTTATGACGACGGATTAGGAGTTGGCTCCAAATGCTTATACAAAAGCGGTTATGGATTTTAAGCCATAACCGCTTTTGTCACTTCTAACCCTCCCGGTAAAGCGCTACCTTTCGTTTGTCAAAATATGAGGCCAGCACTCTTTCCAGGTCCAGCACATCCCGCATTTCAAAGAAGCCCTTTTTGTTCCTGATAAAACGGATTCCTTTAAGGGCTCCTGCTGCAAAAGCCTTTCTGCTAAAGGATTCATGGACGATTTCAATCTTATCGTTTTCACCGGCGATCATAAGCTGGTGGCGTCCGATAATCCCCCCTGCGCGAATCGCGTGAATGGGAATATCCTCATTGACCTCTATCCCTGAAGATTCAAGACCTTTTTCAATTTCATCCGCAATTTTCAGGGCTGTTCCGGATGGTGAGTCCTTCTTGAACTTATGGTGAGCCTCAGTAATTTCAAAATCATAGTCGGTGAGAATGCGTGCTGCAATATTAGTCAAGAGCATCATCACATTGACTCCCAGAGTGATGTTTGGGGCGTAGAGAATTCCCGAGCCATTCTTTTTGGCTAAAACCATCATACGAAGAAGATCTGTCTTGGAAAATCCGGTAGTACCGATGACCAGACCCACACCATGTTCTGTAATGGTTTTAACATTCCTCATGGTAGCTTTAAAGTTTGAAAAATCCACAAATACATCGGGCTTAAGTTTTTCAATAACAAAATCGAACTGATTAGGCGTATAAATTTTGGCCCCTGTGGCGGGTAATCCTAAAATCTCCCCGATATCCTTTCCTGCTTTACTGGAAAATTCCGAGCAAATAGCCCCTACAAGGTTTATATCGCGTTGTTCCAAAAGAATGCGCGCGATTTCCATGCCTGTTCTGCCAAGGCCGATAAGGCATACATGAGTCATACAACTCCCTCCAATCGTAAATTTAAAGATAACTTATTGGATGTAGTGAGTCTATGACATTACAACATATCAACCACCCTCTCTTCCAACGCTTACGAGATTAGCTGACGGATTCGGGTCGAAAGAGCTTAACCCTACCAGTTTAACCGGATTCACCCCAAAGGTTGGTTCTCCCGTTCCTTGCTTTAGCAAGGATTCAGCGCATGCTTGATTGATCTTAATGATCGAAATGAGAACACGATAAAACAGCATCAATACTATTTTATATGCTGAACTGAAAATTATGCTAACAAAGCTTGAGTTGTTAAATATTATACCACTGAACGGAAATCAGTTCAAGTTTCATAGGGAAATGTTTCAGACAGTGTTTATCATAACGCAACAAGACCGGGCTATAGCCCGGTCTTGTTGCGTTATGTAGCTTTTGAATTTTACTTAAAGGAGAAAGTATTGACAATATCCTCAAGCTGTTTTTTCTCATCATCTGAGAAATAGGTGAGTGAGAATGTCATAACATAATCATCCACCATGGTCACATACATGGATTGAGTAATCTCCATGCCTTGTACTGTAAGTACACCATCCACTTTTCCAAAATCACGGCCACCAATCTTTAATTCCGTAATTTCGCCCATTTTGTAATCTAGTCCCTGGGCTTCCATGCTCTGGGGTACAAGCTCGAGATAGTTCTTAGGTCCTTTAATTAGGGATTTCGAAACACCTAAATTCTGAGCAAGGGCATTAATATTTGCATTGGTGCCACTGGTATAATCCAGGGGGTGCTGGCTGACAAAGAAAAGGGGAATGATCTGTGCCATAGCCATATCAATGGCAGCGCTGTTTCCACTGCTTTCCTTGATATAATCAGCTCCAAGCCTGTTAATCTCTAAAAGTTGATCCCTGTCGGCGATATTCCAGTCAGCAGGAAACTCAGCAGTAAACTTAAAAAGCTCATTGGTATAGAGGTTACCATCGATGACACCAATAGCTTTGTCGGCATCAACTTCATTTGAAGCTTCAGGAGTAGCTTCCGGCGTCGCTTCGGGAGTAGCCTCCGGTGTCGCTTCCGGTGTGGGCTCGGGAGTGGACGTCGAAGTTGCTTTCGGAGTGCTTTGATCCTCATCGTCATTTACAGCTCTCTGGCCACAAGCAGCAAAGGATGCTGTCAAAAGAAGCACACTAAGAAGAATTGCAAGAACCTTTTTTGTTTTTTTCATTTTTAGTTATCCTCCGTTTATTTTAACGAGAACAAATTAACCATTGTACTTTTACATTGGCGTTCTTTATGATACCATTATAAAAGCGCAATATCAACCAAAATATGAAAGTGAGTGTAGTTTATGGCTGCAAATTCATGTCAAATTCCTGTTCATTACAAACCTTCTTTAAATTTAAGAGATACAGAAGTCGCTATAAAAAAAATCAAGGATTTCTTTGAAAGCGCCCTGGCAGAAGCGTTAAATTTAACCCGTGTTTCAGCCCCCTTGTTTGTTCGTCCCGAGTCCGGACTGAATGATAACCTCAACGGGGTGGAACGGCCCGTTTCCTTTGACGTCAAGCATATTGACGGTGCTACTGTTGAGGTCGTGCAATCCCTGGCCAAGTGGAAGAGAATGGCGCTGGGACGTTATGAATTTGCCCTTGGGGAAGGGCTTTATACCGATATGAATGCTGTTCGCCGTGATGAGGAACCTGATAACCTCCATTCGATTTATGTGGATCAATGGGATTGGGAAATGGTGATATCCAAGGAACAACGCAATCTGGACACTCTTAAAGCTACGGTTAAAAAGATTTATCAGGTCTTTCTGAAGACTCAAGATTATATTATCAAGCTTTATCCCTCTCTCACCCGGTATTTGTCCGATGAAATTACATTTATTACCACCCAGGAGCTGGAGGACATATATCCCAAGCTTACTTCCAAGGAGCGTGAAACAGCCTTTACCAAGGCTCACGGTGCGGCTTGCGTCATGCAGATCGGAGATAAACTTAAATCAGGACAGCCCCATGACGGGCGTGCCCCGGACTATGATGACTGGAGCCTGAATTGCGATATTATCTTCTATTATCCGGTATTGAACACCGCTTTTGAAGTGTCCTCCATGGGCATCCGTGTAGACGAAGAATCTCTGCTTGTACAGCTTGAGAAAGCCGCATGTGAGAACAGAAAGCATTTCCCCTTCCATAGAGACATTCTCAACAAGAAGCTTCCCTATACCCTGGGCGGTGGCCTTGGCCAATCCCGTATATGCATGTTCCTCCTGGGAAAGGCCCATGTAGGAGAAGTGCAGTCCTCTATCTGGCCGGAGGCCATGCAAAAGGATTGCTCTGATGGGGGAATTGTTCTTCTTTAAAACAGGTCTTAACATAAATTTTAAGAAGACTTACATAGATTTAAGATATTGATTGTCAGAAAAACGGCTGTAAGAGATAATCTATAAGTTTATTCTCTTACGGCCGTTCTTATTGAGCTTCACAGTCCTGTGAGATCAAATTCAGGCGTATAGTCAGAGCATGCCGAATCCAGGTCTTGGATGTATCCATTCTTTATGCCCAATTCATTGAGCCTTTCAACAACCAAATCATATTCCCGTTTGGAAAGCCTTCTGTCAAGTCCCCGAATGCCGAGGGTGTATTGCGTGGGCGTATATTGGCCCATCAGGCTGATATAGGCATCCCCCGGGATATTGTTGTGAATCCACTCCAATGCCTTCAGGGAATCGTGGGTTGAATTGGGCAGGATCAAATGACGAATAATCAAGCCTTTCTCTATAAGGCCTTCCTTATTTAGCTGTACTCCGCCCACCTGTCGGTACATTTCCAAAAGCGCCTGGCTTGCATACTTGAAATAATCGCCGGCCCCCGAATAAAGGGCCGACAGCCTGGCACTGACATACTTTAAATCCGGAAGAAAAACCTCTATAAGCCCCTCCAGCTTCCTCAAGCTTTCCACCCGTTCATAACCGCTGCTGTTCCATATGAAAGGAATGGCCATTTTGTGCTTCACAGCCTCAATACTCTGTATAATCGGTTCTGTAAACAGGGTTGGATTGACCAGGTTAATATTATGGGCTCCCTTTTCCTGAAGCTCAAGATAAATCTCCGAAAGCCGTTCTATCGTTATTGTTTTTCCTGCTTTTTCGTGGCTGATGGGGTAGTTTTGGCAAAAGCGGCATTTAAGGTTGCAGCCTGTAAAGAAAATCGTTCCCGAGCCACGGCTGCCACTTATAACAGGCTCCTCATAGGCATGAAGAGCAGCCCTTGCGGCCACGGGCAAATCGCCCATACCGCAAAAGCCAATCTTGTCTTTCCGCGAGACACCACACAGGCGTGGGCAAACTTCACACTTCAATTAAACATCCCCCTTATTCCTAGGACTTATGGACTATTGTACCATGTTTTTTGTTTTGATATCGTATTAATATCGATGAATTTCGTATCACAATTATTGTTTAATAATCCAATTTTTATGACATTGTTATTTATTATAACAAAACTTGACATAAGTTGATGAAAGCTTTAGAATTCTTTTATAGACTATATCGGGGGGAAAAATTAATATGAAAGCAACCGGAATGATTAGAAGTCTTGATCAATTGGGTCGAATAGTTATACCAATAGAATTAAGACGTGTTCTCGATATTGAAATCGGGGACGGACTGGAGTTTTACTCCGACGAAAAGGCCATTGTTTTGAAAAAGTATGAACCTGCTTGCATCTTTTGCGATAACGCCAGAGATATTAAGGTTTACAAAGGAAAGAACGTTTGCGGTGAATGCTATTCACAGCTTAAAAAATAGTTCTGTTCAGAAAATTTATTTTAGATCCCCCTCATTGAAAAATGAGGGGGATTTTTATACAATAGCAAAGGAATCACAAAGTCAGGAGTGCTGCCTATCATGCTTGATAACAAGACTACTGTAAATAAATTATCCCCTGTCTACCCACTTACCTTCAAACCTCTGTATAAGGATTATCTTTGGGGAGGCAGAAGCCTCGAAAGACTGGGAAAAGCTCTTCCGAATTCCGATGTTGCTGAGAGCTGGGAAATATCTGCCCATCATGACGGTATGAATATCGTAGCATCAGGTGAATATGCCGGCCGAACTCTGGAGGATCTGGCTCATGAGCTGGGCGAACTGCTTTTAGGCTCCCAAAGCTATCAGCATTATCAGAATCTATTCCCTCTGCTGCTTAAGCTTATTGATGCCAATGAGTGGCTATCCGTACAGGTTCATCCCGATGATAACTATGCCCGGATTCATGAGAGTGACCTGGGCAAAACCGAGATGTGGTATGTTATAGAGGCTCAGCCGGGTGCTCATATCCTCTATGGTCTTACCCATGCTATGACCCGTGAAGAATTTAAAGATATATTGGATAAGGGTAGGATCAACGAGGTTTTGAGAAGCGTGCCTGTTCAGGCAGGGGATGTGATCTATATTCCGGCAGGTACCATACATGCAGCCGGAAAGGGAATATTAATCGCAGAGGTGCAGCAGAACTCCAACGCCACCTACCGTTTATATGATTATGACCGGAAGAACCCCGACGGCACCTCAAGGCCCCTCCATCTTAATAAAGCACTGGATACCATTGATTTCGAAAACGTCCTTCGACAGGGGAAATGCGAGGGGTTTACTTATGATAAAGACGGCCTTTCGGTAAGGGTTATCATCGCTGACCCGCATTTTTGCGCAGAAGTTATAGACGTAAAGACTGAGGCTTCACTTATAGCTGACGGTCGCTCTTTTATGGCCTATACCTTTTTAAGCGGAAGTGCTGTTTTACAATGGGATTCAGGAAGCATGGACGTTAAGGCAGGACAGTCTCTCTTGATTCCCGCCAGCCTTGGCCATTACACAATTAAAGGCAGTGCAAAGGCTCTTCGCGCTTATATCGGAGATCTGGAAAGGGATATTATATTGCCTCTTTCCAAGAAAGGCTATACAAAAGATCAAATGTTTTCCTCTATCGGTGGACTTTCTCTGTATAAATGAAATGATGCCACAAAGAAATTCAAAATAAAATTTTACAAAGCTATTGACACTTAGCCTATTATCATTTATAGTTAGTTTGTAATCATTACATATTTGTAATAATAACAATTTTGAAAGGGATCGCTATGAATGTCGCGGAATACTTACAGGAGCACAGTGTTAAGCCATCCTATCCAAGGGTGCGAATCCTGGATTATATGCTGACTAAGAAAAATCATCCTACCGTCGACATGATTTATGGAGAGCTGTCAAAAGAGATCCCTACCTTGTCCCGTACAACAGTCTATAATACGGTTAACCTTTTTTATCAAAAAGGTCTCGTACAAAGACTGGGAATCGATGAGCAGGAAACCCGGTACGATGCTGATATAAGTATCCATGCTCATTTCAAATGTGATGGCTGCGGAAAAATATTGGATCTGCCTGTTAAGGGAGATTTCCCCGAAATCAAGGGCTTGGAAAAGTTTAAGATCCGGGAAATTCAATATTATGTAAAAGGTTTATGTGATCAATGTTCATAAATGCTTAATGCATTTAAAATTTATAAAATCAATCAGGAGGCGTTCTAATGAAAAAATTTGTTTGTTCAGTATGTGGATATGTTCACTATGGTGATGAGGCACCGGAAAAGTGCCCCCAGTGTAAAGCTCCCAGAGAGAAGTTTAAGGAAGTCATTGAAGAGACCGCTATGACTTGGGCCGATGAGCACAAGATCGGTGTAGCACAGGGTTTGGATCCTGAAGTAGTTGAGGGACTTAGAGCTCATTTTACCGGCGAGTGCACCGAGGTGGGCATGTACTTAGCAATGAGCAGACAGGCTGATCGTGAAGGATATCCCGAAATCGCAGAAGCTTACAAGCGTATTGCTTTTGAGGAAGCAGAGCATGCTTCCAAATTTGCTGAGCTACTGGGTGAAGTGGTTTATACCAGCACCGAAGCCAATCTTAAGGCAAGAGTAGAAGCTGAGCATGGTGCATGCCAAGGTAAGAAGGATATTGCCACCAGAGCCAAGCAGCTTAATTATGATGCTATCCACGATACCGTTCACGAAATGTGCAAGGACGAAGCAAGACATGGTATGGCATTCAAGGGACTTTTGGAAAGATATTTTAAAAAATAATATGTCAATGAAATGCAAGTCCCTGACAGTTGGTAATGCAACTGTCAGGGGCTTTTCCATGTTCAACAAATTTCAGGTTGGAATTGACTACTTAATTCCAAATTACAGTAAAAACAGGAACATGAATATTGACTTTCTGAATATGATAAAATATTATGATATAAACGAACACGAGCAAAATGGCGTTGATGAGGAGGAGTACATACTCACCTGAAGCAGAGAGAGAAGATGGTTGGTGGAAATCTTCGTGAAGGAAGTATGGAAGTAGCCTTTGAGCTGTGAACCGAAAGGATATCATCTTAGTAGGCTTCAACGGAAATTTCCACCGTTAAAAGGAAAGCGATATCGGATATATATTTTATCCCGTATTGTCAGAGTGCAGATAGTCATATCTGAATTTAGGTGGTACCACGGACGCATGCAGTCCGCCCTAAGCAAATGTAAAAAGCTTAAGGCGGATTTTTGTTTTGTGTTCGTAAAATTTAAGGGAGGTATTACCATGCAGAAAAATTATGACTTTAAGCAAGTAGAAAAGGAGATGCAAAATTTATGGATAGAAAGTTCTATCTATAGCTTTGACCCAGAAAGTCAAAATGAAATCTATTCTATTGATACGCCACCACCTACCGTTAGCGGTAGCCTGCACATCGGACATATATTCTCCTATACTAAGGCAGAAATGATAGCACGTTTCAGACGAATGCAAGGCTACAACGTTTTTTATCCTTTTGGTTTTGACGATAACGGATTACCAACAGAAAGACTTGTTGAAAAAGATGAGGGTATTAATACAAAAAACCTTTCGAGAAGCGAATTTATTAAAAAGTGTGTTACAACCTCTGCAAAATATGAAAATGAGTTTAAAGCTTTATGGCAGTCGTTGGGCTTCTCGGTTGACTGGTCACTTCAATATGAAACCATTAATCCTATGGTTCAGCGAATATCGCAAAAATCCTTTATCCAACTTTTAAAAGATGAAAAGGCGTATATGAAAGAGTCACCGGTTTTATGGTGTACTGAATGTCAAACTTCAATAGCTCAAGCAGAGTTAGAAGCTATTGAAAAAGACACTACCTTTAATTATATTACATTTAAGACAGGCGAAGAGAGATTATTAGTTGCTACAACAAGACCCGAGCTGTTATATGGTTGTGTTTGTCTATTTGTTAATCCAGATGATGACAGATATAAAAAATATATTGGTAAAAATGCCATTGTTCCTTTGTATGATTATGAAATTCCTATATTAGCAGATGAAAAAGCTGATATTGATAAAGGAACAGGCATCGTTATGTGTGCAACCTTCGGTGATAGCACTGATTTAGAGTGGCATGAGACTCATAAGCTGCCTTATCGGAAAGTTATTCTACCTGATGGTACAATAGATGAAAGTGTTCCGCTAATCGGAGGGTTGAAGGTCTTAGCAGCTCGAAGACAGATTATCGGCCTTTTATGGGAAAATGGATTTCTTTCAGAGTCAAAAAGTATCACACACACTGTTGCTGTACACGAACGCTGTGGGAAGGAAATTGAGATTTTACCGTCAAAACAGTGGTATATCGATATTCTCACTAATAAAGAGCTGTTTTTAAAAGCTGCTGATGAAATCAATTGGTATCCCGAACATATGAAAAACAGATATGTATTATGGGTTGAAAATCTAAAATGGGACTGGTGTATATCTCGCCAGCGTTACTTTGGCGTTCCTTTCCCAATATGGTATTGTAAAAATTGTGGTAAGGTTATAATTGCAGATGAGGAAATATTGCCTATAAATCCACTTGAAACAAATCCTAACAAGCCTTGTTCTTGCGGGTGTGAAGAGTTTGAGCCTGAGAGCTCCGTTTTTGATACATGGGCTACTTCATCAATTTCCCCTCAAATAAATGCAAAATGGGGCGAGAAAAATGATCTTTCAGATAGGCTTTTACCAATGAGCTTGAGGACACAGGCTCATGAAATTATACGCACATGGGCATTTTATACTATAGTTAAAAGCCTTTACCATACGAACCAAATTCCTTGGAAGGATATAATGGTTTGTGGTTTTGTTCTTGCTAAAAAAGGAGAGAAAATGAGCAAATCAAAGAGCAACTCCGAGTTATCACCACAATTGCTCATTGAAAACCACTCTGCTGATGTTATAAGATATTGGGCTGCCAATTCTAAGCTTGGAACAGATACATTTTTTTCAATTGATGAATTAGGTTTAGCTAAAAGATTTATCACAAAGCTATGGAATGCATCTAAGTTTTCAATATCTCATTTACAGGACATTAACCTCCATGCTGATGTGCATTTAATGCCTGTAGACAGGTGGATAATCGAGCGATGTAAACAAACTACAGTTAATGCAAGAAAGCTCCTTGACCAGTATGAAATAGGACCAGCCCGTCATGAAATTGATGATTTTTTCTGGAAGGATTTATGTGACTATTATCTTGAAATTGTTAAAGAGCGCTTATATCAACCCGAAATACATGGTTATAAAGAGCGGCAATCTGCACAATTAGCCCTATATTATTGCATGCTGAATATTTTAAAGCTATACGCTATTTACGTTCCGCATATCACAGAATTTATTTATCAAGAATTTTTCAGACAGAATGAGAATAGCATCTCTTTACACAATTTGTATTGGAAAACTGAAAAACCTGTTAATGATGACATTATTCTTTTTGGAGAGAGGCTAAAGGGCATTATTGCTGAAACAAGAAAATATAAGTCTGAAAATGCTTTATCGATGAAAACAGAAATAGAAGAGGTTGCCATTCATACAGATGAAAAATTTGCGGAATGGTTTAAACAAACTATAAGTGATATAAAGGCTTGTTGTCGGGCAAAGAAAATAGAAATAGTCCAATAGAAGCTAAATATCAAGCCGACATGAATTTGCGAGTGAACAAAATGATCTTCACGCAATCTTCCGGACTTGACACCTAAAATTTTTGTTTATATAATGTCCAAAATAGCTAAATTCTATGAAGAGAAAAGTATCCTTATAAAATTCTGACAGCGAGTAGGAGTAGAGTGAAAGTCTTACAAGATATTATTTGGAGAAAAGGGCCTCGGAGAAGCTGCCTGAGCTTTTACAAGTCAGGGTATGACGTTGACTGCGTTAAAGTCATGAGTGGGTTATGAATATAATCAACTAGAGTGGTACCGCGGTTTTATCCGTCTCTTATTTTGTAATGAGAGACGGTTTTTTTATGTGTATTGGCAAGGAGGATTAGTAATGAAAAAGTTAGCCGAGTTAATTACAGATGTAGTAAAGGATGCATTTGCAAAATGTCATTATTCCCCTGAGTATGGACTGGTCACATTATCTAATAGACCAGATTTATGCCAGTTTCAATGCAATGGTGCTCTGGCAGCTGCTAAGGTTTATAAAAAGCCTCCTTTTACTATTGCTGCTGAAATAGCTAACTTATTAAAAGAACACCCTAATTTTAAAGAAGTAACACATGTTATGCCAGGATTTATCAATATTACTTTAGAAGACCACTTTATTGTTAGCTATCTATGCACGATGATTGATACCGAAAAATTTGGCTGCAAAGAGATCGGCGGCAAAAAAACTATTATTGTGGACTATGGTGGTCCTAATGTTGCAAAGCCACTTCATGTGGGTCATTTAAGAACAGCCATCATCGGTGAAAGTATCAAACGTATTGGTAATTTCTTAGGATATAAAATGTTAGGAGATGTCCATTTGGGTGATTGGGGCCTGCAAATAGGCTTAATTATAACCGAGTTGAAGCAACGCAGTCCTGATTTAATCTATTTTGATTCAGAGTATAAAGGTGTATATCCAATGGAGACACCTTTTAGCATAACAGAGCTTGAAGAAATTTATCCGACGGCAAGCAGATATGCTAAAAGTAATGCCGCCTTTATGGAGGAGGCAAAACAGGCCACCTTTTTATTCCAAAATGGCCACCGGGGTTATACTGCACTATGGCAGCATATTCTGAATGTATCAATAGAAGACCTGAAGAAGAACTATGCCGATTTAAATGTTTACTTTGACTTGTGGAAAAAAGAAAGTGATGCGCAGCCTTACATCCCTATGATGATAGAATACTTGAAAAATAATGGTTTCGCACATCTCAGCGATGGAGCCCTTGTAGTGGATGTAAAAGATGATGCAGATACAAAAGATATGCCCCCATGTATTTTAGTGAAATCAGATGGTGCAACTCTTTATAGTACAACTGATTTAGCAACAATCATTGAAAGAATGGAATTATATGACCCTGATGAGATCATTTATATTGTTGACAAAAGACAAGAGCTCCATTTTGAGCAGGTATTCAGGTGTGCAAAGAAAACAAATCTTGTTTCACCAAATACTAAGCTTACTTTTCTAGGATTTGGTACAATGAATGGTAAGGACGGTAAGCCTTTTAAAACGCGTGATGGCGGAGTAATGCGTTTGGAACATCTGATCAAGGAGGCCAGTGAAAGAGTTTACCAAAGAGTTATCGAGAACAAAGAGATTCCTCAGGAAGAAGCAACAGAAATATCTAAAAAAGTGGGGTTAGCGGCTCTTAAATATAGTGACTTATCTAATCACATTTCGAAAGACTATATGTTTGATGTGGATAGGTTTACATCTGCCGAAGGGAATACAGGACCGTATATTATATATACGATAGTTAGAATAAAGTCTATACTTAATAAGATTCTCATAATCAATCCTGGGTATAGATCAGAAGCGGTATCCATGCAACTGCCTTACAGTGAAAGCGAACGACAGTTAATGCTTAAAATCACTCAACTTAACGAAGTTATTGAAAATAGCTTTATTGATTATTCGCCTCATAAGATATGTCAATATATTTACGAGTTGTCCAATGAATTTAATAGATTTTACCATGAAAATAAGATCATTTCGGAGCAAGAGGCTTTAAAGCAGCACTCATGGTTAAAGCTGATTATCTTAACTCGAGATATTTTAACCACTTGCTTAGATCTGTTAGGAATAGATGCTCCTGATAGAATGTGATGGTAATATTCCGGTATTTTTAAAAGCCTGCTTTTGCATTTCCTTCAAATATGATAGTGTTAATGCTGTAAGAGTATTAAGCTTTTGGGGGAATCATCATGCCGCGGTTTTATCAATTTGTCAAACAAAAGCTGCCTGAACAAACCATAGCCAGAGTGAATCTTATGCAAGCTCAGGATGTTATTCTGGTAAACTCCAGGGAATTTGTGGCCATTCCTGAGTATTTGACCGAGGATTATCACATCAATCTTATTCCCTCTGCGCCCCCTCCCCTTACCATTAACCGTAAGGATCACTTTTTTAATAAAAAGAGTGTTATTGCTACACCACCGGGAGTTCTTATTTCCTGCAAGCATAGTCTGCCCACCCAGGATTATTTCATGGTGACTATCTCAAAAAACCGATTTCAAGAAATTTTATCGAGCATCTCACCTACATCGGGAGTTGCTAAACCCTTGAATTTTCCTTACAGCCGTCAGCTCTTTTCCTGTGCAGCTACTTTGATGCAGGAGTTTGAGAAAAGGGATATCGGCTACGAATTCATGGTCCAATCCCTCTTAACCGAGTTTATTATTCAGCTTATTCGCGAGGGAAGAATCATTGAGAATATGGAAAAGCCAATAGGGAAAAATTACAATTACGCCGATCGAGCCGTTGAGTATCTTCATACCTACTATAATGCTTCTATTTCTTTGGATGATCTGTGTATGGAGCTCAACTTAAGCCGTTATCATTTTATCCGAATTTTCAAGGCTCAAACAGGCGTTACCCCCCATGCGTATCTGATTAACCTGCGGCTTGAACATGCCTTGGAATACCTGTCCGAGAAGGATTTCCCCTTGGAACAGGTTTCAACCCTATGCGGATTTGTAAATCAAGCTCACTTTTCGCAAAGCTTCAAGAAGAAATATGGCATAACACCGACGCAGTATCGGAGCAGGTCTTAGCATTTTGTACCGATCGTAAATCGCAATTTTAATAGAAAAGATACCGCAATTTTTAAATAACAGATACCCTGGAGTCATGTTAAGATAATGGGTATAATGTTACCCCCCGAGTAACAAATATAATGGCATTAGAACCAAAGCTGCTCATCAAATAAAAAAGAGCAGCTTTGATTTTTGTAATTTATGCAAAGAATTCATAGGAACGTGTCCACGTCTTAACCTCACCCGGCTTCAATAGGAGATGAATAAACATTTCCGGGCTTACCACATGAGTCTTTCCCCAAATGGCTGCCTTTAAGACGGGAAAACCGCATGTTTCCTGCATACCAACACCCGTGTTTTTATTTTCCAGCCTCCACCAGCTGGAGGAATGTCCCTCAAAGCCTTTTGGCGTCCAGTAGAACTCTTTGTCAGGAATTTGTTTCCATTCTATACTGTTCCCCATAACCCGGAAGACATCGGGAACATTGTTTCCCGCAAGCTCAAAGGAAAATGAAAGCCTGTTATGTGGGCCAATACCCGCTCCATCAATGCTGACAAAATTGTGAACATACTCGGTGGTGTCTAAAGTCTTGTCCCCGGCATTTTCAAGGGTATAACGTATTTCCATCCGATTATCGATGATCTCAATATCCTTTTGAAAACGAGCCGCATAACCCCTGCAGGAACAGGACTTTGACATAAAGCTCACCCGATTGGCATCGGACCTGACATCAACCTCATATGGGCTAATGGCATAAGCTTCGAAAAAATTGTAGGGCTCATCACTCTTCTTCTCCAGAAGACCGATTCCGAGCTTTGGAAAACACTCTCCCACCCTGGCTTCCTCATAGCCGATGGGCTCATGAATGCCAAATTCATTGCAAAGTCCTCTTCCACCGGTTCCGAACCCTTTTATAAGCGACTCGTCGACACAAAAATGATGCTTACCGTTCAGTGTAATTTGAGTGATAAAGCCTGTCCAATCAAACCGCGAACCGGAATAAAAGGTTCCTGGCTTTGAAATTTCTACAGTCAGCACACTGTTTTTTATCTTAATATTCTCCATATGCCCTCTCCTTCCTGATATCGTTTTCTCAATTATCCCACGGTTGTGTATAACACTCAATATAGGAACTCATACACCTATTCCTCACAAACAGAATAAATATCCGAGAACTCTATATTGATATGACTTATCATACTTGCCGTCCCGGCGGGTAATGCTTTATCCTGGTCAGTTAAGCCCGCCCCTGATGTCTCTGTCTTATCCAAAACATAAATAGGAAGCCTGATATGAAAAGCTGTACCCTCAGAAGCTACACTTTCAACCGTCACTGTTCCTCCATGGGCCTCTACAAAAGCCTTTACGAGGGAAAGCCCTATACCGCTTCCGTCTTGATTACGGCTGTAAGTGTCCTCCACCTGTTTGAACCGTTCAAAGATAAGGCTGAGCGTGTCCTGCGGAATGCCAATCCCTGTGTCTTTAACTGTAAGGCTGAGGGAATCATCAAGCTGCTTTAAGCTTACTGTGATCTTTCCATTCTTATCAGTAAATTTAAATGCGTTGGAAATAAGATTCAACAAAATCCGTTCAATCATGTCCGGATCACAAGCCATGATCTTGGACTCCAACTCGGATTCAAAATTAAGCCCGATGCCTTTAGCCTCCACATAACGCTGAACCGAAAGGGTAACTTCACGCACAAGCTTAACAATATCATAATTAAGGAGCTTAATTTTAAGAAAACCACTGTCATGGCGGCTGATATCAATGAGATTGTTGATGAGGCGCATAATACGATAACAATTTTGGCGTATAATCTTCATCTGCTTGGAGACCTTGACCTGATAGTGCTCGCTATCCAATGAAGCTTTATAATTTTCGATGAGTTGAACTGATGAGAAAATGACATTTAAGGGTGTTTTAAGCTCATGGGACATGTTGGTGAAAAAAAGCATCTTATTCTCATGCCATCTTTCAACGCTTTCCGCCATTTTATCAAAGGCCTCTGCCGCCAGTTCCATTTCGTCATAGCCCTTGATATGAGTTCTGGCCGAATAATCACCGTCCATAATCTTATTTGTTGCGTCTCTTAAGGCTGAAACTGGTTTTAGAATATGACGCACTAAAATCAGAGCGGCTAATAATGAAAGAAATATGATGCCTATTAGAACCACCAGCTCATGTATTAAATCTCGGAAATAGGGTGCCATTGCCACTTTATAAGGAGTAAACACCCTGCAATTCCATCCTATCTTTGGTATAGGATAATCAACACTCATAATCATGGTCTTGTCTATATCTGATTTTTTTTTGACAGAGGTCGTGAGCTTCCCACCGATGGCTTGTTTCACCTCAGTATCCTTGCTAAAGTAGATTGGTTCTTCAGGCGTTTTCCCTGTGTCGCTGCAATAAACCAGCATCCCTTTACTATCCATCAAGTAATAGCGGATATCCGATCTGAATGAAAGATTGGGAAGGCACCGCTCCAGCTTACTGGTATCAACAATGGCAGCTACCGTACCCACTAACTTACCCTCACTTCTTATTGCATGAGCAACGGGAAAAATATATTGATGAGGGTTGCTGATACTTTTCACAAGATCTGAAACCACCAATTCTTTTCCGTTTATTATTTCCTGAATATAGGGCCTTGATGAAAGGCAGACCCGTTTGAGCCTATTATCAGAGGAGGCTATGACGTACCCCTTGGCATCGAGCCAGGAAATACCTAGAATGCCATCATGCTTCTGTGTGATAAGCTGAAGATAATCCTTTATCTGAGAATTAGCTAGTAAAGGGCGCTCCTTTAAAAAGGATCCTACAATATCCTCGACGGTCCATATTTCCTCAAGGTAATTATTAAAGGAAGTCGATATAGCCTCCGCAAGATTTTCGTATGTACTTAATTCACTCTGGACTTCAAGATGGTAAGAATTGATAATGTCGACTGCTCTTAATATCATAATAGGCACAAGTATGGCAGATATCAAAATAAAGAGTTTTGTACGGATACTGCATTTTCTTAACATATACCCTCCAGTATTTGGCTCTCAATCTGCTTACAGTATTTAATTGTTAGAATGCCTTTGCGATAACTAAATCAGTACCCTCAAAAGAAAGCTCGAACTGAAAGTATTTACCCATTTTATTAAGCAAATAACCAAATTCTTGGTTTTCACCCTTATCTTTTCATTCCTTGCTTGGAACCCAATTCTCCTCCGTAGATTCGGTTACTTTCTGGATTGTGTTATAGCCGGGGCAATTTGTGGGCGTCCAGCTAACGCCCCAGTCATTCCCATCCTTCTTCAATTCAAAGATCCCACCGGATTGAGGTTTGGGATAGGTATTATGAGTAAAGCTACGCTTGACATAGTTCTCCACTATGACTTGGGCACTGGACTTGGTATCTTTTTCACCAAGCCGGGCCAAACGAATAATCTCCTTGGCAATGGCCCCATCGGCCTTAACCCGTGAACGGTTTTTCATATTCGTACATTGGGGAATGGCGATAGCAACCAAAATCCCTAAAATAGCAACAGCAGCGATAGCCTTCACTAGATTGTTCCCGTTTTTTTGTGCCATGACATCTCCTTATTTGATTTGATTTAATTTACTCTTTTTATTAGTATGTTTGGGGAAAAGAAGGTTATTCGAAAAGCGTTGAAGTTTACCTATCATTCAACTGTCCCTATTGGCAATATTTTTAAATAACGGTATGATTAATGCATAGCGTTTATTTATAGAAACGGGGTAAACGTCATGTACAAGATTTTGATTGTTGATGATGAGCAAATCATTCGTCACGGTATCATCAGCTCGATTGATTGGGGTAATTACGGTTACGTCATCGCGGGTGAAGCTGAAAACGGCAAAGCCGCTTTGGATAAGGCTATGGAAATCAAGCCTGACGTTATCCTCACCGATATTTACATGCCCCTTATGGACGGTATTGATTTTTCACGGGAAATCAAAAAACACCTGCCTGAGGTTATCATTATTTTTTTAACAGGCTATAATGCATTCACCTATGCACAGCAGGCCATAGAAATTGGCATCTTCCGATATATTACCAAACCCGTTCTTCATGAAGAGTTGATTCAAACCCTCCTGGAAGCCTCTGATGCCCTTGAGCACAAAGAAATGGAAAAAGCTCATATAGACAAACTTAAAAGACTTCTAAAGGATAGTCTGCCTCTTTTTAAAGAGCGCTTTTTTCTTAATCTGGTCATGGGCGTTTTTACCGAGGAAGAAATAGAAAATAAACTGGATTATCTGGATCTTGACTTAGCCTCCGATTATTACACCTGCATCATCATAACTCTGGACGATTTTACCGAATTGGCTCAAAAGAACAGCGAAGCCGATATGAATCTCATCAAGTTCAGTATTCAGACAATTTCTGAAGAGGTTCTGTCCGATCAAAACCATATCATCTGCACCTTCGAGGAAAAACGTAACGAGATCGGTATTTTATGCGGCGTTCGAGATATCGGCCAAGACGATGCTATGCTGGATCTCCACCAACGCATCAAGCAGCTTCAAAATTCAGCCCGTCAATATCTAAAAGCCACAGTTTCAGCAGGTATAGGCAAGTTTTATCCAAAGCTTATCGACATGGACAAGTCTTACAATGAGGCCATGATGGCGCTGGAATACAGAATGGCCTTTGGCAGGAACAGTATTATTTTCATTGAAGACATAAACCAGTCCTCCGAAATCATTTTATCCCATAGCATGATACAAAAAATAAACGATCTCATCCTTAACACCAAGGGTGGCAATAAGGAACAGGCTCATGCCGCCCTATGCGAGATTTTTAAGGGCCTTAAAGGGGCAGGTGTTCCCAAACGGGATTATGTTCATCTTTTAGGAATTGAAATTGTCAATCGTATTGTTCGTATCATTCTGGAGTTCGGTGCCAATTTATCAGACGTATTAGGAAACAGTTTTTCACCCTTTCACATTATGAAGATTGATACGTTGGAAGATGTTCAAAAAGAGCTCACCCTACTTATTGATCATTCAGTGAGCTTCATTAGGGGCAAGCATCATGTGGTCACCCGAAATTCAATTGAAAAGGCCAAGGAATACATACTGGAAAACTACAGCGACAGCGAAATAAACCTCACAACCATTGCCGAGAGCGTGCATGTCAGTCCGGGGTACTTCAGCCAGCTTTTTAAGCAGGTTACAGGGGAGACCTGTATAGAGTATCTGACGAAAATACGCATAGACTCTGCAAAAAAGCTGTTGAAGGAAACGGCCCTTAAAACCTATGAAATTGCTGATCAAATAGGGTTTAAGGATTCCCAGTATTTCAGCACCTGCTTTAAAAAGCTTATCGGTGTCTCACCCACCGATTACAGAGACATTATCCAAAATGACTTTCTGGTATAGGACTATCATATTTTGAAACACATGAAAATTTCAAACAAAATCGGCATATTCTTTATTCAGCTTTTTGGGTGTAAATCCTATAATGATTTTGAGATGTAGGTCTCTCCCCCCCGAGACTAGCCTACACAAATAATCTTAGGAGGAATATCCAGATGAAGAGTTTGAAAAAAGCCCTGGCCCTTGTGCTTGCCGTAGCCATGATTCTGGCTCTAGGCGCTTGTGGCACCAAACCTGCAGCTCCTGTTGATTCAAAAACTCCCGAAGCAAGTCAATCAGCTACACCAGAAGCAAGCAGCACCGCACCCACACCGGCTCCGGAAGCTGTTGAAATTGTCTATGCAAGAGGCGTGGACAATACACAGGCCAATGGCAAGATTGTTGAGGCTTTCAACAAGAAAAACGAAGGCAAAATCAAGGTTAAGTTTGTCGAAATGCCCTCCGATACAGGAAAACAGCATGATCAATATGTTACCTCCTTTGCCGCTGGCGGCAGCGAATACGATGTTGTAGACATCGACGTTATCTGGCCGGCAGAATTTGCCCAGGCAGACTATTCCTTACCTCTCGACAAGTATGTCGCCAGAGACGGTATTAATTTAAATGATTATATGGCAGGTCCTGTAGCCGCCGCTACTTTTAAGGGCAAGCTCTGGGCCATGCCCAAGTTCATTGACGCAGGTCTTCTTTTCTACAGAACAGATATCGCTTCAGCACCTCCCGCAACCTGGGATGAACTCATTAAGGCCGCCAAGGAAAATAAGGGCAAAGAGGGAACAAAGTTTGGCTACCTGATGCAAGCCAAGCAATATGAAGGCCTCGTCTGTAACGCTATAGAGTTTATCGTTGCCTATGGTGGTGCAGTTGTTGACGGCGACGGTAATATAACCATTAACAGCCCTGAAACCATCAAAGGCTTGAAGAAGATGGCTGAGATCGTTCAGTCCGATTTCGTTCCCAACAATATCGCTACCTTTACAGAACCCGAGTCCCATACTGCATTTATCGAAGGCCAAAGCGTATTCATCAGAAACTGGCCCTATCAGTGGAGTTTAGGCCAGGATGCCGCTCAATCCAAGATTGTGGGCAAATTGGCAATTGCACCTCTGCCCAAGGGTGATGTCAGATCTGCCGCTTGTCTGGGTGGCTGGATGACCATGATCAATAAGAATTCCAAGAATCCGGATGCTGCCTGGGAGCTCTTAAAATTTATTGCAGGTCCTGAAGGGCAAAAGATCACCGCTGTAGACGGCGGCGGCGCTCCTACATACATTCCTCTTTACAGCGATCCCGATGTGGTCGCCAAGAATCCCCACTTCGGTGATACCGGCTTTGTAGAAGGTATGAAGGCTGCTATTCCAAGACCTGTATCCCCTATTTATCCCAAGCTCTCTGAAATCATGCAGATCGAAATTTCCAAGGCTCTTGCCGGACAGCAATCCATTGAAGATGCTGTTAAAAACATGGACGAACAAATGAAGGCAGCAGTAGCAGACGCTAAATAGTTCCGGTATTTAATAGGCAAAAGCCATTAGGTGTTGTCCCTAATGGCTTTTGCTTTGAAAGAAGGGCAGGGGATGATTATGAAAAGAGTAAAAATAAAGAATAAAGAGAAAACCAACGAGTCCTTAATTGCTTACGCGATGGTTCTGCCTGCAGTCGTTATCATTCTTGCTGTGGCCCTATGGCCTGTTCTTAACTCCTTTTGGAACAGCCTGTTTGATTTACGGCTCAATCACCCCACAAAGAATAAGGTTGTGCTCGATTACAAAATTGATCTGGAACGATTCGTCGACAACCAGTATTATATTAAAAATACCTTCAGGCAAATGAGAGCATCTGAAAAACTGAATGCCGACCCTCAGAAAATTGACACTATTGAGGCAAATCTAGACGCATTGAAAAATGATCTGAGCAAAATGCCCGATATATCTGATAAATACACCCAGGTCACAAAAATACTGGATGATATGAAGCCGGTGACCGACCCTGAAATACGCTATGCCGAAATTAGCAATGACTTTGCCAAGCGTTACTTTGAAGAAGTAGAGAAGGCCCGGCTTGCCCTTAAAGACTTGAGCCTTAAAAACGATGATGCCGCCGATCAGGCTGCTTCATTAATGGAGGAGCTCAGAACATCCATCCTGGAGCCCAACTATATTGGCCTTGATAACTACAAGCATTTTGCCAAGCAATTAACCGTTAAGGACGGCAAGATGGGCCGATTAGGCAAAACCCTTCTTAACACGGTTAATATAACCGTTACTTCTGTGTTCCTTGAGCTTGTTCTGGGGCTTATGATAGCGCTTGTCATCAATCGAACATTTAAGGGAAGAGGCTTGATACGGGCAGCCGTCCTGGTGCCATGGGCCATCCCCACAGTTGTGTCCGCCAGAATGTGGGCTTTTCTCTATGACGGGCAGACCGGAATTGTTGCCCATTGGCTGGCTGAGCTGGGTATTATTAAGGATTCGGGTGTTTTACTGACCACTCAGCTTGGGGCTTTTTGCTCCATCATTCTGGCAGATGTATGGAAAACCACACCCTACATGGCGCTTTTACTTTTGGCAGGATTGCAGGGAATATCCGCAGACCTGTATGAAGCATCAAATATTGATGGTGCGGCTCGTATCCAGCAATTCTTTAAAATAACGCTGCCCCTTTTAAAACCCACTATTGTTGTGGCTCTTCTTTTCAGAACGCTGGATGCCTTTAGAATTTTCGACCTCATCTATGTGTTGACCGGAGGAGGTCCCGGAAACACCAGCGAATCCATTTCCATGTATGCCTATGTCACCATGTTTTCACAAATGGAGTTTGGAAAGGGTTCCACTTTGTCCATTATAGTATTCCTGTGCGTTTCATTGATCAGCATTGCCTACATCAAGCTGCTCGGTGCAGATGTCATGGGTAACCGTTTGGAAAGTAGGGGGTGAACAAAATGAATAAGAAGGCAGGTTTTGGCTTTTACATATTCTTAGTGTTCTTTTTAATCTGTATTGTATTTCCTTTTTACTATATTTTATTGACATCCATCAGAAAACCTGATGAAATCTACTCCACCTTTAACCTTTATACTCTTAAACCTACCGTTCAATCCTATATAAACGCTTTTACTATCCGCCCCTTTGCACGATATCTATGGAACAGCGTTGTTGTTGCCTTTGGAACCACCTTTTTCTCCATCGTTATTGCCTCATTTACCGCCTACGCCGTAGCGCGGCTGAGATTTAAGGGGAAATCCATTCTTCTGGGCGTTGTTTTGGCGGTCACCATGTTTCCCCAAATCGCCATTATTTCTCCCGTTTTTATCTTCCTAAAGGATATGGGACTCAGAAACACTCATTTAGGGCTCATTATCCCCTATATTACCTTTTCATTGCCCCTGGCTATCTGGTACCTGACTACCTTCTTCAAAGAAATTCCCTTTTCTCTTGAGGAAGCAGCAAAAATTGACGGTGCCGGTCCTTTTAAAACCTTTTATCTTGTCATTGCGCCGCTTGCCGCTCCGGGTGTTTTCACAACGGCAATCCTGGTCTTTATAGGAGCCTGGAATGAATACCTTTTTGCCCTGACCATGAACACTGACGACCATATGCGGACGGTAACGGTGGGCATCACCATGTTTAATGCTCAGTTTACCATCCCCTGGGGCGACATCTCAGCAGCAGCCGTTATTGTGACAGTACCGCTTATTATTATGGTTCTCGTCTTCCAGAAGCGTATTGTATCAGGATTGACATCAGGTGCGGTTAAAGGATGAGCTTGCATTATTAAGGAGATCATTAATATATGAACAAAGGAAGTATTATTTATCCCTACACTGAATGGTCCATTGAAGAAGATAACTTTATTCCCGAGAACAACCTGAGAAATGAAACACTGTTTTCACTGGCCAACGGGTACCTCGGCATGAGAGGGAACTTTGAAGAAGGGCTATCCGACTATCCGGCTTTAAGTGTTGAAGGAAATTATATCAATGGCTTTTATGAAAGTGAGCCCATTCGGTATGGTGAAAGCGCCTATGGCTTTGCAGAAAACAGTCAGACCATGCTCAATGTGGCCAACGGCAAAAAAATCAAGCTTCTTGTTGATGGAGAAGAGTTTCACTTCACAAAAGAGAGAGTTTCTCAATACTCGCGGGTACTAAACCTAAAGGAGGCTTGCCTGACCCGGCGGTTTATTTATACCTCCCCAAAAGGTAACACGGTAGAAATAGTCATCGATCGCCTGGTCTCCTTAACCAATAAGCACATTGGCACTATTCGTTATCAAGTAACACCCCTTGATTTTGACGGGAAAATTTGTTTGATTTCCTCAATTGACGGGGATGTGACCAATATCACGGCAGGTGACGATCCTCGTGTGGGCTCGGGCCTGCACGGCAGGGTTTTGTCGGTGGAGGAGAAATCAACTGATACCGAATGGATTGGCTTAAGACAAAAAACCAAAAATACAGGCTTTTCAGTGGCCTGTGCTGCAAGCCACAAATTTCAAGCACCCTGCATTTATTCCATCACACCTAAGGAAACAGACCTGGAGGTCAGCATTGCCTTTGAGCTTGAGGCTTCCAGAGGAACAAGAATTGTTCTTGAAAAATTTCTTGCTTACATAACCTCCAGAGAATGTGACGCAGAAAAGCTTCTTTCTTCGGCCGGGAAAATGGCCCTTGATGCAGGAACAAAAGGCTATGAGCTTCTTTTCAAGGAGCAAGCTGATTTTATGACCGTCTTCTGGAGCCGGGCCGATGTGGAGATTGAAGGAAACAGAGCTCTCCAGCAGGGAATAAGGGTGAACCTCTTCCATCTCCTCCAATCGGTCGGCAGGGACGGTAAAACCAATATCGCGGCAAAAGGCCTGACCGGTGAAGGCTATGAGGGGCATTATTTCTGGGATACGGAAATCTACATCCTTCCTTTTTTTCTCTACAGCTTCCCGGAAATAAGCAGAAAGCTTTTGGAGTACCGCTACAGCATTTTGGACAGCGCCCGTATAAGAGCGCGGCAGATGGCTCATGTCAAGGGGGCTCTCTATCCCTGGCGAACCATCGGCGGAGAAGAATGCTCTGCCTATTTCCCGGCAGGAACAGCCCAATACCACATTAATGCTGATATTGCCTACGCTCTGCAAAAATACATGGAAGCCACCAACGACGAGGATTTCTTAGTTAAGTACGGAGCGGAGATGCTCTTTGAGACCGCACGTCTATGGGCGGATCTGGGAGCCTTTATCGAGGAGAAGGGCAACCATTTCTGCATTAATACCGTTACCGGGCCCGATGAATATACAGCCATCGTTAACAATAACTGCTACACCAACATGATGGCGGCGGGTCATATGCACTATGCATATAAGGTTTTTTGCCATCTTAAAGACAAGTATCCGGAAAGCATGCAAATCCTCGCCGAAAAAATAGGCCTCCAGGAGTCGGAACCGGAGCTTTGGAGGCTTGCCGCCGACAATATCTATATTCCCTACCATGAAGGGAAAAAGCTCTATCTTCAGGACGACAGCTTTTTGAGCAAGGCACCCTGGGATTTTAAAAACACTCCCCCCGAAAAATATCCGCTTTTATTGAATTTTCATCCCCTGGTGATCTACAGGCACCAGGTCTGCAAGCAAGCTGACCTGGTCCTGGCTCTTTTTTTGCTGGGCCACAGGTTCACCCTGGATGAAAAACGCATTAATTATGATTATTATGAAAAGATCACCACCCATGATTCCTCACTGTCGCCCTGCATCTTCAGTGTGATGGCCAGCGAGGTGGGATATCCTCACAAGGCCTATCCTTACTTTATGAGTACAGCCAGGACCGACTTGGATGATTTGCATGGCAACACCGCCAACGGCATTCACTCTGCCAATATGGCCGGGGCCTGGATGTGCATTATCAACGGATTTGCAGGTTTAAGGACTTTTGACGGCGAGCTCTCACTTTCACCCTACCTGCCTGAGGATTGGCAGGGCTATCGCTTTAAGCTGACCTTTAAAGGAAGGCTCATCGACATAGCTGTGAGGAAGGACCTTACCTATTATGAGCTTTTGGAAGGAGAACCCATCACCCTTAGGCATAAAGAGTCCGAGCTTCGTCTTGAACCTGGATGCAGGGTAGGCTTAAGCTGACAGGGCACACCTTTCTATGACAGGAATGGTGATGCTGACTTTGGTTCCCACACCGAACTTACTGTTGATGGCAACACCATACTTTATGCCGTAGGAGAGCTTGATTCTTTGATTGACATTCCAGACGGCAAAGCCGTGAGTTTTAGGATAGCATTCCCCTGCGGGCTCATCAATTTGCCTGCTCAGGCACTCAACCTTTGAAGGCTCCATTCCAATCCCGTTATCGGTGATTTCAAAGAGAATGGAGTCTTCTGTTTTTTTGATGAAAAGCTTGATGATGCCGTCGCTGTCTTTTTTATTAAGGCCATGAAGAATGGCATTTTCTATAATGGGCTGAAGAATGAGCTTGGGTGTCATCATATTTTCTATATCCCGGTCCATATCGATGACATAATTCATCTTATCGCCGGTGCGCATTTTTTGAATAAATAAGTACTGCCGTGCATGCTCAACTTCGTCTCCGATCTTGATTTCCTCACTTCCCCCGCTAAGTCCGATTCTGAAAAAGGTTGAAAGTGAACTGATAAGCTCTGAGGCCTTTTTATCATCCTTGGAATAAATGAGCCATTTGATAGAATCCAGCGTGTTATAGAGGAAATGCGGATTGATCTGGGCTCTGAGAGTTTTAAGCTCGGATTTTCGAAGAGCCTTTTGCTCTTCCATGACTTTATTGAGAAGCTCCTGAATGGTATCCAGCATAAAATTAAACTCAGTGGATAACTGATTAACCTCCATACAGCCTTTGACATCCACCTTTCGGGAGAGATCACCCTTTCGGGTCTCCTGTATGGCATAGAGCATCTTGTCCAAAGGATCGGTAATACTGTTTAAGATAATGGTGCTTATAAGCGTAATGATAATAAATGCGGCCAGTGCAATGAGCACGACTGAAGCGACGGTATTATAGAAGCTTTCTTCTATGGCGCTTACAGGCAGGGACAAAACAAGTCTCCAGCCATTAATGGCAAGGGGGGCATGATAGATGAAATGCTTGACCTGATCACTTTTTGCTTCAAAAAAATTCTCATTGGCATTGCTTTTGAATATCTTATCCATCTGCCCATTGTCCAGGTCAAGCTTGCTTAGAATTCTTGACCGATCCTGACTGGCTAAAATAGTGCCCTGCTTATCAATGATATAGAGTTTTCCTTCTTTCCCGAATTGAATGTTTTCAATGACCTGGGACAAATTCTCAAGGTTCATGCTGATGGCAATCCAGCCCACATCCCTTTGTCTTTTCTCATCAACGACATACCGGATGAGCATAAAATTATTAAGAAGAGGAATGTCCTGTTTGTTATTGCTATTGAAAAGCGATTTAGAGGGCGAGTTAAGGAAATGATCGGTCCACATGGACTTGCCCTTGTTTTGATAAGCCATCTGAAACCATTCACTCTGCAAATGGCTCTTAATATTATAGGTCGAGAAATGGAGCTTTCGCACAATCAGGTAATTATCATCTGTAATAAGGAGAATATCATCAATGAGGTTTTTGACATAGGATAAGCCCTCCTGGTGTAAGTCAAAGCGATTGAAGTCATAGCAGCTATTGAGGTATCGGAGCACTTCCACATCGCTGTTTGTGGTTATTAGCTCATTGCCGTAATTAAGAATTCGGGAATCGTTGGCAATCATCTCAACAGTATTTTCCACAAGCTTCAACCTTGAATTGATCTTATCCATGGTCTCCTGTAAAATCAAGAGGCCATTGTTCTTAAAATTTTGCTTGGTCTGATTAAGGGTGTTGTAATAGGTAAAACCGGTCAACAGGCAAACCGTCACTAAAATGATCAGGCCTATGGTTATATTCATTTGCGTACTTAAAGGATAGGTTTTAAAACGACTTATAGCGCTTTTCTTCATGTCGATCCTCTTGAATTTCAAGGCGTTTCTTTATCTATGAGGCTGTTCAGATCCCGTTCAATATTTTCAACGGCGGTCTTCACATCTAAATTTTTATTAAGAGCAGCACTGAAATTAAGCTGCAGGGTTTCCGACACTGTGGGATAATAAGGCGAAACCGGCCGCAGGCGCGCATGCTCCAGGATAATTTGCAACTGGCTGAGAAGAGGATCTTTCCCTTTTAGCTCGGGCCTTTCGTAGACGTCCGACCGTGTGGGAGGATTCCCGCCCAATTGGGTATCAATAACCTGCATGTCCGAGCTGGTTAGCCATTCAATTAGTCTCCAAGCTTCATCGGGATATCTGGAATTTCTATTGATCATATAATTCCATCCGCCCAATGTTCCGGAGGATTTTTCTGCTCCTTTTACTCCCTGAGGCAGTCTACATATGCCAACATTGCCTTTTACCGGAGAAGCTTCTGCATTGAGCTGTCTATAGGCATAAGGCCAGTTTCTCATGAAGAGAGCGTTTCCGTCTTGAAAGGCGAGCCTTGTATCGTCCTCTATAAAGCTTAGTACATCAGGCGATGAGGTTCCGTCTTGGACAATGTCGACCAATTTCTGAAGTCCGGCTTGGGCTTCAGATGAATTGATAACAACCTTGCCATCGCGCAGGACATCTCCGCCGTAGGCCCATATGAATTCCAGGACATTGCAGACCATTCCTTCATAGGTATTGCCCTGGAAAACATATCCGTATTTAATACCGGAGGCTGACTGATATCTTTTAACCATGTCGATCATTTCATCATAAGTTTCAGGAGCCTTTGGAATAATGTCTTTTCGGTAATAAAGCAAAGGGGCATCCGATCTTTTTGGAACCCCATAGACCTTGCCTTCATAACGACAGCCGTCGATGGCGCTCTTGATAAACTGACCCTGCATTTCCTCGGTAAAATAGCTGTCCAATGGCAGCACCCAGCCGTTGGATGCGAATTCAGCCGTCCAAATAATGTCCGTACTCATCACATCAATGCTTGCGTCATTGGCCTTGAAGGCCGACACATAGCTATTTCGTTGGTAATCGGTGGAATTGGGAAGCTGAAGTACCTTTACTTCAATATCGGTATTTTTCTCCATAAACAAACTGATTTGCTTTTTGAGATTGTCATTGAAATCAATGCCTCCAAAGGAGAATACAATGGTTTTTTTAGCATTGACAGAAAGATTGACCCTGGAGGTAGAGTCATTGTCCGAAATTTTAGAGATTCGGCTGCCATAAACAAAGATGAGCACTACGACGAAAACTGCGGCTATGGCATGAGGAAGCCAAAATACAAAGGAGTTCTTGGGTTTCATCATAATGCCTCCAGACAGCTTTAATTCTGCCGAAACGTTTGGGTTGACCCTCATCCTTATTTTACCTTATCACACTGTTTTATTCAATGTTTCTTTGCATTGAGCCTTATCCGCCAAAAGGCAAAAATGGCGCGTTCCTTAAGGAACACGCCACTCATATCTCTGTATTTTTTACAAGCTTATCAGCTTTATCCTAGCGCTTAACGCGTGCATTGCCCTGCCAAATGCTCCAGATCTGCTCCTCATCCGCAGGCTGGGCATAATCGGTGAGGAAGGTTGTAGCCAAGACTCCGCTTGCCCAACCGAACTGAACCCACTTTTCGGGCTCCCAGCCCTTTAAGATGCCATAGAGCATACCGCCCACAAAGCCGTCTCCACCGCCGATGCGGTCAAGAACGTGAATTTCACGGGGCTCTACCACATGCCAGTTTTCGCCTTCCAGCATGATGGCACCCCACATATGGCTGTTGGTATGGATGACCTGGCGCAGCGTAGTGGCAAAAACCGAGGCATTGGGGAAAGCTGCCTTGACACGGCCAATCATTTCCTTAAAGCTATCAATCTTGGAACCCAGCTCTTTTCCTCCGGCTTCGGGCCCTTCAATACCCAGGCAAAGCTGGAAGTCTTCTTCATTGCCCACCAAAATATCAGCGAGGCTGGCAATTTCGGTGAAAATGGCTCTAAGCTCACTTTCCCGGCCCTTCCAGAAAGAAGCGCGATAATTCAAATCAAAGGAAATCCTTGTACCATATTTTTTTGCAGCTCTGGCAAGCTCGAGGCAGAAAATACTTGTTTCAGGTGAAAGCGCACCGATCAAGCCCGACAGGTGTACAATTTGCACCCCTTCTTTTCCGAAGATCCTGTCCAGATCAAAATCCTTGACATTTAAAGTACGCCCAACCTCACCAGCCCGGTCGTTCTGTACTCTTGGCCCTCTGGAGCCATAGCCGCTGTCGGCGATATTGAACTGATGGCGGTAACCCCAAGGACCGCCCTGAGGAACATCCTTGCCCTCATAATCTATATGCCGGCTTTTGAGGCTGCTCTTGATAAAAGCGGCAATGGGACTGTCCTTTACAAAAGTAGTCAGCACTTTAACCGGAAGTCCAAGGGATGACGAAATGTTTAACACATTGGACTCGGCACTGGTGGCTTGCATATTAAAGGTGTCGCTGATATGAACAGGTTGTCCATTTAAAGGTGTGATACGAACCCCCATACTGGTAGGTACGATTAAAGAATAAGCACAATCCTTACGCAAATCAATATTCATAGTTACCCTCCTAAAGCTCTAAGCTAAAATATTTCACCACATTGTTGAAGCAGATGTCTTCCACTACGCCGCCGAGCAGCTTATCATCCATGGGCACTTCACCCTTTTCGGCCCAGCCGCCTATAAGATCGCATAAAATTCTTCTGAAATACTCGTGCCGGGTATAGGACAGGAAGCTTCGCGAGTCGGTAAGCATACCGATGAAGCTAGTAAGTACACCGATATTCCCCAGAGTTTTCAACTGATTGCGCATACCGTCCAGATGGTCATTAAACCACCAGGCAGAACCCAGCTGTATTTTCCCCGGAATGGGTCCGCTCTGGAAGCAGCCAATAACCGAGGCAATTTTAGCATTATCATTTTCATTAAGAGAATAGGCCACGGTTCGGGGCAGCTTATCCTCTTTATCAAGGCTGTCAAGCAGAGCGGCCAGAGAATCGGCTGAAAAACCATCCCCTATGGCGTCAAAACCTGTATTTGGCCCCAAGCGATTGAACATTCTGGTATTATTGTCGCGAATACAGCCTACATGAAGCTGCATGGCAAAACCAAGCTTGGAATAGATTCTGCCCAAGGCCAGCATGAGCTGTGTCTTGTACGCATCTGCTTCAGAGCGGGTGGCCGTGTGGCCTGAAAGAGCCTTCTTAAGACCGATCTCGGCCTCCTCCATCGTACCTTTTGTAAAATCGTGGGTACTAAAGCCATGGTCTGAAATATTGCATCCGACTGACTTGAAAAATTCAGCGCGTTTTTCGAGAGCAGCAACCACATCCTCGAATGAAGCAATTGACATTCCAGCGGCTTGGGATAACCGTGCTATGTAATCCACAAAGTCTTTGCTTTCCAGATTCATGGCCCTATCAGGCCTGAAGGTGGGCAGAACCCTGACATCAAAGCCTTTATCCTGGGAAAGCCGGATATGAAAGCTCAGATCATCTGCCGGATCATCAGTGGTACATAGGACTTTCACATTGGAGCTGCGAATGAGCTCACGAACAGAAAATCCACTTTCCCCAAGCTTTTTGTTGCAGATTTCCCAGATTTCCGGGGCAGTCTCAGGGTTGAGAAGCTCATCAATACCGAAATAACGCTTTAATTCAAGATGTGACCAGTGATAAAGAGGATTGCCCAGGCATTTCGGAACGGTTTGAGCCCATTTCAGGAACTTTTCATACGGGTCTGCATCACCCGTGATATATTTTTCCTCAACACCATTGGCACGCATCAATCGCCACTTATAATGATCCCCTGCCAGCCATATCTCGGTAAGATTCTTGAACCTTCTGTCCTCCCATATTTCCTTGGGATTCAAGTGGCAGTGATAATCCACTATGGGCATTTGTGCCGCGTGTTGGTGATATAACCGAATCGCTGTCGGACTATTGAGTAAAAAGTCATCATTAATAAATGTTCTCACATCTACCCTTCTTTCTCAAATAGACTCCTGCTTGCCCATAGACCAATGGCCGGATTGCTGATAAAGAAGATTTCCTCGCCATCCTCCATGGTATTAAAGCCGTCCTTTAGTTTTTCAGGATCGTATTTAGCATGTACCTCTGTGTAAGGCTTATACATAAATCCAACCTGCTCGATTTCTTCTCTGCTCAGCTTCTGCACCGCGTAGGTGATTGAAAATCTTCCGTCTGAAGAGCCGTGAATGAGGTGTGCAGCTGCTGAAAGATTCTCTTGTAGGTCGGCATTGGCCTTGTAATGCTCCAAAACCTTGATGCGGCCAACATAGCCATACTTTCGGATCAGCTTGTCAATGGCCTCATCCTCACCAAATTTTCGGACGCCCGGAGCCATAATAATGAGCTCACCATCATCGGCAATGGCCATGCGGGTTCGATAGACGGCCTTATTACCCAACCAGGTGCTCTTGAATTCCCTTTCATCTAGATAGACAACCACCTTCTTAAGAGGTTTATCCAGAAAAATAAGATTCTTTTGCTGGCTTAAGGCTACGGCCTCTTCAAAGAGCTTGCGATCACGGCCTATAAAAAGACCGTCCAGATTCACATGGCCGTTTTCCACGGTTGTAACGGTGAGGACATATAGTAGCGGTAAGTGTTGAATGAAGTTATGCTCCGCATAGTCAAAAACCTTCCGGACGGGGGAATGGTCTCGTCCCATCATTCTCTCCATGCCATAGACGGCACCCAGGAAGTGGGAACGGTTGATAATGGTCTTCCCTCCGCAGCCCACAAAAATGTTTTTGCTGTAGTTGGCCATGCCCACCACTTCATGAGGGACAACCTGTCCTATGGAAATAATCAGATCATAGGAGATGTCCATGAGGCGCTTATTGACCTCAACATCAATGGGATAATCAATAAGCCCGTCTGAAACCTCACTGACAAAGTCGGAGGGTACCTGCCCGATTTTTACGATATCATTTCTCCAATTATGGGGCAGGATGGCCTCATAGGGCACCTCCGGGCCAAAAAACTCCAGGCACTCAGCAGGTGTCATAGCATCATGAGTGCCCAAGGCAGGCATAATGTCCACCTGACAGGTATCTTTAAGCATACCGTAGTATAAGGCGGTAATTTTTCCAGCATAGGAGTGCAGCCTGGTTAAGTCGGGTGGCAGCAGTAAAATTCGGGAAAGCTTGCGGCCCTCTATGGACTGTTTCAATGCACCCAAAAGCTCTTCATCGGATATGGGTTTTCCAAGGCTTGACTTCATTGAAAGATTCAATGCCTTCACCTCCGTTTAAAATGTTAGGGGTAGGATCGCAATCCTATACCCCTGAATAGGCTGAGAAGCCTCCATCAACCGGAATAACAATGCCCGTAACAAATTTCGTTGCATCGGAACAGAGATAGAGCAGTGTTCCTAAAAGCTCTTCATCTTCGCCGAAACGGCTCATGGGCGTCATATTAATGATCTTCTGAGCTCTTTCGGTATAAGAACCGTCAGCATTGGTCAAAAGCGACCTGTTTTGATTGGTCAGGAAGAATCCCGGTGCGATGGCATTGACACGGATGCCCACCTTTGAAAAGTGTACGGCCAGCCATTGGGTAAAATTGGACACAGCCGCTTTTGCACCGCTGTAGGCAGGAATTCTGGTTAATGGTGTGAAAGCGTTCATTGAGGATATATTGATAATGATGGCATCTTTATCAATCATATCCTTGGCAAAAGCCTGGGTGGGAATAAGGGTTCCCAGAAAGTTAAGGTTAAACACAAACTCGATACCCTTGGGATCCAGGTCAAAGAAGGTGGTTACACCTTCAATACCGGCAAGGTCCTCTTTAAAGAGGTAGTCCTTGGAGGTGGTGCCTTTGGGGTTGTTTCCTCCTGCACCGTTAATGAGTATATTGCAGGGGCCCAATTCATTAAATACTCGATCCCGAGCCTTCTGCATGCTTTCGGCCTCGAGAACATTGCAGCCTACGCCAATGGCTGTTTCACCGTTTGCTCTAATCTCTTCTGCCACCTTGTTAGCAGCTTCTTCCTTTAAATCAAGGACTGCTACTTTGGCACCATTTTGAGCCAAGGCCTTGGCAAAGGCACTACAGAGAATGCCGCCGCCACCGGTGACTACAGCAACTTTATTATTTAAATCAATATTAAACGGTAATTGCATAAAAATTCTCCTCTCTTCGTATTGAGAAAATGGTTCGTTGTTAAAACATGAAATGTTTCAATTAACAAGTTTTTATACAATATAAGTTGAAGCAGAAGTCGTGCCACCCTCGCCGGTCCAATTAGTATGGAAGAATTCTCCACGGGGCTTATCAACTCTTTCATAGCTGTGGGCACCAAAGTAGTCACGTTGTGCTTGTAACAGATTGGCCGGAAGCCTTTCGCTTCTGTATCCGTCATAGTAACAAAGGGCTGTTGTAAAGGCCGGCGCAGGAATTCCGTTCATGAGAGCAGCAGCGGCCACGCGTCTCCATCCAGCCTGAGCACCTTCGACCTTTTCTTTGAAGAAGGGATCCAACAACAAATTCTTGAGATCAGGATTCTTGTCGAAGGCTTCCTTAATCTTGCCTAGGAATACGGAGCGGATAATGCATCCACCACGCCACATAAGTGCAATTTCACCATACTTCAGATCCCAGCCATAGGTTTTAGCAGCAGCCTGCAAGAGGGTATAACCCTGAGCATAAGATACAATTTTAGAAGCATAAAGAGCATCTTTAATATCTTTAATGAAAGCCTTTTTGTCACCTTCGAATTTGGATGTAGGCCCAGTCAGTACTTTTGAGGCTGCAACGCGCTCATCTTTAATAGCGGAAAGGCAACGCGCATAAACCGCTTCTCCTATGAGTGTCAGCGGAATGCCTTCATCCAAGGATGCGATGGAGGTCCATTTTCCGGTGCCCTTCTGGCCTGCCGTATCAAGTATTTTATCAACAATGGGTTCACCGTCAGTATCCTTAAATTCAAGGATATCCCGGGTGATCTCAATTAAGTAGCTGTCAAGCTCGCCTTCGTTCCATTCTTTAAAGACCTCATGCATTTCATCAGCTGTCATGCCAAGGTATTCTCTCATTAAATGATAGGCTTCACAAATTAATTGCATATCGCCGTATTCAATTCCGTTATGCACCATCTTTACGAAGTGACCTGCGCCATTGTCTCCCACCCAATCACAGCACGGGCTTCCATCGTCAACCTTTGCTGATATGGCTTGGAATATAGGCTTTACAAAAGGCCAAGCAGCAGGGGAACCTCCGGGCATAATGCTGGGGCCTTTAAGAGCACCTTCTTCTCCGCCGGAAACGCCCGTGCCTATATATAAGAGGCCTTTTTCCTCTACATATTTTGTACGGCGAATGGTATCCGGGAAATGGGAGTTGCCGCCATCGATGAGTATATCGCCCTTCTCAAGATAGGGAATAATCAGTTCGATAAAATCATCAACAGGTTTGCCGGCTTTGACCATGATCATAATTTTTCTCGGTGTCTTTAAATTGTCCACAAGCTCTTGAATGGAGTAGGTTCCGATTATGTTCTTACCCTTTGCCCGTCCTTCAATGAAATTGGTAACCTTTTCTGTGCTGCGATTGAAAACAGCTACGGTAAACCCTTTACTTTCCATGTTCATTACAAGGTTCTCACCCATAACCGCAAGGCCAATCAGGCCAATGTCCGCTTTACCCATCATTTCACATCCTCCTTAATAATTTTGCTAGAGTATTCTACCCCCCTATTATACAAATAGATTATGCAATTTTCTTTGCTTATATTGATTGTTTTATTGCAGAAATTGCTCTATTATAAAGGTGAGGTGATAAAATGAGTTCCCTTGAGCAGCGTTTTACACACAGGCAATACATGGTAGGTTCAAATTTTGAATTTTTTCACTACAAGGATGAGCCTCAGCTTGAAGTGGAATATCACAACCATGACTTTTATGAAATCTATTTTTTTATTTCAGGAAAGGTCACTTATATCGTCGAGGGAAAATCTTATTCATTAAAACCGGGGGACATTCTTCTTGTCAATAACAAGGAGCTTCATAAGCCCATTATCGAACCGGGACGCATCTATGAAAGAATTGTCATCTGGGTTAATCCTGACTTCATCAAAAGATTCTGCACAGGGAATTCGGATCTGTTCACCTGCTTTGAGACAACGTCCAAAAAAAAGTATAATCTTTTACGTCCGGGAACTGAAATATATAGTATCATCAGAGGAATCGTGAGCAAGCTTAACAGGGCCTGCGCCCATTTGAGCTATGGGAGTGATGTTCTGAAAGAGACCTATCTAATAGAATTGCTGGTTTATTTAAACCGCGCATACTTGGATAACGATATCGGCAATATTGAAGAAGATACCGTCTATGACCCGACAATCAATGATATTATTCACGACATCAATCAGAACCTGGGCGGGGATCTTTCGCTGGAAGCGCTGTCTGCAAAATTCTATACCAGTAAATATCACCTTTTACGCCAGTTCAAAAAGCACACCGGATATACTCTTCACAGCTACATCCATCAAAAAAGGCTCATAACCGCAAAAGCCCTGTTAAAGGACGGTATGAGCCTAAGTAATGTGTGCCAGGCCTGTGGATTTAACGACTATTCAAACTTTATTCGGGTTTTCAGCAAGACCTTCAATATTTCACCTAAAAAATACGCCAGACAATTTATCAAGGAAACCCTTGACTAGACGCTCTGGCAGCCCTCGCAATAGTATATGCTGCCACCTAGGTAAGCTTCTTTTTTAATCACTTTCCCGCATACTGGACATGGCTTGTCAACGGTATTCTTGCTGAGCTTTGTTTTATACCCTCCCAGGCAGCCAAACAAATCTCTCTCAGTATCTCTCCCGCCCTGTAAAGTCATTTCTGCAAGCGTTGCTTTGACCGAGTCAAAAAGTATTTCCTTATCCTTGGCAGTAAAAGTCTTTACCTTTTTCCTGGGGTGAATGCCCGCATTATAAAGGATATCCTGCAAAACACCGTTGCCCAGGCCGGGTATTCTCTGCTCAGTGGCAAGCAGAGCCTTTGCGCTTAAGTTCTCGTTTCCGGGTACCGAAACAATATGGTCAAAATAGTCCCTGTCAAATTGTTCAGAAAATGGCGAAGGTTTTTCTTTTGCCACAAGAAAATACGGGTTGTCGAACTCCCCTTCCTTAAAGCACCATAAACCGCCATACATTTGAATAGACGCACTGATAGCCGTAAAATCATCGAACTCGATAAGCAGCTGATGCTTCTGCGGCCGCTTCTCATTTTCCCCGTGAAACCTTATCCCTACGCCTTCACCAAACAGAATAACGGCGTCCTCTGCCTGGATTTCAACCATGCTTCCATGCCCTGTCGCCTTGCCTATGACCTTGCCGGCAAGTAGTTCATGGTACTTACCGGGGTCTCCATGGTACCAGGCAAATTTGTGGGGGCTTTGCGCCGCAATGACATTCATTATTCTTTTCCCGGAAATGGTCTCATTGATTTGTTTTGAAACGGCAAGTGCCTCAGGCATTTCAATCATAGTTTTCTTCCCTCCAAACTATCTCATCTTTTCCACCTTTTCAACTGGGGAAATAATTCCATCATGGCTTTTCTTGCCGTAGCTTCATCCGGCCATGGATCACCCTTGGACACAAATGGAACACAGGTTTCAATCATCTCCTCCATTGTTTCTTCTTTGGTGAAGGCTCCACCCTCGTAGCAATATTGACAATAGTCTTCATTCTTACTGCCGTCTGCATTGGTCCCATACAAATCGGGGCTTCCCATGGGCATTGCACAGCTCTGACAAAATTTCATCTCATTTTCCATGATTAACGACTCCTTTTCGGATTATTTACCATGATTCTATTTCATTAGATTAGACAGCAGTATGTCATATTTGAAAATATATTTTAAAACATACTGAGCTGCTCTGCTTGCTGCTTGTCTTCAAAGGTGTGCAGGTACTTGAAGATTTCATCATTGCTGCTGACAATACCATGTTTTTCACACTCGCTGTGAAAAATAGCTCTTAGTATTTTATCGTTGTCGCTTTTTAATTCATAGCTTAAACCGTATTTCTTCTGATATTTTTGCTTTAGGCCAGGAAAATGCTCATCAAGCTTTGAATAAAAATACTCTCTGTTGCCGTCCCGTAGGGTCAGCCCCATACCAAAGCAGATAATGCCGTATACTTTGGCCTCGATGCAATAATCCAAAAGTCCTCTCAGGTTATCCTCGGTGTCATTAATAAAGGGTAACATCGGATCAAGCCATACAACGGTCGGAATATTGTTGTCCCGCATGATTTTCAAGACCTCAAAGCGTTCTCTGGTGGTACTCACATGGGGTTCAACAATTCTACAGAGGCTTTCGTCATAAGTGGTGAGCGTCATCAGAACAACACATTTGGATTTCTGATTAATGCTCTTAAGAAGGTCCAGGTCACGCAAAATACGGCTTGACTTGGTTTGAATACTAAGCCCAAAGCCATATTGTTGAATAAGCTCAAGGCATTTTCTTGTATGTCTGAGTTCAGTTTCAATGTGCATATAGGAGTCGCACATTGAACCGGTGCCAATCATACACTTTTTGCGTTTTTTTCGAAGGGCGGCTTCCAGTAATTCGGGGGCATTAATCTTAACCTCAATGTCCTCAAAGTCATGGTCCATATTATAGCATTTGCTTCTGCTGTCGCAATAAATGCAGCCATGAGTACAGCCGCGGTATAGATTCATCCCGTTGTTGGGTGACAGTATGGCCTTTGCCTCTTTAAAGTGCATAACTCTTATCCCTTGATTTGATTTCATTTTACTAAATTTCACATCGGCTGGCTATTTAATTTTATCCCCATAGAAATCCAGCGCCTTTTTCATCCTGCCGGCAATGATTTCTTTGATGTGCGGGGGCTCCAGTACTTCAACATAACAACCATAGGAAAGGAGATAACCGTATACCCACTCATCCTCGGGAAAGGTTATGGATATATTGCAGGTGCCATCATCGTTTCTGATGATCAATTCGTCGTCAAAATCGTCATAGAGCCTGTACAGGGCTTGAGGATAAAACTTCAGCTTCAGACTGACCAGCTTTTCCGGTTTTTCATCGGCTTGGGGCTTTTTTTCATCAAGTTTTTTTCTTTCGAATACTTCATTAGAAATCCTTACATTTTTCATTCTGGAAATGCGGAAGGTGCGGAAATCCGCTCTTGCTTTACAGTACCCCCACAAATACCAGGCCAAGCCCTTGAATATCAGCCGCATGGGCTCTATTTCGCGTTGGCTCCTGGCACCGTCGGCATTGACATAGTCAAAGGAAATGCTCCGACGCTGCAGGATTGCCTTTTTTATATTTGCAAACTTGTTATATTCATTAGGCCTGCTGCCCCATGGAGAGAAATCAATATAGACCCAGTCCTGGGAGTCTGCATTTTTAAATATTGCCCCAATCTTGTCCAGTATCGTGTCTATTTCAGGGTATTTTGTGGCTTGCAGGGTTTTAAGGGCAAGCATCAGGCTTTCGATTTCATTCTCGGATATAAGAGCTTTATTAAGAGAATAATTTTCCAGAAGCGAGATGCCACCCCCGTTTCCTTTACTCGTGAAAACAGGAACTCCAGCACAGGAGAGCACATCCACATCCCTATAGATGGTTCTTGTGGACACCTCAAATTTTTCGGCAAGCTCCTTTGCTGTCACAGTTCCTTTATTGATCAGGAGAATAGTTATTTCAAGCAAACGATTAATTTTCATTCATGCTTCACCAATAATAGTATATCAAATGAATATGACACCAGATAGTCATATTTGAAAACCCGTAAACACAAACAGCCCGGAACCTTTTAAATATATAGGTTCAAGGCTGTTTTTTGTTTTATGCCTGTAAGGCCAGTTCCATGGAATGATCGGCACTAATGCGCCTTGACCTCAGTCCATATCCTTCCGTATTCCTTGTTGATTGCATCTCCGGGGTATTGAAAAATCTCGGAGTTTTTCAGATCCTCGGCAAGAGGATAGGCCGCACGGTCAGAAGTCAGCGCAGGATCAAGCTTCTTCATGACCTCGGTGTGAGGGGTGGCATAGCCGATATAATCCGTATTGTTAAAGGAAATATCCGTCTCGCACATGAAGTTTATAAAGGCTTCAGCTTCCTTTTGATGCTTGCTGGTTTTGGGAATGACCATGGAATCAAACCAGTAATTTGATCCTTCCTTGGGAATGGCATAGGCCAGGTTCTCATTCTCCGACATGCAGTAATAGGCATCTCCGGACCAGACCACAGCCAGGGCGGCACTTTCGGCAATCATCATGTCCTTGACCTCGTCAACCACATATGACAGTACCAAGGGCTTCTGTTCTATCAGTTTTGCTTTTGCTTCCTCCAGCTCAGATATATTCTTGGTATTCATGGAGAAGCCCAGCATTTTCAACGTAACACCGATGCTGTCTCTTTCACTGTCCTGCATGAGGATTTGTTTGCTGTACTTTTCATCCCATAGGATTTTCCAGCTGTCCACCGGGTCGGAAACCATGGTTTTATTGTACAATATGCCCACGGTGCCCCACATATAGGGAACCGAGTATTCATTGTTAGGGTCATAATCCAGGAACTTAAATCGATCATCAATATACTTATAATTCGGTATATTGTCCATATTGATCTTATTCAACAGGTTTTCATCCAGCATCCGCTTGATCATATAATCGGAGGGGATGGCTACATCATAATCTGAAGCGCCGGTTTTAATTTTCACATACATATCCTCGTTTGTTGTGAAATATTCATAATTGACTTTGATTCCCGGATGAGCCTCTTCAAAATCTGCGATCGTTGTTTCCCCAATGTAATCTCCCCAGTTAAACACATTGATGGTCACAGGCTCGCCTCCGCCCTTTCCGGGTTGAGCTGCGTTTCCACCGCATGCCGTGAGCAAGGTAGTAAGGATTAAAAGGACGGTTAAAACTGCAATTAATCTTTGTTTTTTCATTTTTTATTTCCCTCTCTATAGATTATATGAGCTCGCTTAGTTTTGCGGTTTCTTTGGCATTGTTTCCTGAGCCGTTGTTCCCGGAAGATCTCCTGTTTATGATCAAAAGCAGCACCAATACTGCAATAAACATCAGTGTGGACAGGGCGTTGATTTTAGGATTAATACCCCGCCTTGCCATAGCAAAGACGGTTATGGACAAGGTGGATACCCCGGAGCCGGTTGTGAAAAAACTTACAATGAAGTCATCCAACGAAAGGGTAAACGCCAACAGGAACCCTGTAATAACACCGGGCATGATTTCAGGAAGTATCACTTTCCAGAAAGCATAGAACGGTGTAGCTCCCAAATCCAGCGCAGCCTCCCCCAGATGCTTATTGAGCTGTTTGAGCTTTGGAAGCACCGAAAGAATAACATAGGGTACGTTGAAGCTGATATGGGCAAGCAGCAGTGTCACAAAGCCTAGCCTGATATTGAGGAAAATAAACAAGATCATCAGAGATATACCTGTGACAATATCCGGGTTCAGAACAGGCAGGTAGGTAATATTCATGATGATGGATTTTTTCATCTTACTCATATTGTGGATGCCCCATGCGGCTGCCGTCCCCATGACAGTAGCAATCAAGGAGGCCAGAAGGGCTACGGCCAGTGTATAATACAGGGAGGACATGATCTGTTTATCCCTGAAAAGCTCTATATACCATTTGAATGTAAAACCGTCCCAATTGGCCCTTGATTTGGAGTTGTTGAAAGAGAAGACAATCAAAACGACCACAGGTGCATATAAAAACAGGAATATCAGTCCCAGATAAGTCTTTTTAAGAAATTTTGTCAAAACAGCCCACCTCCTGCTTCTTCCTTGTCATAGCGAGACATGATGGCCATGCTGATGAGAATAAGCACCATCATAATGATGGAAAGAGCTGAACCGAAATTCCAGTCATAAGTCCGCATGAACTGTTCCTCTATCAGATTTCCGATCAGCATAAACTGATTGCCTCCCAGAAGCTTTGAGATAATGAAGGTCGTCAAGGCCGGCATAAATACCATGGTTATACCGGAAACCACCCCGGGCAGACTCAGGGGCAGGGTGATTTTTTTAAATACGGTAAAGGCGTTGGAACCCAAATCCTCTGCAGCTTCTATGACGCTTTTGTCAATCTTGCTCATGACTGAGAAAATAGGAAGGACCATAAAAGGCAGGAAATTATACACCATTCCCAAAATGACAGCGGCATCCGTATACAGGATATTGATCTGCGGCAGGCCCAGGGACCCCAGCAAAGTGTTGATAAGCCCTTTTCGTTCAAGCAGCGTCATCCAGGCATAGGTGCGCAAAAGAAAGTTCATCCACATGGGTATGACGAAAAGCAGCACCAGTGTATTTTTTTTGCTCAGATCCCTCCCGGACAGTATCATGGCAACAGGGTATCCCACAAAAAGGCAGATAATGGTACTGACAAACGCCAGCTCAATGGATCTAATCAACACTTTTATATAAATGGGCTGCATAACCTTCTTAAAATTTTCCAAACTGAAGACCATACCTGACGGTGTGCTGACCGTAACGGCATAATACAGCACCAGCACAAGAGGAACGAGTATGAAAATCAGCATCCATACAATGTATGGGAATGAAATCCACCCTTTTTTCATCACGCACACACCTTTTTCATGATTTGAATATCGGAGGGCTGGATATTCAGCCCAACCTTCGAATCAACCGGCTCCATGGATGTGCTGTGGACGATCCAGTTAAAGCCATTTCTATCTGTGACCTGCATCTCATAATGCACGCCCTTGAAGGTGACCGATTGCACGATTCCCTGAAGAAAATTTTCGCTTTCCTTCACCAACCGAATGTCCTCAGGCCGGACAACAACATCCACCGCCTCATTGAGCTCAAAGCCTTTATCGACACAGTCGAATTCATGACTGGCAAACATGACTTTGTAATCTTCCAGCATGGTTCCGTCTATGATATTGCTCTCCCCGATAAAGTCGGCCACAAAAGCATTTTGGGGCTCATTATAGATGTCCTGGGGTGTTCCGATCTGCTGGATGGTGCCCTGCTTCATGACGACAATGGTATCCGACATGGTCAGCGCTTCCTCCTGATCGTGGGTGACATAGACAAAGGTGATGCCAAGCCGCTTCTGCATATTCTTCAGTTCAAGCTGCATCTCTTTGCGGAGCTTTAGATCAAGGGCTCCCAGAGGCTCGTCCAAAAGAAGAACCTCCGGTTCATTGACAAGGGCGCGTGCGATGGCAATCCTTTGCTGCTGACCCCCGCTTAAGGAATCCACTGATCTCTTTTCAAATCCCTCCAGATTGACCATGGACAGCATCTTTTTTACTCTGTCACGAATTTCTTCTTTGTCCACCTTTTTAATCTTCAAACCAAAGGCAATATTCTCAAACACGTTCATATGCGGGAAAAGGGCATATTTTTGAAAAACCGTGTTTACCTTACGCTTATAAGGGGGGACATGGTTAATGTTAGCACCGTCAAATAGGACACTTCCCGATGTTGGCGTTTCAAAGCCCCCAATTAGCCTCAGGGTAGTCGTCTTGCCACAGCCGCTAGGTCCCAGCAACGTAATAAATTCATTCTGGCGGATATAAAGGTTAATGCCCTTCAACACCTCTGTACCGCTGTATTCCTTGGTCAAATCCACTAATTCAATAATGTGCTTCGCCATCTCGCATACTCCTGTCCCATCGATACTTCTAAAAACTCGGAGGTGTGGATACCCAAAGGATCTTGGCCTGGGACTTTCCCCCGTTTGATATATAATGGACGACCGTTGGCTTGAAATAAAAGCTTTCGTCCTTCTTTACCTTGTACTTTCTGTTCCCTAAATGGATGGAAATACTGCCGGAGAGTACATATCCAAATTCTTCTCCCTCATGTGGATCATCCACTTCAGCACTCCCACCGGGCGCTAGGGTTAAAAGAATGGGCTCCATGCGGTTCTTCTGGGAATCCGGAACAATCCAGCTTATTTCATAATTCAAGTCCCGGTTTTCCTTGACGAAAATATCATCTCTACCAAACACAATTTTCTCATCCACGATTTCGTTGAAAAAATCCTTAATATTGGTCCCTAAGCATTGGAGCAGATCCATCAGTGTAGCGATGGAAGGGGATGTGAGATCTCGCTCTATCTGAGAGATAAAGCCTTTGGAAAGCTCACTCCTGTTTGCAAGCTCCTCCTGCGTCAGGCCGTTTTTAATTCTGAGCATCTTTATTTTGTTACCGATTTTCATTTTAAAATCCCTTCCGCAGTTTCAATAAAGTAAACATTTTGTTTAGATATACTAAACAATAAAACAATTTATTATAAACACAGTCCAAAGGTGTTGTCAATTAAAAAAAATGGAGAAAAAAGAAGCTTCAAAAAGGATGCAGAGAGGTACTTGTGAACAATATCTCAAACCGCTTCCCTGAAATGAGAAAGCCGCAAGCTTCATTCTTTGAAGACTTGCGGCATCACCATCATATTTCTTTTTTTCAGGCCATATTTTTTCTGAACTTCTCAACTTCCCAGTTCAACAGAAAGTCTACCTCCCGCTCCGGAAGCAAATCCACATCTTCATAGCGATTCAGTTTGCAGACTTCAACGCAGAACCCCAGCACACTCTCGGTTTCTTTGGCCTTTTTAACAGATGAAGCAATGATATAAACCTGATTCATATACACGATCACATTGGGTTTTCCGTAATCTGCAATGAAGGCTTTCAATTGCTCACATTCGTTACCTTCTGTCAGGGCCATGATTTTCTTCCCGCAGAATACCACACTGTCGGGGCAGAATGTATGCTTGTTTTCCGAAAGCAAGTCCACGGCTTGAAGGATATCCTGCGCTACCGCTCGATACACAATATCGTCCGCTGTATCACACATCTCTGACAGCAAGTCATAAATTTTCGTTACATTTTTATTGGCAGTATTATCATAGCCAAGATACTCTGCAATTCTGGAAATGACTTCCTCTGTGATTTCGATGACTTCATCCGCCGATTTTGCGCTTACAATCAACCCGTGATTTTTCATGAATGCGATTCCTGATGTAGACATATTGACAAGATGATCCTTGCATTTCACATAATACTCCATACCGATTTCTATACCCGGAGTTGCATATCCAACCATAATCGCATCAGGGAACAATTCTTGAAGAACTTCCATTCCGCCGGCTCTCGATGTAAGTACATTGACCAGCATTGGGTGGACGTGCAATGTGACAGTATCAGTCATCGCATGGAGAAATGTTTCAATGGCGGGTCGTGGACCACGTATATAGGCTTTATTTTGAAGACTCTCTCCCAACTCGACATCGACTTGTGACTTTTGACCCATAGCGAAAAAGTCCCTGAATATTTTGGGGTTGACTACAGAATACCCGTTGTTGTCTCTGATATCCGCAAGCTGTATACCCATCCCTTTAATAAGCATTTCATCTTCTTTTGTTTTTACGGAAGAATTTCCACCGCCGGCCTGAACAAGATCTTCTCTCATCCCGGCATATTTTGAAATTTTAATCAGCTCACTTACCATAGCTTTATCCTCTTTTCAAATCTAGATACGTATGATTGCCTTAATGATTTTGTCTTTCAACGCAAGGCTTTCTTCAAAAGCTCTTTGGGATTCATCCAGCGTATAGGAATGGGATACGACTTTTTCAAGCTGTGTTCCATGCTTGCCCACAAGCTCTGCAGCAGTCATCAATTCTGTTGTAAATCGGAAAACAGTCAGAAGATCTCCTTCCTTACGCAGTAAAGTATTGATATCCAACGCAATTGATTCTGCGCTCGACATGCCGACCATTACGATGGTTCCGCCTTTTTTCATCAGTTGAATGGACTGGGCCTGGGTAAATTTGCTGCCCGCAGTTTCAAATACCAACGGGGAGCCTTTACCTCCGGTTAATCTCAATACTTCCTGTACAGTATCAGTCTCGGTGCCGTTGATTACATTTGTTGCACCCAATTCCCGGGCCTTGTCAAGCCTGGTCTTTACCAGATCAACAACAGTAATATCCCTGATACCATTTTCCTGAAGCGCTAAGACAGTCATAAGGCCGATAGAGCCTGCCCCCAGAACAACAGCGGCATCACCGTATTGAGGCTTCGCACGCTTTACCGCATGGAGCGCAACTGAAAAAGGTTCCAATAGACATGCGCGTTCCGGCGGGCAATCACTTGGCATCAAAAAAGCTTTACTGGCAGGGCATGCAAAATATTCTTGCATGGCTCCGTCGGTATAAGCATTGCCCAGGAATTGGGGTGAGCCTGTAGAACATAGGTTTTCCCTACCGGAACGACAGAATTCGCAATGACCGCAACCGCGTGTCGGATCCAGCGCGACTTTATCTCCGGGCTTGAGGGACTTAACCTTTGCACCGGCTTGAACAACCGTACCGCACACCTCATGGCCCAATATGCGTGAACCTTCAATTCTGGCCGCACCTATATGAAAATCGGTAAAAAAGTGCAGATCCGAACCACATATGCCCATACAGTCAACATGAACCAGCACTTCGTCTTCATTATAATGCGGAATCGGACGATCTTGAATTTCAATCTTTCCCGGCCTTGTAAGTACAGCAGCTTTCATTAAAAATCCCCCTATATACCATGAAAATACGAATGAGATTAGTCTTTTTTTCTTTTACGGCTTATTGCTTTTAGCGTTGCATTTTTTATATCTTCAACAGTCAAATGATAGAATTTCCCCAAATCTTCCGGGCTTCCGGATCGGCCAAATACGTCCTGAAGGCCGATTGTTTCAAGAGGAACGGGTTCATTGTGGATCAGTGCATCACTGACCGCACCGGCTAAGCCACCGATTACATTATGATCCTCGGCCGTGACCATAGAGCCTGTTTTTTGGGCATATTTTTTAATAAGCTCTTCGTCAATGGGTTTAACGGAGGCCATATCAATGACTGCCGCATGAATCTTCTCTTTCTCCAGCAACTCCGAGGCTTCCATACATCTGCTGACCATGTCACCAATGCCAATCAGAGTAACATCTCCGCCATCTTTCAAAACAGTTCCCTTCCCAATTTCAAAGGTGCATGCTTCCGGGACTGAATAGATTTCAGGCGAACTCAACCTCCCAAAGCGGAGATAGACCGGCCCTTCATATTGAATGGCCGCTTCCATGCACTTATAGGTTTCAATGGTATCTGCCGGGACCATGACAACCATGCCCGGAATCGTTCGCATTAACGAAATATCTTCCACACACTGATGAGACCCGCCGTCTGCTCCGATCAGCACTCCCCCGTGGGTTGCAGCGATTTTTACATTCAGGTGCGGATACGCTATACTGTTGCGGATTTGCTCGTAGGAGCGACCAGCCGTAAACATGGCGAAAGAGCTGGCAAAAACAGTGGCTCCGCAGGCCGCAAAACCGGCGGCATATCCAATCATGTTGTTTTCGGCAATGCCCATGTTTGTGAATCGTTCGGGAAACTCTTTAGCAAAGTGAACAGTCTGCGTTGCCTTTGAAAGATCAGCATCAAAGACATAAAACGGATATTTCTTTCCTAAATCAACCAATGCCTGGCCATATGCTTCTCTTGTAGAACTCATACCTCACCCTTCTTTACGCGTTATTTTCCAGTTCCGCCATAGCTGCCAAATATTGCTCATCATTGATGGAAGCGCCGTGCCAGCCTGCTTGATTTTCCATGAAATGTACATTCTTTCCCTTGACAGTCTTGCAGATCATGATGGTGGGCTTTCCCTTATACTGTTTTGCAGTCTCGGTTGCAGAAATCAGCGCTTCGATATCATGACCGTCAATCTCTATAACATTCCATCCAAAGGCGTTAAACTTCTCTTTTACAGGATAGATTGACATAAGCTTATCGACATCGCCATCGATTTGCAGATTATTGTTATCCAGATATACAATCAGATTGTCCAGACAATTATGGCCCGCACTCATAACTGCTTCCCAAACCATACCTTCCTGCATTTCACCATCGCCCAGAACTGCATAAACATGATATTTTTTACCGGCTTTCTTACCGTAGCAAGCCATACCGCATGCTGCTGAAATCCCTTGCCCCAATGATCCTGTAGACATATCAACGCCGGGTGTTTTTTTCATATCCGGGTGCCCCTGCAATATGCTGTCCACATGGCGCAATGTTTTCAAAACCTCTTTACTAAAATACCCGCGCTGTGCCAAAGCGGCATATAATGCAGGAGCTGCATGGCCTTTAGACAGAACAAATCGATCCCGGTCTTCCCATTGCGGCTGATCCGGATCAATGTTCATTTCACGAAAATACAATACAGTCAGAATTTCTGCAATTGACAGGGATCCGCCAGGATGTCCTGAGCCTCCGAAATGTATTGCTTCTATGATTCCCTTTCGTATTTCCTTGGCAATGACTTTCAGCTCCGTAACGGAATAATCTTTCATTTTGAATACTCCTCCTAAAGCTCTCTGCGATTCAGGGCAAATGCTTGTCCGGTGGGTCCGGTAACATTTGACTGGGTCGCTACAAATAACATCAGATCCATCAAGTCCATAGGGTCCTTATTGATTTCACTGGTTTTGGCCAGGTCGGCATTTGCCTTTAGCCCATCACCAGGATCATTCAGCGCAGTATTGACCGGTCCGGGTATCAATTCATTGACACAGATATTGTATTCGTACAACTCTTCTGCAAGACAGCGTGCAAGCATCCACTGCCCGGCTTTTGAGCACGAATAATCAGACAGATTCGCAGATGCGCGTCTGCCTCTGCCGGTACCGGAAAACATGATCTTTCCACCATTAGGGTTTTTGATCATATACGGCAATGCGGCACGGACTGTGTAATAACCGCCCAGCATATTAATTTCGATTGTCTTCTTCCAAAGCTTCGGCTCTGATTCCAAAACACTTTTACGTTCCAAAACCACACCGGCATTGGAATATACGATATCTATCTGACCGAATTTCTCAATACAATCGGTAACTGCGTTGCACAGCCCTTCATAGTCTGTAACATCACATTCGCAGCCATCGGCACTCAACCCTTCATTCCTGAGCTCAGCAATCTTCTGATCAATGGTTTCCTTTCCCAAAGCTACTATGTATACCCTTGCTCCTGCCCGTGCAAAAGCGGTTGCGGCAGCGCCGCCGATTCCCTGTGCCCCGCCTGTAATAAAGGCTACCTGGCCTCTTAAAGAATTTTTATATTCACTAATCATCGTTTATTTCTTCTTTCTTCTTCTTTCCTAGATTGATTGTATTAGTACTCACCACCATTTGATCTGTTCGGTGACATGTTTGCGCAATGCAATAAATTCAGGACTCGTAATATCTCGTGGATAAGGCAGGTTATTGGATATCTCCTCCTTGATTTTTGCGGGTTTATTTGAAAGAATCAGGATCTTTTCAGACAAATAAACCGCCTCCTCGACATTATGAGTAATGAACACAACTGTAGTTCCCATCTCACGCCATAAACGCAAGACTTCATCCTCCAGGTAAAATCTTAATTTGATGTCCATCTGGCCATATGGTTCATCCATGAGAAGCAAGTCGGGCTGCATAGCAAAAGCGCGTCCAATAATAATGCGTTGTGCGGAGCTGACTGACAGCTGGTTCGGATAAACATTTCGGAACTGACCCATACCCAGTAGCTTGATAATTTTCTCCACACGCTCATTGATTTCTTTTTTAGGGAGCTTTTTTAATTCCAATCCGAAGCGGATGTTCTCTTCAACGGTTTTCCAGGGGTAAGCCGACGGCTCCTGAAAAACGAAGGCCAGGTTATGCTCTTTTGGATTTGCCGGTTTACCGTCAATCAGCAAGCTGCCGGACGTAGGTTCGATCAATTTTGTCAGCAGGTTAAGAAATGTCGTCTTTCCGCATCCTGTAGGACCAACAACACAAACAAATTCTCCCTTTTTGATGTTAAAAGAAACATCATCAAGAACGAGCAAATCACCGAAGCTTTTCGTCAAATGCTCCACCTTTACTTTAATAGGACGGTTGTCTATTTCACTCATTGGCTATTTCCTCCTTATTACAGCGCTAAGTCTGTATTGTCAGAAACCTTCTGACGGAACTCCAGAAATTCAGGAGACATTTGATCCCTGGGACGGGGCAGATTGTTCATATAGATTTCCTTGATGGTAGCAGGACATTCACTGAGAAGCACTATACGATCACTTAGGTATACAGCCTCTTCGATATTATTTGTTACGAATATGACCGTTCTCTTTTGATGCTCCCATATACGGGCCAGCTCATCTTCCATGGCATAACGTGTCTGGGCATCCAAGGCACCGAAGGGTTCATCCATTAATAAGATTTCAGGATTATAGGTATAGGCCCGAGCTATTCCCACACGCTGCTTCATACCACCCGAAAGCTGACTTGGGTAGGCTTTTTCAAAGCCTTTCAGTCCAACCAGCTCAATATTTTTCTGTGCTATTTCACGGCGTTCCTTTTTAGGAACACCCGCAAACTTTAGGCCAAGCTCTGTGTTTTCCATGACAGTTTTCCACGGCATTAAGGCTGTGGTCTGAAAGACCATTCCTATACGCGGATCGCTGCCTCGGATAGCTTTTCCTTCTAATTCAATGGTGCCTGAGCTCGGTTCTATAAGACCTTCGATCATATTCATGAGGACGGATTTCCCACAGCGGCCGGGCCCCAATATAACAACAAACTCATTTTCGTAAACATCCAGATTGATATCATGGACCACTTCAAGCTTTTCTCCGCCGTTTTCCTCAAAGGATTTAGAAATGCTCTTAATGCTTAGAATTACTTTTTTATCATCCATGGGCAAACCAACCTTTCAATCAAAGATGTAATAACCGCCAATAATGCACCGATAATGCCAATGGTAATCATAGCAACCAATACCAGCGGCATATCGTCACCGTTCATGCCGCGGACTACCAGAAAGCCTACTCCTGCATTGGCACCAACCATTTCAGCTGCAAGGACGACAGTCCAGGCTACACTTGTGGAAGTACGAATACCTGCGAAAATCACCGGAAGTGCAGCGGGAATAGCAATCTCCGTTAATATCTGACGCTTTGAGCCATTAAAGGCCGTGCCGACATCCAAATAAATCTGTTCAATGCTTTGCATGCCTGCTCTGGTATTGATAACAACTGCCATAATAGCGCCGATAAACACAATCAAAACCTTGGAGAATTCACCGATACCAAACCAGATCGTAATAAGCGGGATCCATGCAAGTGGAGGAATCGGGCGAATAAGCTCAAAAATTGCGCCAAAAAAAGCATTCATTTTTTTGTTCCAACCAATCAGAACACCGAATAAAATACCAAGGATCCAGCTGACAACCAATGCGATTAAAATACGTCGCAAGCTGACGAAAATATGACCTATAAAGCTGACCCGCATGACGGGCTTCTGGAGCAGCATGAGAAAGCGGTTCCAGGTTGCTGCGGGTGTAGGGAACAACTCAGGATTTTTAGAAGATACCACAAACCACGCAAGTATCAGTAAGCCAATAGAAACCAATGGCAATACTCTATAAAGCTTTTCCAATGGCGTGTATTGCTCTTTACTTCCACTTGATTTTCCTTTCCTGACCATCATACTTTCCCTCCCTTGACAAGCCGCTTTTCAAAAAAGCCGAGAATAGCAGCAAAGATTGCGCCGAATCCGCCGATTACTGCCATGCCCAGCAAAATGATGTCCGGCCGTACAAAGTTGCGTCCCATCTGAATCATATAGCCAAGCCCTGCATTTGCGGCAAGCATCTCTGCAGCAACCAAAGTAGACCAGGAATTTCCCAGTGCTACACGAATACCTGCGAACATAACCGGCAGGGACGACGGTATTCCCACTCTTAAAAAAGTCGTGAAGTTTGAAGCACCACATGTTTTAGCGACATTTATCAGAGTCTGTTTTGTTTGTTTTATGCCGGTATATGAATTAATAACGCAAGGGACAAAGGCCGAAAAGAAAATAATAAATGCCTTCGCCTGGAGACCGATACCTAACCATACAATGGTTAAAGGAATCCAGGAAACAGGCGGGATTGGACGCAATATTTCAAACAGCGGGCTTATCATGGCGTTCGCGCCCCTGTACCATCCCATGATCAGGCCAATAGGCACCCCAATAACAATGGCTAAAACCAGGCCCGTCACAGCCACTTGCAGGCTGGCCAGGATATTGACCTGCAAAGTGGAACCGTCAGGCCTTGTGTCATATAATTTCACAAAGAAAAGCTTAACCAGTTCAGTAGGCTTAGACAGATATTTTGATGAAACAATATTCGTTTGTATGGCCACCTGCCATATAAAGAGGAAAGAGAGAATTCCCGCGACTGAAAGCATGGTATAGGTATATTTACTTGCTCCCTCGCCGCGATTTAAAACGCTTGTATTGCTCTTTTTTCTGCTGCTCAAGAATCTCACCTGACCTTTAATAAATGATTATTAATAAAAGAGCACATGGTTCAAGAAAAGCATGTGCTCTTTGAAACACTGATTACATATTGAGATTAGAGTGCCTATTTGATTCCGAAATCAGCGGCTGCTGCTTTAGCGACGGACGAATCAAAGCAATCGTTGTTCAAAATAAAGGTGCGTTTTTCCGAATCATACTTACCCTGACCAATAAAAAAGTCCAACATGACCAGAAGGTCAGCCTCGGTCTGGGATACCTTGCGGCCGGCCAGACCCTGCACATCATCAATTTCAGTCAGCATGTTATTAATGATTGTTTTAGAGCTCTGGAAAGCGTAGGTTTTCGTCAAGGCTGCTGCTGTGTCTTTAGTTGCGCTGACGCCTTCTTCAACACAGGTTTCATACAGATAAGCAGCGTATTCATCCTGATGCTCTGCAAAGTAATCCTGTGCTTTTACAAATACTTCATAGAAAGTCTTGACTGTATCAAATTTATTTTTCAAGGCATCTTCTGTTGCTACCATACCTGAAGCCAATACGCTTCCATCAGCCGCACTTGCTGCCTTGACATGTCCTTCGGCTTCAACGCTTAAGGCAGTATTCATCCAAACGCCTGCACCGTCTGCTTGTCCGCCAAGAAATGCAGATTTTGCGCTTGCAACGTCCATATTGATAATAGTAACATCATTCAGAGTGAGTCCGATCTTCTCCAGAGTGTCCAGGAAGACCATATATACAGTTGTACCAACTGGCATTACCCAGGTAGTACCTTTCCAATCTTCTGCTGTGCCGTAAATCTCAGGATAATCCTTTATATGCCCCTTCCCTGATTTTGCAATTTTAGAATCAGGTCTGACATACAAGCACTGTTCCTGCTCGTAATCAATAACGCCAATACATTTGATTGGATAGCCAAGCAAACCGTTAAGAACTCCTGGTGCGCCACTGGCTCCAATATCCCAACTGGCATTGGCCTCCATCATTGCAGGACCATTGTCAAATGACTGATAATTCAACTCGAGACCTGCTTTTTCAAACCACCCTTTCTGATCAGCGCCATATATAATTGCACTGTATAGAGAGCCCGAGAAATAGCCTAAATTAAGGGTTGTCTTTTTTGCTAAAGGAGTGATTCCAAAAGAATCAAAAACCTCATCTCCGCTGCCGGTGGGTTTGGCGGATTCGCTTACACCCGGACTGGAGGTCTGGGGTGAAGGTGCAGTATTTCCGCAGCCTGTCAAAGCCACGCTGAGCAACATGATCATTGCCATAAAAAGCACCAAGACTCTCTTTGATTTTACAACTAATTTACCCATTGATTTTTCCCCTTTCAACTTCGGTTTATATAACAACATCACTTTGCGATGTTTGTTACAATGACATCTCTTATTGCCTTTAGCACGGAATGCTCGTTATTTATTCCAACATTTTGGATTCAATCCAAATTTATTTGGATTTATTTGGCTAGTAGTTTTTAATTATCCAAAATATTCTCGTTTATTTTCACATGTTTACTACGGCTTTTTATGCATATTATATTCACTTATACCGTGAAAATCAATATGAAAATAGTATTTGACATATCCAAACTTTTTGGATAAAATAATTTCTAAAAGAAGGTTACTTTTCATATATGGCCTTATATTTGGATATACAACTGTTTGGAAGGAATCATTGGATATGAAAGCTACGTTATATGAGATAGCAAAGAAAGCAGGCGTTTCCATCTCTACGGTATCACGCGCGCTAAACAATGACAAAACAAAGCCGGCAAGTAAATCAACAGCCGAAAAAATCCTTAAAATCGCATATGAAATAGGCTATATCTCACCCGAATCAACGGGAGCAAGGTCAATGTCGGCAGGAACAAGCCCCAAGAGTCATACTCTACTTTGTTTATTATCCAATACGGTATTCAACTATAATGATTACTTCTACACTGAAATCATAAACGGAATTGAAGAAGAAGCGTTGTTTCACGGCTATCAGCTCAGCAAACTCCTTTCATCCACCGAACTGGACTCGGCCACAACACACAGAGTGATAGAGAAACAGACCTATGACGGTGTCATTTTACTGGGGAGATTTGATAAGCATAAAGTTGAGTTTATAAAATCCTGCACCTCAAATATCATTTATGCCGGTCTAAACCGTATCAACGCCGGTTTTGATGAAGTGATCTGTGACGCCTACGATGCAGTTAACTCCGTCGTTGACTATCTCGTCGACTGTGGCCATAGGCATTTAGGATTTATTGGCCTTATGACTGATGATTCTGCCTCCGGAGTGAACGAGCACCGCTTTACCGCGTATAAAGATGCTCTCGTCCGGCACAAGCTACCACTGGAAATGGATTATTGCAAAAATGTTGAGCTAAAATCCGATCTTGCCTACAACGCAGCAATCGAACTGGCAAAAGACAAACAACTTCCTGATGCCATTGTTTGTGCAACCGACTATATTGCCATTGCCGTCATAAGCGCTTTGCGCAACTGCGGTATTCGCGTACCGGAAGATGTTTCTGTAGTTGGACACGATGATATGGACCTCTCTGAGTTTATGCAGCCAAAACTGACCACAACCAATATGCAAAAGAGCGAATTAGGCAAATTTGCCGTCAAAATCTTAATTGATCGGATAAACGGCCTACACGAGATACCTATATTGGTAAAACTACCCTATAGGCTTGAAATACGTGATAGCTGCCTGGATAGGCGAAAAGGGTAGTGAAAGTCAACAAGCTCTTCATCAATCCTCGGGAGCCATATGTATTTATACCTTCCATCGGTCAGATACTGCATCTCCTGCTCAGGACCATAGCATTCGCAATGCTCACCATGGATCATCTCCCTGAAGCCTTCATCTTTTCCATATAAGAGGGGCATAAGGCTTTCGCCGTCCACACTTTCTGGTATGGGGACAGACACAAAATCCAAAATGGTCGGCATAATATCGAATAAGCTTACAGGATTTTTTACCCTTTCGCATTGTCCTGTCCGATATTTCTTTGCGGGCATAATAATCATTGGAATATGAGCAGAGCCCTCATAGGCGTAGGTTTTGCGCCAAAGATTGTGGTCACCCAGCATATCTTTATAAACACAGTGTGCAGGTGTTGTCGATTAAAAAAATTGGAGAAAAAAGACCGTGCAAAATCCGATTATTTTGCACGGTCCTATCCTTTTTCTCAGTGGCTTAGGGACAGTTAAACTATGACTTACGCTGGCGTATGAAGATCAGTCCTCATTGTCCCTAAGAACTCCGAGTGAGCCTCCCGGATGACGCAAAACATATTCCTGTGGTGTCAAACCTCTATGGCTCTGTAAAATAATGCTTAATCCCTGCAAAGCCAGTATTTCAGCTATTATGGATGTTCTTGGAGCACGATTAAGCGGTCCCCCCTCCTGGCTTACCCCTGCATATATATGTGCATCAGCCATTTTTGCAAGCCATGAATCGGGATTTCCTGTGACAGCAATAATCTTGCACCCGTTATTCTTTATGGCAGTTGCAGTTGCTTTAAGTTCAGCTGTTTCACCACTGTTGGATATACATATAACCACATCGCCGGCAATCAGTTGCCCGCAAGATCCATGAACGGCTTCGGTCCCGTGAAGTACATAAGTCGGTGTTCCTGTAGATGAAATTAATGATGCTATATAACCGGCTACATACGAAGGTTTTCCGATACCGGAAAGATGTAGTCTTCCGCCCTTCTCCTGACTTTCAAGAATAATATTGACCGGCTTTACATATTGCTTCCATTGTATGGTGTCTGCGTATGTATTAAATTCAGTCTTTGCCGCATTAATAAATTTATTCAAATCTTCTATGGTTTCTTTTTTCATCATTTCTGTACCTCCGCACTGTTAATTTAAAGTTTCCATAAGCTTTAGGTCAAAACCTTTAAAATTCTCACGCTTCATTAAAGCCAACACTTCATCCAGGGTCGGTAAAGAAGGTTGGGCACCCATTCTGGATACTGTCAAGGTAGCTGTATAGTTGGCAAAGTCTAAAGCCTGAGTATGGTTAAGTCCGTTACACAAAGCAGTGGTAAATGCACCAACAAAGGAATCCCCTGCTGCTGTAGGGTCTTTGACCTCAACTACATCCACGCAGGGACGAATTACTATTTCCTCCTCGTTAGCTACTACCGCCCCGCTGCTGCCCAATGTGATAATGACATTTTTAACGCCTTTTTTCATAAGGCTTTCAACAGCAGCTTTCACGTCTTCCATATTTACGTCTTTTCCTTGCTTCCTTATGGTTACGCCTGTCAAATCGGCTGCTTCATGCTCATTTGGAGAGATATAGGTAAGGCAGGAAAGCAGCTCCGGCTTTAATGGAGCAGATGGCGCGGAATTGAGCATTACTGGAACACCCTTTTCAAAAGCATACCTGGCTGTAATTTCATTAATCTCCATGGGGATTTCGAGTTGAAGTACCACCATGTCATAATTACCTATGGTATCCTTAAGAAAAGTTATGTCTTTGGGCTTGATAGCCATGTTTGCCCCTGGAGCAACAATGATTCTGTTTCTGGTCTTCTGCCCCTCGGCTACTTCAAGGATGATATTACCTACAGCGGAAGAATTGTCTTTGTCAACTTCAATATGAGTTTCTATACCTGCGGAATTTAATGAGGCTATCATCTCTTTCCCAAATAAATCATTACCAACTCTGCCAACCATGGTCACATCCGCCCCCAAACGAGCCATCTGGACGGCTTGATTAGCCCCCTTGCCTCCAGAAGCGGTGCTAAAGTTTATTCCCAAAACTGTTTCACCGGAATTTGGAAAACTCTCAGTGCTGACAGTCAAATCCATTACCAGGCTACCTACAACAAGTATTTTCGGTCTTTTCAAGCTTAATGCACCTCCGCATTATGTTAAAAGCTACGATAGATCGATCTTTTTCTGAACGATGCAAACAGTCCTATATCCCTTTAAGCGTTTCTTGCTCGAACTCGACGTTGAAGGCCCGGCAATTACCGCTATTTTTCTATGTTCAAAGCTGATAAGATACGATGTGGCATCACTTAAGACCTGTAGTCGCAATATTTTCCACTATATGTTTCTGGAAAATCAAATAAATGATCAAAATAGGAACAATAGAAAGGGTTACTCCAGCATACAGGGTTCCGTAATCCGTCATATAAAGACCCATTGAAAGTCTTGTCAAAGACACCTGAAGAAGCATCTTTCCTTCATCATTAATAAAGGTAACAGGAACAATAAAGCTGTCCCATTGTTGAAGGAAAACAAGAAGCCCCAGAGTTAGAAGCGGCGTTTTTGCAAGGGGCAGGTAAATCCTTGAAAATATGCCGAAATGTCCGCATCCGTCCAAAATCGCAGCTTCATCCAACTCCTTTGGAACATTGCTGAAAAACTGCCTCATAAAGAATATACCGAAGGGCGAGGCCAGAAAAGGCAGGATTAAAGATAAAAAACTATCTGTTAAACCTAAATTAACAATAGTCAGATATAAGGATATAATAAGAATTTCAATCGGCAGAACCAGCATTGAAATGAAAATCATAAAGATTAACTTCTTGCCCTTAAAATTTATTCTTGCGAAGGAATAGCCGGTAAGGGAATTGATAAACAAGCTTCCCACAGTTACACTGGCGGCTACCACTATCGTATTTATTATGATTTGAACCATATTCAACTGTTTAAACATTCTCTCGAAATTGCCGAGGGTGAAATCCTTCGGGAAAAAAGTAAGCCACGAAAGGTCCGTATACATTCCTATTTCAGCATTTGGACGAAAGGCATTGCCGAAAACCCATAAGAACGGCACTATGACCAGCAGCGCTACCAATACGAGGAAGATATACATTATAAATCTAAAAACAAAACGCCTTGTCCTGACTGCAAGATTGTTGTTCATATTTCCTACCTTCCTTCATCATTCAGTATTCCATCAACCTTGAACTGCAAAATTGTAATAACAATAATCACCACGAAAAGCAAAGTAGACATTGCAGCTGCAGGCCCCACCTGCTGTAAGCGGAAAGCCTGCCTCCAGATGTAATGGACTGTGGTATCGGTAGAGCCCAGAGGACCTCCGGCGGTCATTGTGAAAGACGGAATAAAAAGCTTGATAGCATCCATGGTAGTTATAATGATTACGAAAAGGGTTACTTTTTTGAGCATTGGAACTGTAATGTAGAAAAATCTCTCAACCTGGTTTGCACCATCAATACGACTTGCTTCCTGGATTTCCTGGGGTATATCCTGAAGGCCGCTTATAAATATGACCATAAAATAACCCCACGATTTCCATATACATGTTATTGCCACTGCAATGAGGGCCTGGCTTTTAGATGAAAGAAATTGAAAGGGTCCAAGGTTCAATATTCCCAGGATCGAATTTGCCAGACCAAATGTGGGATTATAAATCTGCTTCCACATAATGGCCACAGCAACAAACGATGTTATTGCGGGTATGAAATATATGGTTCTAAAAATCTTCATCGTCGCTAGTTTTTGGTTTACAAATACCGCCATTATCAAGGCAATGATGGTCTGTACGGGTACAATAAACAAAGCGAGCTTGAATGTTACCACCAGCGAGCCAATAAAATCTTCATTGCCAAGCAGGGCCTTGAAATTTGCCAACCCAATGAAATTACCGCGTCCGGACATCAGGTTGTAATCTGTATATGCAAGGCTAAAAAGCTGAACTGCAGGATAGATAAAAAATATGCCTATAATTAAAAGCGCCGGAAGAATGAACATATAACCCTGGAGATTATCGGCAATTGTCTTTCTCATTTGATAATTCTTTGCCTTTGACATTTGATCACCCCAATATGACAGAATATGGACGTTAACAGGCTATATACAAATGAGAATACCAATTAGATTAGCATTCTCATTTGCATTGCTAAAGCCCGAATATTATGCTGATGTAGTTCTTTATTTTACAGCAGCCAAAGCATCATTCATTTTCTTTGTAGCCTTTTCTATAGCAGCATCAACATTTTCACCAAATGCAACTTCCATGAAGCAATCCATCAGAGCTTCTGAAACCTGTGGATAAGCAGGAGTTACAGGTCTTGCCTTTGCTGTTTTGACGAGCTGGGCATTGATGATATCAAACGGATATTCCTTGTATGCAGGATCAACTGCCAAAATAGACTTTCTTGCAGGGAGGTTTCCGGTATTTGTGCACCAAACAGCCTGGCCATCCTTGCTGGTGATAGCGTTAAGTGCTTTATAAGCATTTTCTTTGTTAGCCGAAGCCTTTGCTATAGCAATGTTCCAGCTTCCGGCACCAGATGCGCCTCTTGCATCCTGGGGCATAGGTGTTGCACCCCACTTAACATCCGGGAAGTCCCTCTTCCAGTTTCCTATACACCAAGGGCCATTCGTCCACATAACAACCTTGCCGGTTTCAAATGCGTTTACAATGTCCTCAGTTGAAGCATAACCATTCTTGAAAAGGTCTGCATAGAACTGGATACCCTTCTTGGATTGTGCACTGTCAAAGTATCCTGTAGCGGTTTTCCCATCAGGAGAGATAACTTCTCCGCCAGCCATCCACAGCCACTGCATCTGAGTGTATGTCTGACCCTCGTTCTTGTTTGCAAGGGAGAACATCTGAGGCTGGATAGCATATCTTTGACCCGGGATGGAAACTTTCTTACATACTTCGACAAGCTCTTCAAATGTCCATGCATCCTCAACTTTTGTAGGAGCAACGATTCCCAGTTCATCAAAAACTGTCTTGTTGTAGAACAATACGGTGTTTGATTCGTTCAGAGGTGCCGCCCATATTTTACCGTTCCAAACCATAGCTGATTGTGCTGATCCTACAAGATCGTCAAAATCGGCTTTGTCCCAGTAAGCATCAAGCGGCTCCAAAACATTGCTAGCGGCGTAACTGGCAATATTGGGACCATCCATTAGGATCAGGTCTGTAGAGTTCCCTGCACCGAATGCCATTTTGATCTTGTTTTCATATTCGTTTTGTGGGTACTCAATGATGTCTAATTCAAGATTAAGGTTTCCTGTTTTGAAAGCTGCGATTAACGCATCCTTGGGTTGATCGGGAAAGGACGCCAGGGTAACCTTTGCGGAACCCCCGGAAGGTTCGCTGGAAGCTGGAGTCTGGGAAGCGGCACCAGATGGTTTTGATGATGGTGTTCCTGCTTGCTGTGCATTTCCGCAGCCTGCGGCGGAGAAAACAAGTAGTCCGGATAAAACCAAAACAATTAGTTTTTTCATGAATACATCCCCCTCAGTTATTTGGATTTTTCCATAAACTAATTGTAATCCCTCCGCCTTAATATTGGTTTTTACGATCTTTGGATTACTTTATAAAAATATTGGCTGTACAGACATGATAAATATGAGCTGCCTTTTATTCGAGCTGTTCCCGATAACTTGTGGGGCTTAATCCGGTAGCTTTTTTAAAAAGGGTGCTAAAGTATCCCTGTTCTTTTATACCTATTCTATAAGCTACTTCATAAAGCTTAAGAGATTTGTCCCTTAAAAGCTCCTTTGCCATATGAATTCGTTTATCACGGATATATTCGCTGAAGGTTACTCCCACCTCACGCTTAAACAGATCAGACAGGTACCAGACATTAAGATAGACGGCTTCGGCAACCTCTTTCAGAGAAATATCGTTCTGGAAGTTGCTTTCAATGTATTCCAACGCTTCAGAAACAGATTTTGATAATGCATTCTGGGGTATTTCATATACAAGATCCTGGAAATATAAAAATGGACTATCCTCTTTTACTGCCTTGTCCAGAGCATAACAAGCCTGATTATAGCAGTCAAACAGCTCCTCTATCTCATATTTTGCCTCGCTGCCTCCAATATAAAGCTTTACCTCCAGCTTTTCCATTATAATTTTGGATGCCCGGACACACAGGTCGTGCATCAATTCCTGCCAGTTATCTTCCAGACCGACAGTTTCTGCGACGGCAATAAAATTATGTATGCTTTCTGTTAAAAGAATTGTCTTCCCGGCTTCTCCCAATATTTCAGTAAATACATTTTTTATACAGAAATCAAGCAGCAAAATATCATCAGTGCTTGTGCCAAAGCTTTTGTTCAGAGATTTATAATTAATATTAAACACAGTAAACCTTTTAAACTGTATTTCATATTCTTTAAGCTTTTCACAAATATTCACGCTTACAGGGAGCAGACCCTTCATAATATCACGTAAAAATTTTTCACGCAGTAAAGCTTTATTTTCATTAATCTTTTTGACCAAGCTGTTTTGAAAATTCTGCTTATCATTCCTGTCCTTCAAATACCTCTCCGCCCTGGTCAAACAATCAATTATATCGTTATATCGAGTCGGCTTTAAAAGATAATCAAATATATCGAGCTTAATTGCCTTTTGGGCATAATTGAACTCGGCATAGCCGGTAAGTAATATAACCAATATATCCGGGTTACTCTCTCTTATCTTTTCAGCCAGCTCTATGCCGGAAATATTATACATTCTGATATCGGTAATAACAACGTCCGGGCAAAGCTCTTTTATTACGGGTATGGCCTCTTCCCCGCTGCCGCACTCGGCGACAATTTCCCAGTCCGGATTGGACCGTTTAATTATGGTACTTATACCGCGAAGTACAATTCCTTCGTCATCAACCAGCACAATTTTCATTTTGGTCCTCCTTATCCTTGTCACACAGAATCGGCAGTCGTATTCTTACACAAGTGCCCTTGTCCAGCACGCTTTCAATTTGCAGGCCATACTTTTCTCCAAAGGAGATCTTTATCCTGCGGTTAACACCCGGGAGTCCAAAGCCTGTATGATCACGACTCTCTTGAATATTCCTCTCTTCCAGCAGGTTTTCGACCTGATCACGAGACATCCCCTTACCATCATCTGTTACCTTTATCAGAAGGCTGTCTTCATCAATAAATGCCTCTATGGCAATACTTAAAAGAGGCTTTTGAACATCCATCCCATGGAGTATGGCATTTTCTACAATGGGCTGAATAACCATCTTTGGTGTATACAGACTTCTGACATTGTCGGGCATGGAGATATGCCAGGACAGCTTATTTTCAAACCTGGCAGTCTGAATTATTTTATAGTATTCCATCATTCGCATCTCCCGCTCGAGAGATACGATGCTCCCATCCTTTGAAGAAATGCTGTATCTTAGTATCTCACTTAAGGAAACAACCAGTTCACTGGCTTTGTCCTGGCCTTCGAGAACCAGCATCCAATATATCGTATCCAGCGTATTGTACATAAAATGAGGATTAATCTGGGCTTGAATAGCCTGGAGCTGGGCTTCCTTCTTACTTAGCTGCTCCTCATAATTACATCTTATAAGCGTCTGCACTTCCTCCGTCATATGGTTATACAACTTGCTGAGGCGTCCAATTTCATCATTGGATTTAACCGTGACTCTGGAGCTCAAGTCACCGTCCCTTACCTTCTCCATAGACCTGAATAGGTGTAAAAGGGGCTTGGTCAACTGTTTAGATAGAAAATATGAAGTGAGCAGCACCACTAAAATACCAACGAAACCTATAAACAGATTGGTGGTCTGGAGAATAGCCTGCTCCCCTGCCACATCTCTTATAGAAAGTCTGGTTATTACGCCCCAGTGCGTAATCTCCGATCTCTGAAAGGCAATAAGCTGCTTTTTTTCAATAAAATAACCGTCATCGCCCATTTCATTAATTCTGGCAAGAAGACCCTGATCCATAGGGGTTCCGATTACAGAAGGATTTTCTGATGATATGAAATAGCCATCGCTGTCAAATAACTGGACAACACCGGAAGATCCTATTTCAACATTCTCTATAATCTCCCTGAGAGCCCTCTCTTGAATATTTATTGAAACATAACCCAATTCCTCACCAATCTTATAATCATATATTTTACGAACTGCTGAAAAAATGGTGGTATTCGTCGCATAATACTTGTCCACAAATTCAATTCGCGAGGGAATAAGGAGCAGCTCTCCCCTGGAATTCTTTATTTTTTCGCCTTCCTCACGTTCAATGGAGTAGTCCATAAATTCACCGGCAAAATTATAGCTTACGCTGTAATAAGGTGTGTATATCTGGACTGAATTAATATTATCGTAGGCCAGTGTCAGCTTAGAAATCTCCCTGATCAGCTGCTGAGTATCCTCATATCCGATCTGGTATTGTGCGCTGGTATTTTTAGCTTCTTCATTATTTCGGATTAATATATCCCGTATCTCTTCATTTGAAGTGATGCTGTTGGACATAATGCGTATCGTGTCTATGTAAGTCTCTATCTTGCTGTTGGTTTGCTTAAGGTTCTGAATTATGTAGTCATTTGCCTTTGATTCAATTACCTTAGAAATAAAAATATTGTAAGCTATTATCTGGCAAATAAATATTGCTATAATAAGCAGCGAATATGTCCACGCTATTTTCTGCTGTATGCTCATGTCTCTGATTTTATTTTTCATATCTTCACATCCCCGTAGAGTTTAGTTAGACGAATTAAAAGTCTCCAGGGACTTATTGATTTTCTTCACCGTCTCTTCTACCACTTGTTCAATATTATCTCCGTGGGCTACGCTATTGAAGCAGTCAATAATTGCTTCAGAAATGTCCGGATAGGCCGGTGTGACGGGGCGGGATCTGCTGTTTCCATTCAACTGCTCCCTTACTATTTGATATACCGGATTGGTATCGTACTCTTTATCACTTTCCAGAATAGATTTTCTTGCAGGAATGTTGCCAGTACCCTTACACCAGATTCTCATTCCGGCTTTACCTGTAATTGCCCTAATAACAGACCAGGCCGCCTCTTTATTTTTGCTTTGCTTGGTTATGGCAATGTTCCAGCTTCCGGTAGGGCTTGCTGACGCCACACCTTTGGGCAGGGGCATGGCGCCCCACCCACCGTCATAAAAGTCCGGAAAATTATCCTTCCAGATCCCTAAAAGCCAAGGGCCATTAATCCACATTGCTATTTTCCCGCTCACAAAACCGTTTACAATTTCCTGAGGGGGTGCAACATTATGTCTATAAAAAAGTTCTCCATAATATCGAATCGCTTCAATACTTTGAGGCGAATCAAAATACCCCGAGGCTGTGGTTCCGTCCGGGCTTAAAATATCACCGCCGAACCACCACAAGTAAAGCATCTGCGTAAATGCCATTCCCTCATTCCGGTTATTGCTTGTAAACATGGAGGGCAATATGCCGTACTGGGTTATATTCCCATCACTATCCCTTTCGGTTAACAGCTTAGAGACCTCAAGCAGCTTGTCCATATCCCAGGCCTCACTTAAAGTTACGGGGGCTTTAATCCCCGCTTCTTCAAAAAGCCGCTTGTTATAAAACAGGAGACAGCTTGATTCATTAAGTGGAGATGCCCAGATATGTCCATCCCATTGCACAGATTTCTTAGTCGTCTCCAAAAGATCGTTGAAATCCCCTTTATCCCAGTAAGCATCAAGGGGTTCAAGTACTCCGGTTACTGCGTAACTGGCAATATTGGGGGCATCCATTAATATCAGATCGGTTGCCTCCTGGGCCATCAGCATCAGATGAACTTTATCTTCATATTGATTTTGAGGAACTTCCAAAACATTTACAATTACATTGATACCTGCATGCTCGACTGCTTTCTGAAAGTACTCCTTCGGCTGATCAGGGAATGAAAGGAGAGTTACTGTTTCCCGTGGAATCGAAGTATGGGTTGGTATGCGGGTATCTATGTGCTCAGGTAACATCGAACATCCTACGGATATATTGACCACAAGAGAAAAAAGTAAGACTATAAGCATCCTTCTAAACATAATCAGCCCCTCTTTCTTAAGCACAATGCACAAGTATTGGAAGGCTTTTAATCATAATTATAGCATAAAGGCCTTATCTGAAGAAGTTTTTGGCCTCGCCCTAATTAAACTCTAATAGTTATATTTTAATTAGAATAGCACAAATAGACTTTCCATTATTATTGGAGCTTTTTATAATATAATTGGCTTTTATACTGACATCACCGGTTACCGAAATTAAAGATTTCGAACCGGTACCGAGTCAGTGAAACTCGAGGCGGGAGGACATTTGTATTCTCGTTATAAAACGGTAAGCCCTGTAATCACGGATTACAGGGCCCTCCCATTGATTATTGAACTCAAAAGCATAATGGCTGCTATTGCTCGATTACTGAAATATCGTCAAATCGCATCCAAACATCATTTCCATTAGACCAAAATCCTGCAAATATTGTCATGCTGGTATTGGAGCCTGAATTAAAGTCTACTGTCAGCAGTGTATAGTTTGGTAATCCTGCAAAGTTGTATTCGGTGTTCACACTGCCATTTGCATTTCTGATACCAAAATAGCCTCGATTGTCAATGTTATTGGAATTTTGTACCCAACCTGTTAGTCTATAGTTTGTATTAGGCCTTACCACTATGGTCTGCTTGATAGAATTCCATGTATCAATTGCAGAAGTCCGGATATACGCATTGCTTTTTCCACTATGGGAAAAACCCAAATTAATATCAACTCCCTTGTCTGTAGCAGTACCTTCAGTTGACCAAGGCATGGATAGGGATGTCCGGCTCGTTTGCTTTTCAAAACTACTATCCTCAACCAGTTCAGCATCCTTATATGCCAATACATTTTCAATCAAGGCTGTTGAACTATAGGCGAACATACCAAACTTTCCGCTCGTGTAGCTCATATCATTTACTTCAAAAGCTTTAACGCCATCCAAGTAACATTTCATTTTAGAGCCTACCGCCTCAACCTTCAAGGTATAAGTTCTATTCCTCTTTACATTTACCGGTATAGACCCCAGTTCAACATAGGGCCGTTTGCAAAGCTTCAGTTTTCCGTCCACAGCGTCCAGGATAAGATCATAGCCGCTTAGGCCTGTACCATTATTTCTAAAGGTTATTCCAGCAGCATTGCCACTCTCTATCTTGATGTCAGCACTGAGAGCCAAATCTGATGCCACTGTGCCATAGGTATTCCATGCATCGCCTGTTGCAATAACTCTTGCATTAGCGCCCGGATTACTCCATGTGCCCCCGCTTGGCGTCCATCCTGTAAGATTCCCGTCATTGAAGTCGTCATACAGGTACATATCCCGAATATCCACATTCACTGTAATATTTTTGTTGCTTGTTCCAATATCTTGAGTAACCCATACCCATTTTGCATCGCCCTTTTCTTCCAGGGTATAGTTGGAGATGCTCTGTCCATTAACAGTTACAGAAGAAACATTTACATCTTTTTCAAACGGACCGAATCTAAACTGGACACCCGTTACAGGATTGGATGCAGATACAGATATTCTACCCTGTGTAGGGCTTATTGAATAATCGTAAGTCACCTCTGTCTTTGCATAATTTGAACCATTTTTATAAGTGACAGGCCATTTATTAACTTTTACACCATCCCAGCTTGCAGGTATTCTCGGCATGATTACCAAGTTGTTGGAGCCATTCAGTGTATCATCAACCCCTGCCATAAGTCTGACATTTTTTATAGTTACGATATATTCAACCAGATTCATGTCCTCCACTTCGCCGCCATTTCCTACGTCAGCTCCAATAATGCCATTGTCATTCTTGGAAGTCTCTCTTACCAGCAGCCATGGGGATGTTTCCTGCACACCTTCATTATCGTTTGCAAAGTTCAGGTCGGTGCTGTTATAAATTAAATGGTTAAGATTTTTCTTGGCCATATCCATTCTGTCTCCCATTAACATTGCGTTTAACGGCCAACCACCTCGTTCGGACAACACACCGTAATCGGTACCAAAGCCTCTGTTATGTCCATAGGCATTCCAATCTGCCCAGAAGTTTGATGAATGGTAATCAAGCATCCTATCTACAGCCAATCTCCATGAAGGAATGGCGTTTCCTTTATAGCCATAGAACATTTCTTCCTGATTACCTACCCCAAACCACCCGGCATGACAATTACTTACATCGGTTCCGCTCCCCGTTATTGCATACCTGAATGTATCTGCGGGTATGGTTTTACCCAGCCAGCTTATATTATTACTGAGTTTGAGATGAGTATTTATACCTTCGAGCAAAGCTGCCGCATGGCTGTTCCAATTGTTTCTGTCGGCAGTATTCCCCACATTTCCGGCTGCTTCAGCTCCGGCCAGAAGAGCAAAATAGGCTATAGAGTTATTATATATGCCATAGCCGCCGGACGTGGTCTCCCAGTTATTACCGAGTATCAGTTTTCTGGAAGTCTTGTCTATTTCAGTACAGAAATAATCAAGTCCTTGCTTCATTTTTGGATAAATGGCAGTCGTATAGCTGCCGGTATAATTATCGGTTTTCATAAGATAGGCCATGGTTGCAAACATAATACCGGCTGCACCATTATCTCCAGCTGCTCCCAAGGCGGGATCATAGTACTCTGCCGAAGTCTTAAAGCTTGTTATCTGCTTGGCAAGATCGAAATATCCCCACTTTGCTACTTCAAGTGCTGCCGGTGCCGCATCAGCCACCCAATAACTGTTAGCGAATATACCGTTTGGAAGTGATGCATCAACAAAACCCGTACCTTTATCCACCATATATTCATTGTTCCAGTACATCGTCATATTTGCGAGCTTTGTCCAATTCTGTGCCAACTCATTTCCTTTGAACACAACCCTCAAATCATTATCTGCTATGCTTCCGTCAGTCACTTCTACCAGTGTTACAAAATCCAGCCTATGCTGCGCTGGTATTGTAATTTTAACAGTATTGTCATATGGCGCTGCTTGCTTAATGAGGCTGGTTACGTTCAAGTCAAATACTTTTTCTCTCTTAACCGATCGGCTTATTTCGTTTGAACCGTCATTCTTTACATCAATATTGGTGGTTCTTGCTACGTTATCACCGATTATTCCGGTCAGAAGATAGTACTTCTTCCCACTTACAGGCTGTCCGCCCCAATTGATAGATATTGTCCCGTTTTTAGCAAGAGTTGAAATATCTCCTCCTACAGCAAAGTTTGTTACAGCCCCCTGAAACTCGTTGGCCATACCATCATAATAACCTACCTGCCATACGACCTTTGATGTATCCCATACGATATGCTTGGCTCTCTCTCTCCAGGGGGAAGTTGCTCCAAGCTCTATCCAATATAGATTGGGACCCCATCCGTCGCTTGGATCAGCATCTTCAAATTTGACATCAATATATCCGCCTGACCAAACAGAGCTATTACTCAGTGTAAATTCTCTTGCACAATAATCACCTTCACCGCTGTTACCGGTATTCAGCATTACTGTTCCGTTAACGCTCATTTTCACTTCACCTTTTGTCACCATTGACAGGTATAAGGGTGCAGGTGTGGAAGGATTGATTGGAATGCGGTAAGTAAAATTATTATTACCGTCTGCCCATCTTTTTGTAAGTAAATGTCCGCCTCCATAATTACTCCATTCACTTGTAACTTCAGCTTTTCAGTCTCAGCATTTGAGCCATTATTAATATAAAGATATTGTTCCTGTATAAATCCCGAAACTGAGCCGCAATTAATTCTTAACTGTCCGGGCGCGGGGGAATCTGTGACTTGAGCAATCCCAATTGATGAAGATCCAAATGTCGTCATTAGCAATGTTGCCATACAAATTACAGCAACCAAAACTTTAGTTTTTTTTGGCATTTTGCACTTCCTCCTTGTTCAGTCAATTTATTCAGGTAAAATAATCTGTTCATTTTACTCCTCTAGCATAATTTCATAATATCGCTCACCTCCTGATTATCTGTTTATTAAGCTTAAAAAACTAATCCCGGGAAAGGCATGTCCAATGCCAAAGATATCGGCAATTGTACATGCTATATCGGAAAATGTCCCTCTTGTACCCAGATCAACATCCTGAGCTATACTCTTCCCATAAACCAAAAGAGGCACATACTCACGTGAATGATCGGTGCTGGGTGTCACAGGATCACACCCGTGATCTGCGGTAATGATCAGAAGATCATCCGCCCTCAAATTGTAAATTAATTCAGAGAGCCTCACATCAAAATCCTCAATGGCTTTTTTGTATCCCGGCGCATCATTTCTGTGACCGTACAGCATATCGAAATCCACGAGATTAGTGAATATTAGGCCCTTTTCAAGAGTGTGCTGATAGTTAAGTGTTACTTCCATACCATGCATGTTGTCTTTTGTATGAATTGCTTCGGAGATGCCTCTTCCAGAAAAAATATCTTCAATCTTTCCTATGGCTACCACAGGCAGACCCTCCTGGGCCATCACGTCAAGAATAGTGGTACCTATAGGTTCTATGGAAAAATCCTTTCTGTTTTTTGTTCTGACAAAGTCGGGGTACTCTCCGATAAAGGGCCTTGCCACAACTCGTCCCACCCCATGGGTCCCTCTGAGCATATTCCTCGACTTCCAGCACAACTCATAAAGTTCATCAAGAGGGATAACCACTTCATGGGCGGCAATTTGAAAAACACTGTCCGCGGATGTATATACAATAGGAGAGCCAGAGTTTACATGCTCCTGACCAAGAGCTTTAATGATTTCTGTCCCGGACGCGGCGTAATTCCCCAGTACATTTCTTCCTGTTATTCTTCTGAATTCGTTTATAACCTCATCCGGAAAACCTGACGGATACACCGGAAACGGCTTTTCAAGATGGATCCCTGCTATTTCCCAATGACCTGTTATTGTGTCCTTTCCTTTGGATACTTCTGCCATTCTCCCATAATTTCCGTATATATCAGCAGGCACATCCGCGTAATCCACCCCTTTTATCTTTCCGAACCCCAGCCTGCACAGATTCGGTATATTCAGTTTTCCGCAGGTCTTAACGATATTGCCCACTGTGTTGCTGCCACTGTCGCCATACTCTTGCGCATCAGGCAACTCACCAATACCAACGCTGTCAAGTATCACAAGTACAACTCTGCTGACTTTCATGTACATACTCCTTCGTATGGATGACGTTACTTTTTCACATATTCAATTTCAATGACGTTTTCCGATTTTAGGTACTGCTCTATGTACTGCTTGGATAGTTTTATACTTAGCTCATCCTCCCCATAAAGTTTCCGATCCAGAAGCTGACCATTGAAATATGCTTCTCCCAGTTTGTATTCGCCCCAGTCAAGCCCTTCGGCATTCCTTACTATAAGGGTCATATTCTTTTTAAGGTAAATGAAATCAACCTTAATCTCTTTTTCTCCTGTAAACTGTTCTTTTACCAGCTTTGGTGAAATATTGAGTTCTCCCAGAACGGATTTGATGCCGAATATTTCAGTTATTATACTGAAAATAAGCCAGGAACCGGAACCTGTCAGATAGTTGTAGCTCCCCCTTGCTGATTTTGAATCTATTGAAGCCGGAACTCCAGGGAATATCCTGCTTTGAGCAGAGTTCATGCACAAGCCCGTGAGTGTTGAGAACACATCATAGCCTTCCTTGACAAGGTTGTTTGTATATAAGCCGTTCATATACTTTACAGCCATGTGATTGTACTGGCCGCCGTTCTCCCTGGTCTTGAAAGCCAGACCGAAGCCTCTGCCCATAACATCAATCAGGTTCAGGTCATTGTGGTCGGATCTTAAAATATATCCTCCGAATTCATTTCTCAAATACTTATCCACGCTCCTGTGGATTTCCCTTGCCCTTTCCTGGCCGGTAAGCCCCAGAACCATGAGATAAGCCTGCGGGGTCAGGCTGATATTCACGGTACCTGCCTCATTTTTTCCGCCGAGCATTTTGAATGCATCTGTGTAATAGGCATTGTAGAAAGAGTATTCATTATCAACAGTAATAAACTCCTGCGAGTTTACAAGCATAGCAGCAAATTCAGACTTGGCCGTCAGATCATTAACCAGTTCACTAATATTAACCTTGACAGTCTTGCCGGAAATACCGTTATCCAGTATGTCGTAGTATTCCTGAAGCCTGCCCTGCTTCTGCTTATAATCAGCATAGTCAACTTTTTCCTGGCCGTGGAGCCTGTCAAACAACACTAGCATTTCCTCAAAAACATCAATGGTTTGGATACCTTTTTCCTGCAATGCCTTCAATAATTCGCAGATACCCTTCAGATTTGCCGCATAGAAGGCTGTGAACTGAACTGTTTCACCATTTTCCCTTGCCATGTCCATCGTATCGTCCCAATCGCCTGCTTCAAGCAAGGTGATATTATGAATACCTACATTGTAAAAAGATGTTAGATTTTGAATGAGCAAATGCTCCAATACGTTTCCATAATAAATTTCGTTGTTTATTGTTTTCTGTTTTAAGCCATACTCTTTTGTCCATAAGCGGTCTGTACCCTTCCCTCTTCTTGTAATATTGTCCTTAAAGTAGGGTACCTTATCAAAGAGTATATCCAGGTCACCTGTCAGATCCATGTACAGGCGGGTTGTGAAATAAGGCCAAACGCCATGGTCAGACCAGGTACGTCCCAAATTGCTTCTGTGAGCAAATTCCCCAGGCTTATCTCCAACCAGTGTGGCATTGGAGCCATCCAGCTTCACACCGTTATAATTGTTCATGATATCCTGTTTTGTACTGTAGGGATCGGCTATGATTATAGCCAGCAGGTCTTGCCATAATTCCCGCCAGTATCTTTTGCCTGTTCCATAGCCATAGTCGGGCAGATAACTGCTTCCAAACACCTTTCTTAAGAAGGGCTGGAAGTTTACCCATTTCAGGAATTTATTTAGATTTTCATCCGGGAACTCGAATTTTACAAGATCAACATAATCCTGCCAGAATGTTTTTGTTTCTTCCAATACGGCATCAAACTTCGCTGAAGTATTGTACTTTCTTAAAGCCCAATCTTTAATTTCCTTATAATCCTCTGTAATACCTTCAATAATAATAAATTCTTTTGTTTCATTTGCCTTCATTACAATAGTTGGGAATTTGACAGCACCAACGGCTTCTTCACCCGTCAAATCCATTTCCTCGAATTTCTGAGCCTCATAGTTGTTATAAACAGCTTCCGGGGCTTCCATGGAGCCGTTTTCACCTATGTAATCATACATTCTTCCCCAGCCGCCCACGGCCTTGTCTCCCTCTCCGGTAAAGCCAAGAACTGTATAGTGTACGGCATTTTGATAGCATTTAGTCTCATCATGAACCATAAAGGGTTTCACAATAACGCCGTAAGGATTGGGAACCAGGCGGTTGCAAAGGGTGCTTACATCCCTGTGGTCCCTTAAGTTCTGAATGCTTCTTGCATAAATGGGAACGGCAAAGAACGGAGTAATCTCCGCTTCTTCGGAGTCCAGATTGGTGATTTCAACCTTTACTAATTCAACGGTGTCATCATTTGAAGGGATAAATACCGTCATATCTGCTCTAATCTTGTATTCCGGGCTGGTTCTGCTGATCCTTATCCAGCCTATACCGGCATTAATCTCCACCTCTTCATCATCCAAGCCTTTGATGCTCTTAAGATGATGCTCGGAGCTGGCCCCTGCACAGGACCAAACGCCCTTGTTCTTTATTCTCAGCCAGACATTTCGTCCATCTTTGGAGTGATGAAGATCTTCGGTGCTTTTTGGAATGGTAAGATACCTGTGGAAGTCCAGAAGGATATCTCCTTTTAACTCAGGAGTGACATAGGCTTTCAATTTATTGTTACATAGCGGGAAATACATCCTTGAATTCATTACCGGGTTTTTCATACGGAATGAACCGTCGTTTTTGTCGGTAAACTTCCATCCGTACTCATTTTTTATTGCCATAACAAACCTCTCCTTAGCTTTTTAGTCCCAAATAAAAAATCAGTATTACTCCGATTTTTTTCATCTTAAGACTTTTAACGGAGCGGCACAATAAAAAATGATTTGTACTTTTTATAATATTATTAGATTAATTTAGGAAGTACCATACAGGGGATCATTTAAAACTGCAAGAGGTATAAAAATCTCTCAAATGCTAAAAGCATTTGAGAGATTTTGGCTACTGCAAGTATATAAATTAAAAGATATTAAACTATAACTTAAATTGGCTCTATTTACTCTGCACGGATGAGATAGTACATGGAAGGATAAATATCTCCAACTTTAAATGTCATGATTCCATTCTCAAATTTGCAGGGCAGTTCCCCTACATAGAAACCTTCCGCGTTTACTCCCCATACCTTAAGATCCTTCCTGCTGGTCTTTATGGAAATTTCTGCTTCTATAACCTCAACAGTTATGGGTGCCTTTCCATAATCCAACATTTGGGTATGCTCGGCATTGAATTTCATATCGGTGTTCTCGGACCGTCCAACCGTTGTTAGAAGCATATTGTCCGCCTTACAGACAGGATCATCGGAGAGCGAGCTGAGGGCTATAACGGCAAAATCGGTCTGACTTGTAACTTTTAAAGCTGACAGTTCAATTTCCCCCAGGGCTCCGATTTTACCGTAAACACACTGAGTACGAGGAGAATCAATGGTTCCGTAGTTTTTTTCCCAGTCTCTCATGAGTTCACCGGTATCGGAAACAACCTTTTTTGAATTCAAATCGACAATTTGATCCTCTTCGTTATAGAGGTTGGCATTCTTCGGCTCCTGGCTTTCAAAGTAAACACCAATCCCAGTTAATTCAGACGCCGCTATCAGAGCAGGAATCTGGCTGGAGGCCTTCTCCAATGAAGACAACTTAACTGCGCTGCGGTTTTTCGAAGGCGCCACATCCTGTCTTCTGGTAATAAGAGCACTATGATAAAACAGTCCGAACTTGGCAGGGTCGTTCCAGGTATTAAAGATACCCTCCCGATATGGCACTCCGCCTATTGAAGATGATGACACTTCTTTTCCTGTTATATGGGCATTGGTTCTGGTATCGTAGCTGTAAGTATGAATCGCGCAACCGGCCCAACTTTGAAATGAATGTACGGCAGCATACAAAATAGGACTCTCGGCTCTGAACTCTGCAGGCCATGGAACATCCCATTCCGAGGTAAAATAGGGTTTGTTTAGATCCCGGCAGAAAGCAAGTTCAAAAAATGAAGAATCGGGAACGCTTGTCATTGACCGGTTTTCAAACCGTTTCTCCTTCTCTCCCCATTGCCATTGGTACCAGTAAACATGACCGTCGCAAAAATCGGTTACAAGCTGCGATTTTCTGTTGGCCGCATTTATTGACCAGTTGGTACCGGTTATAGGGACTCTGACGCCAATCTTTCTCATGAACTCCATCATTTCAATATAGTATTTTTCCTGAAGCTCAATCTTAAAATCAATAAGAACCGGGTCATCTCTCATTAAATCTTCATCGGAAAAATCAAAGCTTTTTCCCGTACTTGACAGGTATTCCTTGAACATATCCACAAACTCGCTGCGATACGGCTCCACCTTTATAGGGCGTGTTTTCATAAATAAATCGCATTCATTGGTTATTTCAGTCATTACAAAAACTGGGTCATCCTTATATGCAAGACCTGTGTATGGGTTTATATGATTCCATATATCATAGGCAAATTTCTTCTGGAGCTCTATCATTCTGCGGTTATAGTTGCTGTATGGTTTTGCAGAATCCATTAAAAGATGGGCATTTTCAATTCCATCTCCTGTTTTGAATTTCCGGTAGGTCAATAGATCAAGATAACAGTAAATACCCTCTTTTTTAAGGCAATATACCAGATAATCAAGGCGCTTCATGCTTTCAGGATCTAAATTAAGAGAATTTGTCTGCCTGGGCCCCTTTGTAAACTGGAATATGTTGGGTGTCGCCCATTCAGAATCAAGCTGATGGAAACGAACAATATTAACACCTATCTTGGCAAGCCGGACAGCGATTTTTTCACTGTAGTCAAAGCTCGGAAAACAGCCGCCGCTGTTGAAATTGGTACCCCAAAAGCGTGCGGGTGAACCGTCCTCGAAGACAAAATTCTCGCCTTCCACCTTCATAAATCCATGCTTTCCCGCAGGTTTTTCATTCGCATAAACAAACCTGAGATCAATGGGGACATCATCATAATATATAGGGAAAGATATAAAACGTGACATATTAAAAACCTCCTATTAGATAACCTCAATATTGGGGGCCCTATCCTTTGACCGCGACCGATGACAACCCCCTTATAAGGCTCTTTGAAAAGAACAGGAAAAAGATCAGCATGGGAATTGTGCTTATTCCAAGGGCCAGGATCTGAGCACCGTAGTCTACCCGGAACAAAACATCAAGTGTCTTAATTCCCAGAGGTATGGTGTAAAGCTCTTGTTTGGAGATGACTACAAGAGGAACAAGAAAACTGTTCCAGCTCCATAGGAAGGAAAGAAGCCCCACCGAAAGCATTGCGGTTTTTAAAAATGGAAGGGAGATGACGGCAAATATACCCAGCTCGCCGCAACCGTCCACCCGGGCGCTTTCTATAACTTCTTTCGGGAGATTTTTTTCACAGTACTGGTAAATCCAGTACATTGCGAAAATGCTTGCTGCAGCCGGAATGATCAATGGCAGATGGGTACCGTTCCACCCTATAGCTTTGACTTCGATCGCAAATGCTATGATCCCAAGCTGGGTGGGTACCATCATCATACCAATGCACATACTGAAGATAAACTTTCCGCCCTTGAATCTATAAACGGAAAAGCCATAGCCCGCCATGGAACAAACTAAAAGTGTCAAAGCGGTTACAAGAATGCTTATATACGTGCTATTGAAATAATACCGGCCGAAATTGGCATCAACTATTGTTCTAAAGTTTTCCAGCAAATAATTGCCTGGAATCAGTGTTAGTCCCTTAAATAAATCGTTGGTATACTGAGTTCCCATTATAATCATAAGGTAGAAAGGAAAAAGAACCACTAAAGCGAGCAGGATCATTATAAAAGTGAAGATGGTTTTTAATACTCTATTTTTCATCCTTTCCCCCCCTGTTCAGCATGTAGACAAGCGTTGATGAAGTAATGACGATTACGACGAACATTAAAATCGCCTCCGCGGATGCAAATCCAAAGCGGAAATTTCGGTAAGCCGCATCGTAAACTTCCATAACAAGAGTAAGGACAGAACCTTCAGGACCTCCGTATGGCTGACTCTTTGTAAAACCACCGCTGAAGAGTAGGAAGGGTTCGTCAAAAAGCTGGAAACCGTAAATTACACTGGTCATTGTAAGGAAGGTTAATACAGGCTTTAATAAAGGAAGAGTTATCTTGAGAAAACGCTGGAAAGCATTTGCACCGTCAATTTCAGCAGCCTCATAGTAATCGGAAGGTATGGCGGTTATTCCCGCCATCATCATAACTACAAAGTATCCTCCATTCTTCCAGATAAGCATTAAAGCCATTATACCTTGGGCAAAAAGCGGTATGCCAAGAAAATTAACAGGCTTATCCACTAAATTGAGCAGCGTAAGAATACGATTTACCGTACCATATTTCCAATCAAACATAATGGACCACATAATACCAAGGGCAATAGGCGCAACAAGGTATGGTGAGAAGAAGGATATTTGCAAAAACTTTTTATGCCGGACCATTTTGCCGCAAAGTATCTCTGATATTACAAGAGAAACGGTCATGCAAATAGGTAAATACATCAAAAGTATAATAGCAGTATTTTCAAGTGACATGAAGAATCTACTTGTCTTAGGATCCAGCGCACGGATATAATTATCAAAACCAATTATATTGAATTTACCCATACCGTCCCAGTTGGTTAAACTCATAAAGAAAGTATAAATTATTGGAAAAAGATTAAACACCAATAAAATGATAACGAAGGGTGCAATAAAAAAATAAGGCCAGGCAGCATGGTAGGTTGTAAACTTACGCTTTTTTGAACTGGACTGTAGTTCCGCCGCAAGTGCAACAGTCTTGTGCCCCATAAAACCACTCCTTTATTATAAACTGCTGTATTTAGCGTCCCTGCATTCAAAAACTACAAAAATACATATGTTAATAAAACAATCCCTCGGACAGGTAACTCATAACACGCCCGAGGGATGCATCCAAAAAATTAAATGTGTTAATCAAATTTTGGATTATTCATGCAACTCGGGAACATTTCTGATAATCTCTTCAACCACCAGGCCCAGAGCTCTATCAGCACTTTCGCCATTGTTTATTGCTTTTACGCCTATGTTGAAGGAGTTTGTGAGTGTCTGATCATAAGGAGTCAATGCACGAATTTTCATTGTTCCCATCATTGATTCCAGCTTGTTTAAAATCTTCTGGTTATTATAGTAAGGAAATTCGGAATCGGTGAGTTCACGATATTTTGGATCCGAGGTTGCATTCTTGTTGGAGGAAAGTGTATTTCCCCAAATGGTAAACATGGTCTGTGCCCCCTCTGATGAGAAAGTTGCCCATTTGATCATATCCCAGGCCTCCTGCTTGACAACAGAAGTTTTCATAATACCAAAGTTTGTGCCGCCATAGGAGAATGTTCCGCCGGGAGCATTCATAAGCGACCAGTTTCCGGAACCGTTAGGATCGTTGGGCTCGACTGCGTAGGGGCCACTCCAGTGGGTAAACGGATAGAATATGGTGGTGCCGTTTGCATAGGATGCATTCCAGGCAGGAGTCCAGCTTTCTATCAAGTCAACAATTTCTGCTTTCCTGAACTTCTCAAGAATAGCGAAATTTGCTTTAGCAGTTGTACCTGCGGTTAAAAGTTTTTTCTCAAGATCTACATAGGGTTCGTTACCCTGTCCTGAAAGAACAGTCCATAGATCACTGATACCTGACATCATGAAGACCGAGCCGCTGCTCTTTTCCTTTACTTCAAGACCCTTGTTATAGAAGCTGTCCCAATCGGACATCATTGCTTCGAGCTCCTCAGGCTTATCTGTCCCGAAGTACTTTGCGGCAAGATCACGGCGATAAATCAAACCTGCGGGGCTGGGTCCGTTTTCAATACCCTTGATGGTACCCTTGGTATCCGTTGCAAGAGTTAAATAAGCAGGAACAAAATCTTCGCGTTTAACATTGTATGGGGCCTGTTCAAGGTTATCCCAGATATCCATCTCAATTACTGCTCCACGCCATGCGTTTTCCATTGCACCGATATCCGGAAGATCTCCGCCAGATGCAACTGTGCTTTGAAGCTTTGTCATATAGTCGTCTGCCGCTACATTTACATATTCGACTTTAACATTGGCACCGGTTTCTGAAATATAAGCATCCCATACTTTGTTCCAAGTGTTAGCCCAATACCAGAAAACAATATTTTTGGACTCATTGGCAGTCGGCGAATTTGAAGGAGCAGGCGGTGTCGATCCACACCCTGTAAACATAGCTACTACCATCATCAGCACTAACGTCAATGCAGTAATCTTTCCAATTAAGCGATTACTTTTCATTTTTGTCCCTCCTGTTTCCTATAATTTCTGCTTATGTGCAAAGAAAGATTTGCACAACGCTGTAGTCATATATTAGTTGAGGCATATACCCAAAACAATTTATATTTTTAAGAATTGATATAAATATTTAAGATTTAGCCTGGAGCATGATCTTTTTTTGTGAATTTTAACAACAAATTAATGAAGTAATTCTAGTAATTTCATTAGACATATCGCAAATAAAGTGCTAACCTTTAAGTAATTTTCCTATTAGTTTTACCAAAGTGAGGGTGGATAAGATGCGTTCCCTTTCAAGTAAAATGTTGGCATCTGTATTGATAATTCTGGGGACAGCTTTTATTTCAATAGGTTTCTTTTTATACAGCATGAACTACTCCCTTATTAAAAATATCGCCATTGCCAATTTGGATAGTTCATTAAAGAGTATAGCAAGTAGCGCAGGCTATTTTTTAAGAGATATTTACGCATACAAGACAAACTTTATTATGAACGACATAATTAGTGAAAGCCTTGACAATCCCCTGCCCGGTAACAAGGGAGCAGAAATCGTACTGATAGCCCGCATCCAGCAGTATTTGCTACTGAATCGCATCAACAAGCCTTATTTGACAGATATCGCCCTGGAAGGCGAAAACGGCTTGTTTGCAGTAAGCGTTCCGCAAGCTGTTCCAAACACAATTTTTAATGATATTATAAAACCTTCTTGGAAGGAAAGCAAAAGGGAAAGTGACTGGTTTCTTCTTAAACCCTCCCAAACACTATGGATAAATTACTCTAAGGAAAAAGCCCTTATGAACCGACAAAATATCTACTCATACAAAAGTAGTTACAGAAAAATTGGAACAGCTTATTTTATCATCAATACGGAAGCTCTTGATGATATTTTGAAGGGCATGCCCCTGGATTTTTGCGACTACTACATAATTGACAATGCAACCAACCAAGTTCTGTCTGCCAGCGATATATCAGACGGTGCCCAATTCATAAAAAACCCGGATGAAAAGTATTTTACAGTTTCTATCCAGTCATACGACAGTAATTGGAGCGTTGTTGGCAGGGTATATGACTATAAAATCCGTCAACGCGCAATGGAAGATTTAAAACCCATACTGCTCGTATGTTTTATATTGCTGGTAAGCGCAGGTATTGCCGTGGAAATTTATGTCTACTTTCAAACCAACTCCATAAAGAAATTGGAAAAAGCCATGATTAAGGTTTCCAAGGGCGACCTTGACGTAAAAGCGGAAATACATTCCAAAGATGAAATACAACGCCTTGCGGAAATTTTCAATAATATGATCGTCAAAATCAAAGGACTTATCTCTGATGTTGAGAAAGAAAATAGTGCCAAAAAGAATTTTCAGCTCAAAGCCTTGATGATGCAGATTAATCCCCACTTTATTTATAACACGCTGAACTGTGTCATATATTTATCCCATGCTAAAAGAAACGATGATGTGATTCAGCTCTCCCGCTGCTTCATCTCGCTTTTAAGAGAAACCATCCATTGGGAGAATGGTTTTAATACCATCAATAAAGAGCTTAAATATCTTGATGATTATGTCAGTATCCAGAAGATACGTTACGGCAATAACTTTTCTGTTGAATATGATTTGAACCCTTCGATACTTGAACGAACCATGCCTAGGATGATTCTGCAGCCTCTTGTGGAAAACAGTATATTCCATGGAATATTAAAAAGGGAAGATGCTTCTGAACCCGGATTGATCAAAATTTCCGTGACACCTTCCAAAGAAGGCGGCATACTGTTCAATATTTCCGATAACGGTGCAGGGTCCGAGCTTGAAAGCTTCTACCATTCACGAATTGAATCCTACGATAAAATGAGCGGCATTGGAGTTCCTAACGTACGCGAACGGTTAAAAGCGCTTTATGGTACTGATATTACCATTCATTCAGTTTTAGGGGAAGGTACCAATATTCAATTCGTAATATCTGATTTGAAGGAGGGAGATACTTATGATCCGGGTACTATTAGTGGATGATGAACCTCTTGCTTTAGAATACTTCTCCAAATTGGTGGACTGGAATACTTTGGGTTTTAGTATTGTTGCAACCGCCTCAAATGGTAAGCAGGCGTTCCGTCTTTATGAACAGCTCCATCCCGAAGTCATAATAAGCGATATAAAAATGCCTGTTATGGACGGACTCGATTTGGTAAGCCAGCTAGGCGAAAATAATGTTATTGTGATATTCTTGTCTTCCTATGACGATCCGCAGTACACTATAGGCGCCATTAATGAGGGTGTATACCGCTATTGGCTCAAACATAACTTGAATGCCCAGACTTTGATGGAACACCTGGAAAAATTAAGGGTATTCATCACCAAACGAAAAAATGAAACTCTATATCAGTATAATTCTCAGATAAGTGAAATTTTGCTTACAGGAGAAAAAAATAATGATTTGATACCTTTATTCATAAGCCTAGGGTTTCCTGTTAAAGGCTATGCCTATTACGTTTGTGCGCTCCGCCTTGATAATGTGATTGAAAGAGAGCCCATCAACTTTCTCTCTGACATGCTTTCAAAAAAATTTACTGACAAAGCCACCTTTTTACGGCTAGGATTCAATAACTATGCGGCTGTAATAATAATTTCGTCAAACCCAAGTCAAATGGAGCAATATCTGGAGCTGTCCGGAATGCTGAAAGAATACTCCTATTCCTTTTTTACCGAAACGGGTTATACTCTTTCCATCGGAGTAAGCAATCCTGTTAATAATCCCGCCGATATACCGACCCAATACGCCTGCGCTATTGAAAACATGAATATCAGTTTTCTTACTGGGCCGGGAAGCATAATCAGCCCCTCAATTATTCAACAAAATATTTATGACCCTGCAATGGTAAAACCCCTGGAAGCTGTTGAGCAAATTCTTAGTGAAAACTCTGGCAAGACTCTTATAAATTATCTTAAACAGCAGCTAAAGCTTTGCACAAGAGAAACAGACGCAAGAATTCTGTTCAAGAAAACGATCGATGCTTTTTATATCCTATTGCATAAACATGAATTCCATTGGGACCCCCAAAACGACCTGGAGTCATGCTGGGCTTTGATAAACGGGGCCCGGTTTGCCGATGATGCATTGCGATATTTTGAAGAAGCGGCCAACAAGCTCATTGACAGCTCCGGAATAAACCGTAATCAAAGGTTTTCCCCCCACGTAAGTGCGGCTATGCACTATGTGGAACAAAACTACCAGAATAATTTCGGGTTGGATGATATAGAGAAGCATCTGGGCATAAAAAAGGAGTATTTTTGTACCTGTTTTAAAAAGGAAACAGGTAAACGTTTCGTCGAGTATATAACAGAGTATCGCATAAGGAAGGCCCGGAACCTTCTGGAAAGCACTTCGCTTAAACTGAACGAAATTGCGTTAAGAACAGGGTTTTCCAACTCCTATTATTTTAGCTTGACATTTAAAAAAATAACCGGTTCCTCTCCGAGCGATTATCGAAATTCCCATTACAGGAATCCTTCGCCTTTCTCTTAAGGAGATGACACCAATATAATATACAAAACCTTAATAATTTATATTGTTTTCAATACCTGCAAGATAAATAATATGGCTATCCATTCTGTGAACCAGACTGGGTAGCCATTCATTTTTTATGATGATTTTTAACTTATCAATCGCAGATTGAACGAAGGAGGCGGAACAAATTGAGTAATAACTTGATTATCGGCTGGGGGGAAGCAGACATCACTCCTAAGGACTCTATATTATTAAACGGGCAGTTTTATCGGAGATTTGCCGATACTGTTGATACTCCGCTTAAGGCAATCGCATCTGTATTCGGAGATGGAGAAGACCGCGTAATATGGGTAGCTTGTGATTTATTAAGTGTTCCATATGAACTTACAGTAGAAGTCGCAAAACGTCTTTCTTCAAAAATACCCGATATCACTGAAAATCAAATCATCCTCTCAGCTACCCATATACACGCTGGACCCTTTTTACTGAGGACCGGCAATGGTACATTTTCCTCACTTCTCTCCTTCCGGCATAACGGTGAGGATATCTTGCTGCCCGAAGATGTATTTTCACAGGTGGCCGGCGGAATTGTAAATGCCATTCTGGAAGCTGACTCAAATAAAAGACCCTCATATGTTGAAACTTCTGTTCTTAGAATTTTAACAGGATATAACCGCCGCTGTGTTTATTCGGACGGAACCGCCGAAATGTACGGAAGCCGCCAGCGCTCTGATTTTGTGGGTCTGGAAGGCTGTGACGGAGGACCATGTTCTGTCATGTATGTTTATAATAAAGAAGACAGCCAACTTTCCGGTATTATAGCAAGCGTTCCCTGCACCGCTCAGGTATTGGAGCACGTCCGGTATATAACATCGGATTATTGGGGATATGTACGTGAAAATATCCAAAGAGAACTGGGTGAAAATGTGACAATTCTTGGTCTCTGTTCTTCCGCGGGAGATTTGTCTCCCAGGGATTTAATATCCACCATGGCTAATGAGCCAGACATGAATGAGAAGGATGGCTGCAAAAAGCTGGCACAGGTTTTGTCCCAGGGTTTTATTCAACAGCGTAGCTATCCTCTGTCCAGATTTGAGGAATCTTTTACCCACAAAGTATCTGTCGTTGATTTCCCTTTGTGGCAGCCGACCAAAGAAGAATATGAAAAAGCCGAAAAGGTCATTCAGGAAATAAACCGAAATTACGATTTGTCACCCAAATGTTTTGATGACGGATCAAAGTTGGATTATGACATGTGTTTCCGCTATAGTGAAGCAGAAATTCAGCGAAGCAGATATTCTGACCAGCAGCAGTACAAAAGCTGTGCCATACATGCACTTCGTATAGGCAATGCCGTTTTTCTCACCAATCCTTTTGAATTATTCATCGCATATGGCATACGCATCCGTGCCGCCCTTCCGGGGGTTCTGCTTTTCGACAGCCAGCTAACCGTAGATAACTTCGGATATTTGCCCACGAAGGAGGGAGCAGCCCATAAAGGATACAGCGGTATGATTTTCAATGGCATAACAGGCCCGACAGGTGGCGATCTACTGGTTGAAAAAAGTATCTCTCTGGTAAAGGACTTATTTTAGCATAGAAGGCAAGGAGAGTGCCGGGGCACCTGTGGGCACTCTCCTAAGCCATCACCACACGTGTCAATAAATGGATCTTATATTTTCACTGCAAAGTCCCTATTATGTGCCAACCAGTTAAAGTCAGACGAGTCCAGCCGCTTCTGATAATGGGGTGAGATTTGCGGTGGAAGACCTTTCTGGCATATCAGTCTGCCGTCTTTGGCAAGTCCGTTCTCTCTTTTTTCAAGAATGTCAACAAGTGTACTGCGGAATCTTACAAGAACATTTCTGTATTCTACATGATTCACAACATTGATACATTCCATGGGGTCGTCTTCAAGGTCGAACAACTGCTCTTCATCAATCCTCGGGAGCCATATGTATTTATACCTTCCATTGGTCAGATACTGCATCTCCTGCTCAGGACCATAGCATTCGCAATGCTCACCATGGATCATCTCCCTGAAGCCTTCATCTTTACCATATAACAGCGGCATCAAGCTTTCCCCGTCCACACTTTCAGGTATGGGGACAGACACAAAATCCAAAATAGTCGGCATAATATCGAATAAGCTTACAGGATTTTTGACCCTTTCGCATTGTCCTGCCCGATATTTCTTCGGAAGCTTTATAATCATGGGAATATGGGCAGAGCCCTCATAGGCGTAGGTTTTTCGCCAAAGATTATGGTCACCCAGCATATCCCCGTGATCGGACGTAAAAATAAACATGGTATTTTCAAGCTCTCCATGGTCCTTTAACCAAATGAGCAGCCTGCCTATCTGATTGTCTATATGGCTGATAAGGCCGTAGTACGAAGCTCTTGCCCTCCTGGTTTCTTCCTCGCTCCGTCTTCCCCTCCAGGCGTCAAAATATGCTCCGTCCCGCTTAACGTTATTGACCTCAGCCCAGTCTCCGATGGCAGGAGTCGGCACGGGGCTGTCTTTGTAAAGATCATAGTAGTGTTGGGGCGGGTCATAAGGAGAATGAGGACGCGCAAAGGAAACCTTCAGGAAGTAGGGCATGCTTGGGTCCCTGGTTTCTAAAAAATGAACCGCTTCGTTTACAGTCCAATTTGTTGGGTGAAGGTATTCCGGCAAATGATAGGGCCTTGCCATCCATGAATTCCAGCCAAGACCGTGATCCACAGGAGAATAATCACCCTTTTTCTGCCGGGAAAACCATTGCACATAGTCGGAGACAAAGCCCTTGTCCTCAACTCTGCCCGACTCGTCTATAACAGTACTGTGAAAACCCATCAGGGAGCGCTGGGGATAAAAGTGCATTTTCCCCACTCCCTTTGTATAATACCCCAATTTTGCAAGTTCTCCTGGCAGAGTAGCTTTGAATCCCACTCCCATGGGCCCCTGACCCTTTCCCATACCAAGTATTCCGGCATTCCAAGGCGTCATGCCGGTCATCAAACAAGCCCGTGCAGGTATGCAGGAGGGAGATGGGCTGTAGGCCGCATCAAAAACAGTCCCTTCACTTGCAAGCCAATCGATGTTGGGTGTCTCAATGACAGGATGATGATAGCATCCCAGACAGTCAAACCTGTGCTGATCCGTCATTATCAGTATAATATTAGGCCTCAGCCTCACTTCACTCACCTTTATTCCCCCGCTCTATATGCAGAATTCCTCATATAGCTGATCAACGGCTTCCTTCAGCTTATCCTTATCCGTTTCATATGAGTTTCTGTTGACTATAACCTTTGAAACAAGCCTGCTGAATCTTTCAGGTGCCTTTCGCTTAAGCAGCATAAGTAATTCGTAGTCCTGGGCACCCTCAAGCATGCTCTCATGACGTATCGTACTTTTTACAGTCAGGTTCTCCTTATCCGGGAGAACAACATAAGATTGGCCTTTGGAATCAAAGTAATCTGCTTCAAACTGCCACATATTCCAAGCCCAGTGGAGAACTCCTGTAACATTATAACATGCAGCCAGCCAAAACAATATCCGGTTCATCCAGACCGGCTGGTCGATACATCGGTTAAGACTGTGTCCCTTTGGGTAATCGCAGATATATGTCCACACTTCCCGGCCTTCATTGATTTGTTCGCTATAAAATTCCGGGTTTTCTTCCAACACATCAAGCCGGGGTACCCATCTGTCCACCACATTTTGCAGCAGACGGAGATATTGCTGGCAGTTGAAGGCGTCTCCCACTTTGATCCGGGATGTATACTGACTGAATATCTCTCTTACTCTGAGCCATTGATTGATCTGTTGTAAGGTGTGGGGCTCATCCCCTACCTGCTGATAATAGAGGTTTAAAAGTCCCTTTTCTGAAAGATGGCTTTCTAAAGCCGGCAGAAATTGCTTCCACCAATTAGATGCTTCCGGGCTCTCAATTGGAACCAAAGCCCTTTCCATGCTTCCATCCATGGACCTTTTCAAAATATAAGCCATGTATTCAGTTTCTCCGGTAACCGTGGAAGCTGTGAATATGAGTCTTGAACCGTTTATGGACTTGACACAGCCCTTTCTTATAAAAAATTCGATCAGTTGGTCAAACCTTCCCCACTGGAAGGAGTAGATTCCCTTTTCATCAATAGTCGAACCCCCGTCCAACAGCAGCACCTGGGGATAGATTAGTATATCGTTTATCCGATGCAGCTTCCAGCTCTCCGCAAAGGAGTCCATAACCTGCCACCATTCCTTTGAATACCTCAGGCAGCCATATTGAAGGAAAATCTGATCCTTGCTGTCGGCCTCCATCAGACGTCCGGCATTCCAGCTCCAGCAGCTGACTAACAGCGAAGCCTTGGTTGGATCCGGCAAAAACTCGGGTATTACTTTGATGCTGACATCCGCAAAAAAGCTGCCTCTGTCTGTTTCGATCTCTACTTTTTTATCATAGGTTCCCGGCGACAAAAGCGATGGGATATAAAATCTGAGCCAAACAGGCTGATTGATGCCGGGCTGCACAATTAGGGTCTTTTCGTTGGACAACCCGTCCGGAAAACAGCCCGTCGTACTCTCAATAAGATTGTCAAAGGCTTTGACACTGCTTTTAAAGCAGCTGTACTCCTCAAAAAAAGACTCCAACGTTATTTCACTGTCAGACATCCCGTTATTAATGTCCTTGATGAGCCTGACATTCTTTATTTCAAACCGCTCCGAGCATTTTAAAACGGCTTGAGCCGACACAAAGCTGTTTTTAGCTGCCGAAAGCTTGATATGGCAGTTTTGCCCCGGCTCAGAATCCATGAGAATATTTTCAAACGAGCTTGTGACCCAAAAATCCAAGGCGTATCCTCCTAACCTTTAACTGCTCCCGAAACCAGTCCTCCAATAATTTGCTTTTGCATGACAGCGTATAATATCATCATTGGCAATGAGGTCAAAACTGCGCTAGCCAAAAGGAGATTCCAGTCGGTGGTTGTGAAATGTCCGTAAAAAGCCATTTGAGCTAGTGGTATAGTGAATCCGCTTTTTTTACTTATGAGAATCAAGGGCAGCAGGAGGTCATTCCAAAACTGAAGGGCATAGATGATGAGCACTGTGCTGCTGATGGGTTTAAGCAGCGGAAACACAATCTTAAAAAACATTTTGAGCCTTGAGCAGCCATCAATGAAGGCTGATTCCTCTATTTCTCTCGGGATGTTTTTGACGAAACCATGATAGAGTAGAACTGCAAGGGAGCATGAATAACCAATATAAACGACTGCAATCGCATAAATATTGTTATTCATTGAAAGAACCTTTGATATCTTTGCAATAGGAAGCATGACTGTCTGAAAGGGCACCATCATGGCAAGCATGAGCAAGGTAAAAATAAACTTGCTGGCTTTGGAGTTCGTCCGCGATAGCATATAGGCACACATGGAAGATAGAATGACCGTTCCTACACTTCCGATTGCTGAGATCATGAAGCTGTTGAAAAATACTTTTGAAAAATTGGTATACTCCCACGCCGCTTTAAAATTCTCAAAGGCCAGCCGTGATGGTAATGCAATTGGCGATAGAATAATGTCTCTATAATCCTTAAATGCATTTAGAATTACAAACAGCATAGGTGCAAAAAAGATAATGCAAAATATCCAGATCAATATTTCGGTATATATTACCGATACCTTTCTCCTGCCCGTCATGTTGTAACCATTCCTTTCCTGGATTCAAAGCATAGAGTAAGGTTCATGCTTCTACTTCACGCTTTTTGAAGAAATTAAGCTGTATAATAGTAAAAACTGCGATGATCGCAAGAAGAATGACCGATTTTGCGCTGGCATAGCCAAAGTTGCCCTTTTCATATGCTTCGTTGTATATATTAAGCGCCATTGACTCGGACGCTGTACCCGGGCCGCCATTTGTCAGCGTCATGATCAGCTCGAATACCCGCAGCCCGTTTACAAGAGCTGTGAAAATACATACCGTTACAGAGGGCATGAGAAGCGGCAATTTAACCTTGAAAAATCGATACCAGGCCGTTGCTCCCTCAACAGAAGCCGATTCAAGAAGCTCCTCAGGTATGGACTTCAGCCCTGCCATATAGATGACCATAAAATAGCCCAATGATTGCCATATCTTAACGATGGTAAGAGCCGCAAGGACATTCTTTGAATCTCCCAGCATGCTTAAACCAAAGAGAGGAAAGCCTGTAGCTTCCGACAGACCTATGAAAAGCCGGCCAAAAACAAACTGCCATATAAAGCCCACGGTAACAATATTGAGTACATAAGGCGCAAAAAGCATTGATTTCAGCGCATTTTGCGTCCGCAGCTGCATGTCCATGACCACTGCGGCTCCCAGTCCCAGAAAATTAACCAGAACCACATAAAAAAATGTATAAGAAAAAGTAAAAACAATAGACTTTGTAAATCGAACATCACCAAAAGCTCTGACATAATTTTCTATACCTGTTGCTGAGATATTTTTACTAAGCCCGTTCCAGTTTGTAAAGGAATATAAAAAACCATCAAGCAGCGGATAAATGAAAAATAGAATATAGAGAAACAGAAGTGGTCCGACGAAAATAAGAAATTCCGCCGTACTCTTTTTTGAACTTTTTAGAGGCATAGAGTCCCCTCCGATTTTTATGTTGATGAATATTCCTCTGCCGAAGCCCCCCGGTTTTCGGCAGAGGAAGCATAAGATAGATGATCAGTATTATTTCGTCATCTGGGTAAAGGTAGAATCTAGTTTCTTAATAAGCGCTTTATGATCCGTGGAACCTGATGAGGCATATTCCTGTATGGAAGTCCATACTTCTCCGTCATAGCCCTGAGGTAAAACAGTCTGGAACCAACGTACGGTATTTCCATCCTTCATGGCTTGTGCAAGGCTCTCGGATATAGGGTCAAGCTTATCAGAACTTTCTTTAAGAGCGGTGGGAACACCGATTGAATCGTAATAGAAGCTGGTGGCACCCTTGGAATCCAGGAAGTAGGAAATAAATTCGCGAACGGCTTCAGGATGCTTTGTATCAGCCAATACATTCAGGCAAAGGGCATAATCCACTGCATATTTGTTCTCTTCAGCATTTTCTGAAATCGGCATAGGGAACATGCCTGCATTCAAGTCGGGTGCAATTTTCCGTATTTGAGGTATAGCCCAGTTTCCTGTAGGCATCATAGCGGTTTTGCCTTCGGCAAACAACGCATACTGTCCGGATAGATCTGTATCTATTGCACGATCCTGAGCGTTCTTCACAATCAGATCCACTGCGTTCAGAAGCTGATCAAAGCTGGTTGTGTCAAAGGTCCAGTCACCTTTGTAGAATGCATCCTGCTTCTTTTCAAACTCAGGGATGGCAAGGGGTGAAAAAGCGATAGTCGCCATTTGTCCCAGAGTCCATTTTTCCCTGTAGTTAACGGCGAAGGGAGTAATATTGGCGGATTTCATTTTTTCCACCAGGGCTGCAAGCTCCGAGTATGTCTTTGGTATTTCGAAGCCGTTTTGGGCAAAGATATCCTTATTGTAATAAACACCAAAGGTTTGCGCATCCAGCGGAATTGCGTACACCTTTTCCTTATAGGTCGACCCTTGCAGGGAAGTAGGCTGCAGCTTTTCCATATAGGGTTCGTTGGTGATGTCCATTAAATGTCCGGCATCCACATAGGGGGCCATACTCATACCGATAATGTGGGTAAAGATATCCGGAGCCTCACCGGTTGAAAGCTGCGTTTTAAGCTGTGCAAAATAATTTTGCGTGTTTGTTGTGAAATCCACTTGTATGTTTGATTGACTTGAGTTGAAACCATCGACGATTTTCCCGAAGAGCTCCGCCTTTGCTGCACCATAGCTTACAAAGCGAAGTGTGACCTTTTCCTGCGGTTTAGCTTGTGGCGTTGCAGTTTCCTTGCCTCCGGCGGAAGCACCCGGAGATTCAGAGGCAACAGGTGTGTTTGCTGCCGGCCCACAGGCGACGATACTAAACAATACCATGAATAATGCCAAAAAAAGTGTAGCTTTTCTTTTCATTTAGACCCTCCTCAGATATTTGTTTTTGTACCCTCATTATAGGACGGCTGTCTTTACACTCGCTATGAACGATATTGACCAAACCCATGGACAATATTGATTACTCCTCAGCAATTGTTTTTGTCCTGTATTCACCGGGTGACAGGTGCATGTACTTTTTAAAAATCCTGCTGAAATAGGAAATATCCTCATAGCCGAGCTGCGAGGCCACACTGTTGACACTGCTGTGCCTGAGAAGCTGAGAAGCCCTCAGACATTTCCGCTGATGGATATAGGAGGTTATATTGATATCATATTTTGATTTAAAAGCCCGGGAAACATATTCCTTGTTAAGAAAAAATACATCCGAGATGCTCTGCAGTGTCATGGATTTCTCAATATTATCGTCAATATATTCCCGAATCACTTCTATTTTGTTTTTGATAAAGCTCTTTTCACTTTCCTCAATAAAAAACTGATAGGCATGTGCTATTTTTTCAAGAGCTTCAAATACTAAAATATCTGAAAAGCTGAATCTGATATCCTCAATATATTTTGTGATATCCGGAAGCTCCTTTTCAAAGCCGTTATTCCACCATATAGACTCAATAATACTGCTTACCTGCTTGCAGAATTTCAGGATCGGGGTTACACAAAGGTTCTTATGCTGTATGCTGACACCTATAAAGTCATCAAAAAGGCGCTTTATTACTCCCGGTCTTCCGATCTGAATACTGTCCTTCAATTCCTTGAGGCTCTTTTCCAGCCCCCCGGCTTCAACAAAACGACTGTTCCCGCGTTCCAAGGCTCTTATTGTAAAAAGATTCTCATTATAAAGCCTGTTCAGTGATTTGTGATAGCAATTGGAGAGGTTGACCGGTGAATCACAAGGGATGATTTCACCATCATACAAATCCTGCCCATACTCCCTTTTGGCAAGGTTCAGCCAGTCTTCAAGAGAGCCTTTGCTTCCTCTGGGGAAAATAGCACAAAAAAGATTGTATTCCTTGTGGATGCACACTAATCGAACAGGCATCCCTTTCGTTACAGGCTCACGGCCATAATCACTTTCACCGTTCTTTCTTATAGAAAGCGCCAGTACCTCACAGGCATTAAGTCCTATCCCCTTTAAAAGCTGCTCCAGCATCGCCTCTCTCCCTTTGGTATTAAGGCAGTAGGCAATTCTTGTGTTTACACTGTTATCCAGGCTTTGTTTTCCGGTTGTTATATAGCGTTCCCGTTCCTTTTGCTGAACAAACTTTTCAAGGGCACGGCAGAGCTCGTTTCGGTCAAGAGGCTTTAGCAAGTACGCAATGGCACCTCCGCTTAAGGATGCCTTGGCATAGGTAAACTCCTCGTACCCGCTTATAACAATTATTTTTACATCAAGACTCCTCTTTTGGATGGTGCTGATTAAATCCGTACCACTCATTCTGGGCATGTTCATATCGAGAATAATGAGATCGGGACTGTGACGGTTAATTAAATCCAAAGCCTCTTTTCCATCTTTTGCAAGGCCCACAACCTCGATACCGTATTTCGCCCAGTCGCCTATAGACAAAAGCATCTCCCGGATATTAATTTCATCATCAACAACGATGGCCTTATACTTAGAATTTTTCATTCATTCTGTCTCCCGGCAGGCACAGTATGACCGTCGCACCTTCAGGTCGTTCATTGAACAGTCTGATACCGTATTCCTGCCCCATACTCAGCTTAATAATAGAATTGATCATAAGAAGACCATTATTGCTCTCGCCTGTTTCAAGCTCGCCATAATGAGTTTGAAATAAAGAAGTTATTTCCTCGATCTGGCCTTCTTTAAAGCCTTTTCCGTTATCAGTCACACTGATCTTCATCATATTCTCATCAAAATAAGATGAAACCTTTATTCTGAGTAAATTGGAACCATTATCCATGGCATACTTAAAACTATTTTCAACAATCGGCTGAATAATAAACGGGGGGATTTTCATATCCAGGGTTTCCGGGTCTATCTCGTATCCCACAAGCAAGCTGTCCGAAAAACGATATTTTTGTATATCAAGATAATTTCGAATGGTTGTAAGCTCTTCCCTTAAGGTTGTAAAGCTGCCCGTTCTGTTCAAATTATACTGGAGCATGGCTTTTAAAGAGCGGGTTATTTTTTCCACGTCCTCATTATTGCTTTTTATGGCAAGCGCGCTGATGGTTTGAAGCGTATTGTTTAAAAAATGCGGGTTCATCCGGGAGTGGATGGCCCTTATTAAGGCATCTTTTTCTTTTAGCTTAAGCTTATATTCAATATTGATAAGATCATGGATCCTTATTGACATCTCATCGAATTTTCTCTGAAGGTCTCCTATTTCATCCTTGCCATAATGAATCGGTACGGGCAGCTCCGTGCCGTTGTATCCCTTCATTTTGCGCGCAAGCTCCTTTATAGGGCCGGTAATCTTTATTGACACCAGTATTACAATAACGATTCCGACACCAAGGGCAATAGCAGAATAGATAAGGTAAAAATAAATATCTTTATGTATTTGTTTTTTCAAAACAGCATCAGGAATGCTTTTTATGATATACCAATCTGAAATTGCTGTTCTTGTATAAATATTAAGTATTTTCTCATCATCCTTGCCGTAAAAATACCCCTCCGAATCTATACCTGTCAAAATGCCCATTTCTCTTTGAACTGAATCGACTGTCGCAGTGTTTCCTTTTTTATAAAATAATCCTGATTCCTTGCCTATAACAAAAATGTTTTCTTCGGTATTAACCAGGTCCGACAGAATGGAGCCGACCATGGCTTCTTTCATTTCAATACATACAGCCGCAAGCTTTTTTCCGTTCAGCGGGTCTTTGAGTACTCTTGAGAAACAATAGCTGTTCTCCCTGGAAGCAAGCCTGTCTAGCTTAGATTCGCCTTTTTTAGTGACAACCATATGATATTGATTTTGGTCAGCCTTTACAAACCAATCCTCATCAAGTCCGGCAATATTCGGTATGCAAAAATCGTAACCGGGCATGTTGGTTCCCCCGCCGGTCTCAAAGGTGTGCCCATCCATAACATATAATCTTTCCCAACCGGGTAAATACAAAATGACTCTGTTAATATCAGGTATTGATGTATACACATTCATAAGACTGCTGAAGGCAAGCTGATCAAAGGTATATAAATTTTCCGGAGCTTTTTGATTCAAAGCCACCTTGTCCCACATCCAGTCACTTTGAAAAATGCTTATGATGCTCTTATCCAAATTTAATATCGCATTGTTGATATTCAAGCTGGACAGGTTAAGAATTTTAATATTGGAATCAATATAATCCGACTTTTTTACGGCGCTCATTCTCGCATAATACATGGAAGACAGTCCGGCAACATTAAAAAGAAACAGCAAAACAAAAATAATAATAAGCTTGCTGGTTATTTTCCCTTGCACTATTTTTTTAGCTTGCTTAAACCGGCTGCTTCCTCTAAATAGCTTAACCACGTGCGCTTCAACCTTTTTAATCCCTATATTATTCATATTATATTCTTATAAAAAGCTGCAAGCAAGCTCCGCAACTGTGACGATTCTTTAAAAACTTGCTTATTGCGAAGCAACAAGCTTTGAATCACCCGTAACGCATACTTTGCTTATTATAAAGCAGGACAATCTTCTTTGGAATTGTCACATGAAAGAGAATGTTCTGATTATACTTGCGGCAGGGATCAATACCAATGCATCGAGAAACTTATTTAAGGACCTGAAGGAAGAGCTTGAAAAAAGATATGCCAAGCGAGGCAGAGTTGTTAAATTCATAGAGGTTTTTCCCTTGGGTGAAGTGAAGAATACTACCGTTGTAAGGCAGATATTGGAGGTCGGGGTGCATATGCACCGCGGAACCGGCGGAATAGAGGTTGTCAGAGCCGTTCAGAAAAATCTGAAGAAGACATCCAGGGTCATTTTAATTGGCCATAGCGGAGGTGGTCAAGCTGTCGGGGATGCCCTTGTCACCCTGGAGAGGAAAGGCATCTCTATTCATCATGTTGTTCAGATCGGAGCACCTTCAGAACCGGTACATAAAAAATACGTTCATAAGGTTACAAGAGTGCAGACAAGAACCGATTTTGTCTCAAGGAATATTTACATCGGAACAGAAGCAATTTCTCATAGCATCAACCCAATATCGGGATTGTTATCGTCGGTATATAGCATGCCTAGCATGAGAATGCCGGAGACCCGATATGTCGATCTTAATATTGAAGGACAGCCCTGGGGCGGACATTCGGCTTATTTTAGAAGAGATCTCAAAAACAGGCACGGAATTGACAATGTCACCGAAACCATTAATGCTTTCTGGGATAAGATAAAATAAAAAAGTAGCTCATGATGGATATCTATTTTAGCGTATACGATCTGCCTGCCTTGCAGTAAAATTCGAATGTATGATCCGACACCTGCTTTTTATCAATACCGATGTCATTTAAGTAGATATTGACATCTCTTTTTGTACGCACTCTACACTTTCCGTCTATGGAAGCTATTATTTCAGCTCTTTTAAGGTCACCATTCTCCCAGAAAATATTAACCTCGAAGCCGCCTCTGGCTTTCAACCCTTTTACATGGCCGGTATCCCACTGTTTTGGCAGCGCAGGAAGAATATCTATTTCTCCGGTATGGCTTTGTAAAAGCATTTCGGCTATACCGGCGGTTCCTCCGAAATTCCCGTCTATCTGAAAAGGAGGATGTGCATCAAACATATTGGGATAGATTGATTTTGTTATGAGAGTATTAACATATCTGTAAGCACTTTCAGCGTCCCCTAGCCGTGCAAACATATTGATGATCCATGCACAGCTCCATCCCGTATGTCCTCCGCCGTTATCCAATCTTCTCCGAAGTGTCTGTTTACAGGCAGAGGTAAGCTCCTTATGCTCGTGAACAAGTATTTGCCGACCCGGATGAAGACCGTAAAGATGTGAAATATGTCTATGCCCCGGTTCAGCTTCATCAAAATCCAAAAACCACTCCTGGAGTTGTCCATGTCTGCCAATACACATAGGTTTTAACTTTGCCCGCGCATTTGCAAGCTCTTTTTTAAATTCACTGTCCATGTTTAGAAGATCGGCAGTCTCTATGCAATTGGTAAACAGATCCCAGATTATTGACATATCCATTGTCGAAGCAATACTGACATTACATATCTCGCCTTTATCGGTCAGAAATGCATTTTCGGGTGATGTGGATGGACAGGTTACAAGATTGCCGTTTTTATCTTCTAGCAGCCAATCAAGACAGAACAGAGCTGCCCCCTTCATCAGCGGGTATGCCTTCTCTTTGAGAAAATGGATGTCACCCGTAAAGCAATAGTGCTCCCATAAGTGTCGGCATAGCCAGGCTCCGCCCATAGGCCAGTAGGCCCATTGGGCACTGCCTCCTACATTGGTGCCATTCCTCCATAAATCAATATTGTGATTGGCAGTCCATCCTCTGCAATTGTACTGATCACGGGCAGTCCGTTCATTAACCTTGCTTATTTCATCAATCAAAATGTATAATGGCTCAAAGCATTCAGATAGGTTGCATAAATCCACAGGCCAGTAATTCATCTGCGTATTAATGTTAATGGTATAATTGCTGCTCCATGGCGGCCTGGTCATATCATTCCATATTCCCTGAAGATTGGCCGGTTGGGCGCCGGACCTTGAACTGGAGATCAAAAGATATCTGCCATACTGGAAGTACAGTGCTGCAAGGCCATTGTCGTTATTATCTTCTTTAGCTGCATTTAGTCTTTCATCGGTAGGGATATGGTCATTTCCCCCGCCCAGATTTATTTCAGCTCTTTTGAACAGCCGTGAGAAATCTTTTACATGTACAGCTTTTATTGCTTCATAGGCTTTTTTACACACAACCTCCATCTGTTTTTTGCAGATGGCGTTATAATCCTTCCCTTCTTTACCCGGCATTTTGTCAAAGCCGTTATAACTGGTTGATGCAGTAATAATTAGAGTTGCTTCATCCGCTCCCGATACTTTTATACCCTCATCACCGAAAGTAATCTTGCCATTGCTTGCTTGAACTTTCAGCCGCACTTGAAAGAGCATGGCTCTGTTGTATGTATCATCGTCATAAATGATGGGATTTTCATGATCCACATAATTGGGCTCCACATGGGACGGACATTTTCCTGACAGGACAAGGGCATCATTTTCATAGTAGGTTTTATATTCAAGCAAACTGTCAAGATGGGTACAAAATGAAATCATACCTTCCTTATCCGCTCTTAAGCTGACAATCAGTGCCTGATCGGGTTCGGAACAAATCACTTCCCGTCTGAAGCTAAAGTCTTTGATTTCATAAGAAGTAGAGGCCACTCCATTTTCAATATCCAGCTCACGCCTGTAACCGTTGATTTCGCCAATATCGCCAAAGCGGATGTAAAGATTCCCCAAAGGCATATAGGATTGATTCCAGGGCCCAAGCATTTTCTCTTCTATTACTTTTTGAGCGCTTGCATACTCACCGTTAAATATAAGCCTTCGGACCTCAGCAAGGTGGTTAATTGCGCCATCATTGCTTATGGGTTTCGGGTAGCCCGACCAAAGGGTATCTTCGTTTATTTGAATTCTTTCTGTCTTTACTCCCCCGAAAACCATCCCCCCAAGTCTGCCATTGCCCACCGGAAGGGCCTCAACCCATTCTTTCGCTTCCTGCTTATACCATAGCTTCATGTTCAATTCCCCTACCTTTATTTCATGTGGGTTATATTAAGCTAAAAAATCAATTGCATGGCTTTTCACTTTTATGTATTTGGTAATCATCCGTTTCCAAGTCGATCTCAACAATCGTTCCATCGGAATAAACAGCTCTCTGCTTTCTATAATCCTCACTTAAAAAATCATGCCTGACCATCTCGAGCTTTGCCAATTCTGAATGAGTATCACAAACGATCTTATTCTTTCTGATCTCCTCATCTCCTGCCTCAATACCAAGATATCCCGTACCGCCATTTAGCAGGGCATATAAGAATCCGCTGTCGTTCTCAGGTATTCCCCAGCCGCCTTTTGTCAAAGCCCAGGGTATTACAATACACTCATGGTAAACAAGGTTAAAAAGCGGAACAGGAATGCCCTTTGCTTTTCCCTCTCCGATATCCGGATAGAGGGGATAGGGAGCATGATGACAAAGCTCCATATGCGGGACAGCCCAATCCACTGTTTCCTCGGAGCTTGCCAGAATACCCTCGGAACGTACGTATTCGAAGCATTCCGTTCTCTTCTCCATGCATTCTTTCCTTGTCATTTTATGCTTGCTGTGAAAACATTCATCTAAATAAACCACTGAAAAAACATCGAGATAGGTACCGGTTAACTCAACACCATTCTCCTTCAAGGCTTCAAAGTTTCTCCTGATATACAGGGGTGCAAGCTGGGTGCATAAATAAGCCTGTTCTCCGCCATCCCATGTACATTCATAGGGTACTTTCCCGTTTATGTCATATATCGCCTGGTTTTCATTAAAAGATTCAGCATCCGTGTAATAATCCCTGTATTGATCATGGGTAGCAAAAATATATCCTATTTCCTTGCATGAATCCGATAATTTTTTCATTTCTGCCCAGCCGCCTGCATCTTTACAGGGGGGGATTATATCGGGATGCATATTGTCATAGCCCTTTTTCCCCCAGCCATCCAAATGGACATAGGCCTTCTCGACGCCTCTTTTCTTAAGGCTTATCAATTGTTGAGCTCTTTCCATGAAGGTATGCAAGACCTCATTGCTTTCAGGATTTGCTCTGTCATAAATGAGGGACTCCGGCTTTCTATGGGTATAAATGTTGGTGTGTATGACGGGAGAGCCTACCAGCCGGTTCACATTCCTGTTTCTGATGGCTTTTTCTTCGAGTGTAACAAAGCTGCCGTTCTGTTTTACATAGCTTCTATATACCTTGCAAAGACTGTTGTAATCACAATCTGTAAGAAAAGAATACTTTATCTTTCTGGTATATCCAATTTTCCCAAGAGAGGAATGCCATACCGGATTAAGCCGGGTCGGTCCCCCTTCAGGATGTTCCAGCTCATATCCCCCATCCCACGGCGTTTCAGCTATAGCGATATAGCCATAGCCATTCTCTATCTGTCCCCACCAGGGCATGTATGCGGCTCTTTCATAATATTGGGTCGGTTTAAGAGGATCAACTCTGACAGGCCAGTTATTTGGTATGATACAGCCCTGCATCATAGGAATAACAGAATAGGCCTTGGCACTCGGTTCTTTAAACTCGAAGGGAGCAGGCCATACCACTTTATCTATACGAAGATTTTCCTCATTGATCGGCGCCAGCTCCATGTGGAGATCATTGTATACAGAATCAATCCACGCCATTGTTTCGATTTCAAGTGGAATGACATCACCATGATAATCCCAATTGGAGTATCTTATGCTTATTCCCTTACCTACGCCTGTAGTGAATTCTTCCGCATTGATGCTTTTTGCATCTTTCAGAAAAAGCTTCACCGGTTTGTCCCAGAAAAAGAATTCCAAATAAGGATTAAAGCATGCATCCTGCTTCCAAATCTTTTCGCCTGCGTGTATCTCATAATAGGAATTGTTTTTATCGTAAACCAACACTATTCCATTATTTCCGGATACGACTCTATATCTGTCCATTAACAGCTCTCCTCGAAAATGTTTGTTTATGCGGATATGGCTACAGCCTCAGCTTGAATATCACGATTTCTCCAGCCTTCTCCTCAGGAGCTTCCAGTATCAGCCCTTCGTCGGTTAAGCATGAGGTCACAGGGCCTTTTCCCGCAACAACCCCTAAAACATCTAAAGAACCCAAAATAGCCTCGACGATACCCTTATTCAAAATCTTTACACATATCTTCCGACTTTCAGGAAACCTCATTGAGAAAACATAAAGAATATCATCTTTAACTGTAAAGCGTATCTCTTCGGAAGTGAAATCAATAGCCGAATAATTGGTAGAATTCAAGCCGGGTATGATTGAAGGCCCTTCGCCGCATACCAGGAAAGGCCCTGTATCATAGATCGCTTCCCCATATGTTTCAAGCCAGTTTCCTATTGAAAGCAATATTTCCTGTTCTTCTTCAGGTATGGTTCCGTCGGCCCGCGGACCAATATTCAGCAGCAATGCCCCATTCTTACTGACAGTATCGATAAGATCACACAACACATCATATGTTGAACGGAATTTATGACCTTCAATATATCCCCATGAGTCCTTTGTCATGGTTGCATCTTTTTGCCATAGCATCGCTCTTACATCATTGATCTGTCCGCACTCCACATCAAGCACGCCACATTCCACCGGCATGGCGTCATGCTTATAGTTAATGGCTACCTCCATGTTCCATTCCAGTCCACGATTGTAATAATAGGCGGCAAGCCTTTTTAAATACGGCTTGAACGCAAGATTCATAATCCATGTGTCAAAGTATAATACCTGTGGCCTATATTTATCTATCAGCTCGCAGGTACGCGCAAGCCAATCATCGAGAAACGCTTTGTCCGGGGTACAGTCCATGTAGTCGTCATAGGACATTCTGATTTTAGCCGGGCCATAAAATTCAAGATTATCGGGAACATCCGAATCAAATCTCATTCCTTCGCCCATAAAGAAATAATGCTCCGCGCGATGGCTGGATAATCCGAAAGTCAGCCCCTCAGACCTTACAGCTTTTTCAAGCTTGCCAATTATATCAATACCAGGCCCCATCTCCACTGAATTCCATTTTGATAATGCGCTTTTATACATCTGAAAGCCATCATGGTGTTCTGCAACAGGAACAACATATTGGGCTCCAGATGCTTTAAAGAGCTTTGCCCATTCCTCTGGATCGAATTTTTCACAGGTGAACATGGGGATAAAGTCTTTATATCCGAATTGCTTGTGCATCCCGTATGTATTGATATGATGCTCATACTCAGGGCTTCCTTGAACGTACATGTTTCTGGAGTACCATTCGCTTCTGAAAGCCGGTACCGAATATAGACCCCAGTGAATGAATATCCCAAATTTTGCTCTTTGGTACCACTTCGGGATCTTAAAATTCTCCAGCGAATCCCAGGAAGGCTTAAAGCTACCCTCAGAATTCACTTGATCAATTTCCTTAAGAATCTTCTCTACCATTGAAAACACCTCTCTTTTCAATATTCCTCATTAATTTTTTAAACTGCCCTTGTTCCTTCGGTTGTTAAGGATGGTTGTGAAGGATCCTCGTCAGATTTGATGTTCATGCCTCTGAGGATAGCGTTCTTTTCAGATATCTCCTGCTCAATTTGTTTATTTATCGGAAACATAAGAAGCGGTACTATCCCTATAATCCCCATAACAATAGGCACCAATCCCGCACCAACTCTGATGCCCCAAATTGCGCTTTCTGTTTGAACTACGGCTTTTCCATCATATCCGAACCAGCTTATTATATTTGTGAATACGATGGACTGAAGACTTAAAAACGTAGTAGCCATCAAAACCCCGATTCCGTTAAATAAGCCCGTTTTTCGAGTTCCTGTACGCTGCTCGTTCTCATCAACAAGGGCTCCGCTTAATGGAATATTAGCGGTTCCGCTTAAATAAAGACTCAACACGATGAAGGAATAACATATAACGGCTTGCCATCCTGTATTGATGACTAAAAGCCCTCCAAAGCCGATAAAAGCCGGTATGTAGGATAAAATAATAGTGTTCTTGCTGCCTATTTTTTTAATCAACGTGCCTATCAACGGCATAAGTGCAAGAACAACAATCCCGGGCAGTACATCGGCCAATGTCGCAACCAGCCCCGACGACCTGAGCACTTTATCCATAAAGAAAAGAAAAGGAGTGAAATAGTAGTTCATGGATCCCCTGGCAATAACGTTGTAAAGGGTTATAGTCCAGAATGGTTTGCATTTAATGATTTCCCATGCTTCTTTCCATGTCTTCCTGATAGTGTGATGTACATCAGGCTGCTTAATATTTTCATATAACTCCCTTTTATCCTTCAGTGTACGCAGGGCAAAAACATAGGCCAGGGCATTAATACCTAATACTGCAATGAACACCGGGATAATCAGTGTTCTGTTGCTGTTGCCTACAAGTAGCAATGTGGGAACAATTGTACCAAGGAAGCCCAGCGCATTTCCGATATAAGCTCTGATAATTTCAACATCTATTCTGTCTTCTTTTGTTGGGGCCGCTATCAGAAAAAATGACTGGTAAGACACTGTGTAGATGGTATAAGCAGTATCGAAAATAAACAATTCCGTCAACAGCACAATAAAGATTACCCAATCCTGCCACTGCGGGCTTGAGAACAGCATGGCAAACGATGCAAACAACATAAGCGGCGCTGTTTTACGCATTAAGTAAACATATTTTCCTTTGTCAGGCCGATATTTAAATTTATCCACATAAACACCAAACAGCGGATCATTAATCGCGTTCCACAGGTTAAAAAAGAAGTAAATCCAACCCACATACTTTGGATCCATACCGATAATATCAGAATAATACTTCAACAGTGCATTATGAACAATGATGTTACCGATGGCCGATGCAGGACCCGGGAGGGCAAGGGCGAATTTTTCCTTTAGCGGTATGCCGCCTTTGCTGAATTGATAGCTGTTCTTTAAATTTCTAAAAGCATTTCGAATATTCATTGTTCCACCCCTCTGAACCATATGAATTTAATTAAACGATTGCTTTGCTGTAGAAATTGTATTATGCTATACTATACTTTTTTTACCAGACTATGGATTGGACAGCTCCTATGTCCCCGCCCCTGAGGAATAGATATCCTTTGTTTTCGGCAATTTCTTGCATTCTGCATTCATATTGATCTTTTAATGCCTCATAGGCCCTCTTTAAATCCGAAGCAAACAAGATGGTATCAGCCTCGATAGTTTTCCTATAGGCAAGACTGAAGCTGCCGTTTTTATAATCATAATGGTAGTTTAAAAGCTCGCCGCTTACGCTGTAAGGAAAGCTTTTTGAGAGAACCTTGAAACAGGGCCATTTTTCCATTCCCCTTACGTAGCACCAGAAGCTGTCAGACCACCCGTATTTCTCATAAATATTGAATACATACTCTGCAGCAGGCTCAGTATTTTCATAGGAATCATAAGCTCCCCATTCGCCTACTATGATAGGAACATTCAGCCTTTCCTGAGTCCTCCTGTGATTTTCAAAAATGAGACTTACGCGTTCATTGTTGGGATAAGCTACATACGGCGTATCGGTTACCAGGTCGTAGCCGTGAGGTGAGAAAATAAGGTTTACTCCGTCGATATCCTCAATACCGCTTCGGGCTCCCATATTGCAAAAATAATTGGCTTCCATGAACAAAAACCGATCCTTGGAATGCTTTCTTAAAACCTGACTGATACGCTTCATAAAAGGATTATAGCAGGTTTTATCATATGTAATGCATAATTCTTCGAAGGAGGCTAAGACTTTGCGGTAGAGGTCAATATCGCCAAGAGAGGTTAAGATGTCTTCCTTGACATCAGGGTTGAGCCACAGGGCTCCCAGCTCTTCCAAAGACAGCTCAGGCAGCTTATCCGCTCCATAGGTCGCAAGTATTCTTCCAAACACCTCCTTGGCAGGTGATCCCATAAAGGGCTCATTCATCACATCATAACCAATGACTACAGCATTGCCTTTATAGCGTTCAAAAAGCATATCCCACATATTAACGTAATGAGTTTGAATACCGATACCGTCTTCAGCTTTCTTATCAGCCCAAAAATTGTCAAATGCGGCATGAACGGCATCACTTGTTATGTATGCATCACTCCATAAATTGCTCAGCACCTGGTTTTCAAAGCCATCAGTCAAGGTAGCCCACTCAGGCGCCCCATCGCTCATATTGGCACCGTACAAATCCTGGTGCATGTCGAGGTATACATACATGTTGTGCTTACCCACAGTCTCGATCAGCTTGTCAAGCTGCTCCAAGTAGGCCTGGCTATAAATGCCGGGTTCTGGTTCTACCCCATCCCAAAATATGCCTAGGCGGATAAGGCTGGTTCCCATTTGCTTCAAAACATTGAAATCCTCATCGGTCCAATTGTCGTAGTAATTCTTCTCCTTTTCCTTACATATAAGGCTGGCTCCTCTGAAAATCACTTCACGCCCGAACTGATCCATTATTTTTGTGCCCTTGCAACTGAATTTTTGATACGACTGCATCACCATATTCATCTCAACCTTTCATAACTTTATTTAATTGATGAAAGAAACAGTAGCACGAGTATACCTCCAAAAATTTCAGAAATTTGACATTAATAATCATAACCCGATGAAAGAAAACGAGAGTCCCGGAACTAATGCTTTATGCAAAGCTATTGCCCCCTTTTTAATTTTCAAGCAAATAGACATGTTCCACATCAATATGATGGCTTCCGCTTTTAACTGTAATCAGCGTACCGCCATTCATATCCTCGCTGTAATAGGCCGAATACCCTGACTTTAAACCAAATGTAAGCCTCACATTGTCATAAATGGCGGAAAGGCTATTATTATGATGGTGGCCGCAGAAGATATGGGTTGTGCTGTTCAATTTTTTTACCGAGTCAAATAGCCCCGTATTGATGAGCGGACTTGACCACCCCTCACCTTCCCTGTTTATTCCGAAGGAGCCTTCCTGGCCTCTTTTAGCAGCCTCCTCCGCTTGATTGAATTCGGGAATTGGAATATGGAAGAACAACATGGAAGGAACAAATTTCCCCACGTCAGGGTTGTGCTCGCCATATCGGGCTTCGCTCACCCCCTTGACTATCCATTCATACCATTTGATCTGGTCATAGTAGATAAAATCCTCCTGCTCACCTAAATCATATAGGCGTTTAATGTTGGAATCCATCATGATAAGCTCATAGATGATGTTTCCTTGAGGATCCTTCAAATTGACTGAGTAATTACCTATGCCATGAATATTTGACGGGCCTTGTTTAAAAACAGAATTTTTAGCCTGCTCATATAAATTACCGATGGCCGCGCGGTCGGCTCTTCCTTCGGAATCATGGTTTCCCAAGGTGACCCCCCATAGTATATTGAACTGTTCCATATTTCTTATAAGTCTTTTTGTTTCTAATTCGGAAAAATACCAGGATGCATTGTCACCGGTCGTGACAATAAAATCAGGCTTTGTTTCTCCAACTATTCTTTTTAGAAATTTCAATGTTCTGAAGTCCTTCCGCGGATCTGTTTCCAACTGAATATCCGAGAGCACAAGTATCTTGAAATCCTGGCCTTCCTTCATCTGCAAATCAGTAACATTTTTTTCGTCATAGGCCTTGTTCTCCATCCAAACCTCCGTGGACGGCGTTCCGTAAAAGCGTATGTTTACGAACCATAAAAGAGCCCCGAAAAGAATTATGATGGACAAAAAAATATTAACAACCACCTTTACCCATCTTATACCATAGAACTCTAAAATTTTCTTAAACATAAAAATACACCCTTCCAATATTCAATTTGTGAAGAAGAAATTTATGCTTAGATAAAAAGAAGTCATTTTAACTGTGATTCGTATTTCTCACAGGTACCCATATTTGTAGATGATTCCGCAGAACATTTTTTTGCAGAAATTGGTTGTAAATGTTTATTTCCAGCGTATTTCCGCATATTTCATAACCGTTTGCCATAATCCACTGACAAATATCATCATAATCTTGAGCTATTTCATAATACTTATCCTGATTCACGGTAATACACTTGAAAGCACAAAGCTCTTCCTGAAAGAACACCAGCTTCTTGCTTTCAGTATGGCATGGGCGTATTGAAATTAAGCCGTTATACAAGTAAGAATAGTACTGGGAGTTTTTCATATTTTCCGAAGATATGACAGTAACAATATTTGAAAAGGATGACCAGCATTTATCTGTAAGAGCCAGGTTCTTCTCTATTTCTTCAGGCAAATCTCTGTCTTTGGAATCAAAGATCGATTCCGTCAGCAGCGCCCACATTTTTGGTCTTTTACGCAACGATGTGCCTTTTGATGAATTGATCTGCTCTATACTCCCGCAAATCATTTTTGCTTTCTCTTCCAGCATCAGGAAATGCCGGATCTTTTCTCGGATAGACGCTCTCCCTTTCTCCAGAGTCTGCTTTACCTTTTCCAAATCTTCCTGATGAGTCAAAGCCCTTATCTCATCGAGGGTAAAGTCCAATCCTTTTAAAAGCTTGATGGTAGATATAATCTCAAACTGTCCGATATAGTAGAAGCGATATCCATTTTCATGAATTTCATGGGGCTTTAAAATATCAAGCTTATCATAGTAGCGGAGCGTATCAATGGTAAGATCGAAAATCTTTGCCACTTCGCCTATTGTATAATACAGCTTCATTTTTATTCTCCCTGTCTGTCTTAACTAAATTATAAACCCTGGTGCTGCTCCAGGGTCAAATGCTTTTTTCATTACCTTTCTTTTTTAATGGAATATGGTTTTATAAGTAAAGCCTCGCCCTGATCAACAGAGATTTCAATCCGAGAATTGCTGACCGCCCTATTGTTGATCATGCATTGCAAGCCTTGGGGGGTAATCCTGTAAATATCCACAGAAGCCACATCCGACCAGCTTTGCGGGAGTTTCCATTCATAACCACTGTAGCCTTTCAGGCTAAATACTGCTATTTCCCTGTCTTTTCTCCATAGCAACGGAATAAATACATTATCATCTATACGGAGAATAACTCCGTTTTGCTCTATGACCTTCTTGTCCAGACATGCTGTTAGTCCATGGGAGTAAAACACTTTTGAATTAAATAAATTTTTATTAATGGAGAGCCTTTGATGGCAATTCAAATAATACCATGGAAGGGTTTTCAAGCAGAAATCTTCAATGAAGCCCTTTTCCCAGTCTCCTTTGGCAAAATGATCCTCGCCGTGCATGTTTTGACCGAAAAGGATGCTCAGCTTTTTGTCGCCAGGTAAATCTTTATTTATCTGACCTCCGCAAAACAACTCTGCAGGCCTATTCATATAACTTTTCTGAGATTGGTTAAACCACCAGGCCATAGGCATAAGCCCTATCAGATCATCTGTTTTATTCTCTCTGAATATAAACTCACCGGTTACATCAATACCTTTTTCCCTCCAATAGCGGATAATCTTTCTTCTGTACTCCTGTTCAACGATGACCGGAACGCCATGGCCTTCGCTGGGTCTGCAAAAGAAAGCATCGATATGGACAGTCCCTGCCTTTTCAAGGGGCAGCATGGAAATGAGGGCATCAATTCTCTTTACAGCGAAGCCCTTTTCCCATTCATTTTTATAAAAAACCTGATACGCAGTTTTATTATTCCATGTTCCGATATCCTTAAAAGATCCATCCTCCTTTTTGGAAATTAAATCATGAGCCGTATATGTATCCCACAACGGGCTATCCCGATAAGCATCAGTCATGTTGATATGTAAGCTTACCGTGGTGTTGTATTGATAAGCCTCTTCCATAAGCCATTTGAGGCTGTCCGCCGCAGTCTCGTCGCAATCGCGTTTCAGCCTGTGATTTACCTCAAACCAGGCGGGGTATTTGTCATCATGCCCATTATATTGCCATCCCACCAGATATATAATTTTAGGTATGCCCAGAGTCATAGCATCCGTTTTTTTAATTTTTTCGAGAGTCTGGTCAAAGCTGTTGAAAATCTTTGAGCCGCCTTTCCCATCAGGCACCGAAATAGGCATTTTCATTACAAGAGTTTTTGAATAATCGTGTCTGAACGGACGCTCAGGTTTTTTTGTTACGGTCCAATCATAGAAATCTCCCGATATGTCCCTCCATTGCTTATCACACATCAATACGGAACCTCCATTACTTTTGACTGTCGAACTTTATCTCCAATGCTTTTCAATCAATTCTCTTAAAATTTGAACGGCTCTTCTTGGCTTTTCTATATTTCCTCCCAGGGTATAAACATCCCGGAAGCTGAATTCGAGCTTGCAGCCTCTTGCACAATGAATTGTTTTTAACAGGTGTTCGTTGAATGCAGCTTCATCAAGCTCTTTACCCACACCGACAAAATTAGGGCTGGGTTTTCTATGATAAATAACGGTACTGTTTTTTAAGGCCTGCCCCATATATTCCTCATTACACCAGGGAGAAATTGAAACCTTTCTTAAGTTGGGAAGCCTGCACAGATATTTTTCCCATATTCCATGAACAGGCTCGCAGCAACCATAGGAAAGCAGTCCAAAACTCTTTGCAACTTCGTTGTAATAAGGAAAAAAGAACTCTCCAAACATGTCAGGAGAGATGCTGACAGTCTCCTGGGAGTCCATAAAACCCCAGACATCGGTAGTTCGAACCCCTTTTTCTTGGCTGAAGTCCGGCTTTGGAAGATCGTTGGTAAAGCCAAAGGTTCCATTTCCGACAAACGAATTGCCGTTATTAAGAACAAGTAGCTTCTCCTTTTCCATCCATTTAAATAAGCTAATATAATCCTTACTCATCCGGTCTATCATCCAATGAAATTCATCGGGGTAATCCACCATAGCGTAAATCATGGTTTCCATCCCCATAAAGTGGACTATTTTTTGTGAAAGACATGCTGTTAGGGCGCTCATGTTTAATCGGACAAGCAAAATATCTCCGAATATGTCCTCGACAAAAGCTTTCCATTTTAATGTTCTTTCTCTGTCCACAGAAAAAACGCTTGGTTTTATTAAGTGCCTGTCATCATGCAAATCACTGACGGGATGCACAAAACGATGCCCAATCTGCCTGTTCATGCCATCTTTGGAGTATTCCTGCTTTACTTCAAGATCGAATAATTGAAAATGAATATCCCAGCAGATATCGAACCAGGGTGATACAATTCTGTCATCACCGATCATTTCATGATTCAGGATTGCTTTGTATATCCGTTTTTCAATTGCTCTGGCTGCTTCCGACGTGCACTTCAAATCAGGGATAATTTCGTTTTCAAAGGTTTCTGTTTCAAAGTGTATCATGGGCACTTCACCTTTCAGGTCATTGTGCTCATACCACTTTTTTTCTCTTTCCTTCATAATGGGAAGCTGCGAATACTCAAGCTGTTTTTTTGCCAACTCCCTAAGAAAGGTTTTTTCTTCTTTTTCAATAACCCATGAATTCATCTGCATTCTCCCGTTTTAATATATTTATCGCTCTCTATAGATAACAGATAAAACAAGCATCAGCCAGACCTTTGGCTTCTGACATTTTAAGAATTTTTCATGAATCATATTGTAGTATTATATAGACAACATTAACATTTTTCTATATGCAATAATTTACCTTTCTTAACCCTTTTTTATATAGCAGGTTTCTCTACTTCTTCCCAAAACGGCTTGGCGGCAATCCGTATTTTTTACGGAATACACTGTTAAATGTGCGAATGCTCGGAAAACCTGAAATGAATGCAATCTCGGTAATATTATACCGATTTTGCATTATTAAATTGGCTGCATAACTTACCCGGTAATTGTTAAGATACCTGCTAAATGAACCCTTCAAAGTAGTCGAAATGTATCGGGACAAATAATAATAATTATAACCCAAGGCTTTTGAAAGTGTTCTTAGCGAAATGTCTTCCGTAAAATGGTTTTGAACATACTGTATAATTTGAAAAATGAGGGTCTCACTGGTCTTTTTAGCTTCAATTAATTTCGACTGCTTGAAAAAATCACCGCATATCAGATAAAGTATGCCTTTAAGAGACAATACATCCCATGTTTTGTGTTCAGAAAAAAGCGACACAAGCTCTTCTATTCTATTCCTTTCCAATGCAAAGCACGGTGATACGGGAATTTTCCCTTCCAATTTACGGATGAAAACCGGTACCAGGTCTGGAGAAAAAACTAATGCAACCATCTTTGAATGCTCATTGGTAGCATACGAATGAATTTGATTAGATAAAAATAATGCACCTTCATCAGGCTTTATGGAAAAGGGCACCCCATTTAAGCCAACAGTAAGCTCTCCTTCAGTAACGATGGTCAGCTCAAGGCATCGATGCATGTGCTCCGGAAACGAGAAATCTTCATGTTCGCTGTATTCAGCATATGTTTGATCTCCAAAACGCTCGGATTCATAGGCAACCATGTTTTTATTCCTTAAAGTCAAATTTATACCATTATTGTACAATTATTTTCTTTCCATCTCAACGCGCATCACTATAATAATGTCTAGAAATACAAATCTTATTTTCATTGGAAAGGTTAGGTAGCTTTATGAGTGAACCATTAATAACACAGCTTCCTTCACTTAACCCAAACGAATACCAAAAAAGACAAATGGCACGCAAATTCGGTATGTTTCTACATTTCGGAGTCAATACATTCGGAAACGTAGAATGGTCTGACGGAGGTATTCAAGCTTTATCCTATCAGCCAAGTGAAATCGATGCTGATCAATGGGTAAGGACAGCCTATGAAGCCGGAATGAATTATGTTATTCTGATAACCAAGCATCATGATGGCTTTTGTCTTTGGGATACAGCCCATACCAAGTATTCAGTCACGTATTCAGGAAATATCACAGATGTCGTCGAAGCCGTATCAAAAGCATGTAAAAAATATGGTCTTGATTTAGGTCTTTATTATTCCCTCTGGGATCGTTCTTCTCCGGAATATAAAAGAAATTTTGAAGGAGAATACATCCCTTACATGCTCAATCAAATAACAGAATTGATGGATGGCCGTTACGGAGAAATTGTCGAGCTCTGGCTGGATGGTGCTTGGGACAAACCAAGAAAACAATGGAGGCTCGATCTGGTTTACGATAAGGTAAAGCGGCTTCAACCGGGGTGCCAGATTGGAGTAAATCATACAGTAGGCATAGACTCAGACCTCCCCGAATTCCCCGATGAACGGTTTATTCCCAAGAATTATGAGGAATTGGATCCTCTGCGCATGTTCCCTTCCGATTTCAGGCTCTGGGATCCGCACATGTGTAAAAAGAACGACCCCAAAATTTATACCTTCGAGAATGAAAAATACTATCTTCCTTTTGAAATGACTATCTGCACGCGAGAGGGGTTTAGCTGGTTTTACTCAAACATCTATGAAAAAAAGCCCTGTTTGGATATTGCAGAGACGGTTGAAAACTGTAAAACCATATTCGAAAACCAAAACATAGCTGTTATTAATATGCCCCCTAATACCCAGGGCAAACTGGTTCAAGGCGATATAGACCACTTGATGGAAATCTCAAGGCGATTAGGAATCGCACGTATCTAGGCAACAAAAATACAGCGTTATCGCATGGTTATTGAGCAGTTTAAGGGATCCCTATCGCACTGCAATCAGACAGCCTGTTATTTCAGGCCGGCAATTCCACTCATTTTCAGAGCTTTCGGGCCCAAACCAAGCCAGCTTGGCTGTAAGTCGTTTACCCGCCATTTCATTGGTCAGAGCAAGCCTGAAGGTAAAAGCATTAGCGATAAAATCGTCACCCTGGGACTCCCAGGGATGGAATGGGAAGATGGGGCTTGCCTCTGTTATATACCATATGGCACCATCTTCTGATTCTACCCATGCTACTGCATTTTCTCTTCTTGCAGGTATTCCGGTGTTATCGGGAAAACGGATAATATAAGCCAGATAGCGGCCTTCCCATACCTCATCAACGTAAAAACTGTTTGCATATACCAATAGCGGGCGCCTGGCTGTGAACAGATTGTTCCCATGCCATTCACGGCTATCTATGTTTATAAGCTGTCCATTTCTGCGCTCCAAAATTTTTATGCCCTGCACAAGAACACCTCGGAAATGGAATCTTATATACCTTACGGGCTCAGGCAGATTAATAAATTCCGCTATCAGCTTATCCGGAAACTCCCCGTCCATAAATGCATTTCTGACATAATATACGTTTGCCTTGGATTTAAACCAAGCAAGACCGTCCCCGGAGGCCTCAAAAAGGATGGGTTCCTCAAGCTTTCGGCCCTTTTCGGACTCAGGTACCGGCCCGTTCCACATGTGGGAAAGCTTCACTTCAATTTTTTCAACCTTGTAATGCCCTTCAAGGTCCAGCCTCCATATATTTGCGGTCTTCCTGTACCAGGGAGCATCCCCCCAGGCAGTGGCAGGATCATTATCCCAGGCGTTTTCAGCTATACCGCAGCATTCATAGCGCAGCTTGTCAAACAAAAATCTCCTGCATTCATTGACTTCCTCATGTTTGGATTGTGCAAGCCGCCTAATCTGTTGATACTCTATTGGATTGCTGCTGATGGTAAATCTGGCTTTCTCGGCATATTGAATGTCTGTTGGGCTGCATTGGCTTTCTGAAAATTGTCCGAGATTTACAATAGCCTTATCCATTCTATCAGCCCTATGGGTCATGACTTTTCCGGCTGAAGGGATATAGCCTTTATAGTAGAAAGGATCAAACGGAAGAACCTCAATCAGGCATACACTCAAAGGACCAAGCATAACCTGAATGCTCTCATCTTTTTTCGCCCTCCAAATATTTTCATTTTCGGGGAGAGGATAATGCCTTATGATGGCAAATTCTTCATTTTGACTTTCAATGCCAATATCATGACCGATTGTGATCTGCCTGTTTACAACCTCCCAGGAATCATTAATCATGCAGATTATGCTCTGATTGCCGTTGGTATGTATGAAATCACCGGTTTCTTCTATATACCTTGTATTCGCTAAAATATTCCGTTTTTCATCCGCATGCTTCATGAGCCTTCCCAATTCAGGATATTCCGAATCAGGCAGAAGAAATAGTGCTCCATATATTTCAGGCGACAACATCAGGGCACGCCCGAAGGCTTGCACCACCAATTCCTCTCTCCAGCCCTCATGCAGACCGTTCAAGCATACACCATGGTCTTCCAGAAGCTGACTGTAGGCTCCGTAATACACAGGCTTTCCCCGACCATATGAGGCATGTCTGGTAAAAAGCCTTGGTTTAGTCGAGTTGTAGAGCATTATTTCCGGATATCCCTCGACGCCTTCCCAAAGAGTACTGTCAAGTATGGAAAGTATATACGGCGAAAGAGAAACTCTGTGATTTATAACGATTAAATCAGGGTTTGCCCGGCGGCATTTTTTTATCAGTTCATTGAGCTTTTCCATTTTTTCTTCATTGGAATACGGATCAGAACCGAGCAAAGGGGAGACACAAACATCCAATTTGATGAGATCAATATTCCATTCTTTAATCATATTGACAACGGTATCAACTCTGCTTCTGAAAGCTTGCTCCGTGTCACCGAACCCATCCGGCCCAAGCCACACCCCAAAAGCCATATTCATTTCCCCAGCCATATCGGTCAATCTCTTCAGTCCGCTTGGATAAAGAGAGTCATGCTGGAGTCTATAGAGGTCAAAGGTAGTTCCCCAGCGTGTTTCGACAATGCCATCGTCAACTGCGAATATGTCAAAATGTATTCCGTATTCTGTTTTCAGCATTTGCATGAAATTCAGGACTTTTTCCATATTTTCTTCCGTCAAGCCCTCCGATGCATGGGTAAGCCAGTCGAAATAAAAGCTTGCACGTCTTGTTTCACGACCCCGCAAAGAATTAATATGAGCGAGAAAAGCCTCGGAAACATGATTCTTCTCGCCTACCCCAATTGAAAAAGGCTTCGACTCAAAAAAATCTCCCGGCCTGATTGATTTGGCGCTGAATTGTCTGCATAGAATCTGGTTTGAAAAGATTGTGTTCTGTGAAACCGGCCAGTCTATTCCAAGGAAAACATGCCCGCCAATGAATACAGGTTGAGCATCCATGGAACCGGAAGACGGAATATTGTTCATGCCATCATACAGCACGTTGTGCTCCTGGCCTTTGAGAACAGTGTCGGTTTGAACTTTCCCGCTGAACATTATAACATCTTTTATGTAGATGTCTTGAGCTCCGGAGTTATGGACAATCAATTTTGCACTAATAACAAAATCGTTAAGTGTGCAGCGATATTCAACCCGCATTTGAAATTCCTGCGAATAAAATTCACATAATAACTCTTTGTCCTGCAGCAAGGTAATACCATTGAAGGTCATATCCTTACAATAAAGTATTCTGCCGCCGTTCTCCCCGATTACAAGAGCAAAAGCTCCATTTACGAATTCAACGGCTTCACCCGATAAAAAGTTCTCAACTCTTTTAACATACACTGAGGTTGAATCACAAGCAAAACTTGCTTTTACTTTATTATTCCGAAGAAAAACCAATTGATCACTTCCTTAAGCTTAATAATTAAAACGTATTTTATATTCAGGACATATTTCCAACGAATGAAGACAGGCGGCATAATCTCCGTCAAAATCAGGCCACTTTTCGAGATATACTTTTTTATCCCTGAATAGCGGGTAAATATCCAAAACCAGCCTGCTTCCCTCAAGCCTTTGCCTGAGCCGCTTTAATCCGATCACCCAGGGGGTACCCTTGTAAAAGTCGTCGGATACCAGCTTTTCATCAATTCTGGCTTGAGCATGGTCTCCAACATAATTAATATTTAGATATATATCGTTAAATCGTTCAATCGCACCATCGGGAATTTCAATGCCATAGCTCAAGCAGCCTTGCTGTTCTTCTGTTTGATTAACCAGAGTTTCACATGACCGGCTTATCCTGACTCCGGCATCAGGATTTACACCTTTCAAATTAAAGGTATATTTACTGAATAATTCGCTTGAACTGCTCTCGTAAAAGTCAGGTTCACATCCGATAGATTCAGGAGCATCAGGAAAAACTGCGAAGGTGAAGCTCGGGTTCCTTCCGTAAAGCTGAACATAGTCCTTGCCAAATATCATTTCAGAGTCGGTTATAAATACCCGCTCACATCCCCAGGCATGGCCTTTGTAAAAGCTTAAGGCCTGCTTTTCTGTTAAAGTAACGATATGTGTTCTGTTGCCTTCATCATCGGAAATTGAGAAAGTAGAGTCGATACCCGGATTAATTCCCGTAATGAACAGATCGGAATCCGAATGATGAATATGTAAATTATTTTCACAAACAGCTTTGATCCCTCTTTGGGAAAAAGCATACATTAACGGCACCCCTTCGGGAGCGTAGAAGAACAAATAGTGCTCACCCTTGTGATAAATACTGCTGAGAAGCTGAGTTGTTGAAAATTTAAGCAGTGTTCTACCGATGCTGAAGTTAAAGGGCAGTATAAAGTACTCTCCTTGTTTGACGGTTAAGCAATCACTGGGAATAACAAGAGTTTCCTCCTTCAGTTGAAGCTCGATTTGAATATCCTGTATATCCTTCATTTTTAAGTGCCGCTGATAATTATTGATAAAAATAAACCCGCTGTTTTCTTTGATCCTTGCAGCAAAACGAAGCGTATCGCTATCAGTCATGGATAATGGCTGTCTTTCAGGAAGCACCGATGCCATAGGCGCTAGCAGAGAACCAAAATCATTCAAAAATATGTTGAATATTTTTAATCTTCTGTAGGAATCATTAACTTGCCCAAATTCTCCTATGGGAGCCTGAAAATCATAAGATATGACGGGAAGTTCACTGGGATATCCGCTCTCCTTGTTCTCATTCATCGTTGACAGCCTGCCAATGGGATTTGAGCCGCCATGGAACATATAATATCCCGGCAGGTTGTTACCGTTTCCAAGCTTAGTCAGAGAGATTGCACCAATATCATCACCCTTGATAATAGGCCGGCGATGATCCGTAACTTGAACGCCTCCACCCAGTTCACATGTAGCATAAGGATATCTGCTTACATCAATGGTATCTATGCATTGCCCTCGATGGGTTTCTTTGTACAGATCTCCGCCTATTTGGGCATCATTGCGTGTATGGTAGAAGAAATAATGCATGCTTGGTTTTGGTTCATCAACATGCTGCTCCCAAGGAGCTTCGGGATAACCTCCAAACATTGGGATCATCTCATCTTGCGGAATTCTGGCATTTCCTTCTCCGCCCCAACCGGTTGCGGTATAAATTGGAACCTCCATTCCCAGCTTCAGCGCCATCGTTTTTAAAGTCATCAGGTGTTCCTCGTTGTCTGTCAGCTCGTTATCGAATTGTATTCCGATAACTGGTCCGCCATCCTTGAACAACAGCCCTTTTATCTGGTCCCTTACCTGAGAATAGTATCTTTCAACATATTGCAGGTAGGCAGGATCATTTGTTCTGGGGGTGCACTTTGAGTAAAGCCAATCCGGGAAACCTCCGTTTCTGCACTCTCCATGGCTCCATGGCCCTATTCTTAAAAAAACAAAAAGACCGTTTTCAGCGCACAGTCTGATAAAATGGCTTAAATTCCTGTTCCCGCTCCATTCAAACCGGTCTTCGGATTCCTCATGATGTATCCAGAAAAGATACGTAGCTATTATATTTACTTTGCATGCCTTCATTTTTAAAATCGATTCTTCCCAAAACTCTTCCGAACAGCGGGAAAAATGAATTTCACCCATAACAGGCAGCCATGGTTTGCCGTCATAGGTCAAATAACGGTTGGTTACATTGATCTCATGACCCGCCGGATCAGTCCCTCCCATTTTTAAACAACCCTTATAAATTTTAGAAGACTCATTTGATGCATCCAGTCTGTAAACGCTTATTTCTGACTCCATAAGCCACCTCCAGCATCTGCAATTTTCTTTATCTATCAAATAACGAGCATGATCCCCTGTTCCGCATCAATATCAATAGCTTCTTTGTCCATTCCAAATAATGCAGCATCTGCTCCCAATACATTTCCGACCAGTAAATTGCCTTCAACTTTTACTTTATTGCAATATTCAAAAGTCAGCATATGCTTTCGCAAATGCCAGGGCATAAACGAATGGCTGCGAATGATGCGATTGTTTGAAAAGGATAGGTTTTCCACACTCTTGGCATAGAGTACGGGATAATCAAAGGGAAGGAATGTATTATGAGAAATATGTATATTCCTGTGAAACGGCATTGAAAGCTTGGGTTCCGGGATTTCAGGATATATGCTGATTATTCCCTCACAGAACTGATACAAGGACGTAAGGCAGCAATCACTGAAAGTATTGTTTCGAATCACCACATCATTGCATGCGCCTGATTCATACCAGTGATTTGCATCACCGGCTATTAAAATAGCTGAGCCCGAAGATTCAAATACATTATTCTCAATCCGAACCGGCTTTGGGGTTGATACAAGCAGTCCTCTTGCTCTGCAGCTGCCAAAATGATTATTTCTGCATATAAGGGAAGCAGACTGGGTCAAGTTCTCCAGAGCATCTCCCAAATCAATCAATTCCGGAATGTCAGATTCAAAGCTTATTACAAACTGTTCATTGCTTATTAGCTCGTAATGGGCGGCTATACCTTTTGCAATAGAAGCCATGGTATTATTGTCAATGAAGGATATTTCATCACCGCCTCTGGCCCAATGTGGAAATCCGATGCTTGACTCAGACATAAACCGGCACAGCAGTTTCCGGTTTCCCTTTTTCTCAATAACACGTACAGAAGTACCATGAATATTTATGGGATCATCCATAAGCCCATGAAAGCAGCATTCTTCAACTAAAACGCTGCCTTTATTGTTTGAAAGATGGATACCATCATCATGTCCCGATATAATTCTTCTTCCGCGCTTTTCATTGGGAATAAATTGGACTCTCCTGAAGCTTAAGTTCTCGCAAAACTGAGCCAGTATACCTAGACCGCCGGTGCAGTGTATCACTATGCCCTCAAGGCATATTTCTGATGAATCAACAGCAAAAACTCCTGCATGGGTGCGTTTGTTATGTCTCAGAACAACCCAATTTCCTATTTCACCACCTACCCGGAAATTACCGTGAAAACGGATATGCCCGGGAGCCATTTCCTCGCAGGTTGTTTGCGGAGCATTATCTCCGGTAAGATAGGCGACCTTTCTGGTGTGTTTATCAAACTCCATATACCCATATACGGGGCTTTCCCAGTCTTCACCGACAAAAAAGAACGCGCCGTCCTTTACCTTGCAGGGGAACTGTTCTTGGTCGATACGGATATCAATATATGAATCGGTCCTTTCTATGATGGACCCTTCGGCTGTCAGAGGAATATCCCAATCAATCACTACATTTCGCAAGGAGATATTGGAGGACCGGTCTATTGTAAAGGGCTGCACTTGCCCATGGAAAACAAACTCCGCACCATTACCCACGAAATCTATGTTATGCATATCTCTAAATAAAACAGCACATCGCTTCGGGCCGAAGATATCGGTATTGGATAAAGAGTAGGCCATGCTTTTTGCATGCTCGCCAAAAAAATCATACCGCCCCTTTTCCAGAATAAACCTGGTGTCCCTGACGTTTTCCGCAAGCATTCTTTCAAAGGCTTGTGTTGAATCGGACAGAGTATCCGGTACCACTCCGTATTCTCTTGCGTATAGTGTTTTCATGCGCTATTCCTCCGCTTATGCAGTCATAATTTTTAACCCTTAACACTGCCAAGAACAAGTCCTTTTGAGTAATATTTTTGAAGGAAGGGATAAACAACCATTATGGGTATCGTTGAAACGACGATTTGCGCTGCATTAATAGCTCTCCTGCTCATTTTGCCGAATATCATAAGCTCTTGGGGTGACATTGTAAAGGTATCGGGAATTGTCAGTATGGTCTGTAAATAGGTCTGGAGGGGCTGTTTTCCCTGCCCGGAAAAATAGATCAAACCGTCAAACCATGAATTCCAGTGGTTAACGAATATAAACAGGGTCAATGTTGCCAGTGCAGGTTTTGAAAGAGGTAAAAATATTTTGAACAATATTGAAAAATGACCGGCGCCATCAATTATTGCCGCTTCCTCAATCTCCTTGGGCAAATCCCGGAAGAAATTCATCAGGATCAGCATATTGAACACCTGAACGGCAATCGGAATGATCATAGACCATATGGTATTATAGATCCCCGTATACTTAACGATCATGTAAGTTGGCACGATTCCGCCGTTAAACAGCATTGTAACTATAAATACCCATACGTAAAAAGAACGCATGCGCAATTTCTCCTTGCTTTTTGAAAGCGGATAGGCAATGAGAATAGTACATAAGAGGCTTATGGGAACAGCCAACACAACTCTTAATACCGAATTGAAAAAAGCCCTGTAAAACTTGGGATTTCTGATGATAAAGTTATAATTGAAGAGCGTAAAGTCGACAGGGATAATTTTTACAAGGCCGCCCTCAACTGCGGCACTGTTGCTGAAAGACATTGAAAGGATATGCAGCAGGGGAAAAATACAGACAATAGTCATCAGTGATATCAATGTATAGTTAATAACCGTAAAAGCTTTTCGGGAGAGCGAATTCCCCATAAGCATGTCAACACTTTTTTTTGCCTTAGCCATAAACGGTCTCCTTTTAAAATACTCTGTAATTGCTGTATTTATTTGCAATAAGGTAGGATGATGATATCATAATAAGTGAGACAACCGATTTTAGAAGCCCTATTGCAGTTGCAAGAGAATACTGGGCGTTCTCAATTCCCATTCTGTATGTAGCCGTATCTACAATATCGCCTGTTGAATAAACCGCAGCATTATACAGCATAATGACCTGGTCAAATCCGGCATTCATAATATTGCCAAGGCTGAGGATCGATACCAGCAAAACCATTGAAGCAACACAGGGAACCGTTATATAGAGAGTCTGTTTCCATCTGCCTGCACCGTCAACAACAGCAGCTTCATAATAACTTGGATCTATAGAGGTTAATGCCGCAAGAAAAATAATAGTGTTAAAACCTATCTCTTTCCATAAATCGGTAATAACCAGCATGAAAGGAAAGAGCTCAGCCTTGCCGAAAAAATAGATGGGCTCTATCCCGAATACCTTCAGCATCTCATTAACAACTCCCGTTCTGGGCGAAAACACCTCCAGCAGTATACCTCCAAGGACAACCCAGGAAAGAAAATAAGGTAAAAAGGTGATGGTCTGAACGATGTTCTTGAACCAGGCTTTAGCTACTTCATTCAACATCAAAGCAAAGATTAGAGGAAAGAATACTTTGGTCACAGCTTTCATTACGGATATAAAGATTGTATTAAAAAATATGGAAGCCGTATCGGGAAGCTGGAACATAATCTTTAAATTGTCCAATCCCACCCATTCGGAATGGAACAATGCATAGAAAAAACCTTTATTAGACGGAACAAAATCAAGAACTGACATTACCAGACCCAGCATTGGGCCGTATGAATAGATAATGACAATAATCAATGGAATGATCAGCATAATATGTAACGGGAGCTCTTGCTTTAATCTTGTTCTAAACATGACACTCTCTCCCCTTGGCAGTTTTATTAAGAATGCGGAGGGTGTTAGACTCCTCCGCATTCCAAATGCACATGAAGGTCAATTTACTTCATATTTTCGTTGACAATTCTGGTTACTTCATCTCCACCGATTTTGTTCCACTCTTGAACAAAATTGTCCCAGTCGGATACAGGTACATCGCCGGATATGATCTTAATAACTTCTTCCTCAGCCATCTTTTTAAACAGCTGCATTTTGGATACGATCTCATCGGTAGGCAAAGACCACCATACATTATTTTTTACATCCTCGGGAGTATTCATTTGCCATACAGTATAGAAGGCACCACCGGGAGCAGGATTACCGCCATTCCAAATACCCCAGCAGTCCGGATCTTTGGATTCTTCATACTTCATATACTTATCATAGTCGGCCTGCCATGATGCTGAAAGCTTTGACTTATCCTTCGCCTTTATGGCGTCAAAGAAAGCATTAAACATATCGCGTTCTTCTGTCGGATCATAAATGTCATAATATCTGGGACCGGCAACATTGATATCAGATCTGTTCCCTAAAATCGGATCGAGATCCGGACTCTTGCGATATCCGTACTTATACTGAATATTGATCATCTTCGCAATGGCTTCCGGATTCTTGCATTTATTAGAAACTGCACCAGCAACATTTACAGGCTGCCATCCAAAAATCGGAGGATGTGATCCATCCTTGGTAGGCATGTTCATAGCATACCATTCAGCTTTTGGATCATTCTTAATTGTATTCTGAATGGCCCAGAAAGGTAAGCCTCTGGCCCCGAATACCATACCTGCCTTGCTGCCGTTCAGCTCGGCAGTAACCCTGCTGCTGTCCATGGTAGCAAAATCACTGGGGATAGCTCCCTCCTTATATAAGTCGGCCAAGAGCTGGAAGCCTTCCTTAACCTCGGGTCTTGTTCCATCCCATACGGCCTTGCCGCTAGCATCCTTGGAATAGAAAAGCATCCCGTCATACCAAACGCAAGGCTGAACACCGTATGCCGGAAAGAACCCATACAGTCCGCCCCAGTCGGTCAATAGACTTTTTTGGGCCGCAATTGCAAGACCATATGTATCATTTTTCTTGTTTCCGTCGGGATCATTCTTTGTAAAGGCAATTGCAATCTTTTTGAGATCATCCAATGTTTTGGGAATCTCAAGATTCAGGTTTTTCAACCAGTCTAATCTTATAAACAACGGGAAAGCATCTGCCTGATTTTCACTTATATTCTGCGGCAAGAACATTATTCTGCCATCATAAGTAACTGCGTTTATGGCATTCTTTGCAGCCGATCCGAGCATAAGCTCTTTAGCTTCCGGTGACAGATTGTTATTGAGGATATCTGTCAGGTCCGCAATCATGTCGGATTTCCGAAGAACATTCATCTGCTGGGGAGAAATGTTGGTAAAAAGATCAGGAATATCTCCTGCAGATATAAGGGTATTCAATTTACTTTCATACTGGGATGCGTCAACAGTCCACAGTACTTTAATATTAATACCATATTCCGCATATTTCTTTCCCCAAGGATTAGTTCCATCCATGGCATATGTATCTGTTGACGTCGTTCTTAAGCCAACAGAAATCTCAATAGGTGGATCATACTTGCCAAGGGGGTCACTATCCGGGCTGGCTGATGGTTCTACAGAAGGTACATCTGTTACAGAAGGGGTTGCCGCATCCGGAGTAGTAGCCGGTGCATTGGTTTGTCCACAAGCTGAGAAAGCCAACATCAGTACACACATAGCTAGCAACAAAGCTGACATTTTTCTTAGTTTCATCATTTTTTCTTCCTCCTTGCGCTTAATTCGAGAATTGTTTTCTCAATTTAATGATATCTGCACACGGCCATGCTTTCTACGTGCATAACTTTACTTGGTTTAACAATTCTTTACTGCTCGCCTCTGTATTCCGATGGTGACAGGCCGGCATATTTTCTAAATACACGGGTGAAGGATTGAGCAGATTCATAGCCGACCAATGAAGCTATTTCATGTATTTTGGTTCCTGATCTTTTCAACATTTCTTTTGCTTTTGCCATCCGCATCTCCAGAATATAATCATAGAGATTTATCTCCGTCTTCTCTTTGAATAACCTGGATAGATAAGACGGGTTGAGCCTCACTCTGTCGGCAAGCGTAATGAGGGACAAATCCTTATCAAGGTTCTCCAATATATACTTCTGTATATGCAAAACCGCATCTGTAATAAAATCCGCTTCGTTGCTGAACCGAACAGAAAATAGCTCCCCGGAGAGCCTGTGCAGATATTGAACGGCTTCCGCCCAGGAATCATGCTGATCAGCCCTCATCAGCTTATATAGCTCAATCCGGAAAGCAAGTTTTTCATTGAGATTCCAAAAATTAATATGCTTCATCAGCATGGTTGAAACGCTATAGTATACCTCAAGAGCGGGTCCGTAATTTCGGCTTTTTATTTTCTTCAGGCAATCCGTGATTACGGATAACAGTTTAAAAAACTCCTCTTCCTGATTCAGTTCCAAATATCCTTCAAGCATATTTAGCCGCATAAGCTGTTTTGAGCTGTCAATTGTTAACGGTTCATCCCAAAGCCTGTTACATTTGTTAAACCCGCTGCTGGAAACAATTACACTGTCAGACGTCAGGCCGCCCTTATACCCGACAGCTTTTTTAATATTGATATATTCTTCTGATATCTTGGAAAAATCCACAGGCTCATTGCTGTATGCAAAACTGATTGTTGTACCGAGGTTTTCTCTGCATGCCCCCTGGATATATTCAAGCTGTCCGTTTAGCTGAACTTCATGACTATGCGCCCAGTTTCCGTTGATCTTTGTTTTTGGCTGAAGGATCCATAAAAATAATTTTTGCTCGGATATATAACAAACAACATTGAAGTCTTCAGCTAAATAATCATTGGAAATAGATTTAAGGAAATATATCTTCTTTTCGATCTCCAATGCGTTCAAATGAGGTGGAATAATGTCAAACATGCCGCCTACCAGCGTTATTTTATCTAAAATATCAAGAGGTATGTCCAATTCATCAAGCCTTTCCTGTAAGGCTTCACCGGGCTCGGTGATACCGTTCAGCGTTTTATAGAGGTATTGATTCTGAAGAAGTGGAAAGGCTTGATTCATCTGTTCCTGAACCTTAAGCTTCGTGTACTGAGCCTTGTAGCTTAATTCAATTTCTTCAATAACCTCTTTTACCGTCTGGATAATTTTCTCGGTGGGTTCCAGCTTTGTAAGGTATCTTACATCCCTGTTTTGTATTGATGCATAGACATAGTCGAATTCAAGAACTCCGCTAAGGAAAATGACTTTCGATCTGGACCATTTTTTTTTGATGACTTCGTACATCTGCAAACCCGTCATTTTAGGCATTTTGATATCGGACAATACGATGTCAATCCTGATTTTTTCCAAGCTTTCCAAAGCCTCTTGGGCAGAATATGCTGTGTATACCTCCAAAGGCAGATTGGATTCCTTTGTAAAAGCCCTGAAAAAGAATTCTACAACCTCAATTTCATCATCTACTATGAGCATCCTGTACACTGTTTTCCTCTCCTTTTTCAGCCGGTATTCTTACTGTGACAAGAAGTCCTCCGAATCTGTTTCTGCCAAGAATGATTCCGCAATCATCCGAGTACACAAGCTTCAATCGCTGGTGTATGTTTATCAACCCCGTTACTTCGGTATCGGTGCTATCGAGGTAATTTCTAAGATTAGCTATCTGCTCATCATCAAGACCTGTTCCGTTATCCTCTACTATGATATCCAGATATGTATCATGAGCTGAATAACCCATATGAAGGTATGCTCCGCTGTCCATGTTTTCCAGTGTATGTTCAAATGCATTTTCAAGAATGGGTTGAAGTATCAGTCTTGGAACAAGCATATTTTCATATTGCTTCGGAAGTACATCAATATCCATCCGGAGCCGATTGCAAAACCTGGCATACTGTATTTTGGCATATGTGGTCGCATGCTCGGCCTCATATTTAAGGGAAACCATATCCTGCTTATTTCTCGTAATAAACATAAAATAGGAGCCTATTTCCTTACAGAACTCGGCTGCAAATTCATTGTCTCCCGCCTGTATTCTGTTACTGAGAATAATAAAGCTGTTATAGAGGAAATGAGGGTTGATTTGAGCCTGAAGCTGTTTCAAATTTGCCTTTTGAGCCAATATTTTATGCTTATAGACCTGCTCTATAAGATTATTGAGCTCCAGCACCATATCATTGAAGCTTTTATAAATGTACTTAAACTCATCCTTCCGGTTATGATTGATTGAAACCGAAAAATCTGCGCTTTGAACCCTCTCAAAGGCTTTAACCAGCTTTTTAAGAGGAGAATGAATTGTTTTATATAAGGAGTACGAGAAAAGAAAGGTAAATATGACCGCAGAAATTGCAAACAACCACATGGTGGTTTTGTATGTGCCCAGGCCTCCGAAAGCAACCTTTTCAGAAGCATATCTTGCCAATATAAGATCATCCAAGCCTGTTTTTGTGTATACAACTATGTATTTATCGCCATCTACGACTTCCGACATAAAAAACGTATCATCGCCTACTATGCTTTCATACCGAAATAGCTCCCCATTTTTATTAAGCAATGCTTGTTTGATCTTTTGGGTTCTTTCCGTGTTTGTATCATTTGAAAAAATCATGTTACGGCTTTCACTAAAAAGAAAACTGTTGCCTTCCGTATTTATGCTCATCTGATTCAGAAACTCAATGATATTATTTCTTGATATAATGGTATGTACTAAGTAGTAAGGCTTCAGACCGGTTGCGTAATACATTTGCGGGTACTCTGAAACAAGAAGAAGATCATCGTTATAATAAACTATTTGCTTTTTTTCCATGTCTTTATAGCTATTCATAAGTTCCATTGATGCAGGCTCTATGTCACTCCACACCGTATCCGTCTGTATGGATTTATTGACAGCCGGAACAATAACTTTGATGTCTTCAATGATTTTGCTGCTGGTTTTGATTGCCTTAATTTTTTCACTGATTCTTAAAATCATCATTGATTTTTGATATTCATTGTATTTCTCGGATAATTCGGTACTGATTCGCATTAAATCCCAATTATCAACCAGGTCATATTGAAGCATGATAATCCTTTTGAATTCCATATTCAAATTATCTGAGAAGTTCTTGTTCTGCACACACGATTGGTTGATTACCTCGTCGCGTATTCTCCTTATGCCCCAATTATAGATGCCATAGCCGATTACGAAGAGAACAAGAATTACCGCAAAAAAGGCAGCAAAAAGCTTCACAAAAATGGACTGTTTAGTGAAAACCCTCTTCATAAGCATTTCTCCTCATGCTCAGGTTGTAGTAACTATTGAGAGATTTCTCCGTCAGGATCCCACAAATCTTCCCATCCTCTGGCCCCATCCCAAAGGAAGACTTGACCTTTTATAAGGCGGCAATTTCCATCGGCTCCATCCAATTCCTTCATTTCAGCATCAGTAAGGGGATCTTCCACGACACAACACAGATTGCTGGTGTATTTATTACGGTGTATCGAGAAGGGTATAGGTGTCTGGCCGCGCTGCACTGCCCATTTTATGCATATTACTGCCGGGTGCACATCATGATTTTTCGCTATCTTGACCACAATCGGGTCTTGTATGTCAACACGATCATCAGGGGTTTTATCTCGGTCAGGACGCTTGGGTGAACCTATGGGACAGAAGCCGATGGGGTGGATTCCACTATCAATACAGAAATTAAACAGTTCAGGCTGTTGGAAGCAGGGATGGAGCTCCATCTCATTTGCAGCGGGCATGATGGTGCAATCGCGCATCACCAGCTTCAGCTTAGGAATAGTCATATTGGATGTTCCTATGTGCCTGACATAACCCGCCTTCTGAAGTTTCTCCATTTGATACCAGGTTTCCATATAATCCTCATGTATGTATGGCTTTGCATCCTTGTTGTGGTAATCAGCTTGCGCGCCCAGAGGATGGAAATTCGGAAAAGGCCAATGGACAAAATAAATATCTATATAGTCCAACTGAAGATCTTTAAGCGTCTTGGCACATGAAAGCATAACATCCCCTCTGCCATGCATGTCATTCCATAGCTTGGAGGTTATAAACAATTCTTCCCGCTTGATTCCTTTTTTCATAATATCACAGAAAACCTCGCCTATAAGATGTTCATTCCCATAAACCGAAGCGCAGTCAAACATTCTGAACCCTATCTCAGCGGCACCCCTTACAGCATCCGCCACTTGCTCTGCAGAAAAGCGATCGGAACCAAAGGTTCCCATACCAATGGCTGGCATTTTGGCTCCTCCCCTGAGAGTTCTTTGGGGCACCATGCCTGGATCAATAAAATCTTGATGGTTTGTCATTACAAATCTCTCCCTTACTATATCGGCTGGGTTATTAATTATTCTTTCATAGCCATAAGTTTAGCAGGCAAAGTCTTTCATGACTTTTTCCGGCTTTACGGCATAAATATAATCGTTGATCCAGTTTGCAATTCTGCCTTTTATAAGTGACTCAGGATCCTTTGCCAAATTGCCGTTTCGGATCATTTTGTACTGAATAGGCATATGTTGATCAATCAATGTTAGTGGAATATCAACAGATTTAAGATTCCCGATCATTTGTTCCATCGCATCCCGCACCTCAATCATAGGCAGGTAATATCGGGCTCGGTCAGAAAGACTGTATTTTCTTGCATATCTAATTTTTACAGCATCACCTTGATAATGTTTCATCCAATTTTCAGGCTGCTTGACCATGGCGGCTTCCAAGGTCTCAATAAAATTAGAAAGTTGGACCTCCGGACTATATTTGAATAATTCCTTTTCCATATAATTAAGAGCAAACAACGCTTCCCGCAAGGCAAATGTCAAGGCGGGACCCACTTTGAGTATGGCAATACCTCCCTCTACCATCTGACGCAACGAATCCGCTGTCTGATAATCTGTCGAATGACCTTCAAATACAAGATTGGGATATTTCTTTAATGCATTGCACAGTTCTTTTGCCTTCTCTCGATTAAATTCATGGATGGTCTCGTTGCCAAATTCCACCCCCGGCTGAACGACAACGGCAATAACATTCTCCCAGGCCTTTTCCAACCCATACTGAAAGAATGCATCTTTAAAGGTTTCGACCGTCTCTTCAAAGTCTTGAGCCTTCGTTATCTGTATACCTTCCTCTTGCTGACTTCCTCCGGGAATAGGCACTTCACTGCCTACCACATAGACCGGAGAAAGAGCGTCCGGCTGTTTTTCCTTCAGCCGCTCATAGGCTTCTTCTGCCGCATTACACAAATAGGCACCTCTCTTTGCAATAATTGCGGTATCCAGTCTTTTTCCCAGATCATCGTCTCTTAGATGCATGCTGGTATCAATATGTATTTTGGTAAATCCTGCAGAGACGTAATCCTGTACCAATTGTCGCGATTTCTCCAGAGCAGAGGATGAATCTTCATTTTTCCACGTCAGCGGTCCCAGATGATCTCCGCCCAGAATTATCCTTTCATAAGAAAATCCGGCTCTCTTTGCTATACGGTAGACAAAATCCCTAAAATCAGACGGCTTCATGCCGGTGTAACCGCCAAACTGGTTAACCTGGTTTGCCGTCGCTTCAATAAGAACATAATCTTCATTTTTCAGCGCCACTTCCATGCAGGCTTCAATAACATAATCATTGGCGCTGCACGCTGAATAAATTCCTCTTGCAATACCATCCTTCTGACTTTGAACGATAGATTTCAACGGGTGAGCTTTACTCATTGCCATCCTCCTGTCCATTTAGAAGCATAATCTTTCCTTTTACGGCACCGGGTGTCCTGTACATATCAAAGCCTTCCTTTATCCTGCTCATAGGAAGCCTTTTAAAGATCAATCCTTCATCGAATTTCAACTGCCCGGTGGAAAAATAGTGAGCAGTCAGTTCCCATTCCCTTCCCGGAAACGGAGCGCTATAAGACATCCAAGATCCAGTAAGCCTGAATTCCTTCCGGTTCATACTCTCAAACAGCCTAGGAGTATAGATTAATTCCTTTACAGGTGTTCCTATAAAGCAAACACTTGATTTATTCCCGGCAATTTCAAAAGCAAGCTTCATCGTCGAATCGGCTCCAGCAGTTTCATATACAAAGCCAAAGCCCCTTTTTCCCGTATACTCATCTACCGCCTCCCGAAAATCAGCATCCAATGTATTTATGGCAATATCTGCTCCCAATTTTTTTGCAAGCTGAAGCCTGTCATTATCAATATCAAATACGAATACTCTTCTGGCTCCGAATATTTTCGCCCACTGAGCAGTAAACAGGCCTATAGTGCCGCCCCCCAGGATCGCCACATCTTCTCCGCCCCTGTAATCTGCACAATTCAGACCATGCAAGGCAACTGTTGAGGGTTCAAAAAACGCCCCCTTTTCAAAGGATACATGATCCTGGAATTTGACGACATTTATCTCGTTAAGCTTGATAAGCTCAGCAAACGCTCCTTGCTCCCTCGAACCGATAAAGCTGTATAGCTTGCATTGCGAATAGTTACCTTTTTGGCAATCCTCACATTTCATACATGGAACCAACGGTACTCCCGCAACCCTTTCGCCTATCTCCACTCTATTTACATTTTTCCCTTTTTCGACGACCACTCCGGAAAATTCATGGCCCAAAACAATGGGATAAAAATGTGCACCGTCACCGAGAACTCTGGGGATATCAGAGCCGCATATTCCTGCAGCTTTTACCTGAACAAGAACCTCATTGTCATTAATGCGGGGAGCTTCAATTTCTTCGAACCTCAAGTCTTCTTTAGCGTACAATACGGCAGCTTTCATCATCTTTACCCCACTAACTACTGCATTTTTGCATGGTGGCTTTTAATTTCTCATAGAGCTCAATATAGATCTCATAGCCTTTCATATAATGGTCATGGGCCTTTATGTCAGGTTGGTGCACACGGGTTATGCTTATGGTTCTGTCTATTGCTTCCTTGAAGCTTTTATAAACGCCTGTGCCGACACCTGCAAGAATTGCTGCCCCAAGTGTGGTTGCAGTATCTGATTGAGGTACTTTAATGACTTTTCCCGTGACATCCGATTTTATCTGAGTCCAGAGTTTGCTGTTTGCTGCTCCGCCCATGGCAATCAACTCATTTGCACTTACACCTGCTTCCTCCGCTGTTTTCAGGTTATGGTAAAGGGAATAGGCGCATCCCTCCATTACAGCCCTTATCATGTGTGCCCTCGTTTTATTGTATTGAAGGCCGAAAAAAACACCCTTTGCATTTTTGTCCCATAAAGGAGACCTCTCTCCGGCCATATAAGGAAGAAATATTAGGCCATCAGAACCCGACCTTATTTGGGTTGCTTCACGGTCCATGATTTGATAGACTGACATACCGGCTTTGTCCGCCAAGGCATCCTCATAGGCTCCCAGCTCCTGTCTGAACCAATTTAATGTTCCGCTGCCTCCCACTGTGCCCCCCTGAAGAAGCCATAAATCAGGTATTACATGAAAACCCAAAATAAGCTTGGGATGCATAATCGCCTGATCCAAACAGATACTCATCCCACCTGCCTGGCCTCCCTGCTCCTGGGTCTGGCCTACTTCGGCCACACCTGCTCCAAGGGTACCGCAGGCGGCATCCAATCCACCTGCAACAACGGGGATTCCTTCAACGAGACCGGTCTCTTTTGCGGCACCTTTAGTAACCTCACCAATGATTTCATGACACTTGTAAATTTCCGGAAGCTTTTCTCTTGCAATTCCAAGCTGATCACAGAATTCATCATCCCAATTGCCCGTTTTCATATTAAAAGCATGAATTCCATATCCTTGGGATATATCCTGTGTCATTACACCGGTAAGCTTATACGCAATATAACTGTTGCTTTGCAAAAATTTATATGTGTTTTTGTATACTTCCGCTTTGTTATATTTGAACCAAAGAATCTTTGGCGTTGAGTATGTAGGTTCAAAGGAATTGCCGCTTATTCCGAAGATCTTGTCAAATCCGATTCTTTCCATTGTCTCTTTTGAAATAACAGAAGATCGGGTATCCATCCATATTGGAGTATTGTTAAGCACATTGCCCTTTTGGTCAACAGGTATGGCCGACCAGCTCTGACCACCGATGCCTATGCCGGCAATCTGCTTAACTGATACAGCACTACGCTGAATGATATCCTTAACTGCCAGGCATACTCCTTCCCACCATTCCTCGGGGTTTTGTTCGGCATAGTCCTGTAAGGGATAATAAACCCTGTATTCTTTTGCCGATTGGCAGATTACATTGCCGCAATAATCGAACAAAGCCGTCTTACAAGCAGATGTTCCTATATCTATACCTAATAAAAGCTTCTCCATGGCAGTCCTCCGGATATTCTGAAAACAGCGCTACCATATCGTTTTTCTTAATTTATTTATTTTATAGCTAAACGTTTAGCTTTTGTCCAAAAAAACACGCTCGCTCTTGATCTCATAAACTCAGGTTTCTAATAGAATTACCTAAATGGAGTTCAGTTTTTAGTCTAAACATTGACGGAAAGTTTCCCGAATCTCCTCTTAATCTTTTAAGCAGAATATTCGCTGCCGTTTCCCCAATTTGCTGCATTGGCTGTACAACTATTGATAGTAACGGCTTTACAATTCTGGCCATATGAAGATTGTCAAAACCTATAAAGGACAGTTCTTCAGGTATCCTAACATTTTTTTCGTTTATAGCTATAATGGCACCCAACGTCATTTCATAATTCGTTACATAAACTGCAGTTGGTGGAACGGGCTCATTTAAAAGTTCAACAAGAAGCTCATATCCGCTTTCAATCTGATAATCGCCCTGTTTGATGAGGCTTTTGTCAATTTCAAGCGTATAATCCTCATGTACTCTCAGATACCCTGTTAAGCGCTCCTGAGCAGTAAATATATTCTGAGGTCCGCATATTATTCCTATTCTTTTATGTCCATTAATGATGAGCTGTTCCACTGCATTATAGGATGCATTTAAATTGTCTACCAGTATGACGTCGCAGTTAACTCCCTTAATCGTTCTGTCAATAAGCACAACCGGGATATTTTTACTGATAATGGAATTAATGCTCTCCATATCGCTTCCGAGAGGTATGGTTATAATCCCATCAACCATTTTATTAACCAGAAACTGAAGCTTTTCTTTCTCAAGGGCTTCATTTTCCTTGTAATCGCAAATAATCGTGCTATAACCGTTATTTATAAGTATATTTTCTACATTGGACACTATGCTCGTTGAAAAAATATTCTCGAGGTTTGGAATTAGCACCCCTATTGTCATGGTTTTGTTTGTTTTGAGTCCTCTGGCAATTTCATTGACTTTAAAGCCCAGTTCTTCTATTGCTTTTTCGATTATTATTTTGTTTTCTTCAAGCACATTGCCGCCATTGATATATTTTGAAATTGTAGCGATTGAAAGGCCGGTAAACCTTGCTACATCTTTGATTGTTGCTGCTATTGTTCTCAACCCCTACGCTAAACGTTTCGCTTACGCATTTAGTTTATCATTCTCTGTTTTTTGTGTCAATGGGGAGCTATCAGCACTTTCATTTTTAGTTTATTAAAATGTGGATTTTTAATTGGAAAATAACATATTTTATATTAATATGTAATGTAAAGGGGAGTGAAAAAAATGAAAGTTTTTATGATCGGCGGAACAGGCCTACTCGGCTCTGAAGGGGCAAAAGAGTTAATTCGCAGAGGCCATGAGGTTACTTCAATAGCACTGCCCCCTATTCCTGCAGGGGCTGACTTGCCTAAAAAAATGAAATTGTCTTTCGGAAACATTATGAAACTCACCGACGAAGAAATAAAAAAGCATATGGAAGGCTGCGAAGCTTTTGTTTTTGCGGCAGGAGTGGATGAGAGGCTTGAAGGCCCGCCGCCAATCTATGATATGTTTTACAAGTATAATATAAAGCCCTTGGAGAAATTACTGAAGATTGCTAAAGAAGTCGGGATCAGGCATTCAGTAGTCCTTGGATCCTATTTTGCATACTTTGACAGGGTATGGAAGGACCTCAAGTTATATGAGACCCATCCATACATAAGAAGCCGTGTGGATCAGGCAAACATGGCCCTGTCATTCGCAGATAAAGAAATGGATGTCTCTGTTTTGGAATTACCCTATATATTTGGCACCCAGCCCGGTCGTAAGCCGGTATGGGTTTTCCTGATCGAGCAGATTAAAGCAATGAAAGGTGCCACTTATTACCCAAGGGGCGGCACCACCATGGTCACTGTCAGGCAAGTTGGGCAGTGCATTGCAGGAGCATTGGAGAACGGCAGGAGTGGCGGGAATTATCCCGTTGGATATTACAATCTTACTTGGAAGGAAATGCTGACTATCATACATAAGCATATGGGAGTTCCCAATAAGAAGATCATTACTATACCAAAGTTTATATATAAGCTTGGTATGAAACGGATGATCGCAGAAAATCAGAAAAAAGGCACGGAACCAGGTCTCAATTTCATGGGATTAGCAGAAATAATGACCAAGGAAGCATTTATAGACAAGAAAACAATTGTCGAAGAATTCGGCGTAGAGGCTGATGATATTGATAAGGCCATCGGTGAGTCAACCAGATTATGTCTTGATATTATGGAGGGCAAGCAAAAGACCATAGATATGAAAGGTGAATGACCATCGGTTGGTACTCAGATTCATCTTGCTAACTGTCAAACTTAAGCTTGACATTATTTAGACCATCGTTTATGTTATAAATGTAAACGTTTGCGTTGTGTAGCAGGAAGTCATTTAGTTTCTATATTCATCCGAGAAAGCATACCGTTAATTAATATTTGTAAGGGGGCCAAAAAATGACGAGGATAAAAACAGGTATTGTCGGATTAGGTAGACTCGGATTACATCATGCAATGGATATTAAAAATAATATTCCAGAAGCACAGCTCATTGCAGCTTGCAGTATTTTTGAAGCGGATGCAGAAAAAGTAAGGGATTGGGGAATCCAGTTTTATACGGACTATGATGAGATGTTGCTAAACGCGGATATCGAAGCAGTCGTAATTGTCTCTTCTTCTGCAATGCATAAGGAACATGTCGTAAAAGCGTTAAAAGCTGGAAAACATGTGTTCTGTGAGAAACCTATGGCGCTTAACCTTAAGGAATGCCAGGAGATGGAGAAAATTGTTGATTCATATCCGGAGCTTGTATTCCAATTGGGATTTATGCGCAGATATGATCCTTCTCTTGCAGAAGCGAAACGTATGATTTGTGAAGGCAAGATTGGACGTCCCGTCATGCTTAAGGCGACCAACCTGGATCCAATAACAAGCATACAGGGCTTTATTAATTTTGCACCTACAAGTGGCGGAGAATTTTTGGACATGGCTATACATGACATTGATTTGGCACTATGGTATCTGGAAGATGAAGTAGACACTATATATGCTGTTGGTAATTCCTATTTAACTCCTGAAGTCATGCAGTACGGAGAATGTGATAATGCATTTGCCATCATGAAGTTCAAGAACGGGTCTATGGCATTTTTGCACCCTGGCCGAACCGCCCCCCACGGGCATCACAATGAGATTGAGATCATTGGAACGGACGCAACTTTGAAAATAGGTGCAATACCTCGAAAAAACAATATTCAAATTTACAATAGCGAAGGCGTACTGGAAGAATGTATCGGATCTTTTCAGGAAAGGTACAATGAAGCCTTTCTTCTAGAAAAAAAAGAATTCTTTCACTGCATCATAAGCGGTGAAAAACCAAAATGCGGCGCAAAAGACGGGACTGCCGCCACCAGAATTGCTTATGCAGCTAATGATGCATACCAAACAGGATTGGTAGTTAAGGTTGAATATAACACAACAAGTGCATAGAGGACTTTCAGCGCTATTTACCGCCCATGTCAAGTGAACAGTGTCATAATAAAAGAAGCCAACTCCAAAAGTAATACTTTTGGAGTTGGCTTCTTTATTGGAGCCCTCATCCGGAATTGAACCGGAGACCTCATCCTTACCATAATTCAAATTAAATCATTTCACTCGCCGTCAAACACTTGATACAAAAGTAATTGAAAGATTGATAATTGATTAATTTTAACTAAGTACACCATTTGTACACCATGGAATTCAATGGCAATTCATCAAATGCTGCAAGAATGCTTATAGAATATAGACTTCCGTTTCTAATAATCTCGTGCAACTCGGCAACATTACTGATTGAAAGAAGAAGAGGTATTAAAATCATTAAGGTAAACTCCCTAGAATTCATTCTTTTTATCATTTATTCTGATATACCCAAATTAATATATCTTCTGTCATCCTCAACCCCATAAATGCATCTGTCATATCAGTAACCTCTACGTCTACTGTAGTATCTTTAATATTGCCCTCATTTACATGTGCACCTAAGGCTGATAAAAAGGAATACACTTTGTAAATTATATTGAATCTTGGATAACGATAGCGCCTATTTATATCAGTATTATGGGGGTCATGCGGCCTATTTGTAATCTCCTTTGGGTTTGCAATATTTACAATGTTTTTATCCCTTTTACAAACCTCTTTTAAACCCATTAACCACTCTGTTTGTTCATCTTTCTTATAAGTAAAGAATCCTGTTACAATGTTTCTGCAATGTGTTAAACAACCAACCGCATCACCAGAACCATACGCTTTTTTAGCGTCCTCATAACTTTTGAAAATGTTGGGGAAACTATTTGATAACCAATTGTTTATTAGGCTTGTATCTTCATTTATCTGCTCGCTTAAGTAAGTAAATGGAACGGTTACTAATTTAACCGTTTCCTGTATCACTATATCTAAACTCAGCATATTCAGATTGCGTTTCAAATATAGAAAGTCAGGACTCGGATAAGTTAATAAAAACTCAGTAGCTTTTTCATTCGATTTTAAATCCTTGATATACTCTACAATATCAAAATAACTGCCGTGAAAAGCTTTTGCCCGTATTACCTTATGTATATCCTCATCAAAAGCACGATATAAATTTATCTTATCTAATATGCTATTTAATAGCATAACAATAAATTTGAACTCTGTATTTTTAAATATCTCTAACAAGGCAGAATAGCATCGATCATTATGGTAATAGTGGTTTTCCCAATTTATCTGTTTATGAGTAACTACCAACCTCATACTATAATCCTCATAAATCTCTTCCAGACCTGCATTATAAAATATCTTTTTCCATATATCTACTTCCGGCGATATAAGCTTTCCGCTCGACAATATATCAGCGATCCTTGATATGGCAATGTTTTGATTAGTATCCATTCCATTTATCACTCCATTTACACAATTATCCATAGCTTTAATCAATTATAAAGAATCGATGACACATCAATGTCTAAAATTGAGCCTATCTGCACACACAAGCTGTTATGCCGGGCTTGTACAGCTTTTTCATTCCATCTTTTCTTGAATGTGCCGGCTTTATAATCATCAACTATTTGCTGGGTTGTGCGAAAAACTGTGATTTGACCATTTTTCCCGCTTGCCTTGTTACCATTTTTATCGAAGCCTTGATAGATGTTTATCTTTTCACCAAAGGTAAAATTTTGTGCATATCGATTTTTTGCACCACTCAATAGCGTTAAATTACCCAAAGTATTCAAGTACTTCTCACCATTTTTAAACATGGTAGCCCATTCACTACCCAGTTCGGGATTCTGTGGGTATATATGCTCAATATTAATTGATTTGGGATCAGGGTCTATAAAGGTTACTTCATCACCATCGGTCTGCCAATATTCAACAAGAATTAATAAAGGCTTTAACCAACCCTCATAGTAAACATCACCTTTTAGATTCTCCAAGACCTTGTTCTTAATGTCATCAGTTTTTAGCTTTGCTGTTAAATCGGCTTTAATTTTTTTCAATGCCTCATTTCTCCTAATGCTTGTTATAAGATTAAAGCACATTTGTTTAATGCTGTTTAATGTCTTCCCTGAGATATAGTACAGATAGAAAAACCTTAATAATAACTTTTGCAGCTCTTCTTTTTCAGCATACTTAACATGTTCCGCAGTAATCAGAGCTGTAGCCCAATATGTACCCCAAGGCAAATACCAAAAACTGGTTGTTACCTTATTACCTGAGTTATAAAGCGTTCTGTAGCTATCCACAAAATTCTTAAAGTCCCTCAGAACAACATTTGATGACTTATTTTTAAACTGAACCTTTAACTCCTCTACCAAGGATTTTTTTGGATTGCTTGCAAGTAGATAATACTCATAGTAGGTAAACATATCGGTTAGATTGGCATCAAGTTCCTTTGTCCATTCTTCACATAAACGCCAATCAGCCATGAAGGTATCATGATTATACTTATTGCCTTTGCCGTTTAATGATGAAAGCAAGTACCCCTTTATAATGTCAGCAGGAGATAAATCCAACCCTCTGTCATTCAACACTTGGAACAGCTTTATTGCAAAGCTTTCGTCATAACAAGTAATCTTTATCAGCTTTACCTTATTCATCAGATAATTAAGGAAACCACCACAATCACTTTCACCAATACTACTAAGGTATTCATAGAAAATTGCTGCTGTGTTTATGTAACGGTATTTAGGGTCAGATTCGATTTCTTTTTTCGTCGGCTTCACATAGGCCAAAAAATCTATATCTTCGTCGAAAATCAATTCCTCAAAGTTACTTGCTTGTGTAGGGTCAGACTGTAATCTTAATCTATTCATTTCATTAGCAGTTGATATGCAAAGTTGAATTTTTTTAAGCCTTACTACATTTGGATTTATCTTCGGGTCAACCTTTTTATTGATATTTGGGTATAACTGCCTTATAACGCAGAGAAGAATCATTAAGGTTGTCAGACGTTGCTGACCATCAACAACATCCTCAGCCATATCTTTCTGAATTACTATTAAAGAACCAAGAAAGTAATTACTATTTGATTCTTCATCTTCAAGATTATTCTGATAAGCCTCGTATAAATCTTCCCAAAGCTGTATTACCTGCTCATCAGTCCAAGAATAAGGTCTCTGATAATCTGGAATCTGATATATAGGGTCTCCATTTGTGAAAACATCACTTAATGATAAACTGGCTGGTGAAAACTGGTCTGCCTTTGGATTGTTACTCATACCCTGCTGTGCCTCACTTTTTGTGTTTTATTTTTTTAATTGTTATCTTTCCCTTATTTGCTCTGCATTTATTTTTTTGTCCAAGTAGATTCTATTAAAAAGACATATTTCTTTTCCCTCTTCTATTGGATATAGAAAGCCTTTCATTTCCTTTGGCAGCTCTTTATCAAAATTACTTGTGGCAACTTTGATTATAAACTCCTGTAAGTTTGATAAAAAATATGAAAAAGCCAACCCATAATCCATGTCGTATATGCTGTAATATGCTGCATAATTAGCTGGATTCTCCGAAAGAAACCTCTCTTTGCCCTCTTCGTCCTGTCCTAAAGGCCATAACTTGATAAAGTACCTATCACCTAATGCTATATGATTAACACAAAAAAACAATTTTCTTGAAACAATCTCTATATAAGGCCGTTTCCTTACCCAATAACTGAATTCATGCTCATTAATCTTGTCTATATACCTTGCAGGTTTGGATTCATGATTATAGGAGAAAATGCCATTGAATAGCTTCATATCTGATTGTCCTACAATGATTTCAGCATTTTTATTGGCCGTTTCAATTATTTCACACAAATCGCTTGGTGCTATTTTGCTTTTAACTTCTGTTATTTTATCTTCATTCCGAACAAAGCCTGTACCTACAGACAAGTGCTTGGGGAGAATTCGCTTTAAGTAATTCATCAAAACGACTTCTTTAAAATGGCCCTCTTCACCCCAATGGCTTTTATCAATTAAGTTTCGCACTCGTTTTTCAAATGCTTTGAACTCTGCCGCTATAGATTTTTGATAATCCAAATAATCTGGCATATACCTACCCCCTCTTGTCTATAAACTTTTCAAAGCGATTAATTCAACGCCAGTATATTTTTGTTTAATATTTTCTACATGCTTTTCTTTTGGGTTTGATACGAAGTAAATTATATATCTTGAAGCCGCAGTTATATTTGTATAAACCTTTAACGTATCATGTTCCAACTTCTTGTTGCTGTCAGGTGCTGTTGCTGCAAAACACTCGCAAATTATACTTTCATCCTCTGACACGACGTCAAAACCTGATTCGGTACCGAAATTTACTATGAACTTGTGTGTAGGATGATTTGAAAGTAGTATTTTTACTGCATCTAGACAGACAAGATATGTAAAAGTTTGATTGGTTTGTTCCAAAAAGTTTGTACTTTGCTCAAATAGTGGGTCATATCCACATGGTTCGAATTTTATTTTTCTTAGAAAATTTATACCGTCCCCATCTTGCCACATTGCCTTTAACATGGCGTTTGTTATGTCTATAATTTTTTCTCTCAGTCTTTCAGCTTGTTCTATAGTTTCAAAACTGACCTGCTTTTTCAAAATCCACCTCATTCACTATCAATACTCAACATATAATTTGCTATATAAATAACTATCATAATAATACCCTTTTTCCTCGATAAACTTTTTAACCTTTTTATCATAAGTAATAACACGTATTTCATCACTTAATATATTACTATCACGGTAATCCGCTGCAGATGTAATTAAAAAATCTGTAAAGTCATTTTTTGTTATCTTGTATTTATTTAGTAATGTTTTTTTAAGAAGGTATAAATAATATTCCTTCTCAACATTGGAAAGTTTATCTGATATTTCTTTAAAAATTCCTTTAACAACACTACTACTCAAATAAGATAGAATATCGTTTTTATCTTTAAGAATATTCGAAATATAACTTACTCCAGAAGTATTCCCCAACTGAGACTGTGTCCAAAGCTTCCCGTATTCACCTAATAACCGCACAGCTTCTTCAGCTCGATTTTCTGAATTCAGTAATAGATATTTATTTTTTATGCAAAATATAGACATCTTTAAATAATAACCCAATAAAATGTCCATATTTTTAACGGATATTTCTTTTCTCTCATCTGCATAATAATAGTTCCGTAGGATTTTTTTCAGGTTAATTTCTAAAAATAAAGTCCGTAAGGCATGATATCTGCCATGTAAATTTAAGTCAACAGTGTCTCCATAAACATCAAAAGACTTATGTTCGCAAATCGAAGTAATGAGAGAAAAATACCATGAAATTTTTTGTACTTCCATCTCTATTTTTTCTTCTATATAAGACTTGGGGTCGAATTTTATACCTTTATTATAATGATTTACTATAGTTTCACAATCAAAATAGTAAGGCATTTCATTCAATATAGAAAAATGATTCACATTCCTTATAAAACGATAGTCATCAGCGAATTGGCCTAGATTGATTTGGTTGTTGTCTTTATATTGTCTTTGAATATCAGTGTTCTTGATACATCTCACATAGAGTTCAAATAAAGTTGCAGAATGAATTAATATATTCTCTTTGTTATTATCAATAAAGTTTTCTAACTCCGTTAAATTTACATTCTTTGGTGCCTTATAGTTTCCGACATATATTCCCGATTTTATATTACGATATGTATCATAAGTAATAGTATCTATCAAATATTTCATATTAGTACATCCTTTACTAGACTAATGAATGAAGTAATATTAATAATCCAATATTGGGATTCACTGTTTATGATTTAATGATAGCTTTTATAAATCCATCTGTTTTTATATTCACGTTTTTCAAAACAATAGTTTTCTGGACGAGCCGTAATAATATTGACATCATCAATTGATGCGGCAAACATTAGTGCCCCAATAGAAGATGGTGTAGACCCGCAAGTTGCAATTGTAATTTGATACTTATCATGATACCGCTTATAAATAGATAATAGTTTATTAAATGTTTGAAAAGGATTGGAGGCAGTACAATAATCAATACAAAAGTTATTAGAATATAGATGTGTATTATTTAAAATACTTACATCCTTGTAGCTAATTAAATATGATGGAAAGCCGTTGATTATTATTTTTTTTGCAGGTTCACGTTCTCTATCAATTGCCATTGTAAGCATTCCTTCAAAACCGATTAAGTATATTATTAATTCATCTCCTTTAATATCAGTCTGCCTAAAGCATTCTAGCTGTTTAGTTATTATTGTACCATTATGATAATTATAAGAACGTGGATTTTTATATACTTTAGCTTCATGATACAAAAACCATACTTTCTTACAATTTATAATATCTCTTAAATAAGCATATATGTACGCATAGACTGGTAGAATCATGCATGTCGAATCAATACAAATAAAGTTATCTGTTGAAATATTGAGTTTACAAATATAATCAGATACAATACCGTAATCGACCCCAGAATTATTGTAGTTAACACAATATTTGAAAACGTTGTTTACATTTTTATAACTGATATCTTCTTCAGGATTATCATCAAAGTAGATAATAACCAAATTATCAATAATGTCAAACTCATCAAGACTTTTGGATAAAGGACTTTTATTACCTATTATCAACCAATCCAGCTTCCCAGTAATTTTTTCATTTCTTAGCATCTCGTAAGTTACTTTATTCATTGTATATCCTCTAACCCTATTTGATTTTCATCAAAGTCATTTAACTTTGATTTATTCCCAGAAAATTTAGTGATTATAATTGGAATCTTTACTTGTTTATTCAGAATTTCTGCCATAATTTCATTTGAAATATATGGGATAAAACCTCCTCGTGTTACACAAGAAATGTTATACAATGGAAAATAAATCCTGTTAACAGTATATATGTGTGTTTTTGGCTGACCAATCGAACGTTGCTGTAATTTATTCTTTCTAATGATAAAAGCATGCATCCTTGCTACATTAATTATTATTTGATCATTATAAGATAATCCGTCATCAATTGTGAACTGATTTGTTTCAGGATACTTTAGTTTTATATCGTTATGATAATGCCTAAATAATCTACATAAATTATCAATAAAGTTGTAAATTTCATTACCATAAGGCCCAACCCTTTTTAAATAATTCATTTCACTTTCAGCAACCATCAACACTGCTTCACTTTGAAGCTCATAATCAATCATTTTATTTTCTATTATCGTATTAGGGCATTTATAGGCAGCTAACTCTAAGACATTATGGCATAATTGCAAAAATATTCTCGTTGATCCACTAGATAGATGTGCAAATGTTTTAACACTATAATATGACTTTTTCTTATTGGCTATATTTAATAAAAGAAATGCGAGACTTTTCTTGTATTTATTTTGGTAATCGTTAACGTATTTTTTGTATTCCTTACTATCTTTTCTTTCCTTTTTGTTATAACAAGTCATTTGCAAGTTTACTGAATCAACACTTTCTCCCCTGTTAATCTTAATAATGTTCAGCAATTCCTGTAGTTTATCATCACTTTTAATCAAATACAATTTATCTTCGGGTATATGTTTTTTTAATTGCTTAAAATGACCCTCAAAATTTTTAGGTATTTTATTCTTAATTTCTTCTTGAATATCCTCTTTTTTACCTAACAAATTTTCAATCTTGACAGTACTATTTTTGCAAAAAAAACTATTTGATAAACGCTTATTTGCTACTTCAATTAAAAATTCTTCATATTCTTCGATATTAAGTATAGGATTTATTACAATATACGAGAAATCATGGTTTTCACGGATACTTTCATTAGTTAAAGTGTCAAAGGTAAGAATTCCTGAAGGTCTTGTTCCTACCCTAAAAGAAATATTTTCTTTTACAAATTTTAAGTAGGTGTTAATAGCTTTTTGGTGTTGCTGAGATAGATTTTCCATTTCATCAATAACAAATGCAACCTTAAATCTTTTTCCGTCTTTCATAGACGTGTTAATCGTTTTTATAATATATTCAATTAACTCATAATTACTATACCAACAAACTGGCTTAAAATCTACTTCTACCATGCTTCTTGTTCTTATGAAGTCCTTAACCTCTCCAATATAAACTTCTATTTGCTTAATAAAACTATTAATATCAATAGCACTACCGAATCCATTAATATTCTTCAAATTCGCGATGAAATCAGATTCTGATATATCTAGAATGTTGTCGTTTTCATCTTCAAAAATCTCTTTGATTAAATTCATCAATATGTGCGTTAACTTTAACTCAAATAGGTGAAGAAAAATATTACCCCAGAAGGCATCATCAATTTTTTTACCACTCAGCGAAGAGTAGTTAAATTCGCCCAATCTGTAATACAAACAAAAGTATTTTCCCTCTTTCAAAAAATCGCTTATACGACTTCCTTTAATTAACTGCCCTTTATAAGAAAAATACTTAAAAAGTGTTGTTTTTCCACACCCTCTTGGCCCTTCAATAATAATTGCTTTATCAGAATATAACATTTCAACAAGTTTAATATGGATAGGGTTACACCAGTAATCAACAATATCATTGATACTATCAGAATTAGCATCTCTATTTATGAAAGGGTTATTAAATGAATTGATCCCTATCATCAAAAACCTCTCCTATCATATTAGTAGAATATTTTTTATGGAAACGCTTAAATAAGGCTTTCCAATTATTGAATTCGCTCCAGAATATCGGTATACAATTATCAGGTACATTATAGTAGAAGCCAAGAGCAATTTCAGTTTCATTATAACCTAACGGATTCCAATTTACTTCGTGTTGGTAAGCAGCTAAAAAGTTTTTGATAATCTGACTCATTTCATCCGAAAAAGTAGTGTATGATTCATTAGAAAACAGCTGCATTCTACTATCAAGATTACATGATGAGATTAAGTTTATACCTATCTTTTTAAATTCCTCAACAGCTTTTTCCGTAGAAATCAAACATAGATAATCAATGTATTTCTTTTCAATCGTCCCACTAAACAAATCGATTATATGGTCACTGGCTTGATGCCCTGAACCAGATATATCATCGATAAAAACAACTCTGTTATTCTCATTTGGTGTGCTTGGTGAATACCCGAATCGATCCTTGGGTATATCATTTGCTAGTCTGAAAAAATACATTATTAATGAACTACTTTCACTTGGATTGCCAATTGGATAAAACTTGGTTTTTTTAAGGACGTCATTTATATCTTCATTATTTAAGGCTATCTTATGAATATATTCATAATAGATAACTCTACACAGGTGTAAAGCTTCATCATGCTTAACATATATAAAATTATTAAGAAGCATAAGCGCTAATTTTTTTTCTATGTCAACATCATACGCCTTACCTGTAAAATTCTGCAACCATTCATCAATATCTGATAGTGTAATACAACTTCCCCAACAGTAAGTTATTTTTTTTCGAATTTCTTCGTTAAGTTCATCAATTTTAAAATCCTTAAATAAATCAGTTAATTGCATAACCTACTCTCCGAAGCTAAACCGTAATTTTGATTGTTCAGCATATTTCTTTTTTACTTCAGTTACATACCATAAACGATTTAGTTTTTCTGAAACAAACCCAGTTGTGTTGCTTCCACCAAAAGGATCGAATATAATATCTCCTTCATCAGTCAAAAACTGAATAAAGAATTCAACTAATTCAATAGGCATTCTTGCGGGGTGGGGAACAATATTTTTACTTTTACAGGCGTTGATATATTGGGTGTTTGAATTTGTATTGCTAATAGAGAATATATTCTCAGGCATTCGTGCAGAACCAGGTTCCATAATATCTTGAACCTGTATCACATTAGGCATTATACTGCCACTATTATCCTTAAGGAAACTTTTTTCGCCAATTACATGATTTGATGGTCTTTTACCTGAATTATAGGATTTATTACTAAGTAATTTTTCCATTCTTTTACTGTAAGGTCTAAGGACTTTGCGATTATCTGCTTTAGGCCGTTCACTCTTTGACATCCACCAAAGCCTTGTATAACTATCAATTGTTCTAATCCTTTCAATTGTGACCCATTGTGCAGGACTTGGCAATCTTGCAGGATTATAACAAATAAATTCTTGGCATAAATAAAGGCCCGCTGCTTCTTTAAATTGCAACAGACTTTCAAGAGGAAGAGTTGAAAATGTCGGAGAATTTGGTTCCCACCCATTACCCATTTCTATAACGATTGACCCATCATGTGTAAGCATATCAGTTAGACCATTAGCTAATCCAGCTAACCAATTCTTAAACTCATTCCCTTGCAAATTCCCATATTCTTTCTTTTTATTTAATGGAAATGGTGGTGAAGTTAGGATTAATTGAACTTTACCAGTTAAATCACTGTATTCTTTTGACTTCATAAAATCTTCTATTGAAGATATATACATTTGACCATAATCAGTTTTATAATAGCTGATCATTCGTGTCCCCTTCATTAAATCAATTTATTAATAGTATAGCTTATCTATCTAATAATTAAAACTATATTAATAATACTTTGTGAACATTATGACAATACCCCAAGAGCAATGGATGCTAACTGATCATAATCATGATTATTCAAGCAACCTTCTAATGGAGTCCGCATCATCTGAATATTGGTTATCTCTAATAAACCTTTCTGAAAGCTCCAATAACTCTTTTTGTTTTTCAGAAGGCTTACATTCAACCTTATCATTTAACATAAAATATCCAATTAACATAGACCAATCTTCAGAGTCCATGTTTACTATATATTCCATTTACTGAAAAAAACGCTCTTGATCAGTACAACTTGTATCCTGAAATTGTTTATCAAGACTACTCCATAGGTTCTGTATGTATAGATTATCTTCTTTATATTTCATTTTTATTAAGTAGGCTTCTTTATCCTGCTTAAATTCATCCAGCAAAACATAATTACTATATCTTTTAGCTTCTTGAAACATTATGATATTATCCAATGACTCAACAACCATACCAATGTTGTCAATAATGTTTTCAAATAGGTATCGCTTAAGTTCAGATCGTCCTAAATCATTTAATAAGCAATAATTAACAATAAAATTCCAAGCATTATCATGTATTCGCAGATAGTATTTGTAGAATATCGTTATTTTATAACAAATAAAGGCATCAAGTGTTAAAAAAACTCGCCTAATTCGTTCAATCATCCCATGTCCACTAGGAGAATCATCAATCAAAGCTTCAGCTTGTAACTGAAGACTTTTTGTAAAGAAAATAATATCATCATCACTTGGGGTTTTACTCCCATTCATATAATTATATAAAGTTGTCCGATTACAACAGAGAATTTTTAGTAACTTATCTTCTGCGTCTAGTTTACTTATTCCATTTGATGAAGAATAATCATCAATAAGTTTTTTACAAATAATGCTGAATTTGTGTGAAAATGATGAAGTATATAAATAAAAAATTGCTTTCATATTATATATCTCCTCAATACTGCTTCCCTTACACTATATTTATCGTATCGTCTATACATTTTTATAAGTGAAAATCAACCAATACACAAATTTAATGACTTTCTGATTTGGTTTAGAATAACCTTGGATTCAAATTAAAGTTTGGCCAACCCTTAAGGAGGTGAGAAAGAATTCTAAAATTTTTGAAACCACTGATCAAACCTTTATTAAAAGTAGTAGTCAGCGAAGTATTATTTCAAACGGCAAAGGAGATTAAAAAACATAATTACACCATTTCACATGCTAGTAGTAGAAAATCAGGTTACAAAAGGCGGCCCAATGCTATGCATAAGCGTTAGGCAATTGAAAGAATTTAAGGACGGGAAGACTACTGATAAGGTCATAGGATACAGCTATACAGTTGTTTGCCCGTCAAATAGGTATGAGCAGCTATCTATCAAAGTAGAACAGCCCCAGCCTGTTATTACACAGGAAGAAATTGATACAAAGGGCGGTTCAGTAAAGGTAAAAGTGAAGAACTTTGAAGGGCGTTTCTACCAAAATGCTTAAAAGCAAATACTTTTTACAGCAAAGGCAACCGCTATTGAGGTAGTTCCATGATCGACAAGTTTATAAAAAAGCTCAAATCCCTGTGTAAGAATAAAAATTACTTAAAGCTATCAGGGTATTCCGCAATACTTTTGCTAATATTAGCAGGTTCCATCATGTTAACCTATTTCATAGGTATGCAGATATTTACGTTCATTGCACAACGATTTGAGGCAGTACTTGTCATTGTAGGTGCATATCTTATGATTTACTTTTGGTGGAAGGACAAACAAAATAAGCAGCAGCAACAAGCACAAGTAGCATTATTAGAAAAGACAACAGCTCAGCAAAGCGCCGATAAGGCGCTTGCTGAGGGTCACTACAACATTACCAGACAATGCTTGTATTCAACTCTTCAGGAAAGTGCCGGTATTCTGAACCTTCGACATGCTATCAGAGCTTGATTCGCCCAGCAAGCCCGTACTGAAAGGCAATGTATATATGTGCCAATATGTAGTTGTTAAGAATGGAGTATGCAATCCTGACAAGATTAAAGAACTTCTGCAAATGAGGGTTACTCAAAAACTTTCCGCACATGAATTTGCCGGAATCACTCAGACAACCTATATTCACAATGGAATGGCATATCCACTGCTTTGTATTGACGAAATAAGAGATAATGGAAGTTTTATGCAGATTGATGTGGCGTGGGCAAGTGAGAGCTATTGTTATCTTCTAGATTCAAGAGCACAGGCAAAATTAGAAAATCTAAAACCACCCAGTATCAGCTATCGTGATGGGGACTTTTAACATAGAACTAGGCATATTGTTCAATCATAATTACCTTGCTTTCGGGGTTTCTGAAATTATTAAATGGAACCCCGAAAGGGCTCCCCACATTGTTGTTATTGGAGCAAACGGTAGCGGTAAAACATATTTTACAAAATTACTTTTAGGGCAAATTTCTTTACATGTACCCCGATTCACAGCTTTATGTATGCGATTTTAAAGGTGATGATGACTTTTCATTTTTGCATGGATGTTCTCGCTTTCATAGATTCATGGAATGTTCTTTCGGTCTGCAATTATTCTATGAGCGGTTTCAAAAAAGACAGCGAGGAGAAGAACTTAATAAAAATATGATTGTTCTTTTCTTTGACGAGTGGGCGAGTTATTGTAGTAGCTTGGATAAAAAGCTCATGGAAAAGATAACGAAAAGTTATCCAACCTATTGATGTTAGGAAGATCATTTCGAGTGCATGTGATTATAAGTCAACAGCGAGCAGATGCAGCTTATTTCAATACTGCAAGGGATAACTTCAATTTAGTAGTCGGATTAGGCAATTTATCTGAGGAATCCAAAAACATGTTGTTCCACGAATTTAAAATCGAAATACACCCTAATAGAAAACAGGGCACAGGGTATTTGGTCACAAATGGTACAAATCTTACTGCAATTCAAGTGCCTACGATTTCAAACATGAAAAAGCTGCAAGCAACCTCAAAAATGGCGTAATGAGATAATCTTTGCAATGGCAGCGCCCACGAAGTGAGAGGCGCTGCCATTGCAGAACGCTTTAGCGTTCTAAATGTTGCATATCCTAGTATTACCTATGCAACCTAAGTCGCATGTCGCAACATCCCCAAAACTTGCATCAATAAACGGTTTACGTAAACAAATACTATGTCGCAATTATGGTAGGTGAAATAATAATGTCGAAAGATACCCAAAGCCGCAAATGGCAAATAACGATTAACAAACCCATTAAAAAGAGTTTCACGCACGATAAGATTAAACAAGAGCTTGAGCAGCCTAAATCTCTTGTATATTGGTGCATGGCAGATGAAACAGGTGAAAGACAAACACATCATACCCATATTTATGCTTGCTTCTCTAGTGCGGTGAGATTCTCGACTTTGAAGAATAAGTTCAATGAGGCTCATATAGAAATGGCTCGCGGCTCTTCTCAACAAAACCGTGAGTATATTTCAAAAGAGGGAAAATGGGCAGATGATAAGAAACACGGGACAAAAATACCAGGAACATTTGAAGAATACGGAGAACTCCCCATTGAGCGCCAAGACGCTAGAAATGATCTTGCAGACCTGTATGACCTTATTAAAGCAGGATCAACAAATTACGAGATAATAAACGAAAACCCCGATTATTTACTTATCATAGACAAAATAGAGCGTGCCTGTCAAACAATAAAAAATGAAGAATATAATGATACTTTCCGACAAATGGAAGTTACTTATATTTGGGGCAATACTACAACAGGTAAGACAAGGAGCGTAATGGAAAAGCACGGCTACAATAACGTGTATCGGGTCACTGATTATAAACATCCTTTTGATGGGTATGCCGGACAGAATATTCTTCTGATTGATGAGTTTGACAGTCAATTTCCGATTCAATTAATGTTAAATTTACTGGATGGTTACCCTTTGGAGCTTCCTTGCCGTTATGCCAACAAGCAAGCCTGTTATACAAAGGTTTACATAATCTCAAACATGGACATACATGAACAATATGCTTATGAGAAAATTAGAGAACAGAATACATGGAATACCTTTCTAAGACGGATAAACAAAGTCATGAAATACTACGCCTACAATCAATTCCATGAATATACTCTGGATATATCAACGGGGTGTTATGTTGAATTACAATCATACTAAGAAATGTTATAATGAAGAGCTTCTTGCTTTGAGTTGGGCGATATTGATTTTAAAACGGTACTGTCAGCGTTACAAAAAACGTCATTACCGTTGAAGATTTTGAACATGAAACAGACAAGATGAAAATTATGAAAATACAGGATACGCCCAAAACCCGAGCCAATATAAGAAAAGTACCTTTATCAGAAACGGCTACCCAAGTGATGAAAGCTCACAGGCAAGATTCCAATAATATTCTTGTCTTTTGCACCAAGAGCGGAAATATCCTCAATCCCAGTAATATAAGAAGAAGCTTTCAAAGAATCCTTAAGCGTGCCGGAATTGAAAAATGTAGTTTTCATACCCTCCGTCATACCTTTGCTACCAGACTTTTTGAAAAGGGCATACCCGCGAAGATCGTATCTGAATTTCTAGGACATTCAAAGGTAAGCCATACTCTGGACATTTATACTCATTGTACACCATCTGTAAAAAGTGAAGCCATCAAAGTGCTTGATTCATGCGCTTTATAGCGTTTGAATTGGTACACCATCAGTACACCATTCCAGACGGTTTTTCACACTATATTATGGTAATTTTGAGTTTAAGGATAAAAAGCAAAAATCCTTGAACCACCGATTTACACAGCGTTTCAAGGATTTTGATTGGAGCCCTCAATCGGAGTTGAACCGATGACCTCATCCTTACCATGGATGCGCTCTACCTACTGAGCTATGAGGGCGTACTATGTTGAACTGGAGCGGGTGAAGGGAATCGAACCCTCGCAATCAGCTTGGGAAGCTGATGTTCTGCCATTGAACTACACCCGCATGCACCATGTCATGCAGCGAAGTCTATTTTAGCACAAGCTCATAGCATTTGTCTAGTACTAGTATAAATTTCTATTGAATCTTATCCAGACGTCTTGAATTGCTATTCCGAAGACCCACCGGGTTTATATCTTTTCAGTCATGAATTAAGAAGGGAACACATCAATTACTGCGGCATCGTGCCACAAACCCCGACCCATGATAAAGGTGCGTCCCAACAAGAACGCACCAACAGGTTAGTCTTCTTCATCTTCTTCGTCAGTGAAATAATCATCCTCTGACTGTTCCCGGCTTTCCTTGATGATCGAAACATTCTCCTGTATGGAGAAGAACACCATGACAAGCTCAAACAACACCCTCAGGATAATCTGCAGGATAAGTGTCCCTACAAGCCCAACCAGGAAATTAGCCACAAACATGGCCACAACGCCTACAATGAATAAAACCAGAGCGAAAGCCATATAAAGAATTTTGGCCAACCCGCTGCTTAGCATCACCCTGAAATTCAGAATATCATGAAGATATTCCGACAAGCCATTGTATCGTTTTGTTTTCCTGGGTACGAGAAAAAGAAAGTAAATCCAGATAGCAATAATCACGGCACCCGTAAAAATGTACGGAAAAGCCTTGCCTATTGCATCCGTAACCTTATCAGCCATTGAGAAGAATCCGAGTTTTAAAAAGCTTTCCATGTCAAACCCCCATTAATGCTCTTCTTTTTTGAAGCTTTGTGCCAATTTTACCGCTGAGTAAGCATCCTGAGAATAATGTGCCCCAAAACTCTCTGCATAACGCTTATCCAACACGGCACCCCCTACCATTAGCTTGCAGTCCAGCCCCTCCGTTTTCATAAGGGACATGACCTTTGGCATCTGGTTCATTGTGGTGGTCATCAGCGCGGAAAGGGCGATGATATCTGCATTATTTGTCTTTGCAGCCTCAATTATACGAGAGGCTTCCACATCCTTTCCAAGATCCACCACATTAAAGCCATAATTCTTTAAAAGCATGGCCACGATATTCTTGCCAATATCATGGACATCGCCTTTAACAGTCGCAATGACGACTGTTTGAGAACACTCTGTTTTTTCTTCTGTATTCCGGGTCAACTCCGGTGTTAGCACGGCCATTGCCTTTTCCATAGCCTCGGCGCCGCGTATGAGCTGGGGCAGAAAGTAATGCTTTTGCTCATAGAGATCCCCAACTGTTTTAATAGCCGGTATCAGCTCCTCATCAATGACGGCTTTTGCTTCCCTGCCGTTGATAAGCGCTTGCCGTGCTAACTCTTCAGCCGTGTCACGGGCACCGTTTATAATGGCATCATAAAGCGTTTTAGCGGTACCTTCCGAAGCTTTTGCAGCCCTATCTGGAGCTTTACCCTGACCTGAATAAACAGCCGCATAATTGACGGCGTTTTTGTCCCTGGCTGCCAGCGCATCGGAGGCCCTAACTCCCAACATCATTTGCTCGTTATTGGGATTCATAATGGCCGTACTCAAGCCCCTTGAGACAGCCATGGCCAGAAAGGCCGAATTGATGGATTCACGCGCAGGAAGGCCAAAGGATACATTGGACAACCCCATGACGGTATTTATCTTGGACTTGTCGCACCAGGCTATAACCTTGAGGGTTTCCAGCGCACCTTCGGCATTTGAGGCCACCGTCATGACAAGGCCGTCCACTAAAATATCTTCTTTGCTAAAGCCCAATTTTTTAGCTTCGCGTAAGACGCGCTTTATGATCTCGATCCTCTCCTCGGCGGTTTCAGGTACACCTTTGTCATCGACGGGGAGGAGAACAAACATGGCCCCATATTTTTTCGCAAGCGGCAGAAGCCGTTCAATTTTTTCTGTCTCTCCCGAGATTGAATTAATGACCGCCCTTCCCGGATAAATCCTCAGAGCTGCCTCCAGGGCTTCCGGGTTGGAGGTATCAATCAGGATGGGCGCAGAGCACGTATTACAGACGGTACTGACCATAGCCGCCAGAGTTTCTTTCTCATCAATACCAGGCACCCCGGCGTTAATATCCAAAAGTGCAGCGCCCGCCTCAACCTGTTCCCGGGCAATATCGGCGACGGTATCCATATCTCCCTTTAAAAGAGCCTCTTTTAATGCCTTTTTCCCCGTTGGGTTCAACCTTTCTCCAATTACGGTAAAGGGCAAGCTGGGATGAAGCTCATGGGTCAGTCGATTTGAACAGGCCAGGCTATAGGTCTTTCTTTCAACCTTGATAGGACTGCATCGGGAAGTGATTTCCGCAATTTTTTCAATGTATTCCGGCGTTGTACCGCAGCAGCCTCCCAGACCATTGGCCCCTGCTTCAATTAATGCTTCCGTATAAGAGGTAAACCCGGCTGCATCCATATCAAAAACAGTTTTGCCGTTTTCCAGCCGGGGCTTTCCCGCATTGGGCTTGGCAATTAAGGGAACCTTTGCATAGGGCTTCATGCGGGCAAGAATATCCACCATTTCAGCAGGTCCGCTGGAGCAATTGCACCCCACTGCATCAGCCCCCAGCGACTGGAGGGTGACCAGGGCACTGACCGGATCAGTTCCCATCAGGGTACGCTGGCCTGCTTCATAGGTCATGGTTACCATGACGGGCAGCTCACAGAGCTCTTTAATAGCTATAAGGGCCGCACGTGCCTCCTGAAGGTCTAGCATGGTCTCAATGACAAAGAGATCCACACCCCCGTCCAAAAGGCCTCTGACCTGTGCTTTAAAGCTATCCACGGCCTCTTCAAAGCTGACATCCCCATAGGGCATGAGAAGGGTCCCACAAGAGGAAATATCCCCGGCTACAAGCCCCTCCCCTGCTGCACTTCGGGTAACCTGGGCAAGAAGCTTGTTAATGGCATAGGTCTCATCTGAAAGGCCATATTCCGAAAGCTTGATGGCATTGGCCCCAAGGGTAAAGGTATAGAGAATATCGGAACCGGCCTCTCGATAACGGGCTTGCGTCATTTTTACAACTCCTGCATTTTCAGAGGCCCATTTTTCCGGACAGACTCCGCTTGGCATACCCAGCCTTTGAAGTAGTGTGCCCATACCTCCGTCCAGCAGTACGATTCTATTTTGAAACAGTTTCTTAAATCCTTTTTTTGTCATAGAAACCTCCGTTGCTTATCCTGCACCGCCAATACCGGCGATTGCAAAGACGGATTTCTCCGGAATTAATAGGTAAGCATCATTTAAGGTAAGTCCATAAGACTCAGCCTTAAGCAGGCGGAAAAAATCTGCCTGTTGGGTAATATCGAAATCCCCATACCCCGGGCTGAAGCGCATTCGTGTCAAAGCCAATCCCTTGGGCCGAAGCTGCTGCGCAACAGAGGCCATCACCACATCCAATGCGGCATCAGTGATTTCTGAAGCGGCTGCGTCAACGATAACAGCCTCGCTCATATTCCCGACCTTTTGAAGTCGGGCCAAATGCTCCATTATTCCCTTACCGCCTGTAGCCAGCATGAGGAGTGCTTGTTCGCAATTTTTAAGCAGCTCTGAAAGCTTTTGCCCCACAAGCAGTGTATTATCCTCAAGCATTACCCGGGGTGCTTTTATTTCTAAAATGTTCACAATGCGGTAGGCCGCTGTGATGTCCAGGATATTTTCCGTTTTCGTTAAAAGCCGTTCTACATCATTTCTTATCTCCGTCGAAAGCTCAGTCCTGTTTTTATCATACCCAAGCCTTGTAAAAATGAGACTTTTATTATAGGGCGGCTTAAGATTTCTCATGGTCTTAATGTCATGCATGGCCCATCATCCCTGCCAGGTTTATCCTCTAGTGTTCTCCTATTTTATCATATTAAGCAAAACCCGGACAAATATTTTAAAGTTTTTTTCTTCGACCACAAGCGAAGTATGCGTTACGGGCAACACAAAGCTTGTTACTGCGTAATAATTAAAGATAGCTGCCTTAAATCTAAAGCAGCTATCCAAAAGTTACCTATATTGTCGGTTCATTTTTTTAACGTCACTAAGAGGGACCATGTCCGTCAAAAAGCTTACACATTAACGGGCGCATTGTAGCCGTTTTTAAAGATCTCCTCAAATTCGTCGGAATCCAGGCGCTCTTTTTCGAGAAGAGCCTTGGTAACATCCTCAAGCCTTTGCATGTTCTCAGTGAGGATCTCTTTAACCTTGGTATAGGCGTCGTCGATGATCTTCTTGATTTCTGTATCGATCTTCGCAGAGATTTCCTCGCTGTAGTTACGGGTATGTCCATAGCTCTTGCCCAGGAAAACCTCATCATTTTCATCGCCAAATACGAGATTGGAAAGCTCCTCGCTCATACCGTACTTGGTAATCATATTACGCGCGATACCATTGGCACTCTTCAAATCACCGGATGCACCGGTGCTGATTTCACCTAAGACCAGTTCCTCTGCAGCTCTTCCACCAAGGCTTACAATAATTTGTTCAATAAGCTGGGCCTTTGTGGTATACTGGCGATCTTCATCGGGCTTGAAGGAGGTAAAGCCTCCGGCTCGGCCTGATGGAACAATGGTCACCCTGTCAACCTTGACAGTGGTGGAAACAACACGGACTGCAATGGCGTGGCCCGCTTCATGGTAAGCAGTAAGCCTTTTTTCCTTGTCGCTGATGACACGGCTCTTCTTTTCCGGGCCCATCATGACCTTGTAATTGGCTTCTTTTATTTCAACCATGGAGATATCCTTGCGATTCTTACGAGCCGCCAGAAGGGCTGCCTCATTGAGAAGATTCTCTAGGTCTGCTCCTGTAAAGCCTGGCGTAGTTTTGGCAATATCCTTCAAATCCACGTCGGTAGCCAGGGGTTTGTTCTTGGAATGAACCTTTAAAATGGCCTCGCGTCCCTTAATATCGGGATAGCTTACCACAACCTGTCTGTCGAAACGTCCCGGACGCATAAGTGCGGGATCAAGGATATCAGGACGGTTGGTAGCGGCCAGAATGATAACGCCCTCATTAATCCCGAATCCGTCCATCTCAACCAGGAGCTGATTCAGGGTCTGCTCACGCTCATCATGACCACCGCCGAGGCCTGCGCCTCTATGACGGCCTACAGCATCTATTTCATCAATAAAGATGATACTAGGCGCGTTTTTCTTTGCCTGCTCGAACAGGTCACGGACACGGGACGCACCGACACCTACGAACATTTCCACAAAGTCCGAACCGCTGATGGAAAAGAAGGGAGTTCCGGCTTCACCTGCTACGGCTTTTGCAAGAAGAGTTTTACCGGTACCGGGAGGGCCCACCAAAAGGACACCCTTGGGAATACGGGCACCGAGCTCCACAAACTTTCTGGGTTCTTTCAGGAATCCTACGATTTCCTCAAGCTCTTCTTTTTCTTCATCGGCACCGGCCACGTCGTTAAAGCGCACCTTCATTTTGCCGTCATCATTGACCATGCGCGCCTTGCTCTTACCAAAGGACATGACACGATTGCCGCCGCCCTGGGACTGCTGGATGAAGAAAATCCAGAAAAATACAAAGAGAATGACCATGGCAAACATGGGAAGCATTTCGAGCCACCACGGCGGGCTGGCTTTCTTCTCAATATCGAAATTCTGAAGCTTCCCGGTATTGTAAGAGTCATCTAATAGATTTATAAAAGCTTCCTGTGACAGAAAGCTGATATTATAGCGATAATCAGCGGCTAAGTTGCCTGAGGCCTTTTCCAAAACGACTTCTGCCTGAAGCGTTCTTACCAGTACGCTTTTTACATTACCGGCATCGAGTTCCCGACGAAAGTCGGAATATTTCATATCAGTTGGATTACTGATATTATTGTACATCATGATGACCAGGGCCATAATCACAAATATGATGACATAAAAACTGAAGCCCCTAACATTCTTCAATAAATTCAACCTCCTGTGGCGGCCTGTTTTTTAAGGCCTGTATGGGTTATATATAAATATTACAACCATTTCAAATTATTATATTATGGTAACATACCCAATGTAAAAAAACAACATTATAACTTTTTACGAAGCATCATATTTCTTCTACAATGCATACGTCAGGCAGGTTACGGTATTTTTCGGCATAGTCCAGACCGTAACCGATAACAAACTTATCGGGAATTATTATACCCTGATAATCAACTTCTAAATTCACCTTACGCCTTGAAGGCTTGTCTAAAATGGTACATATTCTGACACTTGCACAATGCTTTGCCGCAAACAAATCCTTCAGGTATGTAAGCGTCAAACCTGTGTCAATAAGATCTTCTACAAGCAATACATGCTTACCGGTAATATCATAATCAATATCCTTTAATATTCTGACCACACCTGAGGAAACCGTTGAATTGCCATAGCTGCTGACAGAAATAAAGTCAATGCTGACAGGAATATCGAGCTCCCGCACCAGATCGGACAAAAACATAAATCCGCCCTTTAATACGCCAACCAGTAAAAGATCCTTGCCTTCATAGTCCTTGGCAATCCTTGCGGCCAGTTCCCTGGTTTTTGCCTGTAGTTCTTCTCTGCTGATTAAAACCTTCAACTTTGCCATGTTTAACTCCTCCATAATTAAAGCCCCTCCCACGAAAGCACCCACACCCTCTGGGTGTCGGGTCGTGCCCTAAAGTCTTCTGAGGTTCTCATGCCAATAATCCAGATGATCCTTTGGTCTATTGCAACCAGTGGAATTCTTGAGCGCTTATCCCATGGAACCTTTTGATCAATAAAGTAATCTTTTAATTTCTTTTCTCCTCCGGCTCCATAAGGACGAATGCGGTCTCCGTCGTTGCGGTTCCTTAGAGTTATTCCACATTTTAGCTTATCATAATCAAAGAGTTGAATAAATGCATTTTCTTTTATTGTATCCGGGTAGCCATAAAGCAGGAATGCCTCATTTCCCGGTAAAAGGGCAGCATGTAAAATTCCCCCGGCCTGTTGAGCCCTAATTGTTCCTTCATCGGGAATCGGATAGGCATAGGGCTTCTGAGCTTGTATCTCCTGCCTTGAAAAAATCAGCTTATCATAGGAAACCCGTGCTTCAATCCCTTTTGGTAACCGTGTCTTTTTCCCTGTATGGCCGCGACCGCATAGCTCCATTATTTGGTCAACATGCACCTGCTCAAGATTTTTCCGATTGTTGTTTATTCTCTCCCAAGCACGCCTGATTATCCTTTTTATTATGGATGAAGAAAAGCCTTGGAGACCTTTTAGGGACAGTTCAACATGGTCATCCTCTGAAAGAAGCACACTACGGTATGCCTTTTCTGCGGCCTCTTCAATATAATCCCTATCTTCCCTGACAACATGAGACAACCTGACAAGCTGTGTGGTCGGATCAACTCCAAACATTTCCTGAACCATGGGAAACAGTACATTTCTGATACGGTTCCTGGTAAATTCGCCGGTGAGGTTGCTGCTGTCAATACGAAAAGAAATCCCGCTAGCCTCAAGATATTGCAGGATTTGTGCCCGCCCCACGTTTAAAAGGGGTCGGATGACATATCCCTGTTTCATACTCATGCCGCACAGCCCATCCAGCCCCGTTCCTCGTAAAATATGGAGCATAAGGGTCTCGGCCTGATCTTCCCGGTGGTGTGCCACGGCCACGGCATCCGCGCCGGTTTCCTCCATGACCTCATGAAAAAGTCTATAGCGGACTTCACGACCGGTTTCCTCCAGAGAGCTTCCCTGCTCATGACTCAATGCCTTGAGATCCACCCGGAAGGTTTTCAATGCTATTCCCCAGCTTGCGCAAAGGGCCTCCACAAAGGCTTGATCCTCGTCAGCCTCCCGGCCTCTCAAGCCATGGTGCACATGAACAGCAATAATATTAAGTTCAAACTCATTTCTAAGCTCAGACAGCACCTTAAGGAGGCAAACCGAATCGGCCCCTCCTGACAGCCCAACCACCACACCTTCTCCCTTTTGAAGGAGGGAGTGTTTTATAATATCTTTTTTAATTTGCTCCAGCAAGCTAATCATCCCTTGCCCGTTTCCCTGAAAGTACAATCAACCCTTGCTCTGATAGGGCTGCTCATCAAACATACGATTCCCGAATTTGGTGTATTGCGGGATCCAAGCTAGTTCTACCGTACCTGTCGAACCGTTTCTGTGCTTGGCCATTATAACTTCCACTACATTACGTTTCTCCGATTCCTCGTTGTAATAATCATCCCGATAGAGAAACATGACCATATCTGCGTCCTGCTCAATGGCACCCGATTCTCTCAAATCGCTCAATATGGGGCGATGGTCGGTTCTCTGCTCTGGTGCACGGCTGAGCTGGGAAAGCGCTATAATAGGAACATTGAGCTCCTTGGCCATTATTTTCAGCGAACGGGAGATGTCTGATATCTCCTGTTGACGGCTATCACTCTTTTTTCTACCCTCCATCAACTGGAGATAGTCAATGATGACCATTCCCAAGCCCTTATCCATTTTGAGCTTGCGTAGCTTTGACATCATCTCCATGGTATTGATGCTGGCATTATCATCTATATATATAGGCGATTTTGAAAGGGGACCTAATGAAAAGCCGATCTTCTTCCAGTCCTCAGCCTCAAGCTTACCGGTACGCATTTTCTCAAGCTCCACCATGGATTCAAGGGATAGGATTCTGTTTACAAGCTGAACCCGGGACATTTCAAGGCTGAAGATGGCCACGGGAAACTTGCGAAGGGCAGCGTTAACTGCGATATTCAGAACAAAGGATGTCTTACCCATGGCAGGGCGGGCAGCAATAAGAATAAGGTCCGAGCTCTGAAAGCCTGATGTTTTGCGATCCAAATCTAAAAATCCGCTGGGCACACCCGTCAAATCACCCTTGTTCTGACAGAGCTCCTCCAACTGTGAAAATGTTTGATCCAGAACGGTGTTTATGGATTCCAAACCAGTTCGATTCAAACCCTGAGAAATATCAAAAATAATTTTCTCAGCCTCGTTGAGTACCTCCGTACCCTCCATGGCACCCTGGTATCCCAAGTCCACAATTTTTCCTGAAACAGAGATAAGGCTTCTCAATAAAGCCTTATCCAGAATAATCGATACATAATGGGATACATTGGCGGTTGTAGGAACGGCGTTGGCCAAATGGGCAATATAGTCCACATCCCCGATCTTTTCAAGGGTACCGCGTCTTGAAAGGGTATCTGAAACCGTTACAATATCAACCGGCAGGCTTTCCTCATAGAGGGTCATAATCGCCTCATATATTTCCTTGTGCTTTTCAAGATAAAAAGCCTCTGCCTTAAGCCTACCGCTTACTTCCGACAGAGCGTTGCGGTCAATTAAAAGCGACCCCAATACAGATTGCTCCGCCTCCACATGGTGGGGCGGGATCCTCGTTAAATCGTCCATTATTCCCCCCGGAAAGCTTATGCAGTCTGATCGTTTTCCACCCTAACCTTTAGCTTTGCGGTCACTCCCGCATAGAGCTTGACCTCAACCTCGGTGTCACCCAGAGCGCGTATAGGTTCGGGAAGATTGATCATCTTTTTATCTATGGTCAGTTTATGCTGATCCTTAAGACGTTCTGCTATCTCTTTACCGGTAATGGAGCCGAAGAGCTTACCGTTAGCTCCCGCCTTGGACTTGACAGTAACTGTGACATTGGCTATTTTCGCTCCCAGTGCCTTGGCATCGGTGAGCTCCATATCCTTGCGGTGCTTTTCTGCATTCTGCTTGGCCTTGGCTTCATTTACGGCCGAGGTCGTTGCCTCGGCAGCAAGCCCTTTGGGAATAAGAAAATTTCTTGCATAGCCATCATTAACGTCAACAATCTGGTCTTTTTTACCAAGAGTTTTGACATCCTGCTTTAAAATAACTTTCATCGTGCAACCTCCATTCTATCGCTTCGGATTGAAATGTCGGCTGCTCCCATGTGCTACGATGCGTTTCCCGATTGGGAAGCTCCGCTTCTGGTGCGGGATAAAGCAGACAAATCTCCGAAATATTTCTCTGTTTCATGTTCCTGCAGCAGGCCAAGACGAATCTTGGACGTTATCTGCTTTTCAACGGCGGGATAATCAAGCCCCAGCCTTCTGGAAAGAAGATAACTGATGATAATGGCATCCGACAGGGTGTCGAGAGCCACATCCCTGATATCCTCACAGGTTTCCGAAGCCATTTCGGCATATAGATGGGAAACTGCGAGGAGCAGGTCACTTTTAAGACTTTCAATCAGCCGCATATTCTTGGTGATATCCATTCCTTTAAGATTCATTTTATCACTTCCACCCCAACTTGTCAGAAACTATTAATACGAAGTATCAATAACCTCGGTGTTATTATAGCATTTGACGGGATGCAAGTTCCAATTTCCCGAAGGCTCTTTTTGCGGCTGGTACATTAGAGTTTAGAGTTACGTTAATTGAAAATACAGCCTATAGATAACAAATCTATAGGCTGTTCAGTATCCTATGAAGCAAACCATCGTGTAACGCTCCAGCAGAGCGTTACTCTAACCTCTGAAGCGAGGTAGTTTTATTAGTCAGTTGTATAAGGCAATAAGGCAATATGGCGGGCTCTCTTGATAGCTACTGTCAGTTGACGCTGATGCTTTGCACAGCATCCGGAAATTCTTCTGGGAAGAATCTTCCCCTTTTCTGACAAGAACTTTCTTATTTTCATGAGATCCTTGTAATCTATATCTTCCACCTTATCGACACAGAACTGGCATACCTTACGCTTTGCCCTTCTCATGCCTCCACGGCCACCCATTCTACCTTCGCCGCCGCTGTTGCTGCCGCCCTTTCTAGGGCCTCTATCTTTTTTCATTTCAGACATTTTAAAGAATGCCTCCTTCCAAGACTCTTTCTCGTTTATAAGGACCTGACCCGCTATCAAAAGTAAAACTTTTGAGCGGGTACCCCAGAACCTTGTTAACTTCGTAATAAGGCATACACGCTTTTTATTTTTCTCTATCTATCCGTCATGCTATTTTTATAGCTAAATAAATATATCACAAACCAAATGAATATGTCAATCCATGAGCCTTAAAACTTCTTCTTCCGGTAGGGGCCTGCTGAAAAGGTAGCCCTGAATACGCTCACAATGTCGTCTTTGAAGATAATCAAACTGGTTTTCCGTTTCGACACCCTCTGCAACGATGCTGAGCCCCAGCTTACGCCCTATATCCACTATGGAGCTAATGAGCAAACTCTTTTCCTTAACCTGACCGATGTTGTCGATAAAGCTTTTATCAATTTTCAAGGTGTTGATAGGTATTTTGGTCAGGTAGTTCAGAGATGAATAGCCTGTTCCAAAATCATCCAAAGCAATCCGAACACCTTTGTTTCTAAGTATAATGATATTGTGGAGCACCAGTTCCACTGATTCCATCATGGCCGATTCGGTAATTTCAAGCTCAAGGTTGTCAGGATAAAGCTCATATTTCTCAAGCAGACACAGAACCGTTTCAGCAAAGTTTCTCTGGATGAGCTGAATAGGCGAGATATTCACAGACATAATAAGGTAGCGATGTCCTTGATCATGAACCTTTCTTAAGAATTTCAAGGCTTCTTCAAGTATCCAGTCACCAAGAGGTATGATGAGCTTGGACTCCTCCGCAATGGGAATAAATTTAGCAGGCGAGACCAGGCCCATGCTCTTGCTTTTCCATCGAACCAGCGCTTCCAGACCCATAATGCTTTTATCCCTGGACCAGTACTGGGGCTGATAATAAAGTAAAAACTCACCATGATCCAATGCGGCTTTGAGAGAGTTTCTCAAGTTCAGGCGTTCCACAATGGCATCATTCATTTCCTGGTTATAGAAAACATACTTGCATAATTTTTCATTAGCCTTATACATGGCAGTATCGGCATTCTTTAAAAGATCATCGAAATTATCGGCATCCTTGGGATAAAGAGAAATACCTATGGTGATGGAGAGATTGATATTGTATTCATTGATTTTAATAAAGCCCTCCAGATAATAAATGAGATTTTCTACGAATTCGGTCAAAGCCTCTTCGGACTTGTAGTCCCATACCATAATGGTAAATTCGTCTCCACCCAGCCTGGAAATATACATTTTATCAGTACAAATCTCTCTTAAGCGCTTGGAGACTGCAATTAAGAGCTTGTCCCCTATGTTATGACCGTAGGAATCATTAATTAGCTTGAAATTCTCAAGATCAATAAAAATCAGAGCAATGCTGCCATCAGTTTTAGCCTTTATGGCATTGAAATTATCAATGAGCTTGCTTCGGTTGGAAAGGCCTGTGAGGCTGTCATAGTATGCAAGCCTTTTAACTTTTTCCTCAATTTCCTTCCTGGGTGAAATGTCGGTATATGAGCCTGCCATTTTGACTGGATTGCCGTCTGCATCCCATAAGGCCTTGCCTACAGTATATACCCATTTGATATTTCCCTTGGAGGTTTTTATACGATATTCACATTCATAGTAGGGTGTCTTTTTCTCAAGGTGCTCATCATAGGCAAACCGGGCAATTCTGCGATCCTCGGGCAGTACAAAATCCAGCCAGTCCTGTTCCTTGCCTTTGAAATCATCCTTTGTCATGTCAAATATTTCATACCATTTGTCAGAATAGAAATGGCTGTTGGTTGCCATATCCCAGTCCCATATGCCGATATTGGAGGCCTCCACCACAAGGTTATGCCTTTGGTCCTTTTCCTGAAGCATGATTTTTTGCTGGATAAGTTCGTCAAGTTGGTCCTTAAGCTCTTCTTCTGAAGCCGCCAATTCCTCATAAACTGCTGATAATTCCTCATGCTTCTCAATAAGGTCAACCTCGGATTTAACGCGATCAGAAATATCAACACCCATGAGCTCATACGCTATCACGGCATCGTCCCGATCTAAAACGTTGAGGTTAAAGATGACATGTCTGGCTTCCCCTTCCTGTGTCCGGATGCCAAGCTCAAAGTTGCTCTCCTTGATGCCGTTATTATTATCCTCTATGATTTTCTTCAGTTTTTTCTGATCCTTCAGGTTTAAGAAATCATGGATGCGCAAGGTCTTAACGACTTCGTTCTGGGTATATCCAAACCGCTCTTCCGCATTGACATTGAAGTCCAGTATGACACCGTCCTCCAAAAAGGAGATAATGATGATATTGGCGGTTTCTATGGCGCTTTTTAGAGATTGTTCCTCATGCCGTATCTTCCTGTTGAGCACAGCGAAATATATTGTAATAAAAAGGAGGACCAAGCCGAAGATGCAGGCGACCGAAGCCATAAAGGTCAATATGGGATTGGCATTATTAAAGGCTTCCGACATGGGTGTTGTGGCAGCGAAGCTCCAAGGCATGTTTTGAATTTTGGTAAAGCCCATATACTTTTTCTGGCCTAAATAAGTGTATGAGCCTGAATCAGTCTTTCCCAGAATCATTAGCTCTTCCAGAACCGCAAGCTCCGTCAGGCTGGAGTCGCTCCTGGCATCGAAAATGGAATTCACCCTATTTTCTACAAGGCTTCTATCCTTGTGCGCAATGGTGTCTCCTCTTTCATTGATGATATACCCATAGCCTTGTTTACCGAAGGTAATGTCTGCCACCAAGCGATTAAAGATCTCACTTGAATAAAGCGCACAAAGAGCACCTGTAATATCCTTACCGTTATAAACAGGAACAGCAAAGGCTATGGGCAAATACCCCCTGGAAAAGGGCCGCTGAGAGAATGAGACCCTCCGCTCCCCTTTCATGGCCTGTATGAAGAATTCTTCATTGGCAACATCAAAGGTCTTCCCGAAAACACTGTGAAGGGTTCCTTCTTTTGTAATAAAAGCCAGCTCCAGTTCAGAATTAGAATGGTCAACTGCTTTTAATAAAGCTAGCTTGTCATCAATAGAGTTGTTTTTGTTCCTGATAACATCCAGTTCAGAAATAGTTGTCAAATTATCAAGGCGCCTGTCTATGTCATTTTCTATCGTTTTGGCGCCCTGCTTGGCAATTTCAATAAGTGACCGTTCTATCATATCAGTGAGGGCATTATGGGTAAAATAATAGGCAACAATCCCTAAGATCAGTGAGACAGCCACCACTAGAGCATATTTTACTATGTGACGAATATGTTTCTTGAAAAACTCCATGGATGCCCTCCATTGCATGCATTTATAAAATACCAACGCGGACGGTTATAATTACCCAAAAAAAAGGGCTTAAAACTTTTTTCGACAAAAAATTCCCACATATCCAATTTGGGTATAGGAATAGACTTCCATAGGAATTATCGGTTATTATCGACATGGGCTGAACAGATTTCATGTTCTACTGAACGGAAATGAGAATCTTTTGAACTGCCAACTAAAAAAGGCATGGAGGCACATTCGGCCTTCATACCTTTTATAAACAAGCTTTATTTATACCTCTTATTCCTTGTTCTCTGTTTTTACCTCAGTGACTTGAGCCTGCTTTGCGAGATGTTTTTTTCTTCTGCTTCGCTTAATAGAAATAACCAATATGACTAAAACGGCCAACAGGAACAGAAGTGTTATCCAGGAACCCACAAGCCAGACCAAAAAGTCCTCAATACCCATTCTGAAATCATCCAGGGATTCAGTGAAGGAGCTCGAAATCCTTTGATCCAGGGTTTTTGCCACCGGCCTTGTCTCTGTTACTTCATCTACCTCCTGAATATTGATGGTAATCCGGCTTAATGCAACCAAACGATCATAATTTTTTAGTGTATTCTCAATACTCTCTATCTCGTAACGAACCTCTGAGATTCTGCTTTCAAGTGTAATGACGTCCTCCAGTTTTGCAGCCTTGGCCAAAATTTCAAGAAGTGTCTGTTCCTGTACCTTAAGCGTTTTTACCCGTGTTTCCGAATCGGTATATTTATCTGTTATATCGGTACCCTCAGAAGTGGATTCTATTACTGTTCCTACGGTTCCCATAACCTTTAGTACAGCATCATAGCTTTCAGCAGGCACCCGGATCACATAATCGGCACTTCTTAAAGCACGGGAATGATTGCTTTTTCCCCGAACTGTTCTTACCTCAGCAAAGCCTCCGACAGATTTAATAAGCTGATCCATGGCGCTAATGGAGTCATCAAAGGTCAAGGATTCAATGTAAACCCTTCCGTCCATTATCATCTTGCGCTGACTTGCCATACTCTCCTTTGATACGTCCTCTGAAAATCCGATGCTGGTCCCAATCCCATCCTTTGAAGCCTCGGCTGATGCCTGAGGGGCTTCTACCCCTCTAGCTACCGATTGATTGGTGTAACCTACCTGAGCTTCACCGGGAGCTATCGCAGGGGAGTCCATAGTAGCTTTATTACTCCCACAGGAGGTCATTAATAGTGCGGTAATCAGTATGGCTGCCACTCCCCAGAATAGCTTCTTTTCCAGGGTCCAATTTCTAATATCGATTTTTTGCACGCAGAACACCTCACTTTACTTTTCTACCCTATTTGACATCCTAAAGACAAAAAAGTTCATTTCTTTTTAAAATAATATCTGCTCTATTGAAACGCACCTACTCTTTTGTCATCAGTTTATATTTTTCATAAGGGATAGCATATTTTAAGGCCTCACCTCTGATGAATCTACCTACTTCCTCAATTATTCCGAAAGTCATTTGTTCTCTGGCAGGAGCTCCTGCCATATGAGGCATCAAAATGACATTTTTCAATCCTCTAAGCCTGCTGCAAGGCTCCAACGGTTCATTTGTGAATACATCAAGGACTGCTGAAAGCCTTCCGCAGGCAAGTTCATCATAAATAGCGTCTTCATCTATGATCAATCCTCTGGACGTATTCACAAACAGTGCATCATCCTGAATGAATGTAAGACGCTGTTTAGAGATCAGGTGATAGGTCTCCTGTGTAAGCGATGCATGAACTGTAATGATGTTTCCCCAAGCCAGTGTTTCTTCCAGCGAGGCCAATTCGACATTGGGATACTGTCTAATCGCATCTGGAGATAGATAGGGGTCGAAAATCTTGACTTTGGTATGGAACGGCACCAGCAAATCCAACAGTCTTCTGCCCACCGTGCCGAGTCCGACAAATCCGATTTTTGCGTCAAACAGGGTCTTGCTTTCCGCCACTTTTCTTTTCCATATGCCATTCTTCATATCTTCAGAGTGTTCGAGAATAAGCCTCAAGCCTGCCAGAATATAGCAAAGAACTCCTTCTGCCACATATCCGGCCATGATATCATTAGCGCTGCACACAACAATCCCTTTCCTGTACACTTCTTCTGAAACCAGATTGGCCACACTTCCGGCAGCATGAGCTATTAATTTCAGCCTGTCTGCATTTTCGACAACTTCATTTGTGAAGAGAGGGGTATCCCAATGTGTGATACATATATCAATATTCTTGATGCTTTCTTTCAAATCCGCTTCACTGTAAGGATCAACGGAAGTATTGAGCACCACATTACCGAGTTTCTTTAATTCACTCAATGCTTCTTTCGGAAAATAGATATCTCTATTAGGATCTCTTGGAGAGGTTATCAATATATTCATGCTTACAATTCCTCCTATATTCTGTCGGGCTCATGCCGAAAGCTTTTTTGAATACTTTAATAAAATAGCCCTTATTAACATGGCCTACCTTTTCGAGAATCTCATCCAGCGTCAGACCGGTTTCTCTCAGGAGCTGTTTAGCCTTTTCTACTCTGACACAGGAGAGATAATCTACAAATTTCTCACCAGTCTTAGCTTTAAAATATCTGCTGAAATAGCTGCTGTTCATATTGGCAAGTTGTGCCATCGAATCCAATGTCAAGCTTTCACCGAGATGCAAATTAATATATTGTATAATTTTCTTTATTTCAAAGGATGCTAAGGCATCGGCATTGCGTCTGGAATAGTCGATTGCTTTGATGGAGAATTCCAGCAAAACATTGCTCAGAACGAAAATATCCGGCGCCTCGACGATTATATCATTATAGGGAATGGAAGATATCAGGCCGTATCCACAGCCGTATTTCTCCAGTGTATCGGTCATAATGGCAAAAGCCCTTCCGATTGTGTTTTTGATCTTTCTGACATCGTTATTCAGAAGACGTGCCTTTTCGATAAAAGTCTTGACGGCGGCTTCAAGCATACTCACATCCAATACATTAAGCGCTTCCTTGTAGTTCTCAAGAAATCCGGCTCTTAAATGAGCATCATCCGAAAAAGACTCTGCCAGGATATGATGATACAGTATGGGAGCATTATTGACGTAAAACCTTTTATCCTCCAGCAGCTTGATTTTTTCATATGCACCGGGCAATTTTTGCAGGGAGTCAAACGCTTCTCCGATATAAATAGTGCACTTTTGGATTTTTGTATTCAACGCTTCAAGAATCTCTCTGGAAATGTGACCTATCATATCCTCCGTTTTGGGAGTATACTCATGAACAAAATAGACAATCACAAATTCACACTGGCTTTTCAAGAATACTTCACCGCAGTAATGCCTTTTCAATATATCATTAATTGTATTGTAAACGATTGATTTGCACAGAGCGGACAGATGGCCTATATCATCTCCGGTCAAGCCAATATGCTTCTCCACCTTCAAAACGGATAGCTGGTAACACCTATCTTTCAGTCTGTAGTTGTAGAAATCCAGGCGTTTTTCCAGGGTACTATAATCACTGACATTACCGTCAATCAGTTCATTTATGATTAATTCTCCCACCAGCATTCGATTCTCATCAAATTCCTTCGCTATTGTATGTGTTCTATCCTGGAGCTCTCTTTCCAATAAAATTTCCTTGCCCGTTTTCTCCAGCAATGCATATAGCTCCTTCCGAGCCATTGTTTCCTTTACAAGATAGTCGGTAATGTTTAATTTCAGCGCTTGCCTGGCATAAAAGAAGTCTTCATGACAGGTCAGAAAAATGATTCTGACTCCGGAAAGTAAATCCCGTACTCTTTCGGCCATCTCGATACCGTCCATAACAGGCATGGTGATATCTGTTATGATAATGTCAGGCCTGTACTTCATTGCCTTTTCGAGACCTTCCTTACCGTTTACGGCTTCGCAAACAACCTGACAGCCCACATGTGACCAGTCAATCGTCGCTTTCATTCCCCTGATGATTTGTACTTCGTCATCTACCAGCATCACTTTAAGCATGGCTCTGTCCCCCTTTTGCAGGAAGAGTTAAGGTCACAACTGTTCCACCGTTTTTAGCATTTTGAATGGCAACTCCATATTCCTCTCCAAAATTCAACTTAATACGCTCATCAACGTTATTTATCCCGATGCTTCCAAAAAGCTTCATTTTTTCATCTGGAGTACTCTGGTTATTCATAATTTCGCCAAGCAAATCGGAGTCAATGCCTTTTCCGTTGTCAGAGATTTCTATTTCAAAATATTCCTGATGAAATTTCCCTTCGATTCTTATCCTATTATCCTGGCTATTGCCTTCAAATCCGTGTATGATCGAGTTTTCCACGATGGGCTGCAGCAATAGCCTCGGTATTTTGACTTTGAGCATTTCATCATCAAAAAACATATCGAATAATATGACAGACTCCTGTTTAATCTGAAAAAGGTCGATATAATGCCTTAACATATTGAGTTCTTCTTCCAGTGTGATCATATCCGGCCCTTTATTTATGCTGTATTTCAGGAGGTTGGACAGGGAAAGGGCCATTTCTTCAGCTTTTGTATCATGGGCTGCTGCAGCAGTCCAACGGATGGAGCTTAGGGTATTAAAGAGAAAATGAGGGTTAATTTGCGCCTGGAGTGCGTTCAGTTCAGCTTCTCGCTTCTTTCGCTCCTGCATTTTGGTAAGGGTCAGAAGCTCATTAATCCTAAGAAGCATGTTGTTGAAATTTCTGCTCATATTTCCGATTTCATCATCATACAAAACCTCAACGGCACCATCGAGGACGCCATCGCCAACCAATTTCATTTTGTTGTTTAGCTTGATAATGGGTTTGCTGATGGTATTGGATATAAAGAATGCCACCAACAAGAAAGAGGTGAGAAAGAATAAATTCGTTGCAAGAGTAATATTGCGCAAATAGGTCAGAGGAGCCAGCATTTTATCGTAAGGTATGACGGAAACCAGCTTCCAGTCCGTTTTGCTAAAGGAAGTCGCACTGATGACCATTTTTTTATGATCTCTGGATTTCTCAATAAACCATCCGTTTTTCAGTTCTTCATAGGATTTGTCAATATTAAGGTACTCATACAACGAGGTTTCAATAAACTTTTTATCTTTCGTGGATATGATCCTTCCATTTTGATCGAGGACAAAAATCTCACTCTCCGGACTTTCCAGCTTGATTATGCCATAAACAATCATTTCAGGAATTGAAACATGTATCACGCCTATGTTGTTTAAGCTGCTCCTGTTTTCCTTGACTGCAATAGCTGCTTCCAGTGCATATACACCATCCTCTGTTTTACCGGCATAGCTATTGTTGATGCCAAGCCATTGGATGCTGCCGGAATAGCTTTGCATCAAATTGTTGTACCATGCATTTTTGCGGATGGCTTCTCCAAAAACATAAAACTCCTCCCACGTACCGTAGCTATCACCACGATTGCTCGTTATGGTAATATTTGTGCTGTACATAAGCATATTGAGCGGTACACTGTCCAGTATTTCGTTTACCTTCCTGATTTTATCGAGATTTTTTTTACTATCCTGCAGATGGTCCGCTCCGGCATCGTCCTTTAGGATATCCATGAGCTGAGTATTTCGTGAAGTACTCAGCAATGTGAAGGTGATGTCATCCAGCAGACGGTCCATTCTTCTGGCGGAAGCGGTGAGGGAAGAGGTGTTGGCATCGCTAATCCGCTCAATCAGGATGTTGCTTGTGACGGTATTTGAGAACAGAAATAATATCAGTATTGGCAAAAATACAAGTAAGGTAAATGAAAGTATTAGCTTTTTTTTAATGCTCAAACAGTGAAATAAATGAATAATATATTTCATGTGACCACCAATACTTTTTCCTATAGTATAGCATGTTTCATTTTTGGCTTCCATAAATGAGGGTCCACAAAGCCGTAACGACCTTGTGAACCCACAAACTACACCTTATTTCGCTTTGGATACAATATCTTCACTGCGCTTCTTTATGTTTTCCAGAGTCTTGTCAAGGGACTGTCCTCCAGTCAGATATGATTCATTTTCCTGGATATAGACATCCAGAACTTCTGTTTGACCGGGTCCTGCATAGGTGTATCTGTTCTCCACCTTTTCCGGATCAAACAATACTGCTTTAAGCGCTTCCAGGTCATAGAGGCTTTGGTCTTCACCTGCTATGGTTTTAATTGTAGCTTCAGCATCGGTTTTCTTCCACGCAGACCACAGCTTGTGACCGTATTCCAGGCCGTCAGATGTCAATGCTCTTAAGAACTTATATGCTTCATCCTTGTTTTTGGATTTTGCATTTACGCTCCAGCCGCAGCCGGCGCCGTCCGCTGCCGAAGTATTTGGCTTGCAGCTTTCATCCCAGCGCGGGAAAGTGGCGAAGGTGGTTTTGAAGGTGTGAGGATATTTGTCCAAGAGCTGGATATCGGAAATCATCCAGGCCCCCATGATGGTCATGCCAGCTTTGCCGCTGAAGAATACGTTCCTGTAGGCAAGCTTCTGTGATGCGATATCAATATATGGAACCTGACATTTGTCGACATTTTCCAGATCATAACGGAACTGCATGCCATCTCTGAAAATCGGGTTGTCAAAGCCCAGTTTTCCATCGGGAGTAAAATAGGGATTGTCCATTACTTTGCTCTGAATGCCGATAGCAAAGAACCATTCCCAGTTGTGCATGTATGAGCCGTATACCTTATTGGCTCCTTCACCCTTTGTCATTTTTTTGGCATACTCCCTGTAATCCGACCATGTCCAATCTCTAGCAGGAACAGGAAGGTTCGCGGCATCCAGCATATCTTTGTTGATGAAAACGAGCCAGTTGGTCAGCTGTTCCGTGATTGCATATGTTTTATTGTCGATTGAGATGATTCCGCCATATTCATCTTCAAGAACGATACCTTCTTTTGCGGCATAACCATCTAGAGGCTCCAATACTCCTGACTGAGCCTTTGTTGAGACTTCAGCCAATGTGGCGCTTTTGATCAGGTCAATTTGTTCTCCTGCAGACACCATGATATTAACTTTCTTTGCATATTCATCATAGTTGAAGTTGGCAACCAGAGGAGCCATTTCAATTTTCACACCAGGATTGTTTTTCTGGTATGCTTCGATGAATTCAGGGTATTTACGATTGGCATTGGTAGCCTCATCCGACTCGGTATAGAACTTGATCAAAACATCCTTTTTGACTTCCTCCGGTTTTTTTTCCGCCGCAGGTTGAGTCTGGGAAGCTGCATCTGTTGACGGGGGCTTTTGCCCACCACAGCCTGATAATAGCGCTGTCAGCGTAAAAATGAGGATAAGTACGGGAACTAGATTTTTGAAACACTTTTTCATTTTTAGTCCTCCCATTTATTGATAATAACAGCTTTTGCCGCTATCTCCAAATAGAATTTCAGCCTTTTACACTCCCGGCCGTTATGCCTTCAATGACGTTCTTCTGTCCGATGGCAAATACAATGAACAGGGGAAGAATAGCTGATACCGCCGCTGCCATAATCAGCGAATAAAAACTTCCATATTTGTCGGAAAACATTTTTACACCAAGCTGTATGGTAAAAAGCTTCGGATTGGTAAGAAAAATAAGGGGATTTTGATAATCGTTCCACGTCCATATGAATTTTAGAATGGCCAGTGTGGCAAGCGACGGCCTTACCAATGGGAGTATAATCCGCCAGTAGATTAAAAGGTGCCCGGCTCCGTCCATCCGCGCTGCATCTGATAATTCCATAGGGATGCCCATCATGGCCTGACGTAAAAAGAAAATGGTAGTTATGCTGAACATAACACTGGCGATGATGCAAATATGCGAGTCATAGATTCCCAGCCACTTAAAGTACATAAACCTGGGAAGGATCGTAACCTGATCCGGAATAATCATTGTCGCAATGTAAAGGATAAAAAGCTTGTCCCGGCCGGCAAAACGCACTTTGGAAAAGCCGTAGGCAGCAAGACTTCCTATAAGCAATGCGATAAAGGTTGAAATCACGGTTACCTTAATGGAATTGAAATAGTACAATGCAAAGGGAGTTTCTCCAGCCCAGACATCCTTGTAGTTTTCTATAAGTCTGATCCTTTGGGGTATCCATTCTATTGGAAATTTGAAGACGTCCACTTCATACTTCATTGATGCGGAAATCATCCAGACGAAGGGAATAACCATGCCAACGCCGAATGCAGCGATAATAATAGTAGTAATAAGCTTTACGATATTTATTTTTTTAAATTGATTTGTTTTAATTACTGCCGTTGCTCCTTGTAGTTTTAGCATGTCTTATGCCTCCTCAACCCACTTTTTTCGGCCCTGCCATTGTAAAAAGGTTATAATGAAGATCACGATAAATAAAATGATTGTTATTGCAGAGCCGTAACCAATCTTGTTGTAGCGGAAGGTGACCTTGTAGAGGTAATAAACCAGCACGGACGTGGCATTTCCCGGACCGCCTTCCGTCAGTACCTGAATCTGGTCAAAAACTCTGAAGGTAGACATGATCTCTGTAATCATCAAGAAAAATAAAGTGGGTGTGACCATGGGCAGGGTGATGTATCTAAATTTACTGAACCAATTAGCGCCATCAATATCGGAAGATTCATACAACTCATGAGGAATCGCTTGAAGTCCGGCAATGAAAATAATAATATCGTACCCTATGTTCTGCCACGAATACATGGCTGCAACACTGAACAACGCCCAATTCCGATCGGTCAGCCAATTGGGCGGGCTCGAAATACCGATGGACTTCAGTATATCGTTAATAGGGCCAAAGGAAGGTTGCAGAAGGAACATCCATACCGTAGCGATGGCGACAGTACTCGATATATACGGCAGAAAATATACTGTTTTCATGATGTTTTTGCCATAGCACTGTTTGTTGATCAGGACCGCTATAAGGAGCCCCAGACTTAATTGTAACGGTATAGTATAGAGTGCAAATAAAATGTTATTTTTTAAGGACGTGAAAAAAACAGGATCCGTAAACATGTCTGCATAATTTCTGAGGCCTATAAATTTAATCTTGGAAATAGAAGAAATCATATTCCAATCCGTAAAGCTTAACACCAAAGAAAGCAACAATGGAACAACGGAAAAAATTAAAACACCAAGCAAGCTGAGACCGATAAACATAAACCCTGTGAAATTTTCATTTTTGTCCAATGCTACAGATTTGTATCGAGTCATTTTGATCACCTCGATAATGATTATAAAGGCGCTCCATCGGATCACAAACTCTTGAATTTTTACATTTTTGGTTCATTTTTTTACATTACTGCAAAAAAGAAAAATGTAAAAAGAAGAGCGGAATAGGTAAAAAAGTAAATATAGATAAACTATTTTTATAGACCTTATAATTTATTTACTATATTTATTAAAAGGAGTTGATGTGTGTATGAGCGGTAAACTGAAATTCTTAACAATATTATTGGTATTGGCCTTGACGATATCAATAATAGTACCAGCCAGGATTTCGTCGGCAGCTACTACGAACGTAGCACTAGGGAAGGTTCCGACTTGCAGTGGAGCAATAAGCAATGCCGCACTGACTACGGACGGAAACACGAGTACTGCCAATTACTGTTCTGTTGCAACCGGAGTGACATGGATAAAAATTGACTTAGGAGCAAGTTTTAACATCAATAAGGTAAATCTGTGGCACTATTACGGTGATGGCAGGACTTTCCGCGATGTCATTGTACAGCTTTCAAACGACTCGGACTTCAGCACAAAAACCACCGTATTCAATAATGATGCGGACAATAGTGCGGGACAGGGCACAGGGACTGATGCAGAGTATGCAGAAACCAGCGCCGGAAAGGAGATAAGCTTCTCAACAGTCAATGCGCGGTACATCAGATTGTTTACAAATGGTAATACAGTGAATAATTATGGTTACTATGTTGAAGTGCAGGCATGGACAGCTGATGGTGGTGAAACACCAACGCCTACACCAACCTCTACACCGGACCCCGGAACAGGTGTCAAATATGAGGATTTTGAAGATGGTGTTGCCGATGGTTTCGCAGTGGATGCCGGCACCTATTCCATCATTACAGACGGGACAAAGGTCTATAATACAACATCCGCTACTGCCCGCTCCGTTGTGGGTAATATCACAACGACCAATCAGACGGTTGAAGCGAAGGTGAAGGTAGCCGGATGGTCGGCAACAATAGGAAGAACTGCCGGGTTGCTCGGAAGATTTAATGATTCCAGCAACTATTATCTTTTTATCTGGGAGGATAATAACCTTCATATAAAAAGAAAAGTCAACGGTACGGTTACAAGTCTTGTCAATAAGTCGTACACCTTTGATCTGGACACCTGGTACACCTTTAAAGGTGAAATATCAGGCGCGAACCTGGACTTTTATGTAAATGGCACAAAGGAGCTTTCCGTGGCGGACAGCAGTATTGCAGCAGGAAAGGTTGGTGTGGTCTCATTCAATGGAGATGTAAGGTATGACGACTTTAGCTACACAGATACCAACACACCGACTCCTACGCCTACTCCTACACCTACTCCTACACCCACTCCTACACCCACTCCTACGCCCATACCCGGAGGCACGGATTTGTTCGGTATAACAAAAATGTACGAAACAAAGACGAACGGGCGGGAATGGTACTCCAATTGGACACAGAATATGGCGAAGCAATGGAGCGGAACCTGTTCGTTTGACCCCTTGCTGAATTTCAACAACGGCAGTCAGTACGTAGAAATAGCAACGGTAAACGGAGATAAGGAACTGATCATTACAAGCAACGATCCTGACAACAATTATCCGAGAATTTATATAGGAAATGCATCAACAAACGACTTCTGGGATAATGTAGAAGTAACCTTCTACTGCAAACCGGTTTCACTATCCAGTAATATTTGCGGATGGGGCGGTTTGCAAGCTTCCATAAAGACAACACATTTCCCGGATGGTTCTAACAATAATGCGGTTAATGATGATTGCAGGGGATATGGCGGGCGAATAACCTATGATGGAGATGCCGACATTGAAAAGGAGCTGTGCCATTCTCCCAATAAAAATACCAGAACTACTAACCTTTATCCATGGGGGAACGGCGTTTATATGCCGCTGAATCAATGGATCGGTTACAAGTTTATTGGTACATCATGTGCCGGAGGTACGAAGGTCCATTTGAAGCTTTATATAGACACGGTCAGCAATGGCGACCTGTCCAAGCAGCAATGGACCCTGCTCAAGGACATAACGGATGAGGATGGCATAACATCCATATGGCCTTCAGGAGTTAGCAACACGGCTGCTTCCTCATACAGAACAGGAAGTCCTTATGTAGGCAAAGCACTTGTTGGTGATAACAGAACTTCTCAAAAATGGATCTACATAAGAACTGATGGTGTACGGGAACAACGTTATAAATACATGAGCATCAGAGAAATCAATCCCGAACCATAGGCGTATGGATTTGACAAAAGGATGGAGTCCAATGATTTATACAGGTCTGGTATCGGTCACATTTCGTCAATTGAAACCAATAGAAATCATCAGGCTTGTAAAAAAGGCAGGTCTGGATGGAATTGAGTGGGGTGGCGATATCCATGTGCCTCATGGAGATATTCACACTGCGATTGAAACATTTAAAATGACTGAGGATGAAGGTTTGCACATTGCGGCATATGGCTCCTACTACCAGGTAGGATGTCAAACAGATAAGGAATCGTTTGAAGCTATCCTTGGTACGGCTGTTGCATTGCATGCGCCTACCATCAGGGTATGGGCCGGAAATCTGGCTTCAAATGTAACAAATAAAGCTACCCGGGAAAGCATCATTGCCGACACCGTCCGAATAGCAGATATTGCTGCGAAGGCAGGGGTTACCATTTCATTTGAGTACCACCCTGACACCTTGACTGATACATCGGAGTCGGCATGTCGTCTCATGAATGAAGTAAGCCGCCATAATATTAGAAGCTACTGGCAGATCAATACGGACGATGATCAGGACAGCCGGGTAGCCAGCCTTTATAACATCATTCCATGGCTTAGTAACGTGCATGTTTCCTGTGTACGGAATAATGCAAATGTGGAGTTGATTCATGGGAGTGATGAGTGGATGGGGTATATTAACGTGCTGCAAAAATTAGAAGACGAACGGTTTTGTATGATTGAATTTGTTAAAGATCATAATCCGGATCAATTTCTTAGAGATGCTGATGTCCTTAAAGGCTTTTTATCAGGCACCACCCGTTAACGTAATCTGAGATATGCTAAGAAAAAAACCCACTGGAGCCATTGCCTCAAGTGGGTTTTAAACTTTTAATTATATATCAAGAGTCTTTTCTATTGTCCATGTTTTGTCACAGCATCATTATACTCGCTAGTCAAAGTATTCATTAGCTCCTCAACCGAAACAATCTTATCCGCTCGATATGCATTTTCTCCCGCAAAGGCGAATCCATGCCTGAGTTTTCCTATCTTGGCATTCATAAGGGCAAGAGCAATACAGTAGGGACTCTTTTCAACATCGCATGTAATAATGCAGTGGTACGGACATTTATACGGTTTTTTGTTTCCTTTATTGACATCCTCTAGAAACTCGTTAACTATAGCTCTTCCTGGCATGCCAACAGGGCTTTTGATAATTCCGATATCCTCTTTTTTGCAGTTTATGTAAGTATTCTTAAAGTCCTCTGACCCATCACATTCAGTCGTTGTGACAAAGCGTGTTGCCATTTGAACCCCATCTGCACCTAATTGCAGGAACTTATAAATGTCTTCTCCTGAATAAATACCCCCTCCAGCAACAACAGAGATGGCCTTACCAGCTTTATCCTCTATCTTTTTCACCTCATCGATAACCTCAACCACTAGCTTTTCAAGCTTATACTCGGGGTCGGTGAGGTTCTCAGCTGAAAAACCCAGGTGCCCACCAGCCATGGGACCTTCAACTACAACTGCATCCGGAGCATATCTATATTTTTCAAACCACCTTTTTCCAATAAGTCCCGCCGCTCTTGCGGAGGATATGATGGGCACAAGCTTGGTATGCCTTTCTTCACTTAAGAATGAAGGCAAATTCAGCGGAAGTCCCGCACCTGCAAAGATGACGTCAATTTTTTCTTCAATTGAGGCCTTCACCATTTCAGCAAAATTTGACATAGCCACCATAATATTGACGCCTAGAATACCTTTAGTCTTCTCTCTAGCCTTTTTGATTTCATTTTTTAAAGCGTTTATGTTTGCCTGGAGAAAATCCTTTGAACATTCCTTTTCAAACATACCTACACCAGCGGCTGAAATAACCCCAATACCACCTGCATTAGCAACTGCTGATGCAAGGCCGTTTAAAGAAATTCCAACACCCATGCCACCTTGGATAATAGGCACCCTGGCTGTGAGATTTCCTATGCTTAAGCATTTACCATTAAAAGAAAGCATAATGATTCTCCTTTTTCCCCAACTTATTATTTATAAAATTGTAAACCAAGTAAATCGCATGATAATCATCTGTTTCTATTATCTGATTATATCATTAGGTAATATTATTGGCAATGAAATTTGCGTACGGGTTATTTACAATAAAAAGAGACCTGCTGCCTTAAATAAGCTGTACAGGTCTTTTTTATTAAGTACCCTCATAATAGATGTAGAGCGATATTCTTCTTATTTATTTAAAAATATCTTGAACTGCTTTGTTAATCAGGCTTATGACCTGTTCTTCTTTGTCATTGTGTGGTATACAGTTTTTTTGCCACTCGTCAAGCAATACCGCCGCCATTTCATTACCGTCTTTGGCTTTTTTAAATACATGCTTGAAGGTTTCCTTCTCCGGAACAGTGACCCTATTATTAGAAATATCCTTATTATCCTTGGTACGGTGTGACCGAATATGATTTATTGACGCTATTTGTGCTCTATCATACTGCATTACCATACGCCTCCAATAAACATTATACCGGCCGTAAGTGCTGCCGCCTTTCATCGGTTTTACATAGTTTTTAAATAGAAATGTAAAACAATATTAATATTTTAACTTACTAATTTTTGTCAATAAATAATCTGTAAGTCCTATGAGTATAGGACCTTAGACCTATATCCTCATCATAGGACCTGGTTTCATCCGTTATCAATATGGGTGAAGGTAACCCCCCTTGAACTTGAACTACTCATGTGAACAGTTATTAATAGCAGAAAATAAGTAAATGCTTGTAATTTACTCAATCTTACACAATCAGACAAAATTATTGTAATTTCAACTCTTCTTTGCTATAACAAATAGCATATACTGCCATAAAGGAGAAGCTTATGTTGAAGATTGTAATTTGTGATGACCAGCCGAGAGAGCTGAAAATCATGGACGAATATATAACAGAATACCTTGACGCGCACACATTGGAAGCAGAGATGAAAGAATTTGCTCACCCCGATGCGTTACTGACCACCATTGAAACCGAGAGCTTTCATCTCTACATATTGGATATTGTCATGCCTATGGTCAGCGGCATTGAGCTTGGTAAAGAAATTCGCCGCCTTGACCGTCAGGCACAGATTATCTACGCCACTACCGAACCGCAGTTTGCCTTGCAGGCCTATGCCGCAAGCCCTGTCAATTATCTGATTAAGCCGATTGATAGGCAGCAGTTGTTTGACACCCTCGCTTTTGCTATCTCAAAAATAGACTTATCCGAAGAACAGACATTTACCGTTAAAACCGCCAAGAGCCTGCGGGTATTCAATCTGTCTGATATTCTTTGCTGCGAATACCGCAGCCATGCTGTCGTCTTTACCCTGATGAGTGGCGAAGATGTCATCAGCCGTACCATCCGGGAAAGCTTTGCGGAATATAGTATTCCCATCCTGAAGGATACTCGTTTTTTACAATGCCATACCTCGTACCTCGTGAATATGCGGCGGGTGGAAGGTTTTGCAAAGGACAGATTCATATTGCGCGGTGGAAAGGTTGTTCCCATTGCGGCAAAGCAATACCCCGCAGTACGGGATCAATACATGAACTTTCTTATGGCAAAGGAGGTGGGCAGATGAGTGAGCATTTTCCGGATCTCCTGCGGGCGGCCGTATCCACCACCGCCAATGTCCTGCTGATGATGACGCTTCTGCAGCCGAAGTATTCCAAAAAGATTACGCTGCTGACCATGCTCGGTATTCTTGCCGCCGATTTGGGCACGGCGATTTACTGCTATCTCAGCGGAAACTTGACTTTGCTTGCAAAGCTTGACATTGTTCTGTTTGCGGTGCTTTGCTTTGCGGTGCGACCGATGTTCAAAGATACCTTCATGCAGTGGCTGTTTTCCTACCTCACTCTCCAGAACATCAGCGACGCTGTGATTATCCTCAGCTTTATCGGCTCAAGGCACTTACCCTATCCCCCTTACGCAAACTCTCTGCTGCGTGCGATCCTGTTCGGAGCGTTTCTGCTGGTTTTGTCGCGCTATGTGCGCCCGCTGTATCGGCAGGCGGTGGAGCATTGGACGACGTATTTCGCTGTGGCACTGGGCGTTTATATCACCTTCAATTACTATGTTCTTTCTTCGGATGATATCATCGTTACTCTGACGGAGCAGGCAGTACCGCTGCTGCTGGTGATTTTTATCGGGCTTGCCTCCTACAGTTCCATTTTCCTCTCTCTCAAAAATCTCCGGCGAGAGCATCGGGTCAAAGAGGAAAATCAGAAAATGCAGGCAGATAGGGAATATCTGCAACTGGCCGCAGGCAATATGTCCCAGCGGCTGGCTCTTATGGAGGAGGTATCTGCACAAAACAGCCGCGCCGCCCATGACCGCCGCCACTTCAACAATGTGCTTCAGGAACTTTTGGAGCAGGGGAAAACCGGTGAGGCTGTCGCTTTGCTGCAAAGTCAAAATCAAGTTATGCACAAAATCAGCAAGTTCTACTGCGAAAACCCAGCCGTCAACGCCGCCGTTTGCCACTATGCAGATCTTGCGGAGCAGTCGGGAATTCTCACGGAGATGGAACTGGATATTCCACGGGAGCTGACCGTGGATTCCTTGGAGCTTTCTATGGTGGTGTCAAACCTTTTGGAAAATGCTATTGCGGCTTGCTTAAAACAATCGGGCAGTAAGCCGTTGTCGATCCATTTTATCTGCCGCAATATGGGCCGCTTGCTTTTGGAGATAGAAAATCCCTGTACAGAAGATACCGCCCTTGGCGAAGATGGTTACCCCGCCACCCTTGAAGAAGGCCACGGCATCGGCAGCAAAAGCGTCGTTGCCTTTGCAAAGAAATATGACGGCGAGCTGATTTATAACATCGAAAACGGCGTTTTTCGGGTACGTCTGTTGGTGTGAGATAACGGAGATTTCCATTTTGTCAAGAACAAATTTCAATTAAATATGAGATTTATAAGTGTAAAAATGAGTCTTTTAAGTGTAAAGGCTCATTTTTTCTTTTTTTCGTGTTACTCTCAGGGCGGAAATTTGAATAATATTATGGAGTTATTGGAGGAAATGAACATGAGAAAAAGAATACTCGCCTTCCTGCTGGCATCCTGTATGGTGATTTCTTTTGCGCTGCTCACCACCGGATGCTCACCCAAGACCGGCCCATCGGCTTTGTGGGATGTCGGCAAAAAAAGAGACAAGATCGTCGTCATAAGCGATCTCCACCTTGGCATTGATGACAACTATTCAGAAATGATGCAAAACCGCCCGCTGCTGATTGAGTTTTTGAAGCGTCTGCAAAGCACAACAGATGTGCGAGAGCTGGTGATAGCCGGTGATTTTCTGGACGAGTGGTTTTTGCCGGTCTATTATCCCAGATACACAGATGAAAGAAAGTTTTACAAAGACGTCATCGCCAACAATCAGAGCGTGATCGACGAACTAAACAAAGTGATCGCCAGCGGGATAAAGTTAGTCTACGTCATCGGAAACCATGACATGACGCTGGAAGCCGACGTTTTGCAGGAAGCGATTCCTAAGATCGTTCAGGCCAGAGACGCCGAAGGGCTCGGCGCCTATTACACAGGCGACCGAAACGAGATCGCAATCGAGCACGGTCACCGTTATGATGTATTTTCTGCGCCGGATACGGTCACCAATGCGGAGCTGTGCGGCAATGAGGACACCATCCTGCCTTCCGGCTATTTCTATGCCCGCTATGCCGCAACATGGGTATTGGAGGGGCGTCCTAAGGTGGAAAAGAACTTGCCGGTGGTAACGAATGTGCCGGATAAGACCGATGCAGACCAGTACGGCGCTTATATTTATTACTCGCTTCTTAAAAACATCTCTGCGCGGATGACTCCCAACGAAAGTCTTGACAAGAAAATATTCGATATGCACATCGCCGGATTTGACGATTCGTATACCTATCTGGATTTCTATCCGGCTCAGCAGGCGGACGGAACCATTTCCGCACCGGTGCTGTTTCGGAATATTCAGCGCACATGGGACGAGCGTCAGAAAATCAACAACGTCAAGGTTCCCAACAGCTTTGTTGAAGCGGTCGCCGGAGCTGTAAATTGGGAGTACTATGCCAAGCAGGCAAGCGTACAGTATCTGAATAACCCAAAGGAAAGCGTGGATGTGGTTGTGTTCGGCCATACCCATGTGCCCACATATCAGGATATGGGCGACGGAAAATACTACATAAACGACGGAACCTGGATCGACCATAATACCGACTATCCCGACGCCACCCGCACGTTCGCGGTCATCACCACCGGCGATAAGGATACGACAGCGCTGTACAAGTATACGGAGGATGGCACTGTTGCCGATATCGGTGCAAGCGTCAGTGGGACAAAAGACGAAACCGACTCTGCTGCAAATTCTTTGGACAATGTGACATTTGATTATAAAACAGTTGAAAACTACGGCAATGCGGAAACGCAGGCACGCTATGTTGAAGTGAGCGGCTTAGCAGACGATGGTATACAGGCAAAACTGAATGAAGGATTAAAAACCTTCTGTCTCGCGCCGACTTATTCAGCCGAGAGCGATACCACATACAACATTATGCCTGTTTTTGAAGTGGTAGGCGGGAATTTGCTCAGCATCAGGACGTACAATACCGCATATACCGCTGGCGCGGCTTACCCTGTCAATTCCATAAGGACACAGCTTTTCAGCTTGACCACGGGCGATAAGGATGCGGGCAATCTGTGGGATTTCATAAAGGACAAGGGTGCATTTAAACAGCTGGCGCTTGATGGCAAATTCGGTTTTGCAGCTGCGGGCATTGAAGATAAAATTCCTGAAGAACTCAAAGCGGCGGCGTATAAAAAGCTTGCGGAGAGCATTGATATGTCCGAATTCGTGGCGCAATTTTACTTTGGCGACGGAGGCAGCCTGAATGTATGGTGCAACGGTGAAAACCACACCACAGGGGACTATTGGCTGTTTGACATCCCTGTCACAGACTTGGCAAGTGTTGCAACCGACCGATTGCTCTCCATGATTGAAGTCATGAAGAATCTTGGCAATTAAAATGCGGGTATGCAAATTTAGATAAGCGGCAGGCCGAAGTATTCGGAAAAATATCACTGTATTCCCGCCGGAAGGAACGTGGTGGAATGGAAAAGCGTAGGCGTGAGGATGCGCCGCTCTCCGCCCCCAATACAGAGGGCAATGTGTGGCCAAAACAGATTTGTCCGGCTTTCGAGCCGAGAGCTGATACACCGGAGGGGATGCGGCAGTGCTGGTACTGCCGGTGTGCCGATTTTCATTTGGACAAGCCCCGCTCACTTGATGTGGGAGTATGCTACTGGCCTAAAAAGATATTGAAATAGGAGGATAAGTCAGTATTTGCCTTTGGCAACGTACTGACGCTCTTTGATGAATGTTAAGATTCATTTGAAGCCTTATCCGTTGCAGTAAAGGAGAGTGCCAGACACTTGATTTGTGTCTGGCACTCTCCTTGCTTAAATACAGCTTAGTTGGGCTGTGTACTAAACAGCTATGATTTCGTAAACATCCTTATTGGAGGACTACTTAAGCATTCAGGTTTTTTTCATTCTGATGTATTAGTTGGTGTATGGTTTTGTGGTGTCAATAATGACTGCATTGTTTTTTGCATCCCATTCTACACCGAAGTCAAACAATTTGCCTATATCTCTGAGCTTAAAGTAATTATATCCAGCAATGCCATAAGCTTTGAGTTCAATTTCAGAACCGTCTACATAAATCTTGGCAGTGTTCGTCTGAGCGTCCTTTTCAACGAAATTGGCTGATATGGTAAGCTCTCCACCTGCAGTGGTATAAGGCTCTCCGGAAATAAGCTTAATGACTTTATCGACACTATCATATGTCACTTCGAATTGCTTTTCAGAACCTTTGACAGCCATGGCCAGATCACGCAGCTTGAAATAATTAAAGCCGTCAATGCCGTAAGCCTCAAAAGCAATCGCCTTTCCATCAACAATGACCTTGGAAGGGGTGGGCTTGACTTTAGCAGTTACGGGCTGAGGTACAGGCTTCGGTGTGGGTGTTGCAACCGGTGTCGGCACAGGTGTTGCAGTCGGTGCGGGTGTCGTGGTTGGCTTGGGCTCAGAAGTTGTCTCACCAGTAATTTGAATTAAAAACATATCACCCATTGAATAATCAGGCATAGCATGTACCACATAGTACCCGGGCTTGGTTAATGTAGCATAGTTACCTGATACATATTGAATGATATCTTCAGGAGCCTGAGTTTTCATGTCGTAGATGGTGTCATCTTCATAGTATTTATACTTCATGACATCAAATCCAACAGGCTCATCATCACTACCCCATTCAACCCCGTCAGCAACGACCTTGGAGCCTACGAAATACGTGATGTATTCAAGTGATAAATCATCAGCGTGAAAGGTGACCTTCACAGGCGACTTAGCGACAAATAACTTAAACGCGCCTGCTGCTTTCTCCTCTGTTACATTGTTAACAGATACGTAGCCCTCACGGCTTACGTCCACCCTTTTCTCATTTGCTGCAAATCCAGCCAGTGTGTTGACTGACAGTAGCAATGCAAACGCAATGACAATTGAAAGAATTTTGGATACCTTTTTCATGTTTTCCCTCCGTCAATAAAAATTGTGAGCATTATGTACTATATAAAACAGGATAATTATACCACTACCATTCGACAAAATTCTACATATTTTTTATTTTGATTGAAATATTAATGAAACAAATTTCTGCATTCTGAGGTCCTTCTTTTTTGTTTTTTGAATCATTTTCTTGGGTATTAGTAATTGAAGCAAATCATCATTTTTAAGGGAACCTTCGATGGAAACAGTAAAGTATTTGATTATCCGAACCGGTCTGACAATAGGAATATCCATGATCATCGGGCTTTTCATCATAATATCACTTCGCAGCCAGATCAAGCGTTTTTACGCTAAGTTGGACGAATATCATTACACGATGCGTCTGTCAAAAGCTGCCCTTGTGGTAGGTATTATAACTTCCCTTACCTTTGCTGTACCTTTAGCTCTGTCCGTGTACTTTCCGGACAAAGACCCCGAATTAGCAGCCATCGTTGTTCCCGGGTTATTTTTCTTATTGGGAATAGTCCTTATCTTTTATTATTTAGCCTGGAGAATTGATATTAGCGAGAATAAGATCACAGTGTACCGTCCCTTCAAAAAGGTGTTGCAAACAAGCTTCAACGAAATATCACTGGTCAGGCAAAATGATGAGGAGATTATCATTTACATTGAAGATAAAAAATCTTTTACCATAGAAAGGAACGCACTTGGCTTTGAGTTATTGGTTGACCGACTGCATGGTTTGGGAAAGATGGAAGCAACAAAAAACAAAAACTGGTTTGTCGTCAAACAGCCCAAATCGACTTTTTGGATCGGCTTATATGGTGTCATCTTCATCGGAGGAAGCTTTGCTTACATGACCTTCTGGCAGAAGGTGACGACGAATGGCATTGTCTACCTGTTAATGTCTCTGGCCTTTGTTTCATGCCTTTTCTTTATATATTATTATAGACGATGGAGAATGGTTGTTGAGTTTAGTACGCTCCAGTTTCGGCCAGCCTTTGGAAGCAAAAAGGATTTTTGGTTCAGAGATATAACAAAGGCTCATGCTAAAGAGGATCATATTGTACTTTATGTGGGTAATAAAAAGAAGATTAAAGTGTCGGATGGCTGTGAAGGCTTCCCCATCCTCATTGAAAAGCTTTCCAGTGAGAATATATCGTTTGTTTCCAAAAACAAATCCTTTTCTTAGGCGCTTTTTTCTATTCATTTAAGACAGAAAACTCTGCCTTGACATCAAAAAAAGATTGAAGACATCCAATTTCGGACAAGAAAAAACCCTGAAAGCTTTTTACTTTCAGGGTTTTCCCTTTGGCGCGCCCAGCAGAGATCGAATCCACAACCTTCTGGTCCGTAGCCAGACGCTCTATCCAGTTGAGCTATGGGCGCATACGGCACCTTAATCAAAAGGTGCATTACATATGATAATACAAACCGGGAAAAAAATCAACACTTAATTTGTTTCTAAATCGTTCCAACAGGGCTTCTTGTATCTAGAACATATCCCGCCTGTAAAGAAGGAACGCAACAACCAGCGAGAGTACTATCGAACCGAATAGCACATACACCCACATAAAGGGGTTTTCCTGAAACGGTATGGGAAAGTTTTGACCATAGTAGCTAAAAACCATTGTTGGAATAGCCATAACGATGGTCATGGAGGCCAGGAATTTCATGACGCTGTTTAAGTTATTGGAAATAACTGAGGCAAAGGTTTCCGTAGAGGTACTCAAAATGGAGCTATAAATGGTGGACATCTCAATAGCCTGTTTGTTCTCGATAATGGTATCCTCAAGAAGATCCTGATCCTCTTCATAGAGCTTAATGACCTTACCCCTTAAAAGTCTTTCCAGGACGGTCTCGTTTGATTTTAGAGAGGTGGTAAAGTAAACTAAGCTCTTACCCAGTTCCAACAATTTATAGAGATCCCTATTTCGCATGGACTTATGGAGTGACTTTTCCAAAAACTCTGTTTTCTTATCAATGTGCTTCAAATACTTCAAAAAGTCCTTGGCAATATGATGCAAGATTTGCAGGATAAATCGTGTTTTTTTATAGGTGTAAAGATCCCTTATCTGACCATTTCTAAAGCGTTCAAGAACCGATGCCTGCTTGCTGCTTATTGTTATAATATAGTCATCGTGAACCAGAAGCAAACCTAAAGGCACTGTTTCAAACTTAATTGACTGTTCATCCTCAAAAACGTAGGGAACGTCCACAATTATCAAAGTCTGATCGTCATCGATATCAATACGTGGCTTTTCCTCATCGTCTAAAGGATCTCTTAAAAAGCTTTGTTCAAGCCCAATATTTTTTATGACCAACTCCAGCTCTTCTTCAGTGGGGGCTACAAGATTGATCCAGCAGCCTTTTTCTATGAAATCGAGACTCAGAAGCTCGTTGCCGTTTTCTTGCGTCTTATAGATTTCCAGCATGGAAATCACCTACTTTCTAATAAAATCACCTCTCACAGAATATGCCCCGAAAAGGGCAATGTCGATAAGCTTAAAAAGCTTATCCTTTAAGGATACCAATTTCACTCCGGATGAAATGGCCTAAAAAAAAGTCCGCCGGAGCGGACATTCATCACTATTATCCATAATGATCACACTCCCGTCATTGAGCTTTGGCACTATACGACTTAGGTATTCACCAGCTACATTAAACAAAACCTTAATCCGGCAATGTCTGTTCACCCATTGGCGTCTCTCGACGTTTCCGGGCAGCAGCGTTTGTCCGTATAGGAGCCTCACCTAATAGAGATAAACAGTTAATTAAGATTCGCTGCAAAAGTCATTATAAAAGACTTCTAGCAGTCAAATCAATTATAGCATTTTTATGAATTCCGTCAACATAAATGTGCTCTGCCCCCTTGTCTGATGCTTTCTTGCTTTTTACATTAATATTTTACTTTTTATATTCAGGTGGTAAAATGATTGTACAGGGATAAAAAGGCTTGGTCTTTAATGGTTTAAGGGTGTGTTTATGAGGATTGGCTTAATCCTGGGTGTTTTTAGCAGCAGCTACTGTTCAAGCGCTTTAAATTGCATTGCTCAAGAAATTGAGAAACGTCATGCCCGTTTGGTAATATTTGAAGGGCGCAGTCTTGAAAATAACACCTCTAATGATTATATGTGCAATACGCTCTTTAGGCTCATCCGCCGTGAACGGCTGGATGGGCTTATTATCTTGTCAAGCACCTTGATCTACCATGGCGGCAAGGACTTAATAGAGCATTTCGCCTCAAAGATTGATGTGCCTGTTGTTTCCATAGGTCTGGCTTTAGAAGGTATTTCTTCCGTTATTCCTGAGAATGCAGTGGGCATTGAGAAAATGATGTCCCGTTTAATCTCACATTCTTATAACAAATTTGCTTTTATAGGCGGCCCTCCGTCCCACCCTGAAGCTATCGTACGCCGGGATGCCTTTTTACAAGTGATAAGCAGAAACGGTTTGTATGTCCCTCCAAATCTTATTTTTGAGGGAACCTACGGGTTTATGTCGGGATACAGCTTTGCAAAAAGGCTGATACCTTATGTCAAGGATCAGTCTATCGATGCCGTGGTTTGTGCCAGTGATGAGATGGCCTTCGCCGTAGAGCACTGCTTTTCAGAGAACGGACTACGCATTCCGGAGGATGTTGCTGTCTCAGGCTTTGACGGGTCAGACCTTACTGCCCTTTCTTCCCCGACTCTTACAACCGTAAACCTACGCTTTGAATTAATGTCTGAAAAAGCGGTATCCCTTCTGTTTGAGCTTATTTTTGGCCGCAAGAATATTCAAGTCTGTCCCATAGAGCCGGAGATACGCGTCAGGCAGTCCCGAGGTTGCGAACTTAAGCTCTTTAATCGGAACAAATTAATTTTTCCTCACCTAAGCGCCCATCATCTCAACGGACGCCTACAATCCCTCGCCACAGCGGATCTCTTTACAGAGCTGACCCATTATCTTGAGGAGCATAGTATTCTTCAATGCTATATTGTTCGCTATACCAAACCATTGCCATTTGATGATACGGCAACTGAACAGCATCTGAAAGCTACTCTTTATTATGGTTATTTCAAAGAGCATCGTATTCACCATCCCAAGGTTTTTCCGGCGGTCAATTTATTACCGGAGCATATCCTGGATAGAAATTCGGAGCCTGTACTTGTAAAGCCCCTTTACTTCGGCAAACTCCAATTTGGATTTCTTATTATATCAGCGTGTGCTCCGTCAGTTTTAATTGATGATTTAGGTCACGAGCTCTGTCATTACCTGGGATATCTGTACTTTCATGAAGAACGCACTCTGGCAGAGAAAAAGCTGGCTGATGCCCACGAAAGTCTTATGAAATCCAATAAACGTCTTAATGAACTAATGGTAAAGGATCATTTGGATAAACTCAGCAATATACGCTATCTTGCAGCCAACATGCTCCAGAACCGGAAAATCAGCAATGGTGAATATATCCTCATTATAGTCGAGATTGATAACTTAACCGACATTAATTCCAGGTTTGGATTCAATGAAGGCGAGCATGTGATTACCAGTGTTTCGAATGTCCTTTCTTCATCCATTCGCGATGACGATTTTCTGTCCCATCAGAGCTGTGAGAGGTATGTGATTCTGGTAAAGAATATTCAGAATGATCCCATTAAGACAATAGAAAAGCGTTTCATTCATGGGTTTAATGAGATGAATAAATGTCAAATTAAAGACTATACAGTCAAACTTAGCTGGGGCTCCTCATTCGCCGGTATAGATACGGATTTTGATTTTGTCTATCAACAAGCTGAAAGAAATCTCATGGAATCTAGGAAGCATTCCAGATAGAGGTGCTTGTAAACAAAAAACATCCCGGGTTGGTGTACCCAGGATGCTTTCGTTTTAGTTTTTACTGTGCAAATGCTTCTTTTTCTTGCTCCTCAATGAGCTGGTTGGTGTAAAGTCTGTAATAGTAGCCTTTCTTGCGTATAAGCTGCTTATGGGTTCCCTCTTCGATAATTCTCCCCTTGTCGATAACCAGAATACGATCAGCAGAACGGATGGTAGAGAGTCTGTGGGCGATAATGAAGCTGGTTCTGCCCTCTAAAGCCTTGTTTAAGGCGTCCTGGATCAGATGTTCTGTCTCTGTGTCCACTGATGATGTCGCCTCGTCAAGCACAAACATTCTGGGATCGGAAAGAATCGCCCGGGCAAAGGAAACCAGCTGTTTCTGGCCTGTAGAGAGCCGGCTTCCCCGCTCTCCTACCTCACTGTCATAGCCATTCTCAAGCTTGAGGATAAAGTCATGGGCATTGACGATTTTAGCAGCTTCTTCAATATCCTCCTGGGTCGCATCCTGTCTGCCATAGGCAATGTTCTCCCTAACCGTTCCGCTAAAGAGGTGAGGCTCCTGAAGGACATACCCGATATTGGAATACATCCAAAGAAGAGGCCTTTCTCTGTAATCCACCCCGTCCATGAGAATCTCTCCCTCTGTAGGCTCATAAAAACGACAGGCCAAATTAACTATAGTGGTTTTACCGGAACCTGTTTCACCCACCAGAGCGATCTTCTCGCCTGCTTTTATGGTCAGATTGAAGTGCTCAAGAATATTACCTCCCTCCTTGTAACGGAAGGTCACATCCTTAAATTCAATATTCCCTTTAAACTCCGGCCAGGCTTCACGGTTGGACTCCAGCATATTTCCAAATTTCTCTGTAACAAGCTCGCTGTCCTTAATTTCGTTCTCAGTCTCCAAAAGGGTAACCACCCTCTCGGCTGAGGCCTGGGTATACTGAAGCTCGGTAAAAACCCTGGCAAACTGCTTGATTGGCTCGAAGAACTGAACGGCGTAGGAAGTGAACACTACCAATGTACCATAGCTAACCACGCCTGTTCCAACCTCGTGGCCACCCTTCCATAGAACCAGACCCGTTGCAATACTGCCCAGAAACAGAATAATGGGCGTATAAACAGAAGAAATGGTGGCTGCACGGATGGAGAAGTTCTTCATCTCCGAAGTGACTTTCTCAAATTCCTGCAGCATATGGTCCTCAACGCTTAAAGATTTAATAGTCTTTGCACCTGTAATGCCTTCATTGAAGGCCGCAGTAATTTGAGAATTGTACTTTCGGGTCTTTCGGAAATTATGGAGAATCTTCTTTTGAAAGATCATGCTGATAACCACCAGGGGAGGTACCACACACAATACCAGAAGCGCATACCCCACATTGCTGAAAAGCATAAACAGAGTCATGATCACAACCAGGAAGATGGACCAGAAAAAGTCCACCACATGCCATGACAGGGTTACCCCAAGTCTTTTTACATCGGAGGTAAGCCTTGCCATGAGCCAGCCAACAGGAGTTCTGTCATAATAAGCGATTGAAAGCTCCTGAAGCTTCTGGAATGCTGCCTTTCGAATATCATAGGGGATGCTGTGCTCGATGTTCCCCGCATTCTTTATCATCAATCGGACATTTAAGGCTTGAAATACCGCAAGTCCTACTGCTACAAAGCAATATATCCAAAAGCCATCAAGGGTTTTGTTTACAGCAAAATGATCAATGGCAAATTGACTGAGCTTCGGGAATACGGCGTCCACCAGAGCCAGGAATATCATCTGGACAATGAGTATAACAATGCTTTTTTTATAGGGCTTAGCGAATACAGCCAGTCTTTTGATTGTTTTAAAGTCAATGCGCTTGCTGTATTCCTGTTCTTCGTAATGCATGAAGGAATCATCCTTTCTCTAAGGATTTTTATAATTTTGTTTAAATCTTTTAACGTTTTAGCGGCTTCATAACCTTATCCTGCATCCTCCATCAAATCGTCACCCATGGCACTCTGAATCTCCCAGATTCTCTTGTATAGTCCATTTGTGGCGATAAGCTCGTCGTGGCTCCCTTTCTCCACAATCCGCCCCTTATCAAGAACCAAGATGATATCCGCTTCTGCCAAGGTCGTGATGCGGTGAGAGATGATAATGGTAGTAGTGTCCTTTCGTCTATCTCTCAGAGCCTGACGGATCTGGGCATCGGTTTCGGTATCCACCGCACTTAAGGAATCGTCGAAAATGAGAATTGGAACATCCTTGGCCACCGTTCTGGCAATGGCAAGTCTCTGCCTTTGGCCGCCTGATAACGTGACGCCTCTTTCCCCAACCATGGTGTCATAACCCTTTTCGAATTCCATAACAGCATCATGGACGGAGGCTGTTTGAGCAGCATTATGGATGTCATGCTCGCTTACATTGTAATCTCCGATTTTAATATTTTCAAAAATAGTCTTTGAAAACAGGAAAGGTTCCTGCAGAACAATTCCTATATTCTTTCTGATCCATTCCCTGCTGATTTTCGAGAGCTCTACACCATCAATGGTAATATGACCTTTTTGATAGTCATAGAGCCTTAAAAGGAGATGTACCAATGAGCTCTTTCCAGAACCAGTCGCACCTAAGATGGCAACAGTCTGCCCTCTCTCAATCTTAAAATCAGCACCCTCCAGGACGGGCTTTCCCTTTTCATATTCAAAATGCACATCCTTAAATTCAATCTCTCCCCTGATAGGATTATCGTTGATACCTTGCTGATAGTCCTCAGGTTTGGCATCAAAAATTTCCTTGATACGACCCAACGACACAAAAGCCTGACCCATAAAACCCATCATCTGACCAAGGCCGCGTAAAGGCCATACCAGCATGCCGGTATAAGTTGAGAATGCAATGATAGTGCCGATGGTCAAGTTACCCTTTACAGCCCAATAAGTTCCTATAATAAGTACAAGGCCGTGCTGAAGCATACAAATCAAGTCGGTTCCGCCCCAAAAGTCAGCCATAATGCGGACAATTTTAAGATTAAGTTCTTTGAAGATATGGTTTTTTTCTTCGAACTTCTCCATTTCAAATTTTTGTGCTCCAAAGGCTTTAACCACACGAACACCTGTCAGGTTTTCCTGAAGTGCGGCCGACATAATACCTTCTGCCTCATCGGTTTGAAGGAATATCTTCATCATATTGACAAAAAAGCGGAAGGTGATGATAAAGACAATCGGAATGAGTACAATGGCGACCAATGTATATTCAAAGCTCATGGAAATCATGATGCTAATCACTACTATGACTTGCATAATAATTTGAATGGCATCGACCGATTGGCCTGCAATAAAGTTCTGTATGGTTTCTATGTCCGAGGTACACCGTTGAACGATATCACCGGTCTGAGCCTTTACATGATAATCAAAAGGAAGGTGCTGCAGATGATCATAGATTTTTTCCCTCATACGCTTTGATGAGCTCTGGGCTGCCACTGCAGAAAGCTTTCCTTTGAAATACATAAAGGTACCCTGAAACAATGTTATGGTAACTAATGCCACAAGAATAATCCACAAATTGCTTCGGATAGCCTCAAGACCACCCCACTGGTCCAAAAGTTTACCCATCGATGCAGGCAGATTAAGGGGCTCATCTCCGATGATTGAATCGATGGTCATTTTGATGATAAGCGGCACTGTTGCGGCTAAAACTGTCATGAGCAAAACTGACACAATGGCAAGGATATAGGTCCTTCCGCTACCGCGCAGAAATTGCATCAAAAGCTTGAATTTCTTCATATCTCTATTCCTCCTTATGCTAAGTAAGCGTGAAAACGTAAGGCAACGGCGTCAATTCAATAAAAATGAATCATTTTTTCTTCTTTGAGACGCCAAAATACAAGTCAAGCGTTAATTATACTGACATCACCGGTTACCGAAATCAAAGATTTCGAACCGGTACCGAGTCAGTGAAACTCGAGGCGGGGAACGCCTAGATTCTCGTTATAGCATGACTCAGACATAAATTATTGGGTTAGAAAAAACTGTTAATTGGTAATGCCGATGCCGTGTGAACGGCCATAAAAGAGGCTTCCGGCGGCCGCGACAATGCCAAACCCATTATTAAATCTGAATCCACTGGTGATAAGTATCTGGTTATTAATCATTTCGCGACCTCCTTCCGATAGAATGAATGATTAGACTATAGTATAATATACCAATTTATCTCAAAAATCAATGATCTGGATAGATGTAATATTATTTTAACAATTCTTTCTTAAGATTTTATGACCATCTGAAGATACGAAAATTGCAAAAGACCCCATCGATAGTATTAAGGCAGGTAGCAATGGCTACCTGCCTATCCAATAAGGCATAGGTCATAAAATTACCCTATGAACGCTAATAGAATGCCCTCAAGGTTTTATTTGACGAGCCAGCCGTATTGCTGTGCAAAGCGCGGTATCATCCGGTGCTTTCACCACAGCTCCAGGAAAGTGTGTTACCAACAATTCCTTTATTAGGTTTGAAAGGAGGTCCGATTTCAGAAGGAGACTTCCCCACAAAAAAATGCTCGGAAAAGCGCAGGTAAGTTTAGAAAGCACCAAGGCACCATGCAAAAGTGCCTGTGCAGCTTCTTTTAAAAGATATAAGGCTTCGGCCTCACCGCGCTCAGCCGCCTGAAAGACGAGGGGTGCAAAAGCTGCTATTTTACTTTTTTCAAGAATATTCTGATAGCAAAATTTTGTGATATCATTCTGGGTGCGCAGCCCGGATTGTTCCGCTACTAATTGTGCCAGTACAGGTGCTTGTCCATCTCCGTCAAGATGCCGGGTGACGGTTGATAAGGCTTTAAGCGCTAAGGAAAATGCGCTGCCCTCATCACTTGTAAGATGCCCCCATCCCCCGTAACGGTGGAAGTCTCCTTTTTCGTCACGGGCCCAAAGAATGGAGCCCGTGCCGCTGGCAATCAAAAGAGTTGGCGTTTCGCAAAGGGCCAGAAAAATCGCACAGTCGTTATAAATGAGAATATTCTTATGGGGAAAACCAAACTCGGATAGAATCTGCCGATATTCACATTCCAGTGCAGGCGTATCTACACCGCTTGCGGCACCGACTAATCCGCAGCAATCCTCTGGATTAAGGCTACATGCGGCAAGAGCCGGTAAAATAGTAGCCCCAAGTATTTCTTTGGTACGCACAGGTCCGTCAAGGTTAAGGGTGCAGCCGGTGCCTGAAAACTCACCTAAGCATACACCCTCCACATCCTCTAGGTAAAAGCGGCAATGTGTACCACCCAGGTCCATGGCTGCCCGATATTTCATTGCTACTCTCCCCTTTTTGCATCTGTCTTTGTGCCCAATGCGGCATAAAAATCCGGAAATTTTGGCTTGTCGCACTGGATATTCTTTTCTTCAGATACCACAGCGCTAAGTACCTGATACGGAATCATTGCTTCATATGTAAGGGTTTCCGGCTGCCCGGAGCAGACAAGTGTGATTGTATTCCTAAAGTGGACCTCCCGGCCTGAGCAATTAATGACGAAAACCTCGCAACCCCGTGCATCGCAGTATTCAATCAGCTTTTCCATACGCTCTAAGTTTTCGTTATTCTGCAAAAGAAAGATATGGTATGCTCCCGGTGCAATAATGTTGTTGATGCCATGGAGGTATTCCTCAAACTCCCATGCAGCGGCCGGAACATATAGCGTTTCCAGAAGCTTGAGCGCGCCTTCCTCTGCAATAGGCAGTCCGACACCGTCGGCAATCAACGTCAGACATGGCGCTTTTGCAAGTAGCGGCGCTGTTTTAGCTGCATAATCCAAGCTGCGCTGAATATTTTCCGGTGCAGCCTCAAAGGCTGAACTCAGTAATGGGAGCCAATCGAAAGACCAATTCCCCGATGTTTTTGCAAGTGCCATACCCAACAGATACAGCGTCAACACAGTAGCGGTCATTCCTTTTGTTTTTGGCCCTACTGTCTCTTCACCACAGCGTATGTGAACATGCGCGTCCCCCTCTTGTGCTATGGGGGAATTTTCATCTGATGTTACGCTTATCACTGATGCGCCATGAGTGCGCAAAATCTGGATTGCACGCTGGGTAGATGTACTTTTTCCCGATTGAGAAATGGCAAAAACGGTTGTTTCAGAAAGATTATCTCCAAGTTCCTCCAAACGAGTGGGAACCGTTGTTATCCATTGAATATCCGTAAAAACCCGGCGAAGAAGATAAGTTGCTATTCGGGCCGCATAATTTGAGCTACCCGAGCTTACCATTGCAATTCGTTTGGGCATCTTACGCGCAAGCAATTCCACACAGTACGACGTAATCTCCGATTGTTGATCGCAAATAGTGCGCCATACGGCCGGTTGTGATTTGAGATAGGCAAGCATTTTTTCTGCCATTTAATAACCTCCTGTTCTTATGGGGATTGGTAGCTTTCCCCGGGGTGTGATTTCTCCTTTAAATAGACGAAGCAGTGCATTGACCGATGTCGGTGTATATTCGTATGTCAACAAAGTGGCGGTTGCTCCGTCACAGAAAGACAAGTCAAAGGGATTACGAAGCATAATGACACCCACTGTTTTGCCGATTCTGAAGGCTCGATGAAGCAATTCCTGCTGCCCCTGATCCAAATGCGCATTGTAGGTGCAAACAAAGATACGGCTGAAATCCCCGGACATGAGAGCATCCAGCCTGTCTAGCAGGGTTCCATCGGGTCCGAGAGGGTATTCTACGCACATAGCCTGAGGATAAGCGGTTTTCATAACGCCTGTAAGAGAAAAAGCGCCATCCTTTTCATCTAACTGTGTAAGTGCGTTGGGTGGAGGGGCAAGAAAGAGAAACTGCTCTTTTTCCCCGAGTGTAAAAAAGTCTGTTTGTCCAGATACCGTAAGCGCATTTTCAGTAATGTTTGCCGCTAAGGATCGGTTCAAAGAAAAAAGCGTTTCGTTATGCACGTCGGGGCATTTACTATTTAAAAAAGCAGAAACTTCCATGCTCTGTTTTTCACGTAGAATTCGCTCTACAGACTCGTCCAGCCTTTTTTCCGACAATCGTCCGCTTTCCACGGCAGCAATCAAGGCTGCTGCTGAAGCATTCTGAACCGCCTCGGTATGACATACCAGCAGCAGGTCGACACCCGCAAGAACAGCTCGTACGCAGCCCTCAGGCGTACCGCAGTAATCATCCAGCGCTTTCATTTCCATACAATCGCTAATGACGAGACCCCGGTATCCATAGGCATCCCTCAGAATATCCTGTAGAATATACGGCGAAAGTGTTCCGGGTTCTTTGTCCAATGCCGTATAAATCTCATGGCTGGTCATTATACACCTTACTCCACCCCTTGCAAGGGCTGCAACCGGTGCGAGTTCATTTTGTTCAAGCTGGTCCCGTGTCCGCGTGTTGCGGCTCAAGGCCAAATGCAAATCCACCCGGCTTCCACCGATACTTGGAAAATGCTTTGCGGTCGCAATCACATGCTTTTGTGCTCCCTTGATAAAGGCATCGGCATACCGTACTGCCGCTTCAGGTTCATCGCTAAAGCTGCGTGAACCAATATGAGGGCTGTTAGGATTATTGGCCAGATCAACCACTGGTGCAAGATTAAAATTGACTCCCATCCGCGCCATTTCTGCACCGATCCCTTCACCAACCTTTTCCGCAAGATCAGGCGTTCCTGCCGCCCTGGTTGCCATTTCACCACAAAACCAGGTCAACCCGCGGTTAAAGCGTGTAACCTGCCCGCCCTCCTGATCGGCCGCAATAAAAAGCGGCACTCCGTTTGCTTCCAGCGCTTCACGCTGTAATTCCTGGACCAATGAAAAAAGCTGCTGCGGTCCTGTAAAATTCCGTGTGAACAGAATCACATTGCCAATATGCTGTTCTCGGATGGCCCGGCGTGCATGTTCACACATATGTGGCCCATCAAACCCAAAGAATATGAGTTGACCAATCTTCTGTTTTTGAGAAAGGGAAGAAACAGCTATCATAATTTCCCTGCCTTTCTGTGATCTGATTATGTCTTTTTAAGTTACCATACATGAAATTATATTGCAACACAAATACATCTTATTGAAATAAAAATTTATTTAATCGTTTCATGTAATCTTCGAAACATTTTAGAGGTAATTTTATGAAATAAAAATTTGAAATATAAATACAATATAAAATTTTATTCAAAAAGTTATTGACTTATTTCGATTGAGTCGCTATTCTGAATACTAGACTATCGTTTAGATTGGCTCAGCATAGAATTGCTCAATACATCAAGAATTACATCAATTGGGAGGAATTTCGTTGATTGATTATTTTGCCGGCCTGTTAACGGAAACGGTTAATCCAGAAACAACTGATATTGATCTTTATTCCACAAAAGAAATGATTACCCTAATGAATCGCGAGGATATGAAGGTTCCGTTGGCCGTTGGAAAAGAGATAGACCATATTGCAGAGGCAGTGGATTTAATATATGCCGCACTTGCAGATGGAGGCCGTATGTTTTATTTGGGTGCGGGGACTTCGGGTCGCCTCGGCATTTTAGATGCAAGTGAATGCCCTCCTACTTTCAACACAGACCCGGAACTTGTACAAGCCTATATTGCCGGTGGTGATACCGCTTTGCGTACAGCCGTAGAAGGCTGTGAAGACAGCCAAAACCAGGGAGTTGAAATTGTGATGGAAGCCGGTGTTCGGAAGGGTGACGTGGTCATTGGCATCACTGCAAGCGGTGGCGCCCCTTTTGTGCTGGCCGCTATCGAAACAGCAAAAAAACTAGGAGCAGCCACTATCGGCGTCGTAACAAACGTTGATTCAAAGCTTTCCCGTCTTTGCGATGTTTGCATCGCCCCTCTTGTCGGACCGGAGGTCATTACTGGTTCTACCCGCTTAAAAAGCGGTACCGCACAAAAACTTGTGCTCAACATGCTGACGACCTGCACCATGATCAAGCTGGGTAAGGTCTATGGAAACCTAATGGTAGATTTACGTCCAAGCAATAATAAACTGTTGGCTCGTGCTCATAGGATCATCCAACGGGTGTGCGGTGTTTCGGAAAAAGTTGCTTCCAGTGTGCTTAAAGAAGCGGGAAACAATACAAAGCTAGCCATTATGATGCTTAAAACAGGTCTTGATGCCCATAGCGCGCAGCTTGTTCTGAATGAAAATGGCGGTATGCTCCGCCGGGCCATCGAAGCGAAGGCCTTAAAAACGTCCTGAAGTTGCCTTAAGGCAATATTATGGAAAATATAGCAAGGAGGAAAAAACATGAAAAAATTTCTTTCGCTCATTCTTGTTCTCGTAATGACAGTCAGCATGCTCAGCGCATGCGGCAGTGAACCTGCATCAACACCGTCGCCGTCGGCAACCGACGCCACGGCCACACCAGGAACCCCTGCTCCGGCAGCACCGGATACCATCTCCCTGCTGCTGCCCCCTGTTTCCGCCACATATCAAAAGCAGTTGGAAAAATGGTCCGCTGATTTTACTGCCATGTATTCCAATCTTACGCTTAAATTTGAAACGGCAAGCTGGGAAGACTACAAAGATAAGATGAATGTACAGCTCAATGCAGGTACTCCCCCTGATATCGCTTTCGTCGAGCATGACAATGTGGCGAAATATATCGACACCGGTCTGCTTCTTGATATTACCAATATCATTTCTCCCGAGCAATTGGCAGACTTTGATGAAAATGCTGTTAATTTCTACCGGAACGGGAATGGCTTGTACGGACTGCCAACCTATATATCTGTTCAGGCTTTAGGCGGCAACAAGGCTATGCTTGAAGAAGCAGGAATCGACTGGAAAACCATCCAGAAAAACGGATGGACCTATGATGAATTCCGAAGCGCTATCAAAGCAGGCACCAAAGCAGACCGTTATGGTTTTATCTTTGCCTGTGCAGGCGTTACCGCTGCCGACTATCTTAATATCCTTTCCAAAAATGCAGGTATGCCTGCTGCCTTTAACAAGGATTTAAAATATGCCTTTACAAGTAAGAATTTCCGTGACCTGTTGGCCAGCATTCGTGAGATAATAGATGATGGCTCCACCCCCAAGGAAATGGGCAGTGTAGATGCCGGCAAACGCTGGAATATGTTCCTAACCGCCCAGACCATGATCTTTGGTAAAGGTCTTGCTAACTTTGAGAGTCTTGCCCTGGCAAACAACAAAAAGATCCAGGCCAAGGACGGAAGTGCTGTTGAAAACAGTAAAGAAGCAGAGTATATTGTGCTGCCCGTTCCTACCTTCTTTGGTGAGAAGCAGGCCGCACAAGGCGCAGCCGGAGGCTATTCCTTGTTCCGCGGTAAAGCAGAGCCCTCTGCCGAGCACCTGGCTAATATGATGAAGGCACTATACTTTATGTCCGCCGGTGACGTTGCTGCTTATACCTGCAACGAGCTGTATTTGTCAGGACTTAGCAAATCAGCCCGTGATGCTATGGCCAAGATTCAAAATGAAGTTCCGCGCAGCCCTGAGAATGCCGCTGCCATGCAGTCTTTAACCGCTCAAGTGGCAGAACCCCGCCCCGACATTCCCGCAGAATTAGGTGCTAAACACTCACGACTGATGGACGAAGTTATAGTTCCCAATTTCCAAGCGCTGTTGGCAAACGAAATTACACCCGACCAGATGTATGAAACAGTTAAAAAAGCTGCCATCGAAGCCTTTGGAGAAGATGGAATAGTTAAGGACTAATACCCTGGTTTTGAATATCTTTTTCCCATAAGCGGCAAATGCTTCCCGCCATAAATGCGGGTTGCATTTGCCGGATTTACTTAGCTAATTCGGCAAAACCTAGATAGCTTCGATACCCCAAATATTTTATTCCGGCATTTCAAAGGAGGTTTATAATGGGAAGATCTAAAACGTCCAAAAGCGGTCCTATCTCCAAAAAGCGTATCACCAGCGAGGATATATGGGGCTATACCTTTATTGCCGTAGCAATGATTATCTTTTTAGTTTTTACTATCTATCCGGTTATCAGCGCATTATTTACAAGCTTTCAAAAATACAAGCCTCTGGGTTCCCTCTTTGTGGGCCTTGAGAACTATAAAACCGCTTTTAAAAGCGAACTTTTTTATAAATCAATTATAAACACCTCAATATATACATTGTTTACCGTACCGCTCAGTCTTTTGATTTCCTTTAGCGTAGCGGTATTGATACTTCCATTTACGAAGAAGTTCCAGTCCCTGTTCAAGTCGATGTATTATCTCCCAACCGTCGCATCCGGTGTTGCTCTATCGGTTGTATGGCTGTGGATATATGATCCCCTTCCAACAGGACTCTTTAATACGATTCTGCGCCAGTTCGGTATTGAGAACCAAAACTGGCTTGGCTCCTCTTCAACAGCAATGTTTAGTCTTGTCCTCATGGCACTGCTTGCAGGCCATGGCTCCAATATCATTATTTATCTTGCTGCCCTGCTGGGTGTGCCTAACAGTTTCTATGAGGCTGCAGATATAGAAGGCGGGACGTTTTTTCAGAAGCTCTACTACATTGTCTTGCCCATGGTCAAGCCTACCACGCTTTTTTTGTTTGTGACGGGCATCATTGGTTCGTTCCAGGTGTTTATGAATGCCTATATGATGACGGGCGGCGGGCCAAATAATAACACAACCATGGTCGGCCTGCTCATTTTCAACAATGCATTCAAATACTCTGACTACGGTCTTGCCTGTGCTCAAGCTATGATTCTGGCAGTAATAATCGCCGGAATCTCTACACTACAGTTCCGCCTGATGAGCGGAGATGTGGAATACTAAGAGAGGAGATTTGCAATGTCTGGTTTATATTCTGAGCACATTAATAATAAAAAGTTGCTGTATATACGAAACGGCCTGATATTTATGTTTTTGGTTTTCCTTGCCGTCATAACGCTGTTTCCTATTTACTACATGCTAGTTTCCTCCTTTGGCCCACCTGTAGAGGCTGGCGGAGCATCCTATTCCCTGTTTCCGAAAAGAATCTCTTTTGATTCCTATAAGTTTTTCTTTGACTTCAGTAAATATTCAGGACGCTGGATGATAAACAGCCTGATCGTTTCTTCGGCCATCGTCGTTGGAAACGTCGTGTTTGCAGGAATTGCAGGATATGCATTTGCTAAAATCAATTTTAAGGGAAGAAATTTCCTCTTTTTTGCACTAATATGCGCCATGATGATACCTTATCAGGTTACGCAGGTACCGCTTTACATGTTGGTCGTAAACACGCTTAAATTGGACAATAGCTACCTTTCCCTGATTGCACCGACATTTGTAACCGCGTACAATGTCTTTTTATGCAAGCAGTTTATGTCCAGCTTGCCTATTGAAATTATTGAATGTGCTAAAATTGAAGGCTGCAACCAATTGCAGATTTATTTAAAGATCATCATGCCCTTGTCAAAAACCGTTCTTGCGGTAATGGCAATACTCACCTTTATGAATAGCTGGAACACCTTTTTCTGGCCGTTCCTTGTAACCAGTCAGGAAGCCATGCAGACCATTCAGGTAGGGCTCAAAAATTTCAAATTTGCCAACACCACCTATTTTGCTCCTATGATGGCGGGTGCAACCTTATCCGCACTGCCTATGTTTATTTTATTTTTCAGTCTGCAAAAGTATTTCCTTGAGGGCGTTACCATTGGTGCTGTCAAAGGGTGATCCCATGAATAAAACTGTTTTTCATAAGCCCTGCCGCCCTTGCGGTGGGGCTTATGTTGGATAGATGCTATAATCGGGGTCTATAAATTTGGTAGTACATGGAGAAATTTGCTACCAAATGAGGGAGGAATAATATGATACGCAATTTTGCTGCGGAAGATCTTTCAGTGGTCACCGCACTCTGGAACAGGCGCGCAGTGCGGGATGGATTTGTGGAGCACACACCGGAAAGTTTTTCTGCTCTGTTTCTGCAAAATAAATATTTTTCTGTACAGCATACCTTTGTATTGGAAGAAGCCGGCGTTTTAGGATTTGTTTGCGGCTGTACGGGAGATGATCTGCCGGCAGGCGGGGAACGTGGCTATTTTACCTGCCTTGTGGTGGATGAGCCGGCGGACACCCCAGAGCACACCCGCCTTTTACTGTCGCACCTGGAGAATAGTTTTCGAGCAGCTGGAAAAACAGTGAGCGATGTCTTGTTTTTCAATCCTATCCATCTACCCTGGTATATCCCAGATACAAACAATCACCAGCACAACAACGCACCTGGTGTCGCGGTAGATACGGTGCTGTACCAAAGGCTTCTTACCTGCGGATATCTGGAACGGGGGCGGGAATGTGCCATGTATCTTGATCTATCCCGGTTTTCCATGCCGATGGGGATTCATGAAAAAGCAAAGTCGCTTTTGGAAAAGGGTTATCGTGTCGATCTGTATGACGAACACCGTTGCCATGGTCTTTCCGAAATGCTGCACGCTCTTAATAATCCCATATGGATTAAAGAAATAGAAGAAAGTGTAAGAAAGGGTATACCTTTTCTTGTTGCTGAAAGTGAAGGTATGGTGGTTGGCTTTGCCGGCCCCATCTATCCTGAAAAGACAGGCCGGGGCTATTTTACTGGAATTGGCGTCTTGCCTGAGTGGGAAGGAAAAGGGTTTGGAACACAGCTTTTCTATAACCTCTGTGAACATGAGAAAAACAGAGGTGCCCAATACATGTCCCTGTTCACAGGAGAGAATAATCCTGCCCGGCGTATCTATGAAGGTGCAGGTTTCGTTGCTGTAAAAAGCTTTGCCATTCTGCGCAAAGAACTGAAAGGAATGGATAATGATGAATGAGAAGCATACGATTTTAGCCATCGGCGGTCATGTGGGAGATATGGAACTGACTGCGGGAGGACTTTTGGCCACCTGTGCAGTTCAGGGAGGAAAAATAGTAACGCTTGCACTTACAGCGGGTGAGAAGGGTGTACCTGCTGAACGTACAGTGGAGGATTACCGCAAACAAAAGGTTGCGGAAGCGGAGGCTTTTGCCGGTATGCTGGGTGGTGAAGCTTATGTGTTGGATTATTCTGATGGACTTTTGCCAGACGATGACAAGGTTCGGTTTGAAGTATGTGATATGATTCGTAGTGTAAAGCCTGATATTCTGATCACCCATCATAAGCATAGCATGCACAAGGACCATATGGTCTGTCGCCGCATCGTAGATGATGCCCGCTTTTTCGCTGGCCTATCCGGATTTGTACGAGATTTACCCGCACATTTTGCACGCACGCTTTACTATGCGGAAAACTGGGAGGATGCTACCAACTTTAAACCATATGTTTACCTTGACACATCCGCCGGCTATGAACTATGGCGCAAAGCTATTCAAACCCACTGGTTCGTGACCGGAAGCAAAAGCTTCCCCTATTTTGAGTATTATGATGCACTCAGCCGCGTTCGTGGTATCGAAGCGCGTAAGAGCCGTGCAGAATGCTTCATGGTGCCTGATGAAAGCCACCGTATTGTAACTTCTCTGTAGGAGGTATACCATGACTCGTTATGGAATCGACCAAGTGGCTCGAAGTAATAAATATGATTTACTTTTCAAGGGAAGGCGTATCGGTCTCATCACAAACCCCACTGGGCTTGACAGCAGCTTTTGCTCTACCATCGATCTTATGCATGAAAGGTATGGTGTAACGGCTCTTTTTGCCCCCGAGCACGGTGTACGCGGAAATATCGGAGCCGGTGTTTTTGTGGAGGATACGGTCGATAATGCTACGGGCATTCCTGTTTACAGCCTTTACCGTAAGGGTTCCAAGCGCTTGACGAAGGAAATGCTGTCTCATGTGGATATCATCGTTTATGATATCCAGGATGTGGGCAGCCGATATTATACCTATTTATATACCATGCTTTATGCGATGGAGAGCTGCGCCGAAGCCGGAATACCGTTTATTGTGCTGGATAGGCCAAATCCTCTTGGCGGCACAATCGTTGAGGGAAACATCGTACAGCCGGACTATTTGTCCTTTGTAGGCGGGTATCCACTTTGTATGCGTTATGGGCTTACGGTTGGAGAATTTGCTGCAATGGCCAACGAAACTCTCGCCCTGGGGGCAAAGCTTAATGTTATCACATGCGACGGCTGGAAGCGCAGCATGCTCTGGACCGATACCCATCTTCCCTGGATAATGCCATCTCCCAACCTTCCGAGGTTTGAATCGGCTCTTTTATACAGCGGCACCTGTCTTTTTGAGGGGACAAACCTTTCTGAAGGACGCGGGACGGCAGCGCCATTTGAAGTTATCGGGGCCCCTTATATCAATGATCCGGCCGCGCTCGCTACTGCTATGAACAAAAAGAATTTACCAAGTGTACGTTTTCGTCCACTGTATTTTACACCCACCGCTTCTAAATACCAGGGAACCATGTGCGGCGGTGTGCAAATCCATATCATGGATGTACCTAGTATAGAACCCGTGCGTACGGCGCTTTCGCTTCTTTATGAGGTGCAATCCCGCTGGGCAGGAGATTTTGAATGGTGTACGCCTCTCCCACCTGCAACACGGCCTCACATCGAATTGCTCGGAGGTGACGGGCAGTTGACTTCACATACTCCACTGGAAGTGCTTTTGGAGTCCTATCAGCGAGATGCGGAAGCCTTTGCAGCAAAAAAGCAGGCGTATCATTTATATGAATAAGGAGGTACCATTGTGACCATTCGTGAAAAACTTGGACAGATGATTATGTTCGGATTTCCCGGTAAAGCTCCGGATGAAGAAGCACTTCGTCTGATACGCAAATATAAAGCCGGAAATATCATTTTATTCTCTCATAATGTGGAGAGTATCAACCAGGTACGAAGTTTGTGCGAGATGCTCCAGAAGGAGGTACAGGCCGCGACCGGACATCCGGCATTTATTGCCATGGATCAGGAAGGCGGCGTTGTCTCCCGTGTACCCGAGGACGCAACTAACTTTCCCTCAGCTATGGCAGTTGCATCTACAGGTTTGCCGCACAATGCCTATATAGCCGGCCTTTACACCGCCAAAGAATTGTGTGATTTGGGTGTCAATTTTAATTTGGCACCCTCTATGGATCTGAACACAAATTCTGCAAATCCCGTAATAGGAGTACGTTCATATGGCGATCGTCCTGAGGGCGCAACGCCTTATGCCCTTGAAATGATGCGTGGCCTGCGGGATGGCGGCGTATGCGCATGTGTCAAACATTTTCCGGGACATGGTAATACATCTGTGGATAGTCACCTGGGTCTACCGTGTGTCGATAAGACAGAAGAAGATTTATTGGCCTGTGAGTTGATGCCTTTTGAGGCTGCAATACGTGAAGAGGTTCCCTGTGTGATGACGGCTCATATTCTTTTTCCACAAATCGAAAAAAGAAAATTGCCGGCTACAATGTCGTCTGTGATCTTGAAAGGGCTTTTGCGTGAGAAATTAGGGTTTAGGGGCATTATCGTATCGGATTGCCTTGAAATGGACGCCATAAAGGAATATTATGGAACCTCAGAGGGCTTTGTTAAGGCACTGTGCGCAGGGGTGAATCTTGGCTGCATTTCTCACTCGCCTTCCCTTGCCATAGAGGCACTTGAAAAAGCCGCTCAAGCAGTAGAAGACAATATTTTTATGATAGAAGACCTAGATGCAAGCCTGGAGATTATTCTGGAGAAAAAAAAGCAATACGCTTCCTTGAAGCCGCGCACCTATCTTGCAGGAAGTCCCAACCACAAAGAAGCAGCACGTATCATCAGTGAAAAAAGCATTACACGCATCGGTCGCGAGGATATGATGCCCCGACCGGATGAAAATACTTTTTTTACAGGTTGTCGTGCATACCGTGCAACCTTTGCCTCCAGTTCCCTAGACCAAAGCGAAAGCTTCCCTGAATATATGGCCAAGTGCTTTGGCGGACAGTTTAATATCACCCCTGTGAATCCGGAGAAAAAAGATATTTTGGAGATACTGGGCAGCACAAACCCTGGCCAGACGGTTGTTGTAGGTACCTATAACGGCCATCTGAATCAAGGCCAGTTGGCGCTGGTAAATGCTCTTTGTGAAAATCAGCGCTGTGTGATTGCCGTGGCATTGCGTAATCCCTATGACCTTCAAATGGTCGATAGGAGCGTATACAAGCTGGCGGCCTTCGAGTATACACCACTCGCTTTCACATCTGTGGAACGTATTCTATGTGGCGAACCCTGTGAAGGAAAGCTCAGTATTACAATGAAATGAGGAATCGTAATGAAGCAATATGTTATTGGGATTGACGGAGGAGGTACAAAGACAGAGCTCATAGCGGTAGCTATGGATGGCAATGAAATGTTTAGGATTAAGTCCGGCCCACTCAATGTCAATGGAACGTCGGAACAAAACATATTAGAAACGCTGACAGACCTTTTATCCACTACCCGACAAAAAGCTGAAGGCGCATTTTTAGCAGCAGCCTGCATCGGAGCAGCGGGTATGAGTAATCCGAAGGCGGAAGAAACCTTGCGAAAAGCTTTTGTATCCACTAAATTCACTGCTCCCCTTCTCATTGTAGGTGATCATCAGGCAGCACTGGCAGGTGCGCTAGGTAGCTACGTAGGCATGCTTCTGATCGCAGGTACCGGATCGATCTGCTGCGGACGCAATGAATCCGGCTGCGAAGCCCGCACTGGCGGACAGGGGCACCTCATTGATGACGAAGGCAGCGGATACGCCATTGGCCGGGATATTCTGCGAGCTGTGGTGCGAGCCCAAGACGGAAGGCTGCAACCGACCATCCTGACCGAACTGGTATTTGACAAGCTTGGTATTACAACGACACAAGAGCTGATCGCAAATATATACCGGACTGGACAAGGGAAGGAAGTCATAGCCGGTTTTTCGTCTCTTTTACCCAAAGCCCTTGCACATCATGATGCCGCGGCCATAGCCATATGTAAAAAGGCTGCTTCGGAATTATTTGCATTAGTCATTCCGGTTGCCCATAAATTGGATTTGCTTAAGGGGAAGCTTGCTCTCTCCGGCAGCGTTTTGCTCAAGGATGAAGCAGTTCGTGAGGCGCTTTTAGAAGAGCTTGCCCATAAACTTCCTGAGCTTGAAACGGTTTTGCCCCTGGCAGATGCCGCAAGCGGCGCAGCTCTGCTTGCTCGTAATGATCTAAACGAGAAGGTGACAAGGAGATGAAAATAGAAAAGCTGGATCAAAATATGGCCGTCAACATAAGCGCCAATGAAACGGGTATCCGCTGGTATACACCTCATCAGAAACCTTTTTCTTTATGCGGTTTTCCGTTTTATGAGGAAAATAAGAATTTTTACCGGCTTCCTCATTTCATTGAACCCTTGTTGGCCCAAGAGCGACCACAGCTACTGGAACTGATGCGACACACAGCAGGAGGTGCTCTCCGTTTTTGTACCGACAGCCGGGAGATTCGTGTCCGGGTGCAACTGGAAGCGCCTGCTTATATGAGCCACATGACAACTGCGGGACAGTGCGGCTATGACTGTTATCTTCGTCAGCCGGGGCAAAAAGATTGGCTTTTTGCCGGTGTGACAAAGTATCCCATTCAAGCTCAGGCTTATGACTGCTGTGTTTTCTCACAGCCGAAAAAGCAAACGTGGGAGGTCTTGCTTTACTTCCCGCTTTATATCGGTGTCGAGAAAATTGAAATCGGGCTTTGTGAGGGGGCTTCTCTTGGAAAAGGTTCAGATTTTTCTCGAAAAGGAGCAGTGGGCTTCTACGGCACCTCCGTCACACAGGGAGGATGCGCGTCCCGACCGGGTATGTCTTACCCGGCGATTTTAGGCCGGCTGCTCGACTGTGAAGTATATAACTGGGGATTCTCTGGCAATGGCATGGCTAATGCTTTTTTAGGGCCAATCTTTACATCGCTTGCAGAACTTCGGCTTTTAGCAGTGGATATTGAAGACAATGCTGGACCGGCAAACCTCCTGGAACAAAACTTGCCGGCATTCCTGGACGCAGTGCGCACAACCGCACCGCAGCTTCCTGTTCTGGTGATTTCGGGAACCTCCCAGCCCCGTGAAAATTGGGATATGACATTTAGGCAAAAAAAGAGTCAATGGTGCGAATTTCAGCGAATTGAGGTTCTGGGCCGCCAGGAGCGGGGCGATAACCATATATACTTTTTTGACGGCCATCTGCTTCCTATGGATGATGCAACAGTAGATGGCGTACATTTGACCGACCTAGGCTTTTCCAGAACCGCCGATGCTCTCTTCCCTATCTTACAGCAAATTATGTAATATAAAGTAAAAACCGGTTACATCGTAGGCTGCGGTGCCTGCGGCAACGCACAACAAGCCTCGACCCAAAGAAAAAGATGGCATGTAAAACGCCATCTTTAAAAAAGGGATTTTCATATGGAAACTTTATGTATTTGCATAATAACAATTTTCTAATCCTGTCTTAATGCCTTCATTACACTGAGCTTCATAGCCCTTCGTGAGGGCAGAAGACCCGCAATAAGGCTCGCAATAGGTGAGAAAATGAAAGCCGCTAGGGCCAGCCAAAGGGGAATATAGGATGAACCCAGCTGCTTTTCCCCCTCAGGCGTCCAGATCACGGAACTTCCTAAGTTGACATTGAACTTGTTGAGCAGAAAAGAGAGCAGAAAGCTTAAGGCTACTCCCATCAATCCGCCGAATACGCCGATCCACCAGGCTTCCAGCATAAAGAGCCGCTGTATATCCCGGAGCCTTGCTCCTATAACCTTGATAACGCCTATCTCCCGGGTACGTTCATAAATGGACATATACATAGTATTGGCAATACTGATGGCCGCAATGACAAAAGCCATGATACCGATACCCAGCAGAATCTGACGAAGACCCGCTGACTGCTTCTTCATATCTTCAAGCATCTGGATTGGACTATAGCACTCATAGCCCATCTCCTTTATCTCTTCCATTATGCTTACAACGACATCAATATTCTTAGCTTTGACAATGACACGGTTATACCCGGTTTGGGTAGATGAGCCTCCTCGGGAGGCGATCATCATACCTCCGCCGAAGTACACACCGCCGCCACCGGAACCGCCGCCGTTTTGCTTATTATATTTTTCTATTTCCTTTTGATACTGCTTGACTGTCTCAAAAGGCATGATGATGGACCAGTCATATTCTGAGCCGCTTTGACCTGTAACGCCTACAACCTCTACCTTGACAGGCTTTACTTTAACCTTAGGTTGCTCCATACCGGGTCTTGGTTTTTCACCGTAATTCATATCCCAGCTGATGGTGGTCTTCTCCTTAGTAAGATCAAAATCAGGCGGGGCCGGTTCCCATCGGAAGGATTTAGGATTGTAGAAATTCTGGGCTACATAACCGCCAACAACCATATGATTGGTATCCCCTTCTTCCAAGGGCCGCCCTGATTTAACGGGAATATCAAGCAGTCGGAACATCTCAGATTTTATACCCAGGATATTAGCATGGCTGATATACTTTCCAGCCATCATTTTAACATTGATATTTAAGATCGGAGTTGCACCCTGTACCCCTTCTATCTTTTCAAACTTAGCGATCATATTATCATCAAGGGCAGGTATATCTTTACCATCCGGTGTTTTCCCGCCTTGATTATAATTATAAACCTGAACCTGCATGATATTGCCCATCTGATTCAATTGCTCCATAAAATTACGATTCATGGCAATACCCAGGGAAAGCATGATGACAATGGCACAGGTACCAATCATAACACCAAGAATGGTGAGAAAGGATCGAAGCTTGTGCCGCCAGAGATTTTTAATGCTTAAAAGGAGCGTGTCAATAAGCTTCATCAGAAATCAGACTCCTTGCTTTTTTTGCGCTTACGTACCACCAGAACGACAGCAACGATCACGCCGACGACAACAACTCCAAGGATTACATAGAACCAGACGCTCCCAAAGAAGCCCTTGTTCTGGGGCTCTTCTGTTCCGGGCATCGGCTTGCCGTCAACCGGAATCTCACCCTCTGGCGGCATCTGCATTTCCATAACGTTCATGGAGATCTCTTTTACGAGCTCCTGCTTTTCACCGCTGGCATTCTCATATTGGAAAACAATCTTTCCGTTAGCCTGACCTACCATCATTGGGACGAGATTGATTTCAAAATATTCTGTTCTGCCCGATTCAAAATTACCGAAATAGTTGCTCTTGGGCTGGGCCTCGAAATCGCCCTCCACGTTGAGCTTCACATTGTAAATATCGGTTTTGCCCATATTATACATTTCAAAGCCTATAAAGACAGGCTGCCCCATAAAGGTCTCGGGGGGTAATGAGAACTCAGAAACCTCAAATCTTGAGGGCTGGTATACAGGAATCCCGATGAGTTCTTCGCCCTTGTAAGGATTTCCCTCGCTGTCCTCGTATTCAAAGGAGATCGTTACCGTATAGGTTTTGGACTTGGCGTCCGGAATGGTATAGAGCGTCAGCGTCCAGTCGGTGGTTCCCTTGGGAGCTATCTCATCGATAAAGAAGGTATTGCTGCTATCCACAGGGGAAAACACATTGCCTGTTTTATCGGAACCCTCTTGCACTATAAAATTGCCCTTGATATTCTTCACTGTTTTTGACGCGTGGGTATTAAGGAATTCCATATTAAGAACAAAGTTCTCCCCCGCCTTAACCAGGGTCGGCTCGGAAGAATAGCTTTTTACAATAATCTTGGGGACATTCTTTCCCGCCTCCGGCTTTCCGTCCGAGGTGGAATCGATAAATACCGAGATTGCCTGGGCAATGGAGGTTTTGTCCTCGCCCTCCCCTGACTCAACCTTTATGGTGATGGGAACACTGCCTCTGGCAGCATCGGGCTGGGGCTGGTACTTAAAGACCATGGTCTTGGTCTCGCCCTTTTGAAGGTTCGGAATGATGAACAGGTTCTGAGATACAGGCATCAGGCCTGCTCCAACCTCCGCCGACACCTTGACCTGCTTGGTGGCATAGTCACCGCTGTTTTTTACCTTGACAGTGACATCAAAGCTTTCCCCCGGCTTCACCGATGTTTTCGAAGGCTTGATTTCAAGAACTTCAAGCACGGACGTCCCGGCTTCCGTTCCGGCTACGGGAATCCAGACCTCCTGGGTCGTTTCTTTGATCGCTCCGCCCTTTTCATCTAAATACTCTATCTTTAATTTGAGAGGATAGCTGCCACTTTTCAAGGAAGAGGCCGCTTTAATGGTATAGGTCATTTCATAGGCTTCATTCCCGTATATTGCTGAAAAATCATAGCGTCCGTTTCCGGAGGATATCATAAAGTTCTTGTTGGGCTCTTCTGGCAGCGAGACCTTGACATCCTTGGCTGAAAAAGAACCTTCATTGCGAATGGTCAACGGGAGTTCAAAAGTACCTCCCGAAACGCCGGACACACTTTTACCCTCAGATATATTAATTTTCAAGTCAGCATCTCTTTTAGAATTGGCGACTTTAATATCAACTTTATAGGTATCATTCTTTCCCGCAGTATTCCAAGAGTTATCATATTGCAGATTAAAGGTATACGAATAGATCCCTTCAACCGCAAATTTATCAACCTCAACAGAAATAGTGGCACTGACGGTCGCGCCCTTGGCAATTCTATCAATGGGCGTAACCGGTGTCATCTTGCTTGATATAAAGGGTGACTCCTTGCTGTAATTAGGCGGTAGAAAAACAATATTTCTGGCATCCGCCGTCTTGCTGGTATTTGTTATGTCAATATGTATCGTATCTACTTTTCCGGCTTCCACCACATTGTAGCCTGTTAAAGCAACCTTGAGATTCGGCTTAAATATTGAAGTATCTACCTCTCCTCCACCACCATCATCGCCGGTGGCCGCATGCACCTCCAGCCCCATTCCTGTCATCGATAAGACGGTGGTAAACAGAAAAACAGCCAAAACAAACCAAGCTCCTGTCCTTTTAAGCATCCATTTTTTCATCATGCAAATCCCTTCCATTCTCAATCTTTTCTATCTTTCCATCGCGGATCATGATATTGCGCGATGCATAAGCGGATATTTCCGGGTTATGGGTAACAATGACCAGTGTCTGATTAGAACTTTTCGCCATGGAGGTCATTAATTCCATCATTTCATAGGTTGTGACCGTATCGAGGTTACCGGTGGGCTCGTCGGCAAAGACCACCTTGGGATTGTTGGAAAAGGCACGAGCGATGCTCACGCGCTGTTGTTGACCTCCGCTCATCTCGGACGGCTTGTGCTTCATACGGTCCTTAAGCCCCACCGCCTCTAAAAGCTCCTTTGCCTTCTTAACCCGCTTTCCTCTAGGGATGCCGCAGAAGGTCAGGGGCATAGCCACATTTTCAAGGGCGGTCAGCGTGGGAATAAGATAATAGCTTTGGAATATAAAGCCGATGTGGCGCTGCCTGAAAATCGCCAGCTGATTTTCGCTCATTGTATCAATTCTGGTTTTACCTATAATAATAGACCCTTTTGACGGCTTATCAAGGCCCGCCATAAGATGGAGCAGGGTTGACTTTCCGGAACCGGACGGCCCCTGGAGGCAGCAGATCTCGCCTTCGTCTATGGTCATACTAACGCCATTGAGGGCCATAATCCTTTCCTGGCCCATTCGATAGCCACGGTAAACATTATCAAGTGTTATAATAGTGGACATTAGGATTTATCATCTCCCCTTCGCTATACATGTGCAAGCCTATTCTATCAATTTATATGAATACCTTCTACTCTCTATTAAAGCTCTCCTGAGAGCCAAGAAGACAAATCACCCAGTACAAGATCCCTGCTATCACCATCTTTGACGAGGTTTGGCAGGTTGTTTTTACTATTATTAAGTTTTTGTGACAGCTCCTTTCCGTTCAGGGACAGGCCGATGAAGAGGGCAGGCAGTTCTCCAATCAGCTCTTCACAAAGGGCATCCGAGTAAATCTCCGCTTTTTGAATTACTCCTTCATTAAGCTTAAAATAGAGCTCAATTCCTCCCCAGGAAAATCTGTTCTTTAAGGAGATATCAAATTCGGGAGTCTCACCATAGCACCATTCCCAGGAGCCATTACGGGAGATAATACCCCTGAAGGAGGGTTCTGTAGGCCACATGGCTTTAGCCCTGTCACTATAATGGAGATACTCAACCTCTGAACCGTATTCCTCAATAAAGGCTTTTTTAACAACTTCCTTTACAATTTCGACCGTTAATTCCGGGTCAAGGTCACAGAGATTGACCACTCGACTCTTAACTGACGTTACGCCTTTGGACTTGATTTTGTCTGCCGATACCGTAAGATATTTTGACATCTTTTCTTTGTCAGCACCAATGAGAATGGTTCCATGGTGGAGTGCGTTACGGCCCCTAAAGCAAAAAGCATTACCGGAGAATTTCTTTTCATCCACCGTCATATCATTGCGCCCGCTCATGACCGCATGAATGCCCAAGCTCTTCAATGCATTGATAATAACTCCACATTGGCGGCGAACATCATAAATATCCCTATTGACGATAAAGGAAAAATTTAGGTTTCCCTTATCATGGAAAACAGCTCCTCCTCCTGAAATCCTCCGTGCAAGCCGAATATTATCCTCCTCCATTACAGCCAGGTTACATTCGGTCCAGGGATTTTGGTTCCTTCCTATGACCACGGTATCTTTATTCTGCCAGAGGAACAATGTGGCCTCCCCAGAGGGTTGATTTGTCAGGAAATGCTCTTCTAAAGCCAGGTTAATCCAGGGATTTTTAATGTCTGTGGTAATGATTTTTACGTGTTGCACCATTTCTCTCTCCTGTATGAGTATGAATTTTAAAGAATTACTTACCGCCTATTCCTTTATATCATATATATCATATTGGTCCACGTGATTTCATACATTCTATCCCACGTTTTTCTTAAGTTTTTCTTAACTTTTCTAACTCGCTTTTACCTTTTCCAGGTAAAATGCATGGAAAAAGCTGCCTCTAGTATATAGACGCAGCTTAGTCTTTTTAGTTCATTATTTTTCACATATTTTTAATAAAAATTTAAAATTCTATTCATTCTTTTCTCGTTCCATCGATAAATCTGTTACTTTTTCCATCTCAGAACAGGTGTCCTTGCGGCCTTGACCTCATCCAACCGCGTCACATAGGTGGACTTAGGCGCATGTTTCAGGCTTTCAGGATCTTCCTCTGCTCGTATGGCTAAGTCCCTCATGACCTCAATGAAGGTATCCAGAGTCTCAGGGCTTTCGGTTTCAGTAGGCTCAATCATCATGGCCTCTTTTACTATGAGGGGGAAGTAAATGGTGGGTGGATGATACCCTTTATCCAGCAAGTTCTTGGCCAAATCCAGCGCACTTATGCCCTTATTGGCCTGTTTTACGGCTGACAGGACAAATTCGTGCATACAGGTTCTGTTGTAGGGTATCTCGTACAAGTCCTCAAGTTTTTTCCGAATATAATTGGCATTGAGAACTGCTGAGACAGAAGCTTCCTTAAGACCTTGGGCACCCATGGACATGATGTATGAAAAAGCTCGAACAACCACAGAAAAATTCCCGTAGAAGGACTTGACCTTGCCGATTGAAAGAGGGCGGTCATAATCCAATGCATAATAGTCCTCCTCCTTTTCTATAACAGGAACCGGCAGAAAAGGAACAAGCGCTTTTGTTACGCCAATGGGTCCTGAGCCAGGCCCACCGCCCCCGTGAGGAGTCGAAAAGGTTTTATGCAGATTGACATGGGCAATATCAAAGCCCATATCTCCGGGACGTGCTAAGCCCATGATAGCATTCATGTTAGCTCCGTCGTAATAGAGCAAACCGCCGCAGTCGTGAACCAGTTTCGAAATCTGCAGGATATCTTCCTCAAATAGTCCCAGGGTATTGGGATTTGTCAGCATGAGGCCTGCCACTGTGTCATCCAAGATAGCCTCCAATGCTTTGATATCCACACAACCTCTCTCATCGGAGGGGATCTGGACAACCTCAAAGCCGGCAAGTGCAGCGGAAGCCGGATTGGTGCCGTGGGAGGAATCAGGGACAATGACTTTAACCCGTTTTTCGTCGTTTCGTGACATGTGATAGGCCTTCATGATCATAAGCCCGGTCATTTCACCCTGAGCACCGGCTGCGGGCTGCAAGGTAACCTGTTCCATACCCAGGATTTCAGAGAGATACTGATCCATTCGATAAAGGATTTCAAGGCTTCCCTGGCAGCTTGCGGGACTTTGAAGAGGGTGAACCTGCATAAACCCGTCCAGAGACGCGATATCTTCGTTTATCTTGGGACTATATTTCATGGTACAGGAGCCCAGGGGATAAAATCCAGAGTCGACACCATAGTTTCTCTGAGACAGCTTGGTATAATGACGGACAACATCCACCTCCGAGACCTCCGGAACAGCGGGGCTTATTTTCCTGAGCAACCCTTCGCTATAGGTCTCATGGATATCAACCGCGGGTACATCATTCTTTGGAAGGGAATATCCGATTCGGCCTTCCACTGACTTTTCAAAGATCAGTCGTTCATCCCTCATCATTCAAAATCCCTCCCTGACAAATTCTATTGACCTTATGGACGAAGAAATCCATTTCATCCCTTGTCCGTTTTTCAGTAACGGCTACTAACCAGCATCCCTCAAGCTCGGGATACTCCTTCGACAAATCATAGCCACCGATAATGCTGTCGGCCAAAAGCTCCTCATTGAGTCTATCGGGAGCCAAGCCGGGCTTTACAACAAATTCACGGAAGAAGGGTGCATCAAAGACTTTGGACACCTGCCCCGTTTCTAAAAGCGATTGATAGGCATAGGTTGATTTGTTTATGCACTGGGTTGCTACCTCTAAAAGCCCTTGTTTGCCGAGAAGGGAGAGATATATGGAGGCAGCCAAGGCACAAAGAGCCTGGTTGGTACAAACATTGGAGGTAGCCTTTTCACGGCGGATATGCTGCTCTCTGGCCTGAAGAGTCAGGACAAAGCCACGCCTTCCCTCAGCGTCTGTGGTTTCTCCCACTATTCTTCCGGGCATGCGCCTGATGTAGGGGGCTTTTACAGCGAAATAGCCCAATAAGGGGCCTCCAAAATTCATGGCATTACCCAGGGGCTGGCCTTCTCCCACGGCAATGTCTGCTCCAAGAGCTCCCGGGGATTCAAAAATACCCAACGAAATGGGGTCGCAAACAGCTATAAGTAAGGTACCTTGAGCCTTGGCTTTCTCAGAAACGGCTTTGATGTCTTCAAGGACACCAAAAAAGTTAGGTGACTGAATGACAACGGCAGCTGTTTTCTCAGAAATGGCTTCGGATAACGATTCAGGATTGATGGTTCCGCTTTTGCCGGGGCCATGAATTTCATCGCCGTTATGGATAAAGCCAATTTCCCTGAGGGTAATATCCGAGTAACGGAGGCCTGAGTTAAGTACCTTGCGATACTCTGGATTAACGCTTCTGGCTATCAGGATCTCATTTCGCCCTGTGTGGCGAGCTGCTAAAAGAACAGCTTCATATAGAGCGGTCGCACCGTCGTAAAGAGAGGCATTGGCTGCGTCCATGCCTGTGAGCTCAGCAATCATAGTCTGATACTCAAAAATCGATTGAAGCACACCCTGGCTGATTTCAGGCTGATAGGGTGTATATGCCGTATAAAACTCCTGCCGGGAGAGAATATGCTTAACGGCTGACGGTATGATATGATCATAAATTCCAGCTCCTAAGAAGCAAAGGTTCCAACTTGCATCAAAATTTTGCTGAACCAGACTCAGCATTTGCTTCTTAAGCTCAAACTCAGATACCGGCTCCGGTAGATCAAGATCCTTTTTGAGTCTCAATGATTCAGGTATGGCGGTAAAAAGCTCTTCAAATGACCTTGCGCCAACCGTTCCAAGCATGCTTTCTTGCTGATTTTTCGTCATGGGAATGTAGGATGACTTCAATTCATTCACTCTCCCTTGGTATAATCTTCGTATTGGGCCTGGTCAAGTAAAGTCTTTAATTCATCAGGGTTTTCAAACTTCAGCACTGCAAGATGATTCTCATAAGGGCTTTCATTAATAAGCTCAGGGTTGTCAGTAAGCGCCTCGTTGGCCTCAATCACCGTTCCGGACAGGGGCGAAAAAATATCGGATGCTGCCTTGACTGATTCAACTACCCCCATAACCTCACCCGCGGAAATGCTTTTACCCATTTTAGGTGCTTCCACATATACGATACTGCCAAGAGAATTTTGAGCATAATCGGTAATACCGATGTAAGCTTTATCGCCCTCGATACGCACCCATTCATGATCCTTAGAATAATAAAGTCCTTGTCTCGTTTCCATAAAAAATCCTCCCTGTTTATTCTGAATAATGACTGTTTACTTTTTATTACGCAGTAACAAGCTTTGAGCCACACATAACGTATTCTTCGCTTATTACGAAGTAACAAGGTTCTGGGGCACCCGCTCAAAAGCTCTGCTTTTGTTAGCGGGTCAGGTTCTTATATTTCTTCCCATAGAATGGGACTTCAACAATTTTTGCCCCACAGCTTCGATCCCGGATGACAATCTCAATGGTGTCCTCAGGAGACAGCTTTATGTCCTCCAGCAATGCCAGCCCGCCATTTTGGTTAATGCTTGGCAAAAGGCCGCCGCTGGTCACATATCCTATACTTTTTCCATCTTTTTTGACCTCATAGCCATTCCTGGGTATGCCTCTCTCCTGCATTTCAAAGCCATACAGTTTTCGTTGCATGCCTTTTTCGCTCTGAGATAAAAGAGCTTCTTTGCCTATAAAGTCTTCCTTCTGGAGCTTGACAAACCGACCCAACCCCACCTCCAATGGTGAAATGGTCTCTGAAAGCTCATGACCATAGAGAGGAAGCACCGCCTCAAGGCGCAAGGTGTCTCTGGCTCCTAAGCCGATGGGAGCAATTCCTTCCTCCTGTCCGGCTTCAAGAATGCCATTCCACAAGCGCTCTGGATCCGCACAGGAATTCGGAAGCCATAGGTACAGTTCAAAACCGTCTTCACCAGTATACCCTGTTCGAGATATAAGCACCTTCATTCCTAAAATATTGGCTTCTATAAAGCGGAAAAACTTGGGAAGCTCTGTTCCTTCATCAATGATTTTTTTAATAACCGTCTCAGCAAGAGGCCCTTGCAGGGCCAGCTGGACAAACCGGTCGGATAAATGCTCCACCTTAGCATCACCTATCGGGTGAGAGCTTATCCATTGCCAGTCCTTTTCTATATTACCTGCATTAACAATTAAAAGCAGTTCTTCATCTGAGAATTTATAGATTAAGATGTCATCCACCACAGTCCCATTTTCATAGCACATGGGAGAATAAAGCGCTTTATTATTGAGAACCGGTATAAGATCGTTGGTAATGAGCCTGTTTACAAAAGGAAGGGCATTCTTTCCTGTCACCAGGATTTCTCCCATATGAGAAACATCAAAAAGCCCCACTTTATTTCTGACATTATGATGCTCCTTTATAATGTCGGTGTAGGATACGGGAAGCTCCCATCCTCCAAAAGAAGTGAATTTCGCGCCTAATGCTTTCTGCGCTTCATATAAAGGGGTTCGTCTGTCCATGAGCTATCCTCCTGAATGATAAAGTTTATGTTTTTCTTCACGCAAAAAAGGGTCACCAACCACATGTGGCTGATCACCCTGTCCTTTACCTGAGAGATTCTATCCCGAATGGGGGAAATTGCTCCTTCGGTGCCAAAAGGCTCTTCAGAGTATTGTCCGGCTACGGTCTTTTTGCCTGAAAGTTTCATCCAAGCTCATTCCACCGCTTGGATTTGCTTCGTCGGCTCCCAAATTTTTGGGTATCTTCCGTAAGCCCTCATCCAATAAAACAATATGTATTACAATACCATTATATTGCAGAAGCGCTAGCTGCGCAATAAGAAGTATTTTAAACTCGTTTACAGATTTACATTAATATTTACATATGATACTATGTGAGTAATATTCATCCATGCCTATTCTTTGACATTTTTATCTTTAATTTTTACCAAGTAAAGGGGGATTCTTTCATGAAAAGAGTCAAAAGCATTCTATCCCTGTTAGCTCTGCTGATGATAGCAGTTATGCTTACAGGCTGTCTTTCAATTGACATTAAGGTTAATAAAAACGGCTCGCTTGATATGACCTATACCATCAATACCTCACAAACAGAAAGCTTAATGCCGGCTGACGATATAGAGAAAGCTATTAAGGAATCCGTTGACGACATGAATGGAAAAGCGAAAAAGAAAATTGTGAAATTAAAAGATATTAAACAAGATAAAAAAAAGAAAACAATAACAGCTAAGCTTACCGTATCGGATATTAATCAAATGGGTGATGGCTCATTCTTCGGGACTGTTAAAGAATATCGAAAGAACGGCGGCGCAGGCTTGAACAATCTTGTTAATGCCAAAGGTAAAGAAGTTGAGGCCGATAAGATTTCAGATAATATGCAGGTGGTCTATTTACCCATGGGTGCTGCCGACGGTTATAGTATGATAGAGGTTACCATGTCCGTTCCTGGTAGTATTCAATACATAACCGATGGTGGAGAAATTGACAAAAAGGACACGGCCGTTTTCAACAGCCAAAATCCCTTGGTCATTTTTAAAAAAAGCGGCGGATTTCCTTTTTGGCTGCTCATAATATTTGCTGCGGCAGTTGTATTCTTTATGATGAAGAAAAAAAGCCCGGCCACAGCACCAATAAATGCGGCTTCGGCTTCGGTCCAGGGGCCACCTCAGAATCAACCCTCCCAGGAATCGCCACTTCAAACAACTGGGATACCTAATGATGAGTTATCCCCTGTTGTTGAAGCACCTGCGGACACTGTGTCTGATTCAGAGGATAAGCCGATTCAATAATATTTGACCTATCAGGGACATCTCACAGCTTCTTGCGGGATGCCCCCTTCTTTTTTTGCTTTTCCGATATTTCTATCTCCATGTGTAGCTCACTTGAGCCACTCAATTGCACACTCAACGCCCCAGCGCTTTCAGGTGTATGTAAGATAGTTTAAAGCCCTCTGCTGTTTTAAGCAGAGGGCCTAAATTTGACTATTTCTATCGATTATCCAGATTATTTAATCACGCGTCTTGCGCCCATGTATTTACCCCTGTAGGAAGCCAGGTTCATAACAATGACTTGTTTCTTGGTCGTGGAGGCGTGAATGAAATTTCCTCCGCCTACGTAAAGGCCCACATGGCTTACATCCGCTGCTCCTCCGTCCGTATCAAACAGGACGATATCCCCTGCTCTTAATTCCGAACGTGCAACCTTTGTACCGAATCCCCAATACTCCGCTGAAGAACGGGGAACATAAATATCATACTTTGCAAAAACGTATTTGGTAAAGCCTGAGCAGTCAAAACCCTTTGTAGAATAGCCGCCGTATTTGTAGGGGACTCCCTGAAGAGTTTTGGAATAGCTGACGATTTTCTCAGCCAGGCTTAATTGTGCTTCAGTTGCAGGTTTTGAAGCCTCCGTTTTTTCTGTAGTTCCTCTGGATGCGGTTGTTGTGGATGTTGTTATTTTCTTTTCTACAACGATTTTGTCGACTTCTTTCTCACTATTAACGAGGTGTTTTGCTAGGATATAACCTTTCTTATCCGTCCAGGTAATGATTTTTGCCCATTCACCTATGGTTTCATAATAGGTAACCTTATCACCTCTTTTTAAGGCTGTTACCTTATTACTTTCGGCATTGGGTTCTTCACGCACATTGAGTTCATTGGCATTAACATAGCGAACGACGGACTTTATGGCTGGTGTTGGAGTAGGAGCGGGTGCAGATGTGGTTTCTGCTTGTGCAACGGTCAGATCGGCTGAAGTTGCGGCTAGTAAAGTGAGAGTAGGTTCCGCTGTGGTCGCTTTAATCTTTTTCAGGGCTAACATTTCGGCTCTTTCTTGTTCATCGTTGGACGATACAGATGCAATATCATTGGTATTTTCCATTCTATTCAACTGTGAGTCCATCTCCGTATTTTGGGCAGTAAGGGTAGTAGAAAGAGCGAAAGCAGTTTGAGAAAGAATAAAGAGCAAAGTTAGAATCAGAAACGAGAAATTTACGGACTTAGGTTTATTCATGATGTTCCTCCTATTTAAGGCCCCCGGAGTTAGCTGACGGGTGCGGGTAATAGGTAACCCTACCATTTTCATGGATTAACCCCAATAAAATTGGTTCCTCCGTACTCTCTTAAGAGAGATTAGCCTTTTTTTGCATTTATATTACAAATATATGTCGTTTTGTTCCATTTGCTTCGTACATTATATCAACAAAAGTCTCATAAAGCAACCCAAAGCAAATATTACCAAATTTTAACCTTTTGTATGTACTTTTTTGTAAGTTAAGGCCATATTACAAATATGTTTTCTTATTAATACAAGACACTAAATCAATAGGTATATCCTCCTGCTCTTAATATTTTATACATTTACTTATTTATGTTGCTTAAACCACTCATCCCTCCCAATTTATTTTACTCCCCTTGTCCCTCGCATATAACTACGGTGGCCACTATATGCCCATTTTTTTCTTGTGACCCCGGCTACAGAAACTCGAAATTCCTATAAGCTCCTATATTATGCTTATACTTAAGGATTACTGCTTCGCTTGACAAAAGAACATATGTTCCCTATGATGGAATAAGATGAAAGCTAGAATGATGATTTTTACAGATCAAGAGGATGGGCGTTATGATCAAGCTAACAAAAGCTCAGGCCCGGCAGTTTCTTCTTCTCTATCATGGCCTTGTGAAACCTCCCGCATTTAAAGGGAAACAAGGTATTTTAGATTATATCAACCGTGTAGGTTGTATCCAATTTGATCCTTTAAATAAGGTAGGTCATAACCAGGAACTGGTGCTCCAATCCCGCATCAAGGATTTCAAGCCTTCCATGCTTGATGAGCTTCTTTATAAAGATCGCCTTTTACTTGATGGCTGGGATAAATGTATGTCCATTTATTCAGTGCAAGACTGGCCATTTTTTGAACCCATCAGGCAGTCCGAAAATAAGCGTATGGTGCAAAATCACGAGATCATGTCCGTAGTTCCCGATGTTCTGGATCAGATTGACAAAAGAGGGCCCTTAACCTCCTCCGATCTGGATTTTGATCGCACCGTAGATTGGTCTTGGGCCCCTACCACCCTGTCCCGTGCTGCCATGGAGAGCCTGTATTTTGCAGGCAAGCTTATTGTGCATCATAAAAAGCGTACCAGAAAAGTTTACGATCTGACAGAAAAAAATCTTCCCTTAGACCTTTTAGCCAAACAAAATCCTTGTCCAACCATGGAAAGCTACCTGGATGCTTATGTTTTTCGACGAATCCAGGGTCTTGGTCTTCTTTGGAATAAAGCAGGCGATGGTTGGCTTGGCATATCAGACCTTAAAAGTGCAGAGCGCACCTCATCCATTCAACGGCTCATATCAGCAGGGAAATTAATAGAGGTTCAAGTTGAAGGAATCAAGGAACCCCTTTATACAGCCCAGGCCTATGAGTATTTGCTTGATGATGCACTTCAACAGAGGTGCATTCAACAGGAAACGTCCCATAAGCCTCAACCCGCTAAACAGGATAAAGCTACTGCAGCGGCTTTTATTCTGGCACCTCTGGATAATCTTCTTTGGGAAAGACGCCTGGTAAAAGAGATTTTTAACTTTGATTACCGTTGGGAGGTTTATAAGCCAGAAAACCAGCGCGAGTTTGGTTATTATGTCTTGCCTGTCCTATATGGCGATACATTCGTTGCGCGCTTCGAACCTCAAAGAGAGAAGACCCGGAATGTCCTTGTTATCAAGAACTGGTGGTGGGAACCCGGCGTCCGCAAGACCAAAGCTTTAAAGAAAGCCCTTCATCAGTGTTTTGAAAGGTTTACGGAGTACTTGGGAGTAACAACAGTTATTTTTCCGGAGGATCCCTTCTTTTCCGCATAGCTTCTGTTTTAATGCTTCGTCAATTAAGCAGCCATCTGATTATATCTGGGAAATAAACTATGGGAAATAAAATCAGTTAAGGCATCGGTACTCAAGGTAATTTTTTGAATTTTGAAAATAAGTCTTGTAAAAATGCAGTTCTGATGCTATACTAATTAAGCACTTGAAAATGACGTCGCGGAGTGGAGCAGCCTGGTAGCTCGTCGGGCTCATAACCCGAAGGTCGTGTGGTTCAAATCCCGCCTCCGCAACCAATGAAAACCGCTTGTTCGTAAGAACAGGCGGTTTTACTTTATCTTAATTACTCTTCATCGGGTGAAATCTATTTACTTGATTTCTATTTTTTCAACTTTAATTAGTGGTATTGTTATATCTCCGCCCATTGTTGATTGATAAGTATACAAACCTTCAGAAATACCATATACAGTAACAATATCGTTATTAAGAACTCTAGTTTTGGTAAGAGAAATAGGATAATATACATACAATATTCTATCGTAATCACTATTCACCGCAACTCTCAAGTTTATTTCTGAACCGCCGTCAAGCATTTGAACAACCTCTCCAGTAAACTTGACTTTCTTCCCCTCGTAGTCATCTGGGGTTCTTGCCAATTGATTGTAAGTAATCCCTGTTTCATATCCTTTTTTTGCCTCTGCTTCTTCAGCAGCAGCCTTTTTTGCCGCTTCAGCCTCAGCCTTAGCTTTTTCCTCAGCTAATAACTTTTCTTTTTCCTGCCTATCCTTCTCAGCTTGTAGTTCATTTGCTGCTAGTTGTGCATCTATCTCTGAATCAGCTAATTTTTTGTACTTTTCTTCGAGTTTAGAAAAATCCTCTATTCTTTTATTAGCAGCTGATAGGTCATTCTGTAAATTTTGATTATTTTCTTTAAGCTCGTTGTTTTCATCGGTTAGTTTTTTAATATTTGCATGTAAGTTGTTATTTTCCCCCATCAATTGAGTGTTATCATCTGTTAATTTTTGCATGTCAACTTGTGACACATTTGAGCATCCAACAAAGAATAAGGCAATAATTAAGACAATTGAGAGACACCTCGTTTTTTTCAACAGAATCCCCTCCGATTAATTTATTATGGGTAGGAACATCCAGCAATCTTTTACTAAATTTTATCATATATATTTAGATTTTCAAATTTTTATATTATATTAAACTTCAATAAATACCCATAACTAGCTACCTCCACTTGGGCCTGCGGCAGGTTGTCTACGCATAATTCAAGCCCATCGATAGTTAATTGATTATACTCTTTAAAGGAATGGCATTAGGCAAATCAGCATCAATTAAATAATAGTCTTCAAAACCCTGTTCGCCTAAAGACTTTGTCCGTGCATCTTTACGGAAATCATTCGGTGAAATACCATAATTATGTTTAAAAAGGTGGTAAAAGTGGCTTAGTGATATAAATCCTACATCATCACAAATTGAAATGATTGGGTTTTCAGTAGTTATAAGCTGACGTGCGGCATATTCTAGCCGGATATCATTAATCAATTTTGTCGGTGTCTTATTTAGATATTTACGGCATGACCTGGACAAATGCTCAACACTTTTACCGGATAATCTGTACATAGCTGGAAGCCCAACACTGAAGTTATCCTTTTTCAACATTTCAAGGCTAAGCCAGCGCAGCCAGTCAGGAATACTATTTGTGTTTTTTGCTGGCAAAAGCGGAAAATACTTAACGATCATATTAAAGAGAGTAATGCGAAATACTGAATCAGAACTGTCTTTCATTATTTTCTTAGATACAATTAACTGCTCAAGTTCTCTTACTATTTCCGCCAGTTCATTTGGACTTGTCTGAATGTGAGGGGGTATTTTAGGCTGCAGCAGCCGACTTGCAGAAAAACCTTCTCCTAGGTATTCAAAAAGAGATAGCATAATATCCTGAGGTACAATGATGTTGATTATTTGGAAGCTTAGCGAAGGATGTTCGTAGTAATGCACGTCATCGGGCCGAACAAAGTACATCATACCGGTAGAAATTTTCTCCTGCACCCCGTTTACATGATGACAAGCACAGCCTTTACTTACTATGAAAATCTCATAATAATCGTGGCAATGAGAAATCTTCAATTGTTCCGGATCATTTATATATGAAGCGTAACCCCGTCCTCTCATTCTGACAAAATGCTCGGCATGCAAACGAAGTACTTCCATAGCAACCTCACTTCTGGCTCATTATTACGATATCAATATACAACAAAGATTTCATCATAGCAAGACAAGAGTGCCATGGTAAGGTCATGCTATAATTTAGAAGACATTAATTCCGGAATTTTTCTGACGACTACAATTTCCAAATAAAGGTGATAACTAGCATGAATAATTGGAAAGTAAAAAATCCGCGAAAAGATTTACAATTTGAAATCAACTTTACCAAGGCATATCGCGAGGCAATTAAGAAATACAACCATCCTGCACAGATCGAATTAGCATGTTTAAGAGCTCAATATCCTGCCATTATGATGCCAATTGAGGACAATGATGTTCTGGCCGGACGTATCCAGTTTGGCTTGGTGGGTTATGGAATCCAAGGGCAAACAGGCGGTACAGGCTATTATATTGATGAGCCAAGGGTAACAGCCGCATTGGAGTTCCAAACTGGAAACGCCAAGTACAGGGAAGATCTTCATGATCTTCTTACCTTCTGGAAAGCCAGGAATACCTATAATTATGTATTGGCAAATACCCCATCCGATATCTCCGAAGTCATACCTCATGAACAATGGAAAACACAGCCCACTGCCGCCTCCCCAATTATCCGCATGGCAGGCTCTTTCATTGATTTTGATAAATTGGTGCGCATAGGCATCCCCGGCCTGAAAGCTGAAGTGAAAATGCATCTTGACAGAGCGGAGCAAACCAGAAATGATCCTGTGATTTATCAGTGCATGCTGGATGCGTTGGAAGTTCTCAAAGACATATGCCGTTACTATTATGAGGAAGCCACGGAAAAAGCAAGGGTTGCATCAAACCCTGAGCGCAAAAAAGAAATGTCCGATCTGGCTGTAGCATTGAGTCATATCATTGACAAAGCCCCTGTGTCCATGTTGGAAGGCTTGCAGTTATGCTGGCTGTATGCTATGATGTGTCCTCTTATTGAGTTTGGACGTTTGGATGTATACATCGGAGATTTATACGTGCATGACATAGATAACGGTATTATCACAGAGGCTGAGGCTCTCAAAATGGTTCAATCCTATTATTACCTCATTGACAGTCTTGACTGCGAAACCGATGGCCGAGTAATAGTGGGCGGCTATGGCAGGCGTAATCCTGAAAATGCAGATAGATTCTGTCTAGTGGCATGCGAAGCTTGCCGTACTGTTAAGGAAATCCTGCCTCAGTTCACGCTAAGGTTCAACAAGGAAACACCCAAAGTAGTATGGGATGCAGCAATGCGGTGCATCGAGGAAGGAAGAACCTTTCCCCTACTCTACAATGATGATGTATTAGTGCCTGGGGTTATGAAGGCATTTGATGTGGATGCCGGTCTGGCAGAAACCTACATGCCGCTGGGTTGCGGTGAAATTGAATTTGACCATTACAGCTTTGGTTCTCCAAACGGCTCATTGGGAACACTTAAAATTCTTGAACTCGCCATACGCGGCGGGTACGATCCCATTGCAGGAAAGCATCTATCCATCAAGACTATTCCACTTACCGAATGCAGCACATATGAACAATTTTTAGAAAATTATAAAACGCAGCTTAACTATTACATTTCAGCTCAAGCAAGATATGAAAAATATCTCTACGACATCATCGGTAGAATGCACCCCTTTATGATGGTAACCATGCTCTACGACGGTTGTCTTGAAAAGGGCAAGGGTCTTTTAAACGGAGGCTGCGAATATCTTGCCGGCACACTGGAAATGTACGGTAATGTCAATGTTGCCAACAGCTTGGCTACCATCAAAAAATTGGTGTACGACGATAAAACTATGTCGGCTAAAGCACTGGTCGATGCTCTGGATAATAACTTTGTCGGTTATGAAAAGGAACGCCGTTTGATGTTGGATGTCCCCAAATACGGCAATGACATGACCTATGTAGATGATATAATGCTGGAAATACACAATTATCTCTGCGAAACTATAAAGCTACAGGCACCAAAGGTAGGCCTCAAGAGTTATCTGGGCGTAAATATCAATAATGCTCAAAATACTACATTGGGGCGCTGGGTAGGTGCTACACCTGATGGAAGAAAAGCAGGCACGCCTATGGCAAATGCCAACAGCCCTTCATCCGGAAGTGATAAAAATGGTATAACCGCCATGCTTAATTCCATTCTGAAGCTGCCCCATGACAATCATGCAGGAATGGTTCAGAATATACGTTTTACACGGGATACCTGGAATGACAGGGATGGCAAAACCCTCAACCTGATTAAGAACTATTTTGACAGGGGCGGTGCTCATGCCATGATCACTGTGGTAGGTAAAGAGGACTTATTGAATGCCATGAAAACCCCTGAAAACTATAGAGATTTGATCGTTCGTATCGGGGGCCTAAGCGCGCGTTTTGTTGAGTTAAAAAAAGACGTTCAACAGGAGATTTACGACCGTGCATCCTACTAGCGGCATAACTGCAACACTATTTGACATTCAGAACTTTTCAATAAAAGACGGGCCCGGTATTCGTACGAACATTTTTTTCAAAGGCTGCCCTTTGCGGTGCAAATGGTGCCACAATCCCGAATCCTATACTGTAAACCCGCAGCTGATGTATCACCCTTCACTATGCGTAAACTGCATGCTGTGTGTTTCAGCATGCCCGAATGGTGCTCATTCAAAAAACCTGGTCAGCGGTTCTCTTGTTCACACGGTCGATCAGAGCAAATGCGCAGGTTCGGGTGAATGTATTAAGGTGTGCTGTTACGATGCATTAACGCTTGTAGGAAAAAAATACACGCCCCATGAGCTTTTCGACAGGGTGAAGAACGACTTCATTTACTATAAGATTGGAAAGCCAGAGGAGCAGGGGGGCATAACTTTTACAGGTGGCGAACCAATGTTGCAGTCAGCCTTTATTAAGGAATTCATCAAGCATCTTCCTGATATCCACCTTGCAATGGAAACCTGCGGTTTCGCCAAAACAAGCGATTACGCCATGCTTGGTGATGATATAGATTTATATCTTTTTGACTATAAGGTAACGGACCCTAAAAAGCATCTTGATCTGTGCGGGGTTGACAACAGTTTGATATTACATAATCTTGATTATCTCTATAAACAAGGCAGAAAAATTGTTCTAAGGCTGCCGCTCATCCCCGACATCAACGATGATGACTCTCATATAAAGGGTATCGCAGATCTTTTACGGAAATATCCTGACATTGATCATGCTGAAATCATGCCGTACCATAATCTCGGAGTTAATAAAACCTATGAGCTTGGCATGCCGTCTTCGCAGATTGACATGCAGAATACCGATAAGGAACAGAAAGAAAATTGGATCAAAAAGCTTAAAAGCCTGGGCGTTGAAAACGTTGTTTTATCTTAATAACCATCTGCATGACTGCAGATATAATACATTAAATTTAGGAGGAAAATATGAAAAAGTTTAAAATGGTTCTTGCACTTGTCCTTGCCATGGTAATGCTGTTATCCGCTTGTGGCACAGAAGGCAGCTCGACCCCCTCATCCTCAACTCCTAGCAACACATCTGTCCCTGGCACGCCTTCAGAGTCAAACTCACCTGCTGCAAAAGCTGAACTGCTTGTTTCAGTATGGGCAGGCCCTCACGCAGATTTACAAAAATCAGTCTCTGCTGATTACTCAAATGGCACCGTAACCATCGATGATGTCGATTACGGAAATTTAAAGCAAAAACAGCTGACTTCATTTCAAGCTGCTTCCGGATCCGGTAATTATGACGTTGTCTGGGTTAACAGCCAATGGATGAAGGAGTACGTAGAAGCAGGCTATATTATGCCTATCGATGATTACATAAAGGAGGCAGGAATAGACACAAGCATCTATGCGGACGGCCTTCTTAAAGGATGCCAGTTCGGCGGGAAAACCTACGGACTTCCTACCTTCGCCCAGTGTCTGATTGTTGCCTATGATGGTGAAGTATTTGAAAAAGAAGGACTGAAGGCCCCAACTAATGCCGAAGAACTCGTTGAGGTCGCCAAATATTTCAAATCCAAAGGCACCGGTATCGCCCTCCCGGCCAAACAAGGCAGTGCAGCAGTCACATTGTTCTCACAGCTGCTCTACTCGGATGATGGCTATTACTTTGACGGGAACGGTAAGCTGGATTTGACCAGTGAAAAAGCTGTTTACGCTGCAAGTATCTATGATCAATTGGTCCAAAATTCAATAGACGGATGCCTTGCATGGCATCATGATGAGGTTGCAGAGGCAGTACGAACCAAGGCCGCACCAATAGGTATTATAATGAGCGGTCTTGCAAACCAGAACGCTGACCCTGAGAAATCCCTCATAGTGGATTCAGTACAATATGCAACTCTTTCCGGTAAAAGCGGTAAGGCTTCAGCCAGCAACTCCTTCTGGGTTTGGGCTGTTGCGAAGAACTCCGCCAATCCTAAAGCTGCATTTGATTACTGTTCATGGATGACTAGTCCGGAAATTGAAAAAAAGCAAACTCTGGCTGACCAACAGATAAGTGCAGTCAATTCTCTCAGTAAAGATCCCGAAGTATTATCAAAGGCTCCTTTCCTTCCTGTCGTCATGGAACAGCTTGCCAATGGCAATATGGATCCTGCGCTGCTAAGCTTTGGCACATTAAAAGAGAAGCTTATCGTGTCACTTTCCGAAATAGCTTCTACAGATGCCGATCCTTTACAGGTACTTTCCAAGCTGCAGGAAGACTTGAAGGATGTTGATTTCAGCAAGTAGTAATCAGCGTATTATTTAAACTTCAGCCTTACCTTACGTTGAACGGACTGAGCAGACAGTACGAGAAAGATGATCATTGTGCTGCCTGCTCAGCCTTTGACTTTGATGGTATGATACAAATGGCAGGTGATTGACATGAATCGAAATAAAACTTTCCGCTGGTCTCTGGAAAAAGGAGACCTGCTTCCAACCCTATTGATGATGCCCGCGCTGCTTGTTATCTTCAGCGTTATGATTGTTCCATTACTATATGGGTTGTTCCTCAGCTTTTTCAATATAGGCTTTGGAAAAATGGACTTTACCCAAAGCTTTGTTGGCCTCTCGAATTATTTGAGATTTTTTAAGGATCCAGTTGCCATTAAAGCCGTGGGTAACACGTTACTTTTTTCTTTTGGCGCCATATCGGGTGATTTGTTTTTTGGTACATTGGGTGCCGTTCTTCTGGTTAAAATTCATCGAAACATTTCAGTAATCCTACGCCCAATATTAACTATACCCCTCCTTGTCTCTCCTATAGTTATTGGTCTGATTTGGAGATATATTTATGATCCACAGGGAATTCTGTACTGGGCTTTGTCAAAGATCGGAGTTAGTATAAAGCAATTTCCGGGTGTTACGTCTGCATCCACTGCTCTTTTTTCCACAATTATAACCCAATGGTGGCAGGTAGTACCCTTTGTCATTATTGTAGTGACAGCAGGCCTATTATCGATTCCTGATGAATATTACGAAGCCGCCTATGTTGATGGTGCCGGTTCCTTTTCGACCTTTTTCAAAATCACATTACCGTTGTTAACCAATGTATACATGGTTATTCTTCTAGTCAGTGGAGTGGATACCATAAAAGTCTTTGATATTATTTATTCTCTCACCGGCGGAGGTCCCAATAACTCTAGCGTCTCAATGAGTATGTATGCTTACAGCCAGGCGTTTGAGCAGTCCAACCTCAGTTATGCAATGGCGCTTTCCTTTATTGCAATGATTATTACTTTCCTTGTATTCGGAATACCGTTCATTAAGCATAACGCCCGCAGCAATAAAACGTAAGGAGGCTTTCTGCATGAAACTCAAAAGAAAATGGTATACAAACCTTATTATGTCCTTGCTGATGATGGGCGCACTTATCTGGACAATTGTTCCTGTTTATATTGTGGTAAGCAATGCCTTCAGAAAAACTCTGGAAATCAAGCAGATGCCCCCTAAACTGATTTTCAATGCTACATTCAGCCATTTCGAGAAAATAATCAATCTGGACAACTTTGGCAAGTATTTCTCGAACTCTGTCATTATTGCATGTTCGGTTACGGTTCTGACTATCCTTTTGGGTACACTGGCCGCATATGGAATGAGAATTTTTAAATCAGACTGGGGCATACGGCTTTCCAACATTCTCTTGCTTGGAAAAATGGTACCCGCAATAACAATATTAATTCCGCTGTTTATGATGATGAACAGCATCAAGCTTACAGGAACGTATGTGGCTCCCATCCTTGCTCATAGCTGCTTAAGCCTTCCTTTTGTTACCTGGCTTATGGCAAGCTTCATACGTGACATTCCTAATGAGCTTCTGGAAGCTGCAAACCTGATGGGGTGTTCAAGGATGAAAACTTTTTGGAAGATTATTTTCCCTTTGCTTAAGCCAGCAATTGCATCGGCAGTGATCCTTGTCATGCAGAGCTCATGGAACGAATTGATTTTCTCGCTGCAGCTCACCAATATAAAAACATATCCTCTTACTGTAGGGATTGCCCGTTACGTTGGCGCTGTTTCTGTAGATTGGGGCAAATGCAGCGCAGCTGCCACCATAACAATGGTACCTATCATCATTATAGGGTTTTTTATGCAAAAGTATCTTGTCAGCGGTATGACAGCAGGCGCAGTTAAAGGATAACTAACGAAAGCAGGTAACAGACATGTTTTACGGATCACAATACTATCGCCCGCCTTTTCCCGGTAAGGAATGCTGGCAGCGCGATTTTGAAAATATGAAATTCCTTGGATTTAATTGTGTAAAGCTTTGGGCAGTATGGAACTGGATCGAAAAGGAACCGGGTGTATTTGATTTCACTGAACTTGATCAATTGGTGTCACATGCAAAAAATAATGGTCTAAAAGTAATAATAAACACTATTCCGGAGGGCGCCCCTTATTGGACCTATACCGGCTGTGATGATGATCTGTATCAAACTGCAGACGGTCAGCGTGTTGCTTACGGAGGCCCCGCAAATATACCGAGTGGCGGTTGGCCGGGTCTTTGTATGGATAACCCTGATTTTTCAGCATTAGTTGCTCATTTTATTGAGAAAACAGCATCCCATTTCTCAACTGAAGAGGCTATAGCTGCAATAGATGTGTGGAACGAACCGCATCTCGAACCCATGTATGATTATCGCAACAATATGCTATGTTATTGCAAGCATTCAAAAAAAGCCTTTACCGAATGGCTCCAAAAAAAATACAAAACCTTGGAAGCGCTAAACTCTGCCTGGTACCGAACCTATACCGACTGGGCTCAAGTTGCTCCTCCTCCCCGTTTTGGCACTTGGGCGGATATGTTGGACTGGCGTAAATTTTGGCTTGAGAACCTTAACCGGTGGTTAAAAATACGGGTGGATGCCTGCCGCAGAGGTGCACCCCATATAAAGACACAAACTCATGTTGCCTATAGTGGCATATTGGGCAATAAAATAATTGGTGGTCTTGCCAATGAACTCGGTGACGAATTCCTGCTCGCTAAGGAAGTGGATATTTTCGGACTTTCAAGCTTTCCAAAATGGCTTATGGGTTCTCATCATATCTACCGTCACTTCCTCCATAATGAAATGGTGGCCGAGGCCTCTCACGGCAAACCATTTTATCAGATCGAGCTTCAGGGGGGCGCCGGAAAACCCGGCCTTTTAGGAGGAGAGGTTCCTTCGGCACTGGATACAAAGCTCTGGAACTGGAATACTGTTGCTGCCGGCGGAAAGGGGTCCGTATACTGGCAATATGCAGCGGAGCCTTCAGGCGTCGAATCACCGGGCTTTGGTCTTACCGGATTCCAAGGTGAAAATACCCCTCGCAGTTTGTCCGCAGCAGAGTGCGCATCCATACTGAACAACCCCCTGCTGGATAAGGCCTCAAAGGTATCAGCAATAAATGCTGTATATGTCTCCCGCCACAGCGATCTTTTATGTTTCGCCAGTGAAAGGAGAGAAGAAATGTATGCCGGTGGTCTGAGCGGTGCTTTTAAAGCGGCCTATACAAAATGCATTCCAATACGTTTTTTCCATGAAGACCATGTGGAGGAACTTCTTAAGACCGATATCAAGATGCTCTATCTGCCAATGGCTTTAATACTAAGCGAAAAAGAGATATCTGTATTCAAGCGCTTCGTAGAAGAAGGCGGTACTTTGGTCAGTGAAGCATGTCCCGGATTATACAGACAGGATGGATTACTGGAGCAGGAAGGAATAGCCCTCAGAGAGCTTTTTGGTCTTGGTCATATAGAAATACAGAGTGTTCCTGAATGGGGCGAAATCTCTGCATCATGTATTGAAGGCAACAAACCCTTTACCGGACGTTTCTACCGGCAGCTTGTCAAACCAATTAAGCAGGTTGAAATCCTCGCTAGATTTGACGACCAGGAACCGGCGCTTTCAAGATATAAATATGGTAAGGGTCAGGCTATCTGGATTGGCACATACCCGGCCTATCATTATGAGACAACGCAGGATGATGCTACGGGCGACCTCATCACCCGCTGGATGGATATAGGCGGCTATAGATTATTTGAAAGTATAACCTCATCACCCATTGCAAATAATGAAATTTCTCTGGCTCCAGTGGTCCGCTTACTATCAACTGAAAGCGAAAACATACTGGTTATACTTAATCATTCCGAGCAATTATCAGCTATTGAAATTGTTTTTTCCGAGCATCAGAAATTAATAGACCCCGAGTTCGATGGTAAAATTCTGACCCTTCATTTAGAACCAGGAGAATGTAAAATGCTTTCTTGGGAAAAGTAACAGCTTCCGAAACCAAAGACCCGCATCCTGTTGAGGACTGCGGGTTTCTTTATGTTTTATTATTATATTTGTTTATAACATCACAAGACTAGGGTACCCGGCGAATATCACCCGATGGGTGATATTCGTTTGTTCCTAACAGTTGTAGTATGTTTATGGAGCTTCGAACGTCGGAGAGCCAGGAGGAGAACATTATGTATTGTCCACAATGCGGAACAAAGAATGAACCCAGCAACCACTTTTGTGTAAACTGTGGCGGAGCGCTCAATCATAGCACAAATCCAAGCAATCAAACCCCCATGCCGAAAGCGTCAGAACGAAAAACTAGCCCATTAAAACCAGGAAAGCCTTTAAAGATCGTCCTGGTTGTTGTGGCAATCCTTCTGGTGGCTTTTGTCGGGTGGATTGCTTTAAGCGACGATGATACCACTGATATCGATACGAAAAGCAAGCTTGCCGATTCAGCCAAATCTGAAACAAACTCGGATCAGGGAGACAATGGCCCCGCTAAACATGCGGAAGAAAACCCTTCCGAAAATAAAAATGCCGATCAAATGACCATTGATGAATTAACATCACTTGTGCAGCAAAGCAAGTCTGCAACAGTTGAACTTGTTCGCGATCAGAATAGCAAGCAATCCCTAAATACGGATGAAGATGAGACTCTAGCTATACTAAAAGCACTAGACTTTGAAAAATTTAAACAAGACTTCGTTCCATCCAATTTTCAATCCATCGACTACCCCTTTAATTATCTTCCTGAATACAGACTGACGTTTGACACTGGCGTATCCTATACCATCATGCAGGATAATGACGGCGAGACTAGAATGGCAATTATAAAATTTGATAACAACTCAACCTATTGGTCTGCCTCTGAATTTATCTATCGTCGCACCAATGTAATCCAAACGACGCTCATGGATGATTTTTCAAACATGCATATTTTCTGTACTGCCAGCGATGAAAAGACAGCCATGAACAATGTTCTTAACCATGGCCTGGTTTACTCCTTTATATTGGATTACTTTACCGGTTTAGGTTATGGGTTCGAAGGAGAAGGCATTTATAAAGTAGAGGATATTCTCATGGGCGATATGCCAGAAACAGATCCAAACCTGCATTGGGCTATGATTCAGTACAGCTTGAAGCCTTCCCAGGAGGGAACTCTTCCCGACAATATGAACATCTACATGGAAGACGGCTGGATCAGAGGTGGCTATGTATTGGCTGCAATATGGAACGAGTCGCGCCCTGCAGGTGTCAGAAGCTATCTGCTTGGTTTGACTCCGTTTGAGTATGATGTCAATGGCACCTCAGAAGCCGAAGCTGCACTGATGCTTTATGAGCAATCTTTTATTAAAAAGTTGCATTTTCCACATCCTGCTTCCACGGAATAGAATCAACTGCACCTTTTTTCGATACTGCCAAGGATGAGGCCAAGGATGCTATATGTATGGCTTCTTCTGGGTGTTTTCCATTTATTAGATTTGCCAGGAAATATCCGGTGAAGGTGTCCCCTGCGGCCGTTGTATCCACTACTGGAACCTTATATACACCATGGTTGTAGCGTGCATCTTTATCCGCGTAAATGACTCCGGAATGGCCTAAAGTAAGCACTATTTTCGACTTTGGATACATTTTAAGCATAGATTCAAGGATAGCATCCGGTTGCTTTTCACTAGTAATTTGTTCTCCTTCTATTTCATTTAAAAGGAATAGTGACACTTTTTGCAAATCACAATCCTTTATCCTTTCATTAAAGGGTGAAGGATTAAGCGCAATAAGCATTCCCATACTTGCTGCTCTCTCGATCATATAATCCAATAAATTAACTTCGTTTTGCAATAGAAGCCAATCACCTTTTTGAAATTCGGAGAAAACCCGATCAACATAGGCTTTCTCATTTTTTTGGTTTGCACCTCCGTACAATACAATACTATTTTGTCCGCCTGCTGATACCTGAATGATTGCATGCCCGCTATGTCCCTCAATATTACGGATATTGCCTGTATTTACCCCATTTTGTCTGCAGACTTCCAGCAATGCTTCTCCGTCCGAGCCAATCATACCGGCGTGAAATACATGGGCTCCGGCTCTTGCTAATGCCACTGATTGATTCAGCCCTTTACCACCGCAAAAAATTTCTAAGCTTGTTGAAGAAATGGTTTCTCCCGGTTGAACAATATGATTAACTGAATATACATTATCAAGATTGAGAGAGCCATAGTTCAAAATGCGCACAGCTATTTCCTCCTATTCAATGCTTAGGTTAACCTAATAACATTTTCATGTTAATTTAATCATTATAAAACTAAATCCGGAGATGTATAAGACTTATCCCTTCACACCACTGCTGAGAACACCCTGCACAAAATACTTCTGGAATGGGAGAAAGAGAGCGATAGGAATTAACGCCGATATGATAGAACCAGCATATAGACATGACCAAAGAGTTCCCCTCTCAAGCTTGAATGAGGAGAGTGCAATTTGAATAGTTCTGATCTCCTTGTCACGCGCAACCAACAATGGCCATAAATAGGCATTCCATTGATCCATAAAAATCATCAAGCCTGCTGTTATAGTAACAGGAATTGATGAAGGCATAATGATCTTACCATAGACCGTTAGCCAGGAAGCGCCATCAATCCTTGCAGCTTCAATAAGACTCGGAGGGATATCTTTAAAAAACTGTGTAAAAAGAAATAGAACCAAACCGCTTGCAATACCCGGAACAATCAATGCAAGACGTGTGTCTACCCACCCAAACTTATTGACGACATTATAAAGCGGTATGGCAATGGATTCAAATGGCACCATAAAAGAGATGATGAATAACGAAAAAATAGCAGCCTTGAATTTAAAGTTAAATGTCGCAAAAGAGAATGCTGCAATACTATTGACTATACAACTGCTCGGAACAATAATGGCAATTAACAGAATAGTATTCAGTATGGGTTTTGAAAAGTTAAAGTCCGTAAAAATTGTAATATAGGATTCCAAAGTAAATTTTACCGGTATAAAAGTATTTATCGATAATGGTGTCGTGTATTTGTAAAGCTCGGTATCCGTTCTAAGGGACGCCGATATGGCCCAGAGAAGAGGAAACAGAGCTACTATTGCTATGACGCAAAGTACCAGGTAAAGTAATATTTTTGTCACTATTGAAAACTCTTTCATATTACGCCACACTCTCTTCCTTCTCATTTAGAAATTTGAACTGTACGATGCATATGCAGATTATTAATATAAGCAATACAGTAACAAGGGCAGCAGCACGTGACTCATTTGAGTATCTAAAAGCAGATTTATAGGCCTCATACATCAGTACATTGGTACTGCCCTGCGGACCACCTTCTGTTACCATCTGCATCGGTGCGAACATCAGCACATTAGCCGTGGTATTTGCAACAAGTACAAACAAGACAACTTTTTTGACAAGAGGGATTGTAATCCTGGTAACCGTCGTAAAAAACCCGGCCCCATCTATTTTCGCCGACTCATAAATTGATGCATCTATATTTTTTAGCCCGGCTAACAAAAACATCATCCAATAACCGCAGCCTTTCCATGTCGCAAGTACGATAATACATAACAAAGCCTGCCGTTTGTCCGTAAAAAAGCCTTGAGCTTCGATTCCAAAAACATTTAATATACTGTTTATCACACCGTTGTTATAGCTGAACATTAAACTCCAAATTAAAGTTGCCACAGCGAGTGATGTAGTAAAAGGTAGATAGAAAATCGTACGAAAAATCGTTATTCCTTTAAGTTTAAGATTCACAAGCATGGCGAGGCAAAATGAAATGAATATCTGCAAAGGAATGATAATAACATTAAATTTAAGTGTTACAAATAAAGAATTCCAAAAAGCTGAATCACTAAAAAGGGTATTATAAGCTTTAAGACTAAATTGTCCATTCTCAAGAAAGCCCTGCACCAATATCTGCATAATAGGACCAATTTTGAAAATACAGATTAGAATAAACGCAGGAAGAAGAAGTATATACGGGATCACCTTTTTAAGCAAAATAATTTCTCCCCTCTATCCCATTACATATACACACAAGGATTATGAATAAGGCTGTATAGCCAGCCTTATTCATAACACTGTCATCTAATTATTTATAGGCTTTCACTGCCGTATTGAATTGGTTAATTGCACTTGTTACTGAAGTCTTAACGTCCGTACCATTACGAATATCTTCCCAAAGGTTGTCCATAATCGTGCTGTATTCATTATAAGCAGGCGTAACTGCTCTTGTAACTGCAGTGTTCATCGCTTCGAAAGCACCAATTTTCAGATATCCTTTTGCTGACTCATCAGCCATAATTTTCTCGAGGACACTGTTTCTTGAGGGCATTTCTCCACGAATTTGAAGCCACATATCATTACCTTCGCCAAGCGACAGGAATTTAATGAACTCAGCAGCCTCATCAGGGTTTTTGGAAGCTTTGTTAATTCCAAATCCCCAGGACCCTGTTGCTGATCCAACAGAATTTTCGAATCCTTTAAAAGCAGGAAGGTAAGTATATCCATAGTGATTCATACCGTTTGCGTCACAATTGGTCCCGATATATGATGCACCTACCATGAAAACAAGTTTATCCGAATAGAAGTAGTTCGGAAGTTCATCAGCAGGAATTCCTCTTGTAGCAAGGCCCGATTTTACCATATCCTGGTACCATGTAAGGGAGGATATCCATGGTTCACTGTCGAGAACTCCCTCAAGAGTTAAACCACCTTCTCCGATATTAAGACCACCACGGCTGTTTGCCAATGGATTCATTTGGTAAACACGACTAACCTGTTGAAAGTCCAAACCAAATATACCATTTTTACTATCTGGATTTACAACCTTTAAAACCTCTTTTGCCAAATCAGCAACCTCTTCATATGTAAGTCGGTTGTTGGCGTCATTATCACGGATAGTAACACCTGCCTGTTTGAGCAGATCTGTATTATACCACAGTACTTGTGCTGAAGATGTAAGTGGTGGAGAGTAGAACTCATTATTCCATGTACCTGCATCAACAGATGCCTTTGTCAATTCAGAAAGCTCGGCCTCTTTAAAATACTTTGACATAGGAAGCAGATACCCACGGGAAGCATATGCCGCAACCAGCGGGGAATCAACTGTAATAACATCGTAATCGGCAGATCCTGAAGCAATTTTAACTTCAATAACCTCCATAAGATCCTTATAAGCGTAATGCTCGCCTTTAACCTTAACGCCTGTCTTTTCATAATATTTTTCTAACACAGGAACCATAAGGCCTTCCCAGCTCTTTTCTCCAACGCCCGGTGCCAGCCAATAAATTTCTTTTGGTTTTGCTGGTTCATTTCCTGTTCCACTGGTAGCTGTTGGAGTAGCTGTTGATGGATTCTGAGATTCTGATGGTTTTGCAGTGCCGCAGCCTACGAGGGTACCTGCGATCATTGCCACAATAATCAATAGGGACAATAACCTTTTCATTTCTTACACCTTTCCCTTCAAAATATTATTATTTCAGCATTTGCTGCAATAATCCTCAATCAAAGCTCATTTTGTTAATTTTTCTACTAAATCCTGAAGAAGCCTATCTCGCTTAATATAATAAACATATCTGATAAAATGCCTGCTTTTATCAAACGCATATCTATGGTCATACTCGGGAATGGGGCTGTGCTCCAGCCTGTCCTCCATAAAATCGCCGTCGAGGAGCCAGGCGACTGCGGTCACATCCCAAATCACTCTGGTCCAGGTGGTGCAGCCCCCTTCCTTTCCTGCTTCTGTTGTTCGTTCAACTAAATAATCACAAAGACTGTTTTTCCCACGAAGCCAATACTCCAGCTCCGGCCCGCTTATGGTAAACCCTGAGACTACGCCGAGGCATGGTAAAAGAACCAGCGGAACCCCGCATCCAAAGACAACCCGGGCACCAGCAATATCCTGATATAAATTGAATTCCCGGTTATGGGGCCAGTCAAATGAGTGTCCACCCAACCAAATTAAGACGATTCGATTTTTGATTTCCGGATTGAGGAGCAATGCTGACGCAACATTGGTAATGGCTCCAATGGCAATAACATACAGAGGGTGCTCTTCGCTGTAATTCATTGCGCGCGAAGCTAAATCCTCAGCAGCGTCTGAAATCACAGGTTCTGTCTCTGAGGGTAAATAAGATTGGGAGCCACGATAAGCACATTCCTTTAAATTATCCCGCCCCATAAGCGTCAAGATGTTCATAATTTCAAGGTAGCTTTTTTCCATCCCATCTGCTGGACTTTTTGATTTGCTATTGTGAAACGGAGCAGCATAAATGGCTTTAAGGTTTAATTTCTTATCCGATTTGATCAAATAGGCAAGTGCAAACTGGTCATCAACTTCATTAAAAGTATCTGTGTCAATTACAACATCCACACATCCTGCCGGTTTGCGCAGACGTTTCAGTAAATGTTCGTTTGTAACCAGATTTAATTCTTTGTCACTCAATTTAAGCACCTCTGAATCTTTCTTTCTTACTATTCATTTTAAAGAAACAGGGAAATGGCTTTTAAAACTAATTTGGAACGTTCCATGTTTATTATGTTATGATAATGGGCATTTGTCAACACCTTTTTTATGATTATACTGGCTAAATCAAGCCAATTAGCCGTTATTATTATTTGACAAAGTATTTATTAACCATTATAATAGCATTTGGAACGGTTTATTTAAGGAGGACGATATCGTGCGTGTAACGATTGTAGATATTGCAAAAGAAGCTGGTGTGTCCAAAAGCACAGTCTCTCTTGTCATTAATAATTCAGAAGACGTAAAGCTTTCAACGCGCTACAAGGTGCAACAAGCCATTGATAAATTAGGATATGTCCCTAATTATGCCGCTCGCGAATTAACAACCAACAGATCCCATACATTAGGTATGATCTTTCTTACATCAAACCATCTGCAAAAGCCCCATGCCTTTTCTTCCGTTTCCGAGACGCTGCTATATGATGTTAGTAACAGTATTTATAGTGCTTTAAAAGATACAAACTATACATTGCTTGTAGAACGTTTTTCGCTAACCGGCAATTCGGACTCCATGCCATACCTCATAAAATCTCGCAGATTGTGCGGTGTTTTTTTAATCGGCGGACTGTTCACAAGTGATTTTATAAACGAACTGCAAAAATATGATTTGCCCATTGTAATAATAGGACGTAAATATGAAGGGCTGGATTCGGTTTCTGTAGATGCAGAAGAGGTTGGCAACATGGGAATAACCTATTTGCTGAAGCAAAAATTCAAAAAGATTGCTTTTATAAACGGACCGGAAAGCAGTGTCAACTCTCAGGAAAAACTAGCCGGTGTAAAAAAAGCGCTTCATAGCTCAGGTCTATCCTCGGTTGAGGTTGAAACCATTTTTTCCTCCAGCTACAGTGGGCAGGAAGGCTATGAAGCTTTTAGTAAACTGTGGGACAGCGGCTTTCACCCTGATACAGTGTTTGGTGCCAGTGATGGTATTACAGCAGGAATCTTACGTTTTCTCTATAATCAAAATATACGTGTACCTGACGAAATTTCTGTTTTAGGCTATGAGGACTCTCTTTTGTCCGAATACTCTTCTCCGGCTTTAACCGTTGTGAATGCGCATAAGGAAATTATGGGGGAAGAGGCCTGTAAAATGATGATCAAGCGCATTAAAAAACCGCGCACTAAGACCATGGAGCTTATTATACCACCCTCTTTAATTATTCGTGATTCTGTTAGGTCCAAGTAAGGTGGCATTTCCAGTCAATGCTTGTTTTTTATTGATTTTATTTGGAACGTTCCATATTATAAGGTTTTCAGATAGTATAAATGATTTATTGATCTATCACAGCGAAAGGAAAATTCATCATGAAAATCAACTCATACAAATGTGATGTGGCAGTGGTCGGAGGAGGGCCCGCGGGCTTAACTGCTGCTCTTGCAGCAGCCCGTCAAGGTGCAAAGGTCATTCTTGCTGAACGGAATGGTTTTCTTGGAGGGAATGCAGCAACCGGTTTACCATTGCTCGGGTTTCTGGACAAGAGCGGAAATCAAGTCATCCGTGGAATTGCACAGGAAATAATCGACCGTCTTATCCAGCTAGATGCATCTTTTGGTCATAACCGTTGTCCTATGCACAATTCTGTAACAATTGTCCATCCGGATATTTTTAAGTATGTGGCTGTGGAAAAATGCCGGGAGGCTGGTGTGCAAGTACTCCTTCATTGTGAGCTGGCCTCTGTCAATGTGACAAACCGTCAAATAGCGGGATTATCTCTCATTGGAAAGGGCAATCGGATAGACATTGAAACCAACATCATCATTGATGGCACCGGAGATGGAGATGCTGCTTACCTGGCAGGCTGCTCCTATGAAAAAGGAAATCCCGAAACCGGTCTCATGCAGCCGCCTACATTAATGTTTTCTTTAGGTGGTTTTAATGAAGAACGTTTTTTTGAATATCTTAAAGCTCACCCGGAAGATTTACAACCTGCAGAGTCAATGCATGTCGCTAAAGGATATAATGTTGATTATTTCAAATCACACCCCAGCTATGTCTTCCTTGGTCTATACAATTTGCTGAATCGCTTAAGAAAAGAAGGCAAGAATCCGCTTCAGCGCGATACTTTAATCTATATTAATTCAGTTAACCCCGGGCAAATTTATATTAACAGTACCCGAATTCACCATTTTGACGGCACCGATATTGAAAATCTTACATATGGCGAAGAAGAGGGTATTATTCAAATTATGAAGCTTGTTGATTTTCTCAGGCGCGAGGTTCCCGGCTTTGAGAACTGCAACATCTCTTCAATAAACCCTTTAATCGGTGTTCGCGAAACACGTCGTTTCTCAGGTATAAAACGTTTGACAGCTGAGTCTGTTATTGCAGGTTCTGTACCTTCCGACACCATAGCCCTCGGATCTTATAAGATTGATATTCACAGCGGATCAGATGCTTCAACAGAACTAATCGATTTAGAGAAAGCCTATGGCATCCCTTTAGGATGTCTTGTAAGTAATGAAATTGAAGGACTGCTATTAAGCGGGCGCTGCATATCCATGGACTCCAAGACACTCGCAAGTGTTCGAGTCATGCCCACCTGTATGGCTATCGGTGAGGCTGCAGGGATCTGCGCCGCATTTGCAGCCAAGGACAATAAATTGCCAAGTCAAATTTCATCCGAAGATGTGATTGCCCAACTGAAAAAGGACGGAGCAATTCTAAATGTTTGAAAGAGCTTTATAATAAATCCTTCAGGGAGGTTATAATGATGAATAGCATTCCAAAAACAATGAAAGCCCTGGTTGCATATGGCCCCGGTGACTATAGACTTGAACTCAATCATCCCACGCCCGAATGCGGTCCTGATGACATTGTCATTAAAACAGAAGGATGCGGTATTTGTGCGGGGGATCTTAAGTGCCAGCACGGAGCAACCATGTTCTGGGGGGATGAAACCCAGCCATCCTGGGTGAAGCCGCCTTTTATTCCAGGTCATGAGTTTTTAGGAATCATTGTTGAAATAGGCGAAAACGTTAAAAACTTTAAAATAGGGGACCGCATTACTGCAGATCAGATTGTGCCCTGTGGTGAGTGCCGGTTCTGCAAAAACGGTCATTATTGGATGTGCCAACCCCATAATATTTTTGGTTTTCAGAAAGAAAACAACGGGGGTATGGCCGAATACGTTCGCTTCCCCATAACCTCTGTCATAAGTAAGGTGTCCAAATCCATGAAGCTTGAGGACGCACTGCTCATCGAGCCTTACGGGTGTTCAAAGCATGCAGTGGACAGAGCACAAATCGGCTGTGAGGATGTTGTGGTCATATCCGGTGCGGGTACTCTAGGCCTTGGCATGATTACCTATGCAAGAATGAAGAATCCCAGGAAGCTTATTGTATTGGATATGCTTGAGAACCGTCTGGGAAAGGCATTGGAATTCGGTGCCGATCTGGCGATGAACCCAGGAAAAACTGATGTGGTCAAGGAAATACTCGAAATGACCGATGGCTATGGCTGCGATATTTACATTGAAGCCACAGGACATCCTTCCAGTGTTACACAGGGCCTGTCCATGATCAGAAAGCTTGGGCGGTTTGTGGAGTTCAGTGTATTTGGTGCGCCTACTACCGTAGACTGGTCCATCATCGGGGACCGTAAGGAATTGGACCTATTAGGTTCCCATTTAAGCCCCTATTGCTACCCGTTTGTCATCGAAAATATTGGAAACGGCAACCTTAAAACATCTGGAGTCGTTTCCCGTTTCTTCCTTATCGAAAAATGGGAGGAAGCGTTTGAATACGCAACCGGAAAGCATGGTGACCTCAAGGTTGCCATCACCTTTTAGCTTGGAGGAATAAAGATGGCTAATTATCTAATGGGTGCAGACATCGGCACCTCCGGCACCAAGACCATTATTATGGACACTACCGGCAAATTAATTTCCTCTGATTTGCAGGAATATGATGTTCTCACTCCCAGAGCCTTATGGGCGGAGCAGTGGCCGGATATCTGGGTGGAGGCCCTTAAGCGATCTATGAAAAACGCCCGGGAAAAGGCCGGGGTAGATGCCGAGGACATCAAGGGCATCTGTATAAGCGGGCTGTACGGTGGCTCAGGAGTACCTGTTGATGAGGATATGAAGCCGGTCCGGCCCTGTCTGATATGGATGGACAGACGGGCCCATGAGCAGGAAAAATGGGTGCTAGAACATATTGGGGCCGACCGCCTTTACCAAATTACCCATAATGGCACCGACCCCTACTACGGCTACACCAAAATCCTTTGGATCAAGGATAATGAGCCGGAAAACTGGGCAAAAACCAAAATGTTCCTTCCGCCTAACGCTTATGCTATTTACAAGCTGACAGGTGAAATTGCGGTGGATTACTCCTCGGCAGGGAATATCGGGGGCATTTTTGATGCTGAAAAACGTACATGGTCCCACGAAATGCTCGATGCAATGGGAATACCGCGAAGCATGGTGCCCGAGCAAATCGTGGAATCCAGCGATATTGTAGGGGGGCTAACCGCTGAGGCTGCCAAGGAAATGGGGCTTAAGGAAGGCACACCAGTATGCGCGGGGGGCGTGGACTGTGTTGTTGCAACCCTGGGACTAGGCGTATTTGAGCCCGGCTCTTACGCAGCTGCGATAGGCACATCCATGTGCGCAGCTCTTGTCCATGACAAGCCCATTCATGCAAGCGGTCTGATAGAAATGCCCTATGTCAAGAACGCAAAGCGTCTTTCCTATTCCTTCGGCGGCAGCGCAACAGCCGGTGCTTTGATCAAATGGTTCCGTGACAACTTTGCACAGCTTGAGAAGTTGGAAGAAGAACAGGGTGGCAAAAACGCCTATGCAATTCTCGATAAGGCAGCTGAAAGTATCCCGGCGGGCAGCAACGGCCTGGTGCTACTCCCCTATTTTATGGGCGAACGCAGTCCAATCTGGGACACCCATGCCCGGGGAACTCTTTTCGGATTGTCATTGGCTCATACCAAGGCACATGTTTATCGGGCCTTTTTGGAGGCCGTTGCCTACTCCCTGCGTCATTCCATGGAAAGCACTAACACTGATCTTGGAGATTATATTCTGGTTGCCGGCGGTGTTGCAAAGTCCAAATTGTGGAGACAGATCATCGCAGATGTGACCGGTTATCCCATTGTTTGTCCCCTAAATGACGTGGAGGCCAATCTTGGTGATGTGATTCTTGCTGGCGTAGGAATCGGTCTTCTTTCCTGCGATGATGTGAAGAGCTGGCAGGTGATGGATGAAAAAGTCTTGCCTGACCCAAAAGCTCACGCGATCTACAATGAATACTATAAGCTGTATCATTCCATCTATGAAAACCTTAAGACTGACATGAAAAAAATGTCCGATTTGAATATGGGCATCAATAGCTAAAAGAGCGGCCTGATATAATCAGGCCTTTCTCCGCTCCAGCCCATATGCTATAATTAACCCGCAGTTTGAAAACAGCGAGGTAAGTGAAATATGATATTTGTTTGCTATCCTAAGTGTACGACGTGCCAAAAAGCTCAGAAATGGCTTGACTTGCAAGGCATTCAATATGAAATTCGTGACATCAAGAGCGATAACCCCTCCTATGACGAATTGAAAGCTTGGTTTTCAGCAAGCCGGATGCCTTTGCGGAAGTTTTTTAATACAAGCGGCCTGCTGTACAAATCGCTGGGTTTGAAAGAAAAACTGCCGACTATGAGCGAGGAAGAACAGCTGAAATTGCTTGCGACGGACGGAATGCTTGTGAAGCGCCCGATACTTGTAAGTGATGCGTTTGTATTAGTTGGTTTTAAAGAAAACGAATGGTTGAATTGCGTTTCATCATTATCATGTACCTCAGATAACAACAAAAAGGACTCGCCGAAAGGTTAGTCCTTTTTAGTATGGAGATTCAACGGTGCAAAGTCACCCTTGCTCCAGAAAGTAAAGCCCCGTATATAAGTAAGTCCCCAAGAGTTTTTCGGCTACAATGTTTAACCGAAAGAGCATTCAGTGTATAATAAAATGAATATAAAAAAGAGGTTTATGAATGAGTAATACTAAGAAAGCCTTTGTCCTTGGTATGGCCAGAAGCGGTTATGAGGCGGCAAAGCTACTGGCTGGCAAAGGTTATGACGTTATTGTCAATGATGCAAAAACCGAACAAAACCCAGAACAAATGAAGGAGCTGCAATCACTGGGAGTCAGGGTCATTTTAGGGAGTCATCCCGAGGAACTCTTTGATAGTTCCTTTGAGATGCTGGTTAAAAATCCGGGTATTCCAAATAACCACAGGTACGTGGAAAAAGCGCGAGGATTCGGAGTACCTGTCATTAATGAGATGGAGCTGGCCTACCGCTATTTCCCTTCAGGAATTACCATTATCGGAGTTACGGGAACCAATGGTAAAACAACCACCACAACCATCATTTATAAGTTTCTCAAGGAAGCCTCGAAAAGTGCCTACTTAATGGGTAATATCGGATTTCCGGTTTGCTCATTTATACCCATTCTAAAAGATAAAGATATTGCCGTTATGGAAGTATCGGACCATCAGTTGTGTAATGTGGCGGAATTCAAAACAAATATATCCGTTATGACTAATTTATCCGAGGCCCATATTGACTTTCACGGGTCCTATGAAAGATATAAAAATACGAAAAAAAGGATCTTCAATCATCATACGGAAAACGACATTGCGATTTTAAATCTGGATGACGAGGAAGTGCTTAGACTTGCCCATGATATAAAATCCGCAAGAAGATATTTTAGCTCCCGATCAAAAAATGAAGCGGGCTGTTCAATAATCGACGGATATATCTGTTATTGCGCAAGCAACAAGGATCTGGGGAACCCGCCCGAAAAAATAATAGCATTGGATGAAATTAAGATCAAAGGAAGGCATAATTACGAGAATGCCATGGCTGCAATTGCTGCTGTTAAGGAATTGGGCGTGGATAACAGCATAATTGTGAAGGTCTTAAAAGATTTCGGCGGTGTCGAGCACAGAATGGAATATGTGAAAACCATTAATCATATTGACTTTTATAATGATTCCAAATCCACCAACATCACTTCAACTCAAATAGCTCTGGCATCATTTGATAAACCGACGGTATTATTGATGGGCGGTTTGGACAGGGGACACAGCTTCGATGAGCTCAAGGATTACCTGAAAAATGTCAAACTGATTGTGGCTTATGGCGAAACAAAGGACAGAATTCGCGATTTCGCGACGGACTTGGGTCTTCCCTGTAAGGCTGTTGATACTTTGGAAGAAGCCACAACGGCAGCTTATGGCTCTTCGGGTCCGGGCTATGTGGTTCTTTTGAGCCCTGCATGCGCTTCATGGGATCAGTATGAGAATTTTGAGATTCGTGGAAACAAGTTCAAAGACTGTGTCAATAACTTGTAATAACATCGTTTAATTGGCAAAATCAATCTGGAGAATGAATATGACCGGCAGATCGAAAGCAATAGCATGCGGTGATCGGCCGGTTTTCTTGTGAATACCACAAGGTTACCCAGTAAATGATGTCAGGTATCCCTTGAAATATTATATAACACATTTTTTTGTTGATATTTTGAAATATGGTGGTATATATATGGATTGAGATAAATTCACAATATAAATTAAAGAGGTGATCTAGTGGTTTTTAATGTTTTGATAGGAGGATCAGCTGGACAAGGTATAGAATCCATGGCAGGTGCTTTGGAGAAAATACTGAAAAGGCAAGGGTTTGAAGTATTTACAATTAGGGATTACATGTCCAGAGTCAGAGGAGGTCACAATTTTATTCAAATCCGTTTTGGTATAGGAAAAATTCTTTCGCATTCTGATAATCTAAACGGAATTATTGCAATGAATAGCGAAACTATTGAGAACCATATAAGGAAGCTTGATTCAAATGGATTTATAATTTGTGATGAGGAAATTAATTTCGAGGACCCAAAAGTACTGAAGTTACCACTTAAGAGAATTGCATTAGAAATAGGTAATGTCAGGACAGTTGGAAGTGTTGCAATAGGTTCAGTATTAGAACTTCTAGGTATAGACAAAGCTGATACTGAGAATCTTTTTAAAGGAATGTTCAAAAAGGAAATCGCTGAACAAAATTACATAGCTTCTGAGGCTGGAAGAAAGCTTGTAACAAGAACATATGATATTATTTCAGATAATCGCGATAATAACATATTGATCAATGGGAACGAGGCAGTTGCTCTTGGTATGCTAGCTGCTGGATGTAAATTCTATTCCGCTTATCCCATGACACCATCTACCAGTATAATGGACTATCTGGCATCTAAAATGATGGATGCGGAAATTGTGGTTGAGCAAGCTGAAGATGAGATTGCAGCAATTATGATGGCTATTGGTGCCTCTTATGCAGGCGCCAGAGCAATGACAGGAACTTCTGGCGGAGGCTTTTCACTGATGGTTGAGGCGCTGGGGCTTTCAGGCATGCTTGAAGTGCCATTGGTAATAGCAGAAGTTCAACGTCCCGGACCCACAACAGGATTCCCTACCAGAACCGAGCAAAGTGATCTGAAGTTCGTAATTTCAGCTTCTCAAGGTGAATTTCCACGTATGGTAATTGCTCTTAAAAATGCTGAAGATGCATTTTATCAAACAGTAAGGGCTTTTAATCTGGCTGATAAGTTCCAGATGCCTGTGATACTTCTTAGTGATCAATTCCTAGCAGATACGACAGTTACAATACAGCCTTTTGAATTTGATAAAATTACAAGGGATAATTACATTACCGATTATAAATATGACGAAAGCAAACCATATAAACGGTATGAATTAACACCTTCAGGAATATCCCCAAGGATAATCCCAGGAAAAAACCAGGGTGTTACAGTGCTTGTAGACAGCGATGAACATGATGAATTCGGGCGTATAACCGAATCTTCTTCAGTTAGAAAAGATATGGTTGAAAAAAGACTACGTAAAATTGAACTGCTAAAAACAGAGTTGGAAGAGCCTGAATTTATTGGAGAAGAAAACTGCGAAGTTTTACTGCTCGCATGGGGATCAACATGGGGGCCGGTAACTGAAGCAATTAACATGTTAAACGACGGCTCTGATAAAAAATACGGTGCTCTTGTATTTGGAGATATTTGGCCGCTCCCTACAAAAATGCTTAAAGAAAAAGCAGGAATAGCTACACAAGTTATAAATGTGGAACAAAATGCGACAGGCCAGCTTGCTTCAATTGTCTCTGAAGTAACAGGTATTTTCTGTACTGATAGTATACTCAAATATGATGGTCGACCCATGAGTTCCCAATTTATCTATAACAAGGTTAGGGGGAATGAATAAATATGTGCGATATAAAATATAGTACTACAGAAACGGCTTGGTGCCCGGGCTGCGGAGATTACAATATTCTAGAAGCATTAAAAACAGCTTTGGAGCAAACTGGTAAAGAGCCACACAAAGTATTGGTAGTTGGTGGAATTGGCCAGGCAGCCAAGACACCACAATACATTAATACCAATGGCTTCTGCGGACTTCATGGAAGGTCACTGCCGCCTGCAGCAGCAGCTAAAATTGTTAATAAGGATCTTACAGTTATTATAAATACCGGTGACGGTGATTCCTATGGTGAGGGTGGTAACCATTTTATTCATAATATACGAAGGAATGTTGACATAACACATTTTGTACACAACAATCAAATATATGGGCTCACCAAAGGACAGGCGTCTCCGACAACAGATGTAGGCCACATTACAGGTATTCAAACCTCTGGGTCCATGAATGAACCCATGAATCCTCTGCTTTTGGCTTTGTCTCTGGGTGCAGGCTTTGTAGCAAGAGCTTTCAGTGGGGATAAGGAGCATTTGTCATCAATTATGTATGAAGCTATAAACTTCAAAGGTTACGCTCTTGTAGACATTCTTCAGCCCTGTGTAAGCTTTAATAAAGTTAATACCTTCCAATGGTACAGTAAGCGAGTTTATAAATTAGACGAAAGCTATAATCCAACAGATAAGTTAAAAGCAATGGAAAAGGCTATGGAATGGGGAGATCGTATCCCTCTTGGTATATTGTATAAAAAAGAAAAACAGACTTTTAATGAAAAGTTCGAGTTCCTAAACGGAGATCTGACACTCATCGATAAAGCGACTGATATGGAAAAGGTTAAAGGTTATTTGAAAGATTTTATGTAAGTAAAAATTTTAATAAAAAAGCTTTGTGGAATCTTTTCCTCAAAGCTTTTTTTGTAAGATTAAGCTCTTATTTTTCGGAAGCTTGCATGAACTGCTCAATTTTTGAGCGCACCTCGATTAAACGATTGCCATACAGGGGGTAAAAATAAGCAAAGGCAAGAGCAATTAAAATAAACACCGCCGGTACAAAGCTCATTAAACTCTTAATGCCGGTTACCACTGTGGCGCTTTGGTGAGAGGAAGAACTATCGTAGCCTGTAAAGGTTAATATTGCTGTCATCGCCACTGATTGAAACGCCACTGAAAGTCGCATAATCAGTGCATTTATCCCAAAATAAGCACCCTCGCGGCGGAGGCCGGTTACTGTTTGATCCTCGTCAATAACCTGCCCGAGCAGCACGTTTGGCATAGTGATGGCACCAGTAACACCAAAGCCCATCAGTACGCCAATTACTATGCAAGAGGTGAGATTTGGCGAAAAGAAGAATAAAAAGCACCCTGCGGTAAATACCATCAGGCTGAATATATAAGCATGCTTTGCACCCTTTTTATTTGAGATAAACACAACAAGGGGCGTTAAAACAATAGCCGCCAACAAAATGGCCGCTATTAAAATAGTATAAGCAAAATCCTGCCCCAGAACGTAGTCAGCATAAAAGGGCAGTGCCGCCAGTAGCATGGTACGGGCCGATTCTACAAACAAAACAGAGAAAACGCACAATAAAAAGCTCTTGCTTTTCAAGGTGTATTTAAAGGAATCGACCAGCTTTATCGCTTCCGGCACCCTGTTGTTTGGGTCTTCACGCATACCGAACACGGCGATAAGCATCGTAATAACACCCACAACGGCAAATATGGCTGCCATCGCGCTCCAACCGAAGGCTTTTACCAGTGGCTCTACTGCTACTGTACCCACCATGGCACCTACAATGCCAAACACCTGTGAAATGCCCAGCAGGCGGTTACGGTCGCGCTCTTGCGGGTACATTTCCGGCACTACGCTTGTCCAGTTTAAAAGCACTGTAGTAAAGAAGGTGTCGTAAATGCAGATAGACAGGGTAAAATACAAAATTTGGCTTAAGCTGCTTTGTAATAAATCCATAGGCGGCGAAAACACTAAAAAGAAAGCAACCATCAGAGGAATCGTGCCAAATAGGACATATGGTATACGTCTGCCCCATCGGGAGCGGGTTCTATCGGATATATAGCCCATCAGCGGGTCGTTGATTGCGTTCCAGATTGCATAGATTACCATGGATACACCTATAGCACCGGCGTTGAAGTGAAGTGTATCAATGTAGAAAAACATCAGCCAGCTTCCAAAAGCAGTTCCCACAATACCACCGCTGAAAGAGCCGGAGGAATAACATAGTTCTCTCCATAAGGGTAGCTTTTTCATAATAGCATTCCTTTCATATAAGGATTCTATAATACAGCAGAGTAAGTGGTGCTGTAATATTTCTCGTAGAAAGCCGGGTTGCAATCAGCCCTGTAACAGCTTCTGGAGCGCTGAAGCAAAGTTAAATCCAGCTTTGACACCACAACCTCACCGGAGCTGAAGCTGGTTGCCTGGGCCAAAACGCCGGTTTCACTGCCGGTTAAATCGCAGGGGGCAAAAATACCTGCCTTGCCGGTAAAGCGCTGTTGGGCAATATCGCCCACAAGAGCAGCCTTCACCCCATACAGCCCTGCTTCCTGTATCCGGGGCTCTATGCCGCAAAGGGCGAGATAATAATTGTATTCCTCCTGATTTGCAATAGGCAGAAGCACAATTTGAGCTCCCAAACCCTTTGCAATTTTAAAGGTTTCAAAATAGGTTGCATCCATGCAGACCGGAAATGCCAGCCTGCCCTGCGAAGTGTCTGCCACCTTTATTTCTTTTGCAAGGGTAAGGCCGAGCTCCTGCTCCAAGACTACAGGGTGGGCCTTGTTTTGTGTGGCAATCAGCTGTCCGTTTTCATCGAACAGATAGGCACGGTTATGCACCTTGCCATCCTCGTAAATAAAGCTGCTGCCTGCCATTATCGTTACCCCGTACAGCCTGGCAAGGGTAGAAAATGTCTCAAGGTATACTGCCAGCACACGCTGAGTGATCCCCTTCAACAAAGCGGTGAACAGCATGGATAAGTCGCCCCCCTGCTGCTTTTGGTGTGAGGGACGTATTTTTTTAGTTTTGTGTTTTTGAAATAACAGCCTGGCGGGTAAAAGGCACAACAGCGGCAGCTGCCCGCACAGCTCAGGAAAAACCACCAGCCCTGCACCCTGCTGCACAGCCTGCCTGACATAGCCCTGCATATCGGACAGATATCGCTTTATGCTGCCATAATACCTAAGCTTTACTTGTACAGCCGCGGCCGTCACAGTACCGGCTTGCCTTTGCTGTACGCGTGGTGGGGGTTTATGCCCTTTGAAATACCTTTTCACCTTGTTCGCGGTAAGCCCAAGGGTTAAGAGCTTTGAAAAAGCGGTCAACAGCTTATACTTCATCTGCTTTGCCCCCTGTCAATTGCTGGCGGTGGTGCCGGTATAAGGGAAAATTCCGTGTATCAAAGATGGGAAAAGCCCCATAGGCTTTTTCAATATCTGCGTGATCAATTGTTTCAATAATATTCTGAGTTGTAATATCTGCCAAAAAGCCGGTAAAACCTTTTTCCTTCACTGTATGGCTTGATACAATGACACTTGAGGTATAATTGTTTGCGTTTATGACACAAAGATGGTTGGCCTGTGCCTCACTCCAGGCGCCGAATAAAATTTGCTCCTGCCGGTAATCTCCTTCATAAAAATACTGGCTGCTTATAACAAGGTTGCAGCCCATAGCCTTTGCAGCACGCTGCACCTCCGGGTGATAGATATCTACATCCACGCACAGCATGATTTTGCCCAGCTCGGTATTAATCAACGCAAGCTCTGTGCTTTGCACAAAGCCGGTCAGCCTTGTATTCAGATGGATTGCCTTTTGGGTGCCCAAGAGCTGCCCCTCCGGGCTGAAAAGGCTCAGACACAGATTACCTCCCAGACTGTAGGGTGCCGTTACCAGGTAGGTGCTATTAGCCTTAGCCGCTGCGGAACAAGCCGGTAGAATGTCTTCATCCTCAAAAGGCTTTTGAGGCTTTAGTACGGATAGGCTTAAGCCCTGCCTAAGCTCTTGCAGGCAGGATACCACCTGCACCTTGAATCTTTGCTTCATCTAGGAGACTCCTTTATGCTTTATTCCAAAGTTTCCAAGATTGTGTTGGATAAAAAGCCTGCCATTGTGGCAAAGGCCACACCGGTTTTAGCTGTGCCGTTTTTCACATCAAAGCTTTCGCTCAAAATATAATTATCCATCGTTACCCCTTGCAGCACCCTGACAAATTTTTCGTCCCTTCCGTTTGCCAGAAGGTAGCTGCAAATGCTTTTTATCCAGGGATGCTTCACATGCTCGCAGCCTTGCCCAAACATTTCACCCTCCTGGTAGAAATATGGATTATTGGCAGAATAACAGTATTCCACTGTGTTACGGTAGATTTCGTCCTGTGGAGAGCAAAAGCCATAATAGCTGAGTAAAACCAGGCTGCCCGGCGGATTATCGTATATTTCCTGCCCACCCTGCTCATTGACTGCCCATGCATATATTTTTTTACCGTCTTTTTCGACAATACAATTTTTTATAATAGCGGTTTTCAGCAAATCAGCCTTTGCAGCGGGTGAAAAACCCCAGTTGGCAGCAGCCTTCAGCCCGCTCCAGGCAAGGACGTTGCAATAGGTTAAATAAGGGTATTGTACAGGGTCATCCGATGGATTCAGCTCTGTGGCATAAAGCCCCACTTGGTTGTTGTACCAATGTCCCAGCTCTGTCAAAATAGTTTTTATTCCGCTTTGCACACAGGACTGTGCCAGAATGCCCTCGTCCTTTGTCGCAGCAATATAGCGCTCCAGGGCAATAAGAATTGCGCAAAGCTCGTCCAGTTCAAAACCGGGATACAGCACTGTGCCGTCGATATACAGCGCATGGATTCCAATATTTTTGATGTAGGTGGTAAAGCCGCTGAGCAGCACCTCTTTGGCGAAAGCTGCATCTCGCCGTAAAAGCGATGGAAATGCCCATAAGAATGTGTCGCGGGCCCAAAAGGCAGCAGACACGTAGTAGCGATGGCTTTTAGAGGTCATAAGCACCAATTCCGCAGTATCCAGGGTATATCCGGCACTGAAATAATAGCAGAAGTGTCCGTTCAGGTTTGCTAATTTCTCCAGATGCTTGTCCTTTAAAGTGATATTTGCCAGGGTTAACGCTTCTTTAGTACGGCTGTAGAGCGAGGCTCCACCGCGGCGGCGCATATCCATGTTATGCAGTGCCGCGCCGTCTGCCTCCTTTGCGGCTGCTATATAATAATAAACCGTATGCTGCTGACCTTTTTTCAAAGAGAACTCGTGGGAAAGAGTAAAGCCCTTTTCATTTTCCTGTGCCGCATAGTCCCCGCTGCCCGATCCGGCAACAGCCAGCAGCCCGGTTGAGGAGGTCAGCTCTACTACTGCACAGCCTGTCCATTGGTTTATAAAGCTGCGCACCCCACAAGCCAGGGAATAGCTGTGAAAGATGGTTCGAGTGGTATTCTCAAGCGCAAAGTGCAGACCTGTCTCTACCTTTGCGGTGGCGCCTGCACCCGAAAGCGTTATTCGATACACAAATCCCTGTATGCCCTCCGGCGCGTAAATTTGCATGGTTCCATCGATACCCTCTGCGGTAAAATAATAGGTCGGGATGAAATATTCCTCATAGGTCGCTTTGGTAAAGCACAGCTCCGATTTTCTACCATTGAGCCGGAGGAAGGAACCAAGCAGGGGGCTGCCGTTCAGTTCTACCACGCTGGCAGTACTTTTCAACGCGGCACTTATCGTGACAATATTTCCTTTTTCATCAATTTCCGGCAGGGATATAAAGTGATTCCCTGTCACAAAACAGGTTTCCAGCTTTTCCTCCCTTGGTACGGTTAAAATTTTTTCCATATTGTCCTCCGACCGGCTTATTATAAGAGTCCCAGTGCATTTTCTCTGAAAATACAACGGATATGTGGCTCCGGCATGTTTAAGCTGCGGCAGGCACGCAGCTGATCCAGCAGGTAGCGCACCGCAAAGCCGCGCGGAAACCATTCGCTGTCGGTACCGAATATAATGCGCTCGGGGCCTATTGTTTCATAAAATTTCCGAAACAGGCCTTCAAGGGTCAAGGTTTCAGGCATCCATTTTGCCCATAAATTGTTACCGCTGGTGTCTATATACACATTCCTGCTAGCCCAGCAAAGATGCAGAAGTTCTTTTGTGTAACCGCAACCGAAGTGAGGCACGATAAACCTTATTTTAGGAAAGCGCTTTGCCACCTCGGCAATAGCCAGCGGGTTCACATTGTGGCCGCTTACTATTCCGCCACCCCCGCCTAGAATACCAAAATGGACCAGCACGGGTATTTCATGAGAGTAGGCAACCTCCCATACATCGTCAAACCTTCTGTCGTCTAAAGGGGTTTTTACTACCGGGCCGAGAATTTTATACCCCTTCAAGCCCTGTTGAGAAATGGCTTTTTCCAGCTTGTCGGCCGCGCCCTCGCCCTCGATATAGTGATGCGCAAATCCGGCAAATTTGTCCGGGTGCTTTGCCACGACCTGCGCTAAAATTTCGTTTGTACCTCCGGTTACAAAAACCACCTTTTCCAGATCATAGCTCAAGGCCTCCCGATACCAGCGCTCACCCACAGCAAAGTAATCTTCGGAGGGGGCTTCCGGGGTGGGAAAGCAAAACTCCGGCAGCCATGCCTCCATAGACTTTTTGCCCTGCTCAGCTAAGATATCCCAGCGCTCCTGTCCGTAGTTTTTGACATATTCCTCGCGGTAGGGGCGCAGCCAATCATCCTGGGCAATTGGTAAATGCAAGTGGAAATCAACTATTTTAAAGTCCACCAGATCAGCTTGCATGCGGATATTCATACCGGTTTCCCTTTCTATAGCCATAGGTAAATAATGCAGAAATGAAATGATATGTATATTTTTGTGCATATTACATTTAATTAATTGTCTAGCTTAACAGTACATTCCAGAATATATTTTGTCAATGTCCGGCCCGCAATTTTGCATCCTTTAAACTTATATTGCGGATAGAAGCTGCTGACATCCTGGCTTCTGTCTTTTATGCAGGAAGGTTTTATTGTATACCTAAAATGGGCAGTTCAAAGAGGGCAGGTTACGGATTGTTGTATCAATAATTAATCAAGCAGGTGAATAATGATATGTTATACTGTTTACATAATGGATATCAATTTAATAAGACGTAAGAGGTGACATAAATGAATCTGGACATACATACGCTATTGATTGCATTCGGTTTGACCCTGTTTGCCGGTTTATCCACAGGTATCGGCAGTGCTCTCGCTTTTTTTACCCGAAGAACCAATACAAAATTCCTTTCAGTAGCTCTTGGTTTTTCAGCAGGAGTCATGATCTATGTATCAACCATAGAAATATTCGTTAAAGCAAAGGATTCGCTGGTGGGTGCTCTGGGTTTGACCGGAGGTTCTTGGGCGACAGTTGGCGCTTTCTTCGGCGGTATGTTTCTCATAGCAATTATTGATAAATTTGTACCTTCTGCCGAGAACCCTCATGAAACGCGCAAGGTTGAGGATATTTCAAGTGGAAGCCAGGAGATTGACCGCACGAAGCTTATGCGCATGGGTACATTAACAGCTCTTGCAATAGCCATTCATAATTTTCCCGAGGGGCTTGCAACCTTTACATCAGCTATTAAAGACCCCGCCCTTGGCATTGCCATTGCAGCGGCCATAGCAATACATAATATCCCGGAGGGAATTGCCGTATCTGTGCCAATCTACTATGCGACCGGAGACAAGAAGCGGGCATTTAAGCTGTCTTTTCTTTCGGGTCTGTCAGAGCCGGTAGGCGCCATTGTGGGATACCTGATTCTTTTCAGATTCTTCAATGATGTCGTTTTTGGTGTGCTGTTTGCAGCAGTTGCAGGCATTATGGTTTTTATATCACTGGATGAACTGTTGCCTACCGCAAGAGAATATGGAGAAGCCCATCTTTCAATCTATGGCCTGGTTGCCGGCATGATGGTAATGGCCGTAAGCCTGCTGCTGTTTATTTGATTTTTTTGGGTATGACGGTATCTACCGCCTTCAAAAGCTTTCTTTCACATCGGCGTGGGAATAAGTTTAATCACTCAAGGAGAGATTATCCTACAAGGAATGAAAAAGCGAGAGGAAGGCAAAAAGCGTTGAGTGAGACCATCATAGGACGGAATATTCAGCGTAAAGAGGCCTGGGACAAGGTTACCGGAGCCGCAAAATATACAGCCGATGAAATAAGACCAGGGGATTTATATGCTAAGTTTTTAACCAGTTCCTTAGCACATGCGGAAATTATAAAGATTGACATCTCGGAAGCACAGAAAGCTCCCGGGGTCCAAGCAGTCCTGACAGGTGAGGATTCGCTGGCCCTATGCGGTTCTATTATTGAAGACCGTCCACCCCTCGCCAAGGGAAAGGTAAGATATTTTGGCGAGCCTGTTGCTTTGATTATAGCTAACTCTGAAAAGGAAGCCCAATATGCCGTTGAACTTATTAAAGCCGAGTATTCCCCCCTTCCTGTTGTCAATTCTGTCAGCGATGCATTAAAGCCCGGTGCCGTCCTGGTTCACGAGCATCTTGGACAGTATATAAAGGCAATTAAGGAAGTTTACCCCGAGCCAAACTCCAACATTGCCAATCGGGTAAAAATCAGAAAGGGAGATATGGCAAAAGGTTGGTCGGAAAGCGAGGTCGTTGTAGAAGGTTATTTCAAGCTTCCCCAATCGGACCATGTTGCAATGGAGACTAGGGCATGTATAGCTGAAATCAAGCCCAATGGCAACGTGATTATTACAACCTCCACCCAGGGACCTCATGCAACCAAGGAGCTTATCAGTCATTATTTCAGGCTGGACCCTGGAAAAATAATCGTTAAAACACCTCTCGTAGGAGGGGGATTTGGTGGCAAAGCTGCTGTTCAACTTGAGGTTCTCGGCTATATGGCCACCAAGGCCGTAAATGGAAGACCGGTAAAGCTTGTCAATTCACGGGAAGAGGATATGGTCTCCTTTCCCAGCCATTTAGGTCTGGAAGCTTGGATAAAGCTTGGCTCATCAAAAAATGGCATCCTCAAGGCCATAGAAATGACTTATGGTGTTGATACCGGTGCTTACTCGGACATAGGCCCCCGTTTGGCTAAAGCCATTGCTGTTGACGGAACCGGCCCATACCGCATTGAAAATGTGTTCTGCGATTCTTTATGCGTTTATACCAACCACTCTGTAGCAACTTCATTCAGGGGGTTTGGCCATTCGGAATATACCTTTTGCATCGAACGCATGCTTGATAAGCTTGCGTTTGCTCTCAATATGGATCCCATTGATATTCGTTTCAAAAACCTGATTATGCCCGGGGACACAAACCCTACACAGGTTAAAATGACCGAAAGCAATTTAGGCAACCTTAAAGCATGCCTTGAAAAGCTCAGAAATCTCATTAACTGGGATGAGGGCATGTGGCTGGAAATCGGTGAAAACAAGGTGAGAGCAAAGGGGTTGAGTTGTTTATGGAAAACTTCTAACTCACCGACAGATGCCATTTCAGGGATTTTCTTAACCTTTAACTGCGATGGCAGCATTAATATCAATTCCGGTGTCGTGGAATATGGTCCCGGCATGAAAACCACTCTTGCCCAGATTCTTGCTGAAAAAATGAAAATGCCGATAGATAAAATCTACGTTAAAATGGAGGTCGACACACAGACGGCTCCGGAGCACTGGAAGACTGTGGCCAGCATGACAACCTATATGGCCGGAAGAGCCGTCCTGAGAGCTGCCGAAGACCTGATCAGACAGCTGAAGAATCTTGCTGCCATTATTCTTAAGTCTCCCCCTGAAGATCTTGAAGTCGCTGATCAACGGGTTTACCTTAAGCAGAACCCGGAAATCTTCATTGAATTCAAAAATATAGTTCACGGCTATAAACATCCCGGAGGAAATTCGGTAGAAGGGCATATTCTTGGCCATGGAAGCTTTATTATGAACCACCTGACTCCCTTGAACAAGGAAACGGGACAGGGAAAATCGGGACCCTATTGGACAGTCGGTGCCCAAGCCGTAGAGGTAGAATTTGATACAAAAGAATATACTTACCGATTTATAAAGGCTGCAACCGTAATTGATGCAGGAAGGGTTCTAAACCCGAAGACCACACGAGGTGTTCTGACAGGTGGTATGAGCATGGGCTTGGGGCTGGCCAGCAGAGAGGCTTTTACCTATGATGAGAATGGAAGAATGCAAACCACAAGCCTCAGAAGCTACAAGGTCATGCACATTGGAGAGGAACCTGAATTCCTTGTGGATTTTGTAGAGACACCGCAGGTAGATGCTCCGTACCATGCCAGAGGACTGGCCGAGCATGGTATTGTCGGTATTCCGGGCGCTTTGGCTAATGCGCTTTCTGCGGCAGCCCAGATTGATATTATGGAGCTTCCCATAACACCAGAGTCTATTTGGCTGCAAAAAACCGGAGGTGAATCACTTGATTCCCTTTGATTTTGATTACTATGCACCCTATTCAGTTGATGAGGCCTTTAACCTGTATCGTGAGCTTGATGCCGAGGGTATGCAGCCCCTTTATTACAGCGGCGGAACAGAAATTATCAGCATGGCGCGTGTTAACAACGTAAAGACTAAAGCAGTCATTGACCTAAAGAAAATACAGGACTGCAATAGCCTGGAAACCAGTGGGAATTATTTTATAATGGGTTCCTGCAATACGCTTTCCAGAATAATGGAGTCAAAAACTTTTCCATTGTTTGATAAAACAGCGGGACGAATCGCAGATCATACCAATCAATGCAAAATAACTCTTGGCGGAAATTTAAATTCAACCATTATTTACCGGGAAACTGCACTTCCATTTCTCCTGTGTGACGGAACAACCGTCATTCTCAGAAACGGGCAGCTGCAGGAGTTTCCTTTTTCCTCGCTTTTTAAAGAGAGACTGCAGCTAAATCCAGGGGAATTTGTTGTTCAGATGAAAGTTAAAGCAGAATTCTTTTCTTTACCTTTTGTCCATGTTAAAAAAACTAAAAATGAAAAAATCGATTATCCCCTATTAACAGTCGCAGCTCTCCGGGTGGACAATAACATTCGTATAGCCTTTAGCGGTCTCACCTCCTACCCCTTTAGATCCCTGCAGGTGGAGGATGCCTTAAACCAATCTAAACTGTCAAAAGAGAAAAGGGTGGAAGAAGCCTTGCATAACCTTCCATATCCCATTCTCAATGATGTTTATGGCTCTGACAAGTTCAGAATTTTCAGTTTAAAAAATAGCTTAATAAATGTCCTGGAAACATTGGAGGATAGTCATTATGCTAAAGATTCAAGGTAAAAGTATTATTCAACTTGATGTCAACAATGAAATCCTCGATGTTGTGGTGAAGCCTTCCGATATTCTTTTAACTGTTATAAGGGATCAATTGGGACTAACCGGTACAAAACCTGGATGCGAAAACGGGGATTGCGGAACATGTACTGTTCTGGTTGACGGCTGGCCGGTCAAATCCTGTCTTATGCTGGCCGTTGAAGCCATTGGGCATAAAATAACCACAATTGAAGGATTAAAAAATGCACCTGTCCAATCGGCTTTTATTGAAGAGTGGGGCTTCCAGTGCGGCTATTGTACTTCGGGATTTTTAATGGTTTGTCACGCGCTCTCCCAAATTCACCCGAGCACAGAGGAATATGTAATGGAAGAGTGGCTTCAATCCAATATTTGCAGGTGTACAAGTTATGAAGAAATTCGTGAGGCGGCCCGTTCGATCCTTCAGGGGAAGTTATAAATTGCTTTTCCTACCCATAGACTATTTCTGATGAATAGGATAAGGAGTTGTTCCTGTTGAAAAACAAATTAAGCCCCGTTATTTTCTGGGGGGCACTCTGGGGATTGGAAGAAGCCACTTTAGGTCATTTTTTACATATTTCCGCAATCAGCCTTGGTTGGATTTTTTGGTTTCCACTGGCCTATTTCTTTATGCTTCAGGTTTTTAAAAAAACGCATCAATTAAGTGCAGTCGTGTTAACCTCCTTTGTGGCAGCAGGAATTAAACTCATTAACATCTGGGTGACTCCCAATCTGCTTATCATCCTTTGCCCTGTCATATCGGTGATTTTAGAGGGATGCACTTTCTTTCTGGCCGGAAAAATATTTACCGGAAGGCATAAGCCACTGAAGACCTCCCTGCAAACAATTTTTATAAGCCTTTCCTGGCGTATGCTTTATGTCATAGCCATTCTTGCCATTCCTTCCGAAATTATGCCCGTATATCCTTATGGCGCAATAAGCCCCTTCGTAAAGTTTGTCTTCCTGGAGGGTGCCCTAAATAGTGCCCTCATCCTAGCTTGTATTTTTCTTTCTGAAAAATTAACCATGCATTTGAAGAAAGGAGATACAATGAATAGTCTGAGGCCGTGTATAGCACTCCGGGACGTTAGTGCCAAGCCTGTTATTTCATTCAGTCTTTTTGTTTTTGCTTTATTTATCCAAAGGATTTTATGAGGAGATATGATTGAAGGCGTAATACTTGCTGCCGGTTATTCGTCAAGAGCAAAGGTTAACAAAATGATTGAAGAAATAGCCGGGAAGCCCTTGCTGGTACGTTGTATCGAGGGTATGTATGGGGCTGTATCCCGCATTTTGGTGGTGGGTGGCTATAAAATACACGAGCTTCCTCCCCTCCTCGAAGGATATCCAAAATGCGAATTGGTTTATAACAGCCAGTTTGAAAAAGGAATGTTCAGTTCTGTTCTTTCGGGCTTGAGTCTTTGCGTTGGTGATCGCGTGTTCATTACTCCCGGAGATTACCCTTATATAACGAAAGGGGTTTATCTGCGTCTTCTGGAGGATAGCGGAGAAATCACTGTTCCGGTCTACGATAATAGGCCCGGTCACCCTGTTTTAATGAGCAAGAACATGATTAACCTACTTTTGTCCGCCCCACGATACTTAAGTCTGCAGGATTTTATCGCTCGGCATAATAACTCAAAAATTCCAGTTGAAACAAGAGGAATCCTAATGGATATTGATACGCCTGAAGATTTTATTTTAGCAAATTATTATGGAAAGGACCTCCTATGATAACTATTATTACAGGAAGCATCAATAGCGGAAAGACTACCAAGCTTCTTGAGCTTTATGAAAGGACTCATGAAGGAGATGGACTGATTCTTTCAAAGGTATTTAAAAACGGGCAAAATATCGGACAAATGATCCGGAAGCTTTCTACAGGAGATCAAATACCCTTTTCCATAAGAAAACAATACATTTCGGATGAATGGGATGAAATTTATAGTTATAAGGACTACAGCTTCTCTAAAAGGGGCTTGGAATATGCCTCTCTCATCATTAACGAAATCTCGGAAAAGCATATCACACCGGTCTTCCTTGATGAAATCGGCCCGCTGGAGCTTGAGGAAAAAGGTTTCAGCAGCCTGCTCACAGGCCTGTTAGGACGGGAGGCACCGCTCTATCTCACTATCCGGGAATCACTCCTGACACAGGTCATCAATCATTTTCATATGGAAGCATATGAAATATTGAATCTGAGATAATTTTTTTGTAATTATCTATTGTTTCGTTATCCTTCACCTGTATTCCGGATTTATAGAAAACCACTTTGCCTTTCCGGGTAGATGGACTCAACAGGTTTTCCGTCTTTAAGACTTGGTGAAGATAATTGACTGTACCCCTGTTTCCATCTATGATATCGACATCTGCGGGTAAAATCCCTGCCAATGCCGGCTTAAAAAACGGAAAATGAGTGCAGCCCAGAACAACTGTACCATATTTGTGGATATCCTCAGGCAGAATTCCCTTGATATAACTGTCAACTTCAGGACCACTAAAAATAAACCTTTCAGCAAGCTCAACCAGCTTTGGGGCAGGCAGCATATCGACAATATGGCAGGAATCAAATCTGGTTACAAGGCTTTGAAATTTTTCTTCCTTCAATGTTAACGGAGTGGCCAGAACAAGGACTCGTTTCCCTGCGTCGGTATTCTTTGCGACAGCGGGCTTGACAGCCGGTTCCATGCCGATTACCGGGAATCCATAAGCACCTCTTAAATCACGTACCGCCGCACTGGTAGCTGTATTACATGCCACAACAAGGGCTTTTATGCCTCGATCAACCATGAACTTAACAGCATTGAAGGTTAACTGCCTTACTTCTTCCTTGGTTTTTATTCCATAAGGTGCATTATCAGAATCAGCATAATAGATATAATTTTCATTCGGCAGGAGCGCCATCGCTTCCCGCAGTACGGATAATCCACCTATTCCCGAATCAAAAAAGCCGATGTTCATTATATACCTCGCTGCTGTTCATTAATATTTTTTTATCACTATTTATTTTACCATAAAACATTATAGCCAATTAGTACTGTTTTAGCATTATTGGTCATAAGCCTTACGATCCGTATAAGCATATCTTTTCCGGCTTCTTTTGAGCTTTTAGCTTTATTCAGCTGATCGGTTGGTCAGCCCTGGTTGATTTAATAAAATGATAATAATATAATGGGGATAGTTGAATGTATAAAATTGCTTCGCAGCATGGATTAAATTGCTTCACGGAGTACATATGATCAGTATTACAGGTAACGCAATAAATGACTGGATTGATACCGGAATAAAGGTAGATTCAGACCCGTTTTTTATTATCAGCTCCGGCTACCAGAAATTCATTACAAGAAATTTTAAAATATCCCGTGACACCGGGAGAGTCGATTTCCAGTTTATTTATCTTGTAAAGGGTAAAGGTTACTACGATTTCGGTAAAGGGATTGAAGAAGTATCCGATGGAAACCTTATTGTTTACCTGCCGGGCCAACCTCATAACTATGAATATCTCGCTAAAGACGGAACCGAGCTTTATTGGCTTCATTTTACCGGAAGCCAGGCAGGCGAATGGATGAGCAAGTTTAATTTCGCCAGCAAGCAGGTTTTTCAGATAGGCATTCGGGGAGACTGCATCGATCTGTTTAAAAAAATCACTTATGAGATACAGGATAAAAGACCTTATTTCCAGCATGTTGCCGGTGTGTATCTAATGGAATTGATCTTGATTTTGACAAGGAAGCTTGAAAATCTCAGGTCCGACAACGGAAAAGCAATGAATGAGACAATACGAAGTATCATCTCCTACATGTATGAGAACTACCATCATAAAATTTCAGTAAACACTCTGGCCAGCCGATGCAATCTTAGCATGTACAGGTTTATTCACAAATTCAAGGATGCTACCGGGATGACTCCGATAGAATACCTTACCAAAATACGCATTGATGAAGCAAGATATCTTCTTTCTAACTCCCTCCTCAATATATCCGAAATAGCCGAAATTGTCGGCTATGAGGATCCCCTTTATTTCAGCAGAGTATTCAAAAAGATTATGGGTGTATCGCCCAGGCACTATACGCCTAAAAATTAGTGCTGCTAATCAAGCAGATCAAGATTGAAAAGCGCACTTTCATAAAGCTTTTTTCTCTCATCCAGGGAGGCGTAATCAATCGTGCCATCGGTCAGGAATTTCTCCACCATTGCATAATCCGGTATTCCTGCCCTTCCGCCGGGTTTGGTGCACTTTATAGAGGACACGGCGCTTGAAAACCTTGCCGTTTTTTCCGAATCCCACCCTTTCAGCATCCCGAAAATAAAGGCTCCATGAAAAACATCACCGGCTCCGCAAGTGTCCACAGCCTCCAGCTCATTGAAGGTTGGCATCTCAAAGTATTCATCCCCGTCAAGAACAACACAGCCCTTTTCTCCAAGCGTTATGACAACAAGCTTTGGACCTTTCTCCTGAATCCTTTTCAAGTTTTCCCTGTAATTTGTGTCTTCTCCGAATGCTCCCTTGTAAAAAAACTCCGATCCTATCAGGATGTCTATCAAGTTTAAATTTTTAGCAACCTCATCATCATAATGGTCTGCGTCGATGACTACCTTCAGTTTGCCTTCCCGGGCAATTCTGGCTGCTTCGACGGTAACAGTGGACAGATAGGCAAGATGAAGGAATTTTGCCGATTTTATATATCCCTCGTCAAGGTCATCAATGGTAAGCTGCCGCTTCACTCCCTGCTTGATCATAAAGCTTCTGGCTTTTCTTTCTTTTTCGATGAGAACAAAGCTTAGCGTGGTGGAAGCTCCATCTTCTATTATCAGTCTGGAGGTATCTACATGATGGCGTTGGAAATCCTTGATACAAAATTTTCCGAAGGGATCGTTTCCAACCACGCCGATTATGCCTGTTTCAATTCCCAACCTTCCCAGGGCGATAAAAGCAGTCGAAACCTTTCCGCCCCCCTGCCAGCTATAGCCATCAAGCCTTTCATAGCTGTTGCTGGCAGGTATTTTATTTAAGCTGAGCAAGCAATCCATTATAGGGTTATCTATACCGACGACATCCATTAGAATCCCTCCAATTAGTAATTTTCTGGTGTTCCTGTATTGCTCTGATCGCTCGGATTCATTAGGGATTTTTCGTACTGCTCCTTCCTTTCCGTTATCCTCTTGATTAGCGAGAATGAGAGTATGAACAAAGTGATGGTAAGGATATCGCCGATGGTTCCTGTCCAATATATTGATCTCAGCCCGAAATAGGTAATAAACAGGCCTCCCCCATAATTCCCGACAATTGAACTCAGACTGCCGCCCAATGCGCTTGCCATGGTCTGCGCGGTCGCCTTTAAATCATCAGGCGCGAGGTTGAATATATACTGCAGGGTACTGATCAGATAAAGGCTGTATGCAGGGCCGTTAAGCGTCTGCGCAAGTATAACCTGCGTCGGAGTGGCTGCACATGCGAGCAGCAACAGCTGGCCCGTGTAAAGAAATGCCGCCGTAATAATGATTCGGACACACCCGAATCTTTCAAGAAGCTTCTTTCCGAAAAAGAAAAAGGGAACCTCAAGGAAAGCTTTAATCGAGTGCATGAACCCGTATTGCGCCGTAGTTCCTCCTACCTGAACGAAGAGATCCGGAAGAAATGTACCCGCAGGTGTGTTGGGCAGGGTAATGAGAAACATAAAACCTACAAGCGCCAGATAATAGTAGTTGTTAAAAAGCTTGCGCGGTTTTAACTCTTTAAAACCGATGCGGCGTACTTGCGCATTGTTACCGCATTTTATGAAAAAGCTTAGTGTTATAGTCAATGCTGCTAAAATGAAGTAAAACGGGAAAAGAACCGTCACCGACCGTCCATTGGAAATAATACCAAAAAGCAGAACAGTAAGTGCAAATCCAATTGAACCCCATAATCTCAAAGAGCCGTAGCTTATACGCTCATCACCCGAAATACTGGCAACACACCAGATGTCCAACAGAGATACAACCGGACTTCTGAAAAAGGTATCGACAGTAAGGATGATTCCTATTGCCAACGGAGAACGGGCATTCATCAGCAAGGCATAGGTAATGGTACACACCGACATACAGAGAATAAACACTTTTTTTACCGATTTGACCCAATCGCTTACCATTCCCCAAACAGGCTGACCAAATATGCCGATGAAGGAATTGATCGATAGCACCAATCCTATCGTAATGCTGTCAAGCTTTTGCTCTCTAAGTAGAACTACTATAAATGGAGCTATGCCGAAAGCCGCCCAAAAAATAAATTGCATGCTTGAAAGAACAAGCCTCTTGCTTCGAAAAAAACCCGTTGCCGGAAGTTGGTCCCCCATTAGTCAGAGCCCCCAATTAAGGTGAAAATTTACTATCAAGGCCTCAAGAGATTCAGCTTGCGTCTGACATAAGCAATGGCTTCAGGCTTGATTGCATTCAGACAGCTAAAGAAGTTATTTTCTCCGTTTTCAACCCTGTTTTTGGTCAGAGTCATGAAAAGCTGAAAATACTCTGTTCCTATATTAAGCTTGTTTATACCCAGTTTAACCGCTTTCTTAAGCTGGTCGTCCGGAATCCCTGTTCCGCCGTGAAGCACAAGCGGGACATCAATTACCTTGTTCAATTCATCCAGTCTTTGAAGGTCAAGCTTTGGAACGGTGACATAATTTCCGTGAGCACTGCCTATAGCTACGGCAAGTGTATCCACTTCGGTTCTTTCTATAAATGCAATGGCATCATTCGTTTTTGTGAAGTTATCGGCATTTGTGAAATCATCGGCATTGGATGCCGAGCCCACTTTACCCAATTCGGCCTCAACATCAACACCCATCGCATGGGCTGCTTTAGTCACTTCCTTCACAAACTCAATGTTCTTTTCCAATTCGAGTTTTGAGCCATCCACCATAACAGAGGTAAATCCACCGGCTATTGCAGCGAGGATTTCCTCGAATGAACTGCTATGATCAAGATGTAAGCCTACAGGCACCTTTACTTTTTTCGCCAGATCTTTTGTTATAGCTGCAAAGGTGCTGAACGGTATATGCTTTGACATTCCGGGATACAGCATGACTATAACGGAAGTATTCTCTTCATTAGCGGCATCTATAGCCCATGCGATACTTTCATAACTGAATGCGTTGAATGCGGGAACGCAAAACCCATTTTTGTCAGCATCTTTTAAAATATCACATACTTTTTCCAAAGACATAGACGGCACTCCTTATAAAATCATACCGGGTCAGCCTTTACACCCGGCATATACTTACATGCTTCCTGAATGACTTCAGAATATTTTCCGTGAATTGCGGCAACGTGGTGTATGTAAGGCCCATAAATAAATTTCTTTTCCCATTTGACCCAGTCATCGGTCTCAATCCACAGGTAATTGCCGTTTGTGGTCGGCCCATCCACACCCTTTGCCTGACCCACAAATAATGAATATTCTCCTCTGCAGCCATCAAAGCGGATAACGGTAACGTCGCCGCCCTTGAGCTCCCAACGCCCGACACAATCCACCATTTCAGGGCTGCTATTTTCTTTAGCCAGCGACACCGGAAAGGGACCGCAATGCCACAAAAGCTCGGCGTTATCATTTTCGGGATGCCTTATGGTCAGGTCTGCCAAAAAGTTAGGCGTTTTCCCTCTTGCGGCGGCTGTCAGCAATACCGATGAAATCGCGCCATGAATGTCGGTCTCACATGAAACAGGGAACCACCTGTCGGTTAAATCGCCAAATAAGAAACAGGATCTTATGCCGAAGAGATTGAAAAATGTCATCCAGCATTCGCTCGCAATCGCACATAATTCATACTGGTCAGCGAAGTCCTTCAAGGTGAGCTCAAGCGCTGCAATATTTACTAACTGCTCATCACTGGTATCAATACGCTTTACCTTGCTTTCGATATCCTTTGTAAGCAATTCTATTTCACTGCTCTTTTCCTCTTTGATCCGCTCAAAGGTTCTTTTTACCATGACGGTATTGATGGGAACGACTTCAATTCCGAATTTTTCCAGAAGTTCACCCTCATTGACCATGGTACTTAAAAAGGGTTTGGGCCTTACGCTGATCTGGCCTATGCGCATGCTTCTAAAGGCCTTGACAACCGAAGCCGTACGGATGAAATCCGTAAAACCCTTGGTAAAGGCAGGATCGGTAACCCTGCAGTTCTCAATATAAGTGAAAGGTGCGCCATACCTTAAAAGGGCCTTGCTGCTTGCAAAAAGCCCGCATTGGGTATCCGCCTGTCTGGAGGCAAAATCTTCAGGAGGCCTATCATCCCTTGGTCCCCACAAAAGCACCGGCTTTCCGAGCGCCTTGCCAAGCTTGCCGACAACCTCTTCGGATCCGAAGTTACAATGCGGAATAAATATGGCATCTACTGTTGCTTGTTTGAAATGCTCTTCTACCTTTTTTACATCCTTTTCATCAATCAGAAATCCATCTTCATTAAGCCAGTCCAGATCGATAATCTTTACATTGCCATCAATGAGACCACTGATTGCATCCCGTATTTCAGCCTTGTTTTTAACTGCCGCTTCTTTATTGAACATTCCTCTTCTGGTAGGTACGAAACCTAAAGTTAAAGATAAATCGCTATACATCGCTTTTCCCCTCTTTATTAACAATTTTGCCTGTACAGTGAGGAACGTGCAGTCACATAGAGGGTCTTTCCTTCGCTGTCTCCGAAAATAACACAGCTCGGACGTTCGGGAAGTTCAATTTCCCCTTTCAGCCTTCCGTCAGGTCCATAAATATTGATTTGGCCATCGGGGATATAAACATCGCCGTTTTTGGCCACTGCCAGATTGGTCTCGCCCTGTTCGGCGAAGGTCACGGGATTATATATATAACCCTCCTTGCTGACATCGAATCTTACAGTTCGTTTGGAATATTCATCAACGGCAAGAACAGGCTGTCCGGGAAAAGCCTCAATCAGACATACCGCCCTCATGAGGTCGTAGCAAACTGGAATTACGGTAATGCCATCAGGTGCAACAAAACAGTTTTCTGGACGGTTAACTGCGACACTGAAATAGTCGTTGCTATCCCGCCACCTGTTGGCCGGATACAAAGCCTTATAGATATTACCGATTTTCTCCATCGGAACCTTTTCAAGAACACGGAAGCTTGAGTCCGGATGGTCAGGATCAATGGCATAAACCTTAACCGCAGCTCCTTTTTTGTACCAGAAGCTATAGGATGTACCTTCGGCATCAGCATCATTCGTGTAAACCTCGGGCTCACCGTTAATGGTGGCACCCTTCGGAGGAAGATACTCTGTGACCACCAACAGATTGTCCTGGGTATCACAGGCAAGGGATAAAGGCTTGTAATGGATATCGGTTATAAGCTCCAGAAGCTCTTTACCAGTGGACCATCTGAAAATTCTCTTCATACGTGAGTCACAAAAGTAAATGTTGCCTTTACTATCTTTGCAGACGGCGTCTACCATTTCAAACCCGCTGGCAAGCCTCTGAACTTTACCAGAGCAGCTATGTCCCATTGGCTTTGTCCCGCCTAACAGTAGCCTGGCGAATTCCCATGGACGGACTTCAATGCCCGTATCCACATCAAAGAGCGTATTATTGAACGAATATTTAGTCTGGGCAAAGTTATGGACATTAAGGAATTCAATATCTTGACAACGGCTGGACCGGATTGCCTGCGGATAGGGGGTACAGACCCATATAACCCTGAAGAAATACAGGTTCGCAAAAAGGATATTGCTGCAGCCCTCAATTTCAAGCGGCTGGCAGTACTGGCTTTCTGCAACCTCCTCTTCAAACTGGAGCGCAAAAACCTTCCAATTGGAAACATTCCTGAACCGGACTTCGTTTCTGACATGGTGCTCCACAGACATTGCGTAAACGCGTCCTTCAGTGTCAGTATCTGAAACGTAAAAGCCTGCCGACGCATAGGTACTTGCTGTCCAAACATCTTTAAATATACCCCCGCCGCCATTGGTAACCCAAAGGCTCCAATATTGGGAATCCCACTTCAGGTCATTATTGACATCCGCGGTTCGGCTTTCATTATAGAGGGGTACAAAACCTCCGTCTGGATTCATGCTCCCGTGGCATCCGTAAAATTTAACATCATTCATGCAGGACCTGGCCCCGGCCATCCATCTGCATCCCACAGCTCTCGGATTTCTCGCACCGGCATCAATGCCAATGCCGGTAACTATGTTTGTTCCGCCTGAAGGCACGTCAAGAAGCGGCTTGGGCGAGCCAAAGCCTCCGAAAGCCTCGGTATTGTCAGGCAGAATTATCCGAGTTGAAATGGGGTTTAAGCCAATCAAAACAGTATCTGGATTAAGGCTTATTGTATCGGATACACGGTAAAAGCCCTGCGGCATATAGATTGCTGTATGGTTTTTTATTGCTTCCCTGAAGGCATAGGTATCGTCTGCAACGCCATCGCCTTTAGCACCGTAATCCTTGAGACTCACCCATGAGCTCGTATCCGGCAGCTTTGGAATATCACTGGGAACAGGATCAGGAAGGGCGTTAAGCCTTGTCAGTTCAACAGTAGTCCTTATCTCAGGCTTGTCCCCAAGCCTATCCATTTGCCTGCCGTGAATAAAGGTTCTGACTTTATATGTCTCTCCATCTCCCTCAATTGCCCTTCCGCTTTGCCTGAAATCAGCCAGAATCGGTACTTTGCTGCAGTCCATATTTCTCAGATTGATCTGGTTGTGGGAATTCAGTTCATTGCTTAGGATCAAAGCAGAACCGGCTACATTTTCCAGCTGGCAATCCTCCATGAACAGTTTTTCAGTAAAATCGGGTTCGGTTTCGATCACCGTCGGCACATTCCTGACATTCATACGGACTATGGTAAGGCCGGCTTCACGTGTCAGTACAGCAGCCTTTTGCTGTCCCTCAAAATATGTATTCACCATTACAAAAGGCCATCCGGGAGACGGTTTGGTTGTATAGATCCCGTACTCTCCTCCGAAAAAGCGTACATTCTCTATTTCATTACCTACATCATAGATGCCTGCTTTACCGCTTCCAATATGTATATCTGTATGGGATACGAAGCAGTGCTGCGCAAAATGCGTTCTTAATGCAACGGCAGCGGGATTTCCATCCTCTATGCGGATGTCGATATTTGAAAAGGCGCTGTAGAAAGTGCCGGGATTGGCATCCCTGAAGCTCTCGCCGAGCTTGGGCGCCCTGTCTGTGAACCAGAACATATAGCAAGCCTGGCCTTTATCACCGGCATCAGGGGTTTGAAAGCCGGGGGTGTTTTTAGCCAATAGCATCACCGGCCTGTTTTTCCCGTATCCGATGAGGCGGCAAGCCTTGCTGATATAGACAGTTCCGCTTATCCTGTACGTCCCCTCGGGAATAAACACGATTCCATACCTGGATTTCTCCTGAACCCTGTAGATTGCTTCCTGGATAGCAGCTGTATCATCAGAGATACCATCGGCCTTTACCGGAAAATTATCAGGAGTAAGATAGACTGCTTGTGCATCTTCAAGACGATTCGTATAGATTGAAATACCTTTGAAAATAGAATGCTGCATAGCTACCTCCAATTTAGTCCAAGCCTCTCAAGCTGTTCTTCAGGGCTGACATCGGTAGTGAACTCTATTTGATCAGTATTTTTTCTTCATTTGCTATATTTCTTAAAAAGGATACTGCATGGAAGTATTCCTCATAGGTATTCATATGCTCGACAAACAAAGGCATATCAGAGCCAAGAGCCTCTGTCAGCCTTAACACATCTGCATAATCTACAGTGCCCTCTCCCGGATTGACCTCTTTAATCCTGCAAGGCAGGCCGTTTTCGAGAACAACATCCTTGGCATGTATGCTTTTAATATAGGGCCCCAGCTTATGGAAGCATTCTCTGATAAACTGTTTTTTATACAGGTATTTGTCAATACTGCTGATCATGTTGGTATAATCCAGATGAACACCAAAGGCTTTTCTGTCAATATCCTTAATCATTTTAAGGTAATCATCGGGTGAATCGGGGTGCATCCACGGCATAGGCTCCAGCGTGTAAAAAGTTCGCCTGGGATTGACTGAATCAATGATTTGACGGATCACATCAACTATCAAAGCGTATGTATCTTCTGAATAGTTGTCCTCATAGCAGCCATCCCATATGGCTCCACGAGAACCTGAAATATTGACGCAGCAGCAGGCCCCCATCTCCTCCGCTAAAGCAAGCTGCTCCTGTGAAAACCTGATTGCCTCCGACCGCTCCTTCTCGTCGGGAGATAGGGAATTTTTCCAAATTCCGATTTCTCCTATCAGCAGATCATATTTTTTTGAATAATCCAAGTATGCTTTCTTTTCTTCAGCCGAGGCATCACTGGATACGGGTACCAATACCGCACTGTATTTTAAATCCTTTACAAGCCTCAACCACTCATCGGGATTTTTATAGGGTTTTAAAATTCCACCGCCGATTCTCATCATTAACCTCCCTGACTGCAGCTATTTCAGATTGTAGCTTTCCAAAAGCTCAATCGTCAGCTTAAGCGGATCTTTAGCATCGATATAGGAATATCTTCCCGAATTATCTGCATAATCCCCGGTCTGGCGCAGAGGAAAACCCTTGGATTCAAGAATCTTTATTTTCTCATCGGAATTTTTTACTTGGAAAGCAATATGATGGATGCCTTCCCCGTTTTTGTCCAGATCATCCCTCCATACGCTGGGAGTGTCATCGGGCTGGATGAGTTCTATCTGCAATTGACCGATATTAAAAAACATCATCCTGCAGGCGGCCTTACAGGGTTCTCCGTTATATATACCCTTAACCTTTTCATATTCACCCGAATGGACCACCGGCGGTAATTCAACACCAAAGAAGTCTGCATAAGTCTTTCCTGTTGTTTCAATATCATTTACAAGAATACCTATCTGGCAGACAGAGTCCGCTCCAATATAACCGGTCATAATCTGTACTCCTTCAAATCAGTATTTTGGGGTTCTGCTTTAAATGTATATTTTTAGATGCTTTAAGTAAATGCATAACATTGCTGAAAAACATGTAAAATATTGCTTTACCGTCTTCAAGCATCACTTATTAAAACGGTTCAGGGCATTCTGGGTAATCTGAACAGCTCGTTTAATCCCCATATTCTCAATGGTGGAAACATAATGATCCCATTCCTTATTGATATCCAAAGCTCCAATAATAAATTTAACCGTACAATCATTGACATATGCCGTAACTGCAGATACAATGGCCGCACGTTCGCCCGCCTCTTCCCCGGCATAGTGGAGCTGGTCAGGCAGAATATAGTCGTCATCGGCGGTACCCCAGACTTCTAACGCTTTGATATCTTTTTCAGGAAGTGCTGTTAATTCCCTGGTCCAGTCATAAAGACCCCCGAATTTCGATGGCGGCATCAGATACAGCGCCTGGGCTTGAGGCATGCTGTATAGCGGATTATTTCTGATTTTGTCCGTTACAACCGCCCTGCCACGGGAATCATATACGAAGGTATCGTTCTCTATACCATAATTCGAGAAGAGAGCACCCTCTTCTGTATAAAGGTAATTTAATATTTGCATGGCCACATTGGGATATTTGCAGCTTGTCGAGATTGTAACAGGATGCCCCACGATGCTGTCTTCTCTGCGAATATGCAGTTTATCCCCTTTGCGGATTACAGGCGAAGGAATCGGCACGACCTCTATTCCGTTGCCTGCTCTCTCATATTCTGATATCAAGGTATACATGGCGTTCCATGCTCCTGTCTCCCCATTTATGACCATGGATTTATCAACCTGCCATGCACCGTTAGTCATAAAATCAGGATCTATGAGACCTTTCTTGTACCAGTTGTTTAGTAATGTAAGATAAGACCTCCAATTGTCGGTGCTGGGGCCATAATAAACCTTACCGTCAACCTGCATAAATGTTTCCATGACATCAAATCCCGCACTTAAAGCATGGGATATGCTCATATAGCCGTTCTGCCCTATTGAGAGCGGTGCATAGGCACCCTTTTCGGTTTTAAAGAGCGTCAACATTTTCTCCCAATCATCAAAGGTGACAGGCATCTCCAAGCCCAAATCATCCAACCAGTCTTTTCTGACTTGTAATCCCATCCATGGCCCCTGGGGTTTTATATAAAAGACATTGACACAGACAACTCTGCCCTTGGCCGTGGTCGTGCTTTTCTCTAAAAACGGGTCACTTGTCCTAAGTTTATTGTAATCTTTTAAGTAAGTATCAAGATAAGGGGTAAGATCCAGATAGAGCCCATCATCAACAGCAGCGTCCCACCCATCCGGATAGGCATTCCCGTCATGTGTGATGATATCTACCATTTCTCCAGAGGCAACCATTTCATTGTAGGCTTCCTGTTCCTTCTCCAGCTCCGGCATAACAAATTCCAAACGTACGCCTGTTTTTTTCTCCAGCTCCTTAAAAAACTCATTCTCACCAAAATCATCAATAATCCCAATATGATTGGAGTCCAGAGCGGCGAAAATAGTTAATGTAATCATCTCATCGGTTGGGGGAAGCTGTATAATGCCAGTACCTCTAGCCACAGTAGTGGCGGAGGTTCCGGCTGCCCCGGTCTCTTTGGGAGCTGAAAAAGGCTGTTGATTGCACGATGTCATGACCAGTGCAGTCATGCAATAGATAAGAAATAAACCATAAATTCTTTTCTTCTTAATCATCGCCGCCTCCATTGTGTAATGACTATTTCAGCAAGAAAAACAACTTCTTTTCATGGCGATGTCATAGATTATAAAGTCTCCCATGTTTATATTATACCAAGATAGCCGCCTGTGAGATAGAGGAAAGCATACTTTGGTATCAAGGGGTCTGGTGTCGGAGCGAAAAAAGGCAGCCGGTTTTAAGTCGACTGCCTTTTTATCAATAGGCCAATTTATTTATATCCGTACTCCTCGCAATAAGCCTTGTATTGTTCGAGGAAAGCATCACGGCAAGTCTTAAGTCCTGCATCTTCAGCTCTTTTCAAGAAGTCTTTAACTGCTGCTTCAACATCAGGTACAAATCCTGCCTGAATCGGTGCGAGGTATTGTCTCATAACATCAGACACAGCGCCTCTTTCAACCTGATAAGCACTATAGTCCTCTGTAAAGTTTCCATAGACATTGATGTTCGGGAACTTTGTCTTAGCACCCAGTTTCTGATACTTGCCAAATAATTCATTCAGAAGCTTATCACTTTCCTGAGCCAATTTGAAGTCGTTGTTTCTCAAGTTCCAGGTGTTAAAGTTTTCATACTTGAAATTCTCCGTTAAGTTCTTATAGTATCCTTCTGCAGTTATTTCGTAATGTGTTCCCTTGATACCGCATTGTACCAGTTCGTTAATCTCTTTATCGGAAAGCAGAAGGTTAAGAACCATCATAGCTCTCTCAGGGTTCTTTGAGTCACGCGGGATAGCTGTTCCATTCTGGGTGGCGGCTGCTGGATATATGACACCGTTTTTTTCTCCAAAAGCAACATATTCTGCTTTCCAATCAGGATGATTCTTTTCAAAATCAATAACGGCTGAGATAAGTTTGTTGGGGTTCTGTCCAGCTACTTCTGCTACGCATAAGCCCTGCACGAAGGCGTCAGCATTGTTAGGATCAGACAAAGCGCTCTTGGACCAAAATCCAAGATCAGCCCACTTTTTCATAAGCTTGACATCGTCAATGAAGTCCTGAGAATACCAATAATCATAAACATCGCTTGGTGTGTCATAGTTGGCGGCCAGACCATAAGGCAGGCTGTCAATTGTAACCCAAGGGTATTTGTAGTTGATTGCGATAAATGCGTCAAATGCCTTATCCAAGCCGGTGCTTTCTGCTACAGTGGTTTTCAGAAGGCCTTGATTAGGATCATTCTTTTGTACGCCCAAGAGATAAGCTTCGAGGTTTTCAAGAGAATCAGGAACAGGAAGGTTCCACTTTTCTCTTAAATCTTCGCGATATTTTACACCGCTTACCGTGTATTCAGGCCATGTATTGGGAATTGCATAAAGCGCTCCGTTAATTTTGCACTGATTTAAAAGGCCTTCGTTAACAATTTTCGATATGTCTGGCCCATATTTTGCCATCAATTCTTCTAAAGCAAGGAATGCACCGGAATTGGCAAGCGTACCATAGTTATTCCAATTTGCAATATAGATCAGGTCCGCACCGCCGGATGTAAGCTGCAGATTGTATTTCTGAGTCCAATCTGTCCAGGTGGAAAACTGGAAATCAACTGTAGCGTTTACCTTTTCCAAAAGCTTGGCATTGAGTGCATCTTCAACCACCTGTTCGTCCTTCGGTGGATCACCCATTACATAGAAAACCAGATCAACTCTTTCTGATGTGTCAATCGCCGGCGTTGAAGGTGATGCAGACTCAGAAGCAGTCGGTGTAGCACTAGTGCTGGTTGAAGGGGTAATTGCTGCCGGATTCGCTTTACCGCCGCATGCAGCGAGCGTAAGGACCATGCAGACCGCGAGTAGTATGCTCGCAATTTTTGTGACCTTTCTCATATACATCCTCCTTGAAATCCTTTTATATTAAAGCATATCGTTATGCCTCAATATCATCCTTTTACTGCACCGATGGTAATGCCGGAAACAAAATATCTCTGAACGAAGGGGTAGAACAATAGAACAGGGCCCGTAGCCACCACTGCCATGGCAAGCTTAAGAGACTCAGTGGGTAGATCCGCCGTAGTCAAACCTGTGTATTGAGCCATCTGCCTCATGGCTTGTGTTGCATTCAACAGGTTATAAAGGTAGAATTGAAGCTCCCATGTATTGCTGTTTATGCTGAACATGGAAGACCGATACCAGTCATTCCAATATCCCAATGCCAGGAAAAGTCCTACAGTTGCAATGCCTGGCCCCAGAACCGGGAGTACGATTTTAAAAAATATGGTCATATGCCCAGCGCCATCAATTTTTGCGGATTCTGTAATTGCGTCCGGAACAGCGGTTTTCATAAAGGTTCTCATCAATATGACCAGAAACGGGCTCATCAAAGCAGGAAACCATATGGCCAGGGTTGAGCCCTTAAGTCCTAAAACATTGGCATACATCAGATACCAAGGTATCATGCCTCCGCCAAAGATACTGGTGAAGTAAATGAGAAAAGATATGTTGTTGCGGTATTTGAACTCATTCCTGGAGATTACATAAGCACATAAGGAAATCATGATCAATCCGAGGGATGTCCCTATGACCGTATAATAGATTGTCATCATATAAGCTTGAATCATGTCATGAGGAGATTTGAAGATTGACTTATAGGCTTCCAATGTAAAATTCTTGGGTAGAAGACCATAACCCTCGGTCAGGATGGTTTGATTATCCGAAAAAGAACCAGATATAATTATAATAAAGGGAAACACACAGATAAGTGCGGCAAGCCCTGCAAGACAAGTACTTATTATTCTAAATACAACTGTAGAAGCAGGTTCCTTAATTCGCATCGTTCATCACCCTTTCAATTAAAATAGAGCATAGTCGGGATTCCTTCTTTTAACGAGATAGTTGGTTGCAACGATTACTATAAACCCAAATACCGCCTGGTACAGACCCGCTGCCGTTCCTATACCGATGTTTAGGGGCTGCGTGGTAGTGATTCTGTACACATAAGTATCAAATATATCCGTCAAATTAAAGAGTAACCCATTATTCCCTATAAGCTGATAAAACAATTCGAACTGTCCCTTCATAATGCTTCCCAATGCATAAAGAAGAAGTATGATAAATGTAGGTTTGATCAGAGGCAATGTGATATAGCGAATTTGTTGGAATATGCTTGCACCGTCAATCTTGGCGGCTTCATAATACTCTTCGCTGATGCCGATGATGGAAGCCAGGTAAATCACCATGCCATATCCCAAGTTTTTCCAAATATAAAACAAGGCAATAAGCATCGGCCAGTAACTGGGGGTATTATAGAAGTCAATCCGTTCCATTCCTGCCGCTGTGATAAAGCTATTAATAACGCCGGATTTGTATTCAAACATGTTATAGATAAAAACCTTTAAAATAACATACGATACAAAGTAGGGCATGAACATAAGGGTTTGAGAAAACTTCCTGAACCATTTTTTTGCGATCTGGCTTACAAAGATTGCAAACGCAACCTGCAGAACATTGCCTATAACAATAAACACGAGATTATACATGACTGTGTTTCTAGTCAGTTTAAATAAGTCTGCCTTGAACAAGTGTTGGAAATTTTTAAGTCCGATGAATGGACTTGCCCATAAACCATCTTTAAAGTTGAAAGACGTAAAAGCAAAATAGATACCGATCATGGGCAGATAGGCATTAATTAGAAAATAGATGAATGTCGGAACAAGCATCAGGAACAAAATCCAATTGGTTTTAAGCTCGTGAAAGAAACCATGTTCTTTGTACAGTTTCCGTTCTTTGACCTCCACAATTGTTATAATCGCATAAGCCATGCAGGACAAAATGCCTATCAGATAGACAATGGGTGAAAGCGCAAAGCCGGTTATGCCAAATTTGGAATTAGTAAAGGATATGTACCCAATGGATCCCATGGATAATACAAAACTAAAAAGCATGGCCGTCTTAGCTACGAAATACACATTTAAGTTGCCGTATGTATTCTTCTTTTTCTTAATAATCCGAAAAAGGAACAGACATTGAAAATAGAGCATTGCAAAGGCAAGTCCAGTAAGAAGCATGGAATAAAGGCCTATACTACCCTGCTTTGTGTCCTGAACAAATGAAAGAACATTAAATACGCTGTACTTTGCTTGTAAAGTACTAATAACAGATTCCTTGAGCTTAAACCTGGCATACAGGGATTCTGCGCTGACCACTTCAAACCATTTGGCATATGGCAGAGTAAAGATGACTGTAAAAATGGAAACTGCCATGGTTATCAAAATTGCCAGGTTCTTACCATGATACTCCCTTCCAAGCGCTTCGGTACAACCGAAAGCCGGCAGACGTACTGTTTCTTTCTTCATATCCCTGCTCCTATTTTAGAGTTTGTCGACCTCAGCATCAAATTCATCATAGCTTAATGGGCTTGAAAGCTTAAAGCCTCAATACTTGACATGTATTAGTAACAATGTATAAAAAGCATTCCTATTTTTGTAGGTGGATTCGTAATATTTGATATGTGTTGCTTATTTGCCGCGTTATATATTATAATAATTGTGCATATCTGGAAAAGTTCAACTCCAACTATTATCTATCTTGTACACATAAATAATTCAAAAATTGATGCTATACTAATTAATGCAGGAGGATAAAAAAGCGTGAAACTTCGTCTGCATTTTGAGAAAAAAGACAAAATATTTTATTCCTACCTGATCTCATATCTTGTCATTTGCTTAATTTCTATTTTTCTTACATTTTTGGGTTATTTAAATGCTGAAGAACTGATTCGCAAGGAAATTCTGACTTCTCAATCCTATATGCTCACACAGCTTCAAAACAGTTTTGATTATTATGTAAATACCGTTCTGAAGATAATCAGAACATTATCTGGCAATGAGGGACTTCAATCCCTTATGAAGAATGCAGGTTTTTCTGCCGATGACCTGTTGGCACTTAACCAGCTTAAAAGCGAATTGTCCAACTCAAAAAAAAGTATGGATTTTTCAAAAGATGTGGCTGTATATTTCTATAAAAGTAATAGCTTTGTAACTACCGGAAAGCGATATGCATCCGAGACCAGCTATATGTACACCGAACAGTTCTATATGTCCAACGAGAAATTTTTAAGCTTTATCAATATTTCCTATTCACAGGGCTACAAGATTCTCAAAACCGGGGACAAAGACTATTCCCTCTTCTTTATCCAGAATATTTATAATTACAACTATAAGAGCAAGCTTGCCACAATATTTACGATTGTTCCCTGGGACAATATTGCCGACAATATGGCAGCGATTGACAACGGTCAAGTATATTGGGTCAATGAGGATGGTCAGATCTTGAAAGGACCAGGCAGCTCTGTACCGTTGATTTCTGTTAACTACGATGATTTTAAGGTGGAAAATCAGCTCAATGATATCCAAATAGAGCGGGATACTTATATAGGTTCATATAAGAAGTCTCAGTATCTTGATTTCAAATATTGCATTCTGATTTTGAAAAGCAGCTATTTTAAACAGATAAGCTATATGAAAATGATAAGCGGTATTCAGATCGTCGTCGCCTTGATGATCGCATTTGCATTGTCGTTCTACTATTCCACCAGGAACTATCACCCTATATCCCAGATTATTAACATATTCCGGAACTATAACAAATTATCGGATGAGCCCGTTAACTTTGACAAGATCGGGAAGTATCTTGAAAACCTGATGTCTGAAAACAGGAGACTCACAAATTCATGGAAGCATGCAAAAATAGAGTTGTCCAATCAAGTATTTTCCGGGTTTATCAAGGGCTGGAGCTCAGATATCGATACCTTGCGGGAAACCATTGCAACGACAGAGTCCATCACCCTGAAGGAAACAGATTATGTTGTACTTCTGGTCGCCTACAGGGACGTTGCAAACTGCAATCTGTTCAAGGATGTCCGGCCTGAAAGGGAGGCTATTTCCTATCAGCTTCTTCAGTATGTATTTAATGATATCTTTACAGAAAAAATATTGTCCAAATTCACCGGTATGCTCTGTTCGTTTGAAGGCACATATCTGTGTATTGCGAATCTTGACGATAACGAAAATACTGAAGAGAAGCTGAATCAAAGCATAGCAGAATGTATCAATTGGTACCGGGAAACACTGAACCTTAATCTGATGGTGGGAGCAAGCAACATACATAACGATTTCGAATCGCTCCCGAAGGCGTATAATGAAGCCTCACAGGTTATATCCTTTCAAATGTTCTGGGGAGCTTCATCAGAAACGCTGATGTACTATGATGAATCCGCTTCTGCTTACAACTCGGAGAACAGCAGTACTCTCCAGTTTCTGGAGAATGAAAAGAAGCTGCATAACCTGCTTGTGGCAAAGGACTTCGAGAAGGCCTATGCACTGCTTGACAATATCATGGAAGAGAGCTTTATTCGGGATATCAATTACATGAGCATCAACCAATGCAGGATGTATAGCCTGATAAACACTTTCTACAGCTCTCTGAGCGACATTTTTGTCAAAGACAATAAGGAGTTATTGCGAAAATTAAAGTCAATCAACCGGTTGCTGGAGTCAAATTCTATAGAAAAAGCCAAACAGGTTATGAAAGACATTTTTGATGATGTTCTCAAGTATGTGAATACAAGCTTAATAGATGAGCAGCCGAAATGGCTTACAGATATCGTTGAATTTGTTAACCGGCATTATTCGGAGCCTAATCTGAATATATCAATTATTGCCGATCATATGGGTATGAACCTGACCTATGTAGGCAGAACCTTCAAAAAGAATTTTGGGTACGGATTAACAGACTACATTCATATACAAAGGCTTAAAGAATGCAAACGCCTTCTGGAAATAGGGAAAAACGTAAGAGAAGCGGCCGAGGCTGTGGGATATCTGGATTCAAAAACACTGATCCGAATCTTCAAGAAATATGAGGGCATAACTCCTGGTCAGTTTAGAAATATGTCTCATAAATAATTGTTTTCATTCTTATTCACTGTAGATCTCTTTATCCCCTTGAATGGACTGGCCGATATATTCTTCCACCCAGCGCACAGCTCCATCCAGATCCTTCTTGACAATAAACTGATATAGCCGGTAGTTATGGTTATAGACGGCCTGCACACCATACAAACGCATGTAGCGCTGCCAAAGGTTGACGATGGGTGCTTTAAATGAATAGTAAATAAGCGGTGCAAAAGCATTGCCGCTAAGAACACAAAGCTCATGATTAAAATTGAAAACCACCTCTGCGGCGTCAGGGATTTTAGTGCATTCGCTTAACTTTTCCAGGTGTGACCAGAGCAGATCCGTTTCCTTCTGGGTAACCCGCGGAATCAAACAACGCAGCGAAAAGCAGTCAATAAGAATTTTAAACTCCAGAATAGAGCGGATTTCACTGCGGCGCAGCATACCGCCATTGTAATTCATGATGGATATAAGTGTCTCCATGGTACCTTTTCGGCGATAATCAGCCACAAATGTACCGATGCGGGGACGGATTTCCAAAAACCCTTTGCCCGCCACTGCCGCAATACCGGCGTTGACAACCGCACGGCTGACACCCATCTGTTCGGCCAGCTCACGTTCGGTAGGCAGCTGCTGACCAATCTCAATTTTACCGGAAAGAATCCTGTTTTCAATTTCGCGCACAAACAGGTCCTTTAAACTGGGAGCTTTTAGCTTGTCAAACTCCATCATATAGCCTCCAAAGTTCTGGTATCTGGTATGACCAATAAAATTTTACTATGAAATTGGACAATTTACAAGGGCCCTGATTGTGTAAATCGGGGAAAAAGAGTGAATTCTCTATGGAGCAATTGAATAAGCCTAGAAATACTGATAAGCTGAATCTGTAGGGTTTGATAAAAAAATAACGAGGTAAAAAATATGGATGCATTTAAAGTGATTCAAGTCAAGCAAAGTATTTTTGCCAACAACGATGCCGACGCAGAAAAACTGCGCAAGCAATTGAAGGAAGAAAAGACATTCCTTCTAAACCTCATGTCTTCTCCGGGCTCTGGCAAGACCACCACCCTGATGCGAACCATCTCCATGCTAAAGAGCGAAATGCGCATTGGTGTTATGGAAGCAGACATCGATTCTGATGTTGATGCGAGAACCATTGCATCCAGTGGTGTAAAAGCCATCCAGCTTCATACGGGCGGTATGTGCCATTTGGATGCTGATATGACCCGGCAGGGATTAACCGAATTTGGCACCAAGGATCTGGACTTTGTAGTACTAGAGAATGTTGGCAATTTGGTATGTCCAGCAGAATTCGATACCGGTGCTGCCAAGAATGCCATGATATTATCCGTTCCCGAGGGCGATGATAAACCCCTCAAATATCCCCTGATGTTTTCGATCTGTGACGCGGTCCTTATCAACAAGATCGATACCTTGAGCGTATTCGACTTTGATATGGAAGCTGTAAAAGTAAGAATCAAAAAGCTGAATCCCAATGCCGAAATCTTCCCCGTATCGGCCAGAACCGGTGAAGGCTTTGAAGCATGGGCTGCCTGGTTGCGTAATGAAGTTAAAAAATGGACCCAGAGCTGAGAACAGATAAAATTGTGCCCGAGAATGTTAAAAAAATAATTATCAAGGAGAGGATAATTATGGCTGAAAGAGTAAAAATACTGGATCTTGCCAATCACCTCAACAGAACAAAGACCGGTTCAAAATCCGGAATTAAGTATGGAGATCCGGAATACATGATCCTGGAACCTGTTGTTACGGATGAAATGGCAGAGGTAGGAATGCATCTGGGGTTCCGCAAAGAGCGGAGTGCCCAAGATATTGCAGCTCTGTGCGGCAAATCAGTGGAGGAAACAGAAAAGCGCCTGTGGGAGCTGGCTGTTGCCGGTGTTTGTTTTGTTAATAAAATTGATGGTGTTGATAAATACTGGACCGACCTCTGGGTTCCGGGCATTATGGAAATGATGGCTGGCCATAAGGAAAATGTTGAAAAGTATCCACAGATTGCCGAAGCCTTTGAAGCCTATGGAAGAGTAAGAGGCGCAAAGACGGCAGGCAATTTTCCTGTGGGTTTAGGCTTGATGCGTGTAATTCCCATTGAACAAGCTGTTGAAGGGGAAACCAGAAGAGCATCATATGAGGAAGTATCCAAATATCTCAATGAAAATACGATTTTCACCGTTGCCGACTGCTCTTGCCGTACGGTTAGAAAATCCATGGGCGAAGGCTGCGGTCATCTGGCTGAGGATATGTGCATCCAGATGGGCCATGCCGCCGAATACTATATTCGGACAGGCAGAGGTCGCCAAATCACCCGTGAAGAAGCTTTTGAAATAATCAAAAGAGCTGAAGAAAACGGTTTGATGCATCAAATCCCGAATACGGACGGTATAGGCAAAACCCACGCTATCTGTAACTGCTGCGGTTGCTCCTGTCTGTCTTTAAGAACTGCCGAAATGTTCTTAAATAATGACATGGTGCGTTCCAACTATACTGCAAAAGTGGATAAGGACAAATGTGTGGCTTGCGGCGAATGTGTAACAAATTGTCCCGTCAATGCCCTTCAGTTAGGTCAGAAGCTCTGCACGAAAACTCCCGCTGTCGAGAAGAAGCGTCCTATTCCCTATGATACGGAATGGGGTCCCGACAAATGGAATCCTGATTATCGTATTAACAGGAAAAATGTTGTTGATAGCGGCACCAGCCCGTGCAAAACAAACTGTCCGGCTCATATCGCGGTTCAGGGTTATATTAAGCTGGCTTCCCAGGGCAGATATACCGAAGCCCTGGAACTCATCAAACATGAAAATCCGTTTCCGGCGGTTTGCGGGCGCATCTGCCCCAGAAAATGTGAATCGGATTGTACCAGAGGCGATATTGACGATCCCATTGCTATCGATGAAATCAAAAAATTCATAGCGGAACAGGATTTAAACAAGGAACATCGCTACATACCAAAAAAGAGACATGACTATGGCAAGAAGATTGCGGTCATCGGCGCCGGCCCTGCGGGACTCTCCTGTGCTTACTATCTGGCCATTGACGGTTATAAGGTTACCGTATTTGAAAAACAGAAGGTTCTTGGCGGAATGCTGACACTGGGCATCCCCTCCTTCAGGCTTGAAAAAGATGTCGTCAACGCAGAAATTGACATTCTGCGTGAGCTGGGTGTTGAATTCAAGACAGGTGTCGAAGTGGGTAAGGATGTGGCTCTGGATGACCTGAGGGGTCAGGGGTATAAAGCCTTCTATCTTGCTATTGGTGCCCAGGCAGGCAGAAAGATCGGTATCGAAGGCGAAGAAGCATATGGTGTTATGGCAGGAGTCGATTTCCTGCGCACTGTAAACCTGGGCGAAGGCATGGGACTCCAAGGAAAAACCGTCGTTATTGGCGGCGGAAATGTTGCCATCGATGTGGCAAGAACGGCAGTACGATCCGGTGCTTCTAAAGTCGATATGTTCTGTTTGGAAACCCGTGAGGAGATGCCAGCCCTTGGTGAAGAAATTGAAGAAGCCATGGCAGAAAGCATTGCAATTAACAATTCCTGGGGTCCAAAGCGTATTTTAACTGAAAATGGTCATGTTATCGGCGTGGAATTCAAGAAATGTGTTTCGGTATTTGATGAGAACAAAAGATTCAGCCCCAAGTATGACGAAGAGGATAACATGATTGTGGAAGCCGATAATGTACTGCTTTCGGTCGGCCAGGCAATGGATTGGGGTAATTTGATTACGGGCAGCAAGATTGAATTAAATCCCAACAAGACTATCAAAGCCGATCCATTTACCTATCAGACCGGAGAACCGGATGTCTTTACCGGAGGTGACATCCATACAGGTCCGAAATTTGCCATTGATGCCATTGCTGCGGGCAAGGAAGGTGCAATTTCCATCCATCGTTATGTTCAACCCGGACAGAGCTTGATTCTCGGCCGAGACAGAAAAGAATATCATGCGCTGGATAAAGCAAATACCGTTCTTGAAGGATACGATACGCTTCCCAGGCAAAAAGCCGAGCACATTGACGGCAGCTCATCAAAAGAAACCTTCAAGGATCTGCGTACCACCTTTACAGAAGAGCAGATCAGGAAGGAAACAGAACGCTGCTTAAGCTGCGGTGCTACCGTTGTTGATGAATACATGTGCGTAGGCTGCGGCCAGTGTACGACTAAATGTAAGTTTGATGCCATTTCCCTTGAAAGAAGATATGACAAGTCCTCTGTTGAAATTAAGCAATTAAAACCCACCGTAGCCAAGAACATGATTAAGCGCCAGGTAAGAATTGCAGTTAAAAAGGTTAAAAATCTCTTTGTGAAGGATTAAGCCCAATTGAAGAAGCAGGAAACATAAAGACACAGGCAGGTGATGGATTTGCATGAATTGGGTGTTGTAATTGAAGTGGTAAAAACCGTTGAAAAAATAGCAGAAAGCGAACATCTGACTAAAATTGATACATTGGTTTTACAAATCGGAGAGCTTTCATCCATGATACCAATGTATATAGAACAGTGTTATCCGGCTGCGGTGGACGGCACGCTTCTCCAAGACACAAAGCTTGAAATTGAGATCCTGCCGGGTAACGCTCTTTGTAAGGACTGCAATAAGGTTTTTAATTTCTTGGAAAATAAGCGTAAATGCCCTTATTGCGGATGCGAAAAATGCGAATTGTTAAGCGGAAAAGAATTCTATATTAAGGAAATTGTTGCCTGCTAATCAGGCAAGGAGGGTTACTATGCTATTTCAAGTTTATGGAGAAAATACTATTTATCAATGGCTCGGCCTCTTTCTTGTCCTAGGCTGCCTTATCGCTGCCAATGAGCTGACAAGACGCTCAAAAACGGGTGGCATGATTTTCTTGCTTGCCATTCCGGCAGCTCTCACGATCTACTTTATCTCTCTCTACATAGGAGCTGCTCAGGGTGCCCAATGGGCTTTGACAAATCCTACCTATACCAACATGAACAGCTGGTTCCACTACGCCAAGCTTTATGCCGCACTGGCAGGATGCATCGGCTTTATGATGATCAGATATGATTGGTGGATCGGCAAAAAGAAATGGTTCGTATTCTATCCCTATGCCATTCTCTCCATCAACATTCTTATCGCCGTAGTCAGCGATTTTGAATCCGCAGCCAAAGGGTGGCAAACATGGTGGACTTCCTCCGAGGGCGTTGCCCTTTATGGCGGCTGGCATAATATTTTCAATGGTCTGGCAGGTATCCTCAGCATTATTGGTATCACAGGCTGGATGGGCATTTATGTATCCAAGGATAAGAGGGATATGCTGTGGCCCGACATGATATGGATCTATATTATAGCCTACGACATCTGGAACTTTGCTTATACATATAACTGCCTGCCTACGCACTCCTGGTATGCTGGTATCGCACTGCTGCTTGCTCCTACCATCGCAGCCTTCTTCTGGAATAAAGGCGCTTGGCTGGCAAACCGGGCACATACCCTCGCAATCTGGTGTATGTATGCTCAGGTTTTCCCACTCTTCCAGGATGAGGGCGTATTCGCCGTAAAGAGCGTACAGTATGCCAATAACTTTGTTCCCATGACAGTAGTAAGCGCACTTGCCCTGGTTGCTAACATCATCCTTGTTGTGGTCGTTCTCCAAAGAGCAATCAAAGCTAAGAAGAATCCTTACACCAATGAAATGTTCGTGGATACCGCTGACTATAAAAAGGCCATAGCTCGAGCAAAATGAGCCTTTTCATTCGCTTTTGATCTATTAATGAGTACACTTCATATTGTCTGGAGTAATTTGTGCAAGAACAGGTCGCTGCCTATTTGGCCGCGGCCTGTTTACTTTCAGGTCTGCTATTTAAGGTTTATTTAAGTTTCAGTTTTAGTGTTATTGATAAGTATAATTGGGTAAATAAGGAATTAAATTAGGTTGATAAAGTTCCAGGAAGGAGATTAAAAGCATGAAGTATGAAATAGTCGGTGAACCATTACCGGTGGCTATCTGCCATGTGAGCCAAGGAGAAACGCTGATTACTGAAAGGGGCTCCATGAGCTGGATGAGCCCTAACATGAAAATGGAGACGTCGACCAATGGAGGCATTGGAAAAGCGCTGGGGAGGATGTTTTCGGGGGACTCCATATTCCAGAACAGATACACGGCCATGGGTGGCGAGGGACTGATTGCTTTTGCATCAAGCTTCCCCGGTTCTATCCGGGCACTTGAGATTGCTCCGGGTAACAGCATGATCGTTCAAAAATCTGCTTTTCTGGCTTCTGAAGCCAGTGTTGAGCTATCTGTCCATTTTAACAAGAAATTTGGAGCAGGCTTCTTCGGTGGAGAAGGCTTTATCATGCAGAAGCTGTCCGGGCATGGTACAGCGTTTATTGAGATTGACGGCTATGCCGTTGAGTACAATCTTCAGCCTGGTCAACAGATGGTTATTGATACCGGATATCTGGCTGCAATGACCGAAAGCTGCTCGATAGAAATACAAGCGGTATCGGGTGTGAAAAATATGCTGTTCGGCGGAGAAGGAATATTCAATACCATCGTTACCGGTCCGGGAAGAATTATATTGCAAACAATGCCGGTAAGCAATGTTGCCGCTACCATACGCCCGTTCATTCCTACAGCAAAATAAAATAAATAAAATAATCATATAAGCTGTAATAAATAGCTTTTGAAAAGGATATCCCGTCGCTCGACTAAGGATATCCTTTTTACATTTCTAATGCATCACCGAGCACTTTTCCTATAGACTCATGAATAACCAGATTGGCTCTCCGGTCGTAGGGCGTTTCAGATTTATTTGCAAGAACCAGTCTATTCCCTGAATAAAAGTCGATAAGCCCTGCAGCAGGATACACGGCAAGGGATGTTCCGCCCACAATTAGCATATCCGCTTTCCGGATATGGTCGATGGACTTCGCCATAACCTGCATATCGAGATTTTCTTCATATAGAGTTACATCAGGCCTGACGATGCCGCCGCACTTTTCACACCTGGGTACAGACTCGGAACTTCCTATAACAAACTCCAACCCATACTTCTCTTTGCACTTCATGCAATAATTGCGATGTACCGATCCATGCAGTTCCAGTACCTCCCGGCTTCCTGCCAGCTGATGGAGTCCGTCGATATTCTGTGTTATTACAGCCTTTAATTTGTCTTCCTTCTCCATTTCAGCAAGTGCCCGATGCGCCTTGTTTGGTTTAGCATCTGTAAAGATCATGCTGCTTCGGTAAAAATCATAGAAAACCGCCGGATTAGCCATAAAGAAGGTGCGGCTGAGTATCTCCTCGGGTGAACGTCCGTACTTTGTAATGGTATTATAAATGCCATTCTCGCTCCTGAAATCCGGAATATTGCTTTCGGTTGAGACACCAGCCCCGCCGAAAAAAACTACATAACTGCTGTTTGACAGCAGCTCTTTTAATTTAACCAAGCCCATCATTCCGCCCCACTCCTAAAGAACTCATAACCATCAATCACAAATATTATATCACTGAAATATTAAGAAGCAGTCTGATTAAGCGTTATTTGAAAGCACAATGCTCCTCTATTCTATTCCATACTTTCCGTGGGTTTCTTTATCGGTACCTTTTTTAGATACGTAAAGGTTCCCGCTTGTATCGAGACCTGCATAGAAAACGTCGCTGATATTATTAATGCCATTTTTGCTGAGCCGATCAATGAGCCATTCTTCATTGAGATATGTAGCCTTCAGATTTTCTGACATGACACGGCCATCAATAATAATATCTTTTGTTAACCCTTTATAGCCTGTAGCCGACGAATAAACAGAATTCATGTTGCTTATGGCAATGATTGAAGTTACCGAACCAATAGATATGGCAACAACAAAATCAATAAAGGTCATCTGTGAGATAGCCTTTCTACCCAATAGACGAGTTGATGCCAGAGCCAATACAAAAGCAAGGACAGACCTCAAAAAAGTAAGTAAAATTTCATGCAAAAAGAATGCCCCCTTTCTCCAAAATATTGTTTAAGGTATTTTGTCCTTATTTTTGATTTTAATTTATTTTCCCCTGAATTTCCGTGCCGCGTCTATCATAGCAAGATATCCAACAGCAGGAACATATTCGGGAATATTCAACCCTTCGTTTTTCCCTGCATGTAGCTTGATGGTGACAGGCCATACCTTTTTTTGAACATTTTTGAAAAATTAAAGATATCCTCATACCCTGTGCTTCTAGCTACTTCACCCACAGTATATTGTCCTGTTCTTAAAAGCTCGGCGGCCTTCTTGAGCCTTATATTGATCAAATACTCCTGCGGTGTTTCTCCTGTAGCCCTGTAAAAGATCCGGCATAGATAACGGCGGTCTATTCCAAGCATCTCGGCCAGCGTACTTATTCTTAACGGAGAAGCATAATTGGCCTTCAAATAGTCCTGGGCATACTTGACATACCTGGAAGAGCTTCGTGTTAAATCACTCTTCTGGATATGGGCTTCCTGAAGAATTGAGAACATCTCAAATATCTTGCCGCACAAGAATATTTCAGTGGTCTTATTGAGGTGTTCTGCCGACTTTACACTCAAGAACAAATCTCGTAAATAAGGAGCATATAAGGTTGAAGCGTCATCCTTTAGACCAGTAAACTGCAAGAGTTCCTCAATAAGGCTACCTTCAAATCCGACCCAGATATAGTGCCATGGATCTTCGAAATCGGCACGATAAAACGTCATTTCATAAGGTCTTATCAAAAACATACTGTTCTTTTCAAGGGTAATGGTCTGATTGTTTCTTTGAAAAATACCCTTACCCGATATAACATAGTGAATCAGATAATACTCCCTTATGGCAGGTCCGAATTCATGTCCCTTTTTGCATTCCTCCCATCCGGCTATCACAGGATTTATCTCTGAAAAATTTCTGTTTGAGACCAGTAGGCTTTTATTCAAAATAATACTCCTTAAGAAAACAATAATTATGGTTACATTTTAACAAATTCAAGTTACATCATACAATTCTTTTAGAGATCTAAAAGTGTTATTTTTGTAGTGTACCACATATTAATTATGTTTAAGAAGGAGTCAAAGCAATGGTCAAAATAACATTCATGGGTGCGGGCAGCACGGTATTTGCAAAAAGTGTGCTCGGAGATTGCATGTGCACACCATCCCTGCAGGATAGTGAGATTTGTCTTTATGATATTGATGCAGATAGACTGAAAGAATCCTATACGATGCTTGAGGCCATTAATCAAAATATCAATAAAGGCCGGGCATCCATTAAAACCTATCTCGGCGTTGAGGAGCGTAAGGCAGCCCTTAAGGGAGCGCAATTTGTCGTCAATGCCATACAAGTTGGGGGTTACGATCCCTGTACCATTATAGATTTTGAAATCCCTAAAAAATATGGCTTAAGACAGACCATAGCCGATACCTTGGGAATAGGGGGCATTATGCGGACACTTCGAACCATCCCTGTTCTGGAGGATTTTGCCCGCGACATGGAGGAAGTCTGCCCTAATGCCTGGTTTTTAAATTATACTAATCCCATGGCCATGCTGTCAGGCTTTATGCAGCGTTACACAGGCGTAAAAACAGTCGGGCTTTGCCATAGCGTTCAAGGCTGCTCGGAACATCTGCTGAAAGACTTGGGTATGGAGGATGCTCTTGAGGGGCGAAGGGAGCTTATTGCGGGCATCAATCACATGGGCTGGCTTTTGGAGATTTATGACAAGAACGGCTATGACCTGTATCCCGAAATCCGGAGGCGAGCTAAAGAAAAGAACCTGAAAGAAAAACATAACGACATGGTGAGATATGAATATATCAACACCCTGGGCTATTATTGTACCGAGTCCAGCGAACATAACGCCGAATACAATCCGTTTTTTATTAAGTCAAAATATCCTGACTTGATAGAAAAATACAACATACCCCTGGACGAATATCCCCGCCGTTGTATACGTCAGATTGACGATTGGAAGCACCGGCGTGATGAGCTTGTTCACGATAAAGCTTTGAGCCATACCAGAAGTCATGAGTACGCATCCTATATCATGGACGCCATTGTTACCAATAACCCCTATAAAATTGGCGGAAATATTCTTAATAAGAGTGGACTTATTGAGAATCTACCCCAAGAAGCCTGCGTGGAGGTACCCTGCCTAGTAGACGGAATGGGCGTTACACCCTGCAGCATTGGCCGCCTGCCCGTCCAACTGGCCGCCATGAACATGACCAATATTAACGTCCAACTCACTACGATAGAAGCGGCAGTTACAAGGAAAAAAGAGCATATCTATCATGCAGCTATGCTGGACCCCCATACCGCTGCTGAATTGTCTATTGATGACATTGTAAGTATGGTGGACGGCCTGATCGAGGCTCACGGCAGCTGGCTTCCCAAGTATAAATGAACCCTTGGCTCAGGCATCCGAAAAAGTAACAATCCATAAAAACTGGGGCAGCTCGTCAAGCTGCCCTGACCTTCAATCATTTGGTTGGCAGCTTGCCCCGCGCTTCTCTATATTTTCCAGGAGTTGTTCCGACCAGCTTTTTAAAGCTCTTAGAGAAATAGCTCTGATCTTCATATCCCACCATACTGGATATCTCGACCAATGCGATGGACTCATCCAATAGAAGTCTTTTTGATACGCGTATCCGGTAATCATTTAGATATGAAACAAAATTCTTTCCCGTCTCTTCCTTGAAAATCCTGCTGAAGTAAGACGGGCTAAGAAAGACATGGGAAGCAACATCCTCCAGTGAGATTTTTCGAACATAATTATTTTTGATGTAATCCAATGCTTTATATATGACATCTGCATGCTTAACATCTTGTATGTCAAAAACGCAATCCGTAAACCTATTCATAATTTTTGACAGCCAAACGGTCATCTCCTCAATACTTACAAATTGGTTGATTTCATTGAGGTATTGATAGTTCAGACCAAAAATCTGTTCTATATCTGCACCGCCTTCCAAAGCAGCGCGTGAGAGGACAACAACAAGCTCAAGAACTCTGGCCTTTATAAAATCAAAGCTGACACCTGATTTAAGAAGAATAGCGCCTAAAATCTCATTGAGAATTTTCTGGGCACCCTTTTTTTCACCTGTTACAATAAGTGTAATGAGCTCTTTTTCCTTCTCAACCGGATATATTGCGACTGTTTGCTCCTGCCCCCCCATGGACTTGAGATAATGAATATATTGAGAAATATCTGCCTGCTGTTCCAGGATATCGCGTGAATGAGATAAATAAAGCGCCCCTTCGCCTGAGCTATAGGCGGACAGAATGTAGAGCATATTTGATAGCTGGTCGACCCGTTCAGGACTGACCACAGGAATAAAAGCCATTGCGCTTTTTAATTCATCTACTTGTCCGGAATCGAGATGCTGAAGCAAAATATCCTCAAGCAGGAAATCGTCGGGGTTAACCATTAAAACGGGCCCGGCAACAAGCGCTCCTTTTTCGTCATCATCCAGAACTACCGGGGAAACCCAGTGAGTCAAGCCCAGCTTGCAAAAGAAAATATATTTTCCTCCAAAGCGCTCGGCCTGGTAGCTCCCATAAAGATGAGCCTGTCGGCAATTGAGCCGCTCCTTCATTATTGAGCTGGCTTTCCGGCATATTAAGCAGCCTTCTGCTACCGTTTGATACAAAATATCGCCATGTTGGTTAATAAGAGTCAGGGGTAGTCCTGTAGACGAACTATATGTATCGGCACATTTTATTATGATGTCGCGCTTGCTGCCAGCGTTGGTATCAATCATCGCAACTCTCTTTCTAAAAACCAATGGCATTGATGAAAGCTTCATTAAACGCGCTTAAACCCGAAAGCTCCAAATAGCGCGCTTCCTTCTTTATTGTATCGCAATCACTACGGCAGTGGCTAGAGAGTAATGCCATGATAGCCCCGGTGCCCGAGGTGTTGCCGGCAAATTTGATTTTTTCCTCCAGCTCCCTTGGCAACAACCCGATTGCCAAGGCGCTTTCCTTGTGTATCTTGTTTCCGAAGCCCCCGGCCAGCCAAAGGGTATCAATATCATTAAACGTGATTGCCCGATGATTGAGAAGAGTTATAATACCGGCTTGTACCGCCGCTTTGGCAAGCTGTACCTCGCGCACATCCTGCTGGCTTATATAAATGGGTTCTCCATGGGCACTTTCATCAGGAAAGGCTATTATAAATACACTTTGGTTATTTATGACCTGCATTCTGTTTCGAAGCGGGTTTATCGTATCATCCCACTCTCCGGGATCTATAAACCGACCGCCCTCATTAATAATGCCGTATTGAACCATCAGAGCTATCATGTCAACCAACCCTGATCCGCAAATGCCAATGGGAGCTTTATCATACAGGGTATGATAGGATAGTTTCCCTTGATTCAACCCTACTGTGTCAATGGCCCCTTCTATACCTCCCACGCCGCATTGTATACAGGCACCTTCAAAAGCCGGTCCTGCCGCTACAGAGCAGCCGGTTATTTCTCCGTTGTGGGATAATGCCATCTCCCCGTTTGTTCCTATATCCACAAGCATCTGAACCTTATTTTTATCGTGTAAGCCGCAGGCCAGCATACCTGCAACAATATCAGCACCCACATAGCCTGAAATCGAAGGAAGGAGGTAAACAGGGCAGCAGGAATAAAAGCTGAATCCCAATTCGCCGGCCGAGCACATGTAAGAAGAGGTGAAAACGGGAATAAAAGGTGCTTTGGCAATCCGGTCCGGTGAAAGGCCCATTAAAAGATGCATCATTGTGGTGTTGCCCGCTAGAGTCATTGCGCATACGGAATTAAAGGCAATGCCTTGATCACTGATCAGTGCCTTGATCATACCATTTATTTGATCGATTATCAGACGATTGAGTATCTGACTGCCCTCCGGTTTCTCCATGCAGAAAGAAATACGGGATATCACATCTGCTCCATAAACCCGCTGTGCATTCATTTTTGAAAGATGAGCCTTAATCCGTCCTGTATGTAAATTGACAAGATAACATACTAATGTTGTGGTTCCAATATCAACGGCAACTCCATAATCCGCATAATTTTCGTTGTGAGCACACGGATAGACATCATATACCTGTCCGGATGCTGTGACCGCACAAACTGATTGTTCCGCTGACAGGTTCAGACGCGCTATTTTCTTCAACTGCGAGATACCCATCTGTTGATTTTTGCATCTCAGAAGCTCGTTGATCCTTTGGACATCGTCACGGAAGTCTCCGGTAACCGGCGTGGAGAGTGTTATCATATTTCTTCTTGCGAAAGGGTCCAGATCCACTTGTACAGGTAAGCCCTCTGCTTGTATCTGAGCCTGCGGATCAGTCTTAATGGCACTAACCTCTACATCTCCCATTATATTGACCTGACAGGCCAGCCTTACCCCTGCTTGAAGCTCCTTTACCGTAAGAAGCTTGATCTCTTGAGCTGTTGGCAATGAAGTCTCCCCTGAGACTTTTACCTTGCATTTTCCGCAAGTTCCTTTTCCGCCGCAGGGCGCATCCGGCAACAATGTACCTTTTGTTTCATTAAGTAAAATATGATATAAATTCTTTTCACCGTCTAGGTTGTCTATTACAGTTTCAGAGCCTGCTTTGACTGTAATTTTATAGATTCCATCCTTCATAAAAAACACCTGAACGTACAGTTATTTTAAGTTCCCTTAGCTTGGAGTAACTCTACTTCAACCTTAGCAGGCCTTGGCCGGTTGTTCAATAGATGGACTTTTGATTATTGGTATATTTTTATGGACTTTTTGTACTTTTATTAGCTTTTATTAGATTTAATGTTTTTAGCTTTATATTTTAGTATGATAGAGTGAGGTGAGAATGAATATGCGTTTAAAAATAATAGCCTGTAAAGTTTTGTCCCGTGAACTTGCCTTATTGTCTGCCTTCTCAAATCATTATCTTGATATTACAACACTGAGGCAAGGCCTTCATAATACACCGGATGAGCTGCGAACCAGCTTGCAGAAAGAAATTGACCTTATTGATGCAGAGCAGGATGTACATTCCGCCATCCCGCAGTATAATGAAGATTTTTCCGCTATTCTCCTGGGCTATGGCCTATGCTGCAACGGGTTGGTGGGTCTTTCCTCCAAACGTTATCCCCTCATTGTGCCACGTGCCCATGATTGTATCACACTATTTTTAGGCTCCAGGAAAAGATATCAGGAATACTTCGACAGTCATAGAGGTGTCTACTGGTATAACCGTGGCTGGTTGGAGAATACCCCTATGCCTGGGGAAAGGCGCTATCATACAACCAGAGCCACCTATGCAGAGCATTATGGCGAGGATAATGCCGATTATCTGATGGAAATGGAACAAGGCTGGCTCAAGGAGTACCAATGGTGCACCTTTATTGACTGGCCTGAATTCGATAACGCCTCTTTTAAGAAAGAAACAAAGAACAGTGCCGATTTCCTTGGCTGGCATTATGATGAAATCCAAGGAGATAAAGCCCTGCTCGAAAGATTTTTAAGCGGCAAATGGGAAGATGATTTTCTGATAGTTCCCCCAGGAAAAAGCTTATGTCCGTCATATGATTCTTCCATTATTAAGGTCAGTGATTGATTTACCATCCATTACAGATGCTTAATCTTCTCAATATAATCATCAATTAAAGCCTGATTTTTACTTAAGCCTGAAGGCTCGTAGAAGTTGTCCCATATATCCGCACTGATATTCTCATCCTGAATGATTTCAAGAGCTGCCAGCATGATGGCATTAATAACAAAGCTGTTTGCTATGGTTGATACCCACCCTGTATCAGCTTTCAGTGCTTCAAATCTTACAGTTGCATCAAAAGCGGGCACTTTGCTGTCAATAATAAGATCGATCTCCTCCATGTCACAAAGGTTAACTTTCTCGTCATTTCTGAAGGAGCAGTCCTTAGAAACTTTTTCAGAAAATTTCCTTGAAGTGATACCAATTACAGTCAGCCCAAGCTCTTTAGACTTTTGCACCACTTCACGGCAGCCTCTTCCGATACCGTCGGTATCCACGACGATCATCAGATCGCCTTTATGTATGTTTCTATAGTATTCAATCAGGAATTTACCGCAAAAATCAGCCTCTTTCAGGTACAGACTTCTTGAAGCGGCATGGGTAACCGAGAAGGTTGGGTCATATAAGGGGTTGATGTTTAAAAGGCTTCCCGTCCTAAAAAATATGTCCTCGGCTGCTAAGGACGAATGCATCTCCGTACCGACAATATGAATCAGTTTTTTATTTCGTACTGCTTCAGCTATCAAACGGCCGGCTTCCTGATACACTTCAGTCTCCTTTGAAAGCCCATCAAGGATACCCATGACATTTTTGTAATATTTATTAAGGCTTCTCATTGCTGTATTTCCTCCTACATTGATTTGACTTTGCACCATAATTCGTCCATGTAACGATCGTTGAATTCCACTCCGCCCTTTTCAAGAGCATTTCTCCAGATAGGAACTTCAACACCCTTTTCAGCTAATTTCTTTATGACTGTTGTGGTCAGCGCTTTAAGGGTAATCAACTGCATGATGGTCCCCACAGGTCCGAATTTCTGATCTAGCTCGTCAATTTTTAATGTCAGGTCATCATAAGGCGAATAGCTGTTGAGATAGATATCAGCTATTTCATTGAGTCCTTTTCCGGTGGCATGTCTTGTCTCTTCATTATCCAAAGCATCGGAAAATGCAGGGGATGTAATGGCTATCACTACTGCGCCCAGCCTCTTGCACTCAAGCGCGCCCTGTATACACACCGGATTTACCCCATAGGCGCTTCCTATCACTACAACGTCTCCGGTTTTAATCCTGTTATACTTAATGATGGCCTTGCCCATGCCTACAACTCTTTCAAAATAATTGACCTCTTTCAAAGCGCCGTGGCCCAGGGAGATATTCGGGTCAATAATAGGGTTGATGCAGGCTAATTCACCCTCACGGTATATCACATCCTCTGCAAATATGGATGAATGCCCTCCGGGACCCCAAAAATGGACCATCTTCTTTTCTATTATTGCCTTTGCTATCAGCTCTGCAGCCTTGTCGAATTTGTCGTGCTGCGTATCCCTTACCTTTTCAATGAGCCCTATGAGAATATTCAAGTAATCAATATATGCGTTCAAGCTTGCCTCCATCCTTTCGTTTGCGAGTTCTTTGTTGATAATGATGAATCATAAGTTGATTGATGTCCAACATTATGACTTTTTATCCCTTTCTTTCCAACATTTATAGAGTTCTCCCATGGTCATGAAGGTGACTCCTTTATGGGACAGAATATATTCAAGCAGTTCCCTGTAAGTCCTTTCCCTTTCCGGATCTTCCTTCAATGAGATATAGGGGTGAAGACATGCCTGATATAATCCTCCAAGTCGGTAATACTTATCAAACTGCTTTTTCCAAAAATCCAGCGCTTGCTTCGGACTCAGCTTCATAACCCTGTAGACGAAATGGTCGTTTGCGAAGGTGTCCGGAATTTCCAGCAAACCGTCGCTGCTCTCATCCGATAGGTATTGGGGGCAGGCTGCAAAGTTAACCAGCTTATCGGGGTATTGAGCATTATACTCCCCTGTTGTTTCCCATGCCTGCATATCGCCGATATACTCATAGCCGAGATCCTGCAAAACCTTACGTGTTATTTCGTTGCTTTGGTACCCGTGAGTCCTGAAACCCTTTTTGTAGGCATCATAGCCCGGCGCGGCTTTTTCAAAGGCATCGATACAGCGAAGAACATCCACGCGCTGAGCCTGGTAATCCCATTTTTCAATGGCATACTGTGTCTCCTGATAGGTATGGGGGCATAATTCATACCCTCTTTCAAGACCTTCACGAATGACTTCAGGATGTTTTCTTGCGACCTCACCACATACATAATAGCTGGCCTTACCATCCAAGCCGTACTCGTCAAGGAGGTCAAAATTAAATTTCATGTCGTTCCATTCCCTGTCCTCACGGCCTGGAATGCCGGTGTAATCATGCACATCACCCGTGATGCATACGACACACCTGCTGCCGTTGGGCCAGAGCTCCTTGTACTGAAGCTTTTCATCTTCCGTCAGATACTCCAGGAGGTTTCTTATGAACAAAAACAAACCGTGATTCTGCTTTGGATACAGATATTCGATGGAATCGGCGGTATTGGGTTTAATAAGACCGGTCATGGCACCTATTACAAAAGGAGTGTAGAGTATTTTTCCTTTCCCGTGACCTTTCCTTATAACTGCCGGACTTGAGGTGCTTTTCCATCCTTCCCATACACCGGGGTTTATGGGTGATTGGGACATTTCCATAGAAACCGCCGGAATATCGGCATCGGTTATTTCTGTGGAATCAATAATAAAATCAAGGCCTCCGCAATTGTATGTATTTGTGAAAAACAGGATTTCCCCGCCTTCCCATTCTTTAAACCCGTTTTCATTCCTTATGCGTATGCACCTGTGAAGGTCTGTGCGTTGTATTTTACTTACGCTCAGACCGTTAAAATACTTTTTAAATCCGGCAGGCAGATCACCGGAAATGAGTATCCGTCCACCACTTTCAATGTATTTGTCCAATATCCGATAAGCAGCTTCTGGAATATTGTCCATTCCGGTAAGCAAAAGTATATCGAACGAATCTGCCTCTGATTCCTCCAACGAATCAATAGTTAACGTATCATACGGGATGCCCCAGAACGTAAACGCTCTATGCCACATCCTTGTATATAAATCATTGCTCTTCCCAGGGTCTGTCAGTATCGCTACCCTGCCCATATGCTCAGCCCTTTCTGAAATAGTCTGCAACCTTTTTAACCGCCAGGTAAATTCTTTCTACGTCCCCTTCGCTGTATTTATCGCTCCACACCCAACGTACGGTCCTGGAAATATATTTTTGAGCACCCGGCAGGTCGTTGGTATCATATATGATTTTCCTGTGCTGGTAGGGGCAATCAAAGGGACACCTTGTCTTGCCATACAGGTTCTTTCTTTCCTTCAGGCACAAATGACTGTCGGTAATTAAATAATAGGGGATATGGCTGCAGCCTTTAATACCTTCGGCGTCCAAGGCCTTACCCAGTGTGAAAATATCGGTATTGAACCTGTCCATATCGAATATTATGGGGAATATCCAATACAGGCACATAGAGCCTTCAGGTATTGTCAGGGGTATGATTCCGTCTATACCGCTCAGCTTTTTCATCAGAGAGCTGGCCAGCTCTATCCTTCTTTTATTCTGCTCGGGAAGAATATCCAGCTGAGCAAGGCCTACAGCCGCTTCCAACTGGCCATATCTGTAATTCAGCCCCAGGGTATCATATTTTCTTCCAAAGCCCTCTTCCACATAGCAGCCTCTCATAACAGCGAACTTGTAAGCCTTGTCGGCAAGCTCCTTGCTGTCTGTGGTAAGGATTCCGCCATGTTCGGTACTGAGGTGCTTCTCGGCATCCATGGAAAAGCAACCGATGGTTCCCATGGTGCCCGCCATTCTGCCTTTGTAGCTTCCAAGGGGCGTTTGACAGCAGTCCTCAATGACTGGGATTCCCGTTCTTTTGGAGAGCTCCATAATCGGATCCATGTCACATAGCAACCCGTGCCAGTGGACGATGACGATAGCCTTGGTATACGGGCTTAAAACCTTTTCGATGGACTCAGCTGTAATGTTTCCGGTGTTGGGATCTATGTCGGCAAATACAGGCAATGCATTCTGAGAAAAAATACCCGCATAAGTACCGAAGTCTGAAATAGGCGTGGTCACCACTTCATCGCCCGCGCCTACATCGAGGGCTGCCAGGGCAGTATGTATGGCTGCCGCACAGTTGGCTACCGCCACGGCATGTTTAGACTGATGCATCTGAGCGAATTTCTTTTGAAATCTTTCCACTGTATCTGAATTGAAACCTGAATCAAGTACTTCTGTAATATAATCTCTGGCCTTGGGGTCAATGCGTCTTGGCATTACCAATGGAAGTTGTTCATCATCACCTATGACCGGCTTTCCGCCATATAAAGCTAATGTTTCCATGGAAGTTCCTCCCTTATTGAAAAAAGTAGTTCTTTAATACAGTGCAGTTGTAGGATGTTCAACAATATACCTCTAGTATAAATTCTCAATGTTATATTGTCAATATCAATCAGCATAATGATAGGAATTTACAGCCGAAGCAATCTTTCAAATAATTAATAGTGCTTCATCCAGCTATCATACATTTTCTGCCATACCTCCATATCATCAAAGGTACCCTCAGCATTGATCTGGCAGCCATCCGGCCCTGGGATGAAGGTCAACGCCAACCCCTGGGGTGTAAGCTTTTGACGCAAAAGCTCCATATCATCAAAATTCCAGCACGACAGCACCAGAGGTGTCTTTTGCTTCATCTCTTCATAAACGGCTAACTGCTCATCCATTGGCGGCCCGTTGGGGTCAACCGATACCTGAATGGTTGTCATACCATAATCTGCAACAATTTTGCCCAAATGAAGAGACGAGTTGTGCATGTGATAGACCGTGCAGGGGAGGCTATTGACAATGCTGCGTTCCACGGGTTCCAGGAACTCTTTGAATACCGATGGTGAGGTCATATAGCTGTTATCATCCTGCAAAGTAGTGCAGGGTTTTTCTGTATAGAGATACATTCTTCCGGAGTATCCACCCCTATACGGCTCCAAGGCATCAGTAAGCTTTTGAGATATCCTGCAAAAAACATTCCCGGCTTTATTGAGGGCCAGCTTCAGCTTTTCAGGCTCGTCATATATAGCATAAGCCAGATTTTCCGTGCCCATAAAGGCACTTAGAATATCAATAGGTCCGTGTAAAACCGGCACTGCGGCAAAGCAGCGCCCCCGTGCATAACGTATTGTTTCTTTGTGGCATTTTAAAAGCTTTTCCTCCCATGCCTCAGAAAGAGGCATATCCAGGAAGTCATCCAGTGAATTTTGACTTGGGTGGGAAGCCCAGATCTGTCCATCGGACGCCATAATCTTGCAGCCGCAAATCCCTTCAAGCCACTGGTGCCCGCCCGAAGCCTGAATTGCTGCCGGCAGATCCCCCTTAAGCTGCATAAGTGAATTTATCACAACATCAGCTATATCTAAAATAGGCTCCGGCTCTACATGCTCAGCCTGCAATATTTGATCCGCTGCCGCTTTACCTACGATCTCCTCTGAAGGGTTTATCATGGGCTCCCACATACAGGAGAAAAGCGGCCGGTTATTTCTTTTTGCGAGGAAATCGCAATACAACTCTTGATTGAACAATCCATGCTCCGACATAAAAGCTCTCTCCCGTTTTTACTTGTTGCCCCAGCCTGTCAAAGCAAAATCCACCTGACCCGGGTATAATGAGGTCGGACTCGGAGAATAGGGTTCCACGCCGGTTCTTGTCATAAAACCTGTCACCTGCTCAAAGCCCAGATCCTTCTGATGCAGCTCATCCTCAGGAGCACGCATGCAGCCGAAATGATCCTTCAAGTCCTGCATGTCCTTATAGGTGACGCTGATGGTTGTTTCGTCAATCCGTACGGCATTTTTGATTGTGGCCATGGCATCGGTCGCCCTTTGTGCAAAGGTGTACTGTACTTCAATCGTTACCGGCCCTTCCGTGATCACCGGCTTAATGCTGTCTTTAAGCTTCAGCGCCTTCAGGGCTTTTTCAGCCGATTCTTCGGCCACTGCAAGGGGATGCCTGGAGATGGCGCTATAAAAGCTCAAGCCTTTTTTGGTCTCGACAATTTCTAAGCCGGGGATGAGCTCTTTGGCTTCCTTGCATGCCCAGTGCTCTCCCGAGAAAAACACTACCGGTACATGGTGCAAGCCGGCAAACATGGCAATGATAGCCGTTTCACCGACTGGATTTCCGTTAATCCGCATCTCAACGATGCTCGAATAGGCCCTCGAGAGAGGCGGGGGCAAAATGGTGTGACGCCAGTTGCCCTTGTCCACGCCGCCCGACATGGCATGCATCCCGGTGATCATGGCTACATCAAAACCCTCTTCCAAACCCGGTGTAAAAAAGTCATGGGTCGGCTCCGAATGGAAGAATCTCACTTGTTTTGGAAACTTATGATACTCCATGATGTGGAAGCAGTTTATCAATATCTCATCCACGCCATTTGCAAGGAGTTTTTCGCAAATAGCCACGAGCTCCATGGTACCGTACTCCATGGCATTGATATATCCCTCTCTGCGTGAGAAAACGCAGGCAACGCCCTCTAAATCCGATACGATATATACTTTCATTCTTCTGCCCTCTTTCTCTTGTTTTGTTACAGCAGGTGCTTGATAATGGGGCCGTATTTCTCCTCCAGCACTTTGTTGTGTGCATCGCCGCCCGGCATGTTGGCACTCATGAATACAGGCGGTACTATACCTCTCTTTACAAACTCCTTGACCGTTTCAGCCACTATGCAATTCATGACAAAGCAGTTGCAGAAGGTGGAGGTGGAACCTACCTTGTCTCCAAAGCCATCCACCGTCATGATGGAATCGCCGATGGGCAGGTGATTGTTGATATAGATATCCGCCTCCTGGTAGAGGTTTTTATTGCTGGGATGGCGGGATTTTGCACCTTCAGGCACAATTCTGGCAAAGCTGTCCGATGTAACCGCTATTGTTTTGACCCCTCTTTTTCTACACTCAAGTACGGTATCGATGGTCATTGAGTTGATACCATAAGCGTTGATGATAACAATGACCTCTCCGCTTTCACGGCCTACACGATACGCATCCAGAACACCAATGGCGTAACCCGGTGTACGCTCAATAATATTGGAACGCTTTGCTCCGTGGATGACGTTGGTACCGGGATCCAGTATGGCATTCCAGAAAGCCAGGCCCCCTGCACGCCACAAAATTTCTTCCACACCTATGTTGGAGTGTCCGCCGGGGCCGATGACATGAACCATGCGGTCCTTCAGAGCAGCGTCGGCAATAACAACCGCCGCTTCTTTGATTTTGTCAGTTTCACCTTCTATTTGTCCGAAAATCTCATAAAGGCTCTCTTTGAAAAAACGAATTTCCTTACTCATCATTATTTCTCCTTCATCTTAAATTTTTGATTCTTTTACTGTATCGTTTAAACAATTTCTCATTGTACTCAAGCCCACCGGGACAGTCGTCATATTTCCAGACAGGCGGTTCAAATCCCCGTTTTATCATCTCTTCCGTTGATGCCACCACCAGCATGTTGGCGATGAGCAAATTGATGACAGAAGATATGGAGCCCACCGTACCTGAAAGCCCCTCAACCTTTGTCATACTGTCCCCGAAGGGCATATAGTTGTTGATGAAAATATCTGCAAGCTGGTAGAGAGATTCTCTTTTAGGCTCCAATGAGTCGCCGAAACGGGATGTGATGGCAATGGTTCTGATTCCCCTCTTCTTGCAGGCTTTAACGAGGGAAATGCTAAGAGGATTAATACCCGCAGAATTAACGATGATTAAGACCTCATCGGTTTTGACATTGTTGGAGTCCAAAATGGCCTCAGCATAACAGGGCAATTGATCAAACACGCCGGAATGACCCGCGCCATGAATCAAATTGACGGAGGGTTCCAAAATAGCATTGGCCGCAGCAAGCCCGCCACCCCGCCACAGCATCTCCTCTGCAACCATGCTGCCATGTGCACCTGTTCCAATGACATGAAAAATATCATGCTTGATGATGGAGTCTGCTATAGCGGCAGCGGCTGCCTCAACCTTTGCTAATTCGTTTGCCAATACCTTCTCTTTAACCGATTGGACATCTGCCATATATTTCAGATAGGACATTATTTCACCTCCTACAAATAGTTAATAAAGCACGGTTTCTCCGCCATGGGAGATAATGAGCACTGAAGGGTTTTCATATTGTGCCATGGCGTCGGCGATAGCCTGTGAAAGGTTTTCTATTGCATAATACTCAACATTGGCACGCTTCATTTCTGATGGGGTTAGCCCGTCGCTGACTGTTACAAGCCTGTACTTCTGGCGGATTTTAGATACACAGGTGCCGATGCAAAGCGCCAACGGATCTCCGTCCACAGGTTTTCCATCCCTCATATTAAGCAGCAGCTCCTCTGATTTATCGTTGCCAATACAGTCTACATACTCCGGATGGGGACCTATCCCCTCCGGGCAGGGCGTAACCAAAATGATGGTGCCATTATCCGTTGCACCCCGAGCACCACAGAGATAGCCCTTGGTGGCCTGCCAGTAATCAAGATCTGCAGGGTAGGACGAGACCACAACAACCTCGCAGGGTTTTTCAAGCTTTGCACCGCATACTTCTTTTGCATAAGCGACTCCCGCCCGCTGCGCCTTCACGTAATGGCCCGCCACGGCCCGATAAAGCTTCTTATCAGGAGTCAAAACAGTATTAACAATAAAGTGAAGCCCGATGGTGTCCACCCATTGCTCCACCTCGAGGCGAATAAAACAATCGTCCTTGCCAAAGAGATTTTCATTGGCCAGTCCCTGCTGTATATGGAATTGAGCAACAGTGACCTCGTCGGTCACACCGGGGTACAGAATTTTGCCTCCCCCTGACCATCCCATGGCCGGATGGGGTACAATATTGCCGACACCTATACGAATGTCGCTGTCCATTACCGAACGGCTGACGAAAATCTTTGCCCCTGTTTTTGAATAGCCCATGTCCATCAGCCCATCCGGGTCTTTAAACTCAGAGTTGAGCACACGGTAATTGCGGTATATTTCTTCCCCGACTTTTTTAATCATCTCGGACTCAGTCATATAGCGATGGCTTCCCAGCGCCATTACAATATATATGTTTTCCCGGGTAACACCCGCATCCAATAATCTTTTCAAAAGGACGCCCAGAATTTCTTTAACGGGTGTAGGCCGGGTGATATCGTCGCAAATGATGCAAACCCTGTCTTGAGGCTTGACCATATGCTCGATTTTATCGATTCCGACTGGGTTATCCAGGGCTCGTCTAATTTCCGAACAGGGGTCGTCAGGGCAGGTGATCTTTGGCATGGAAACCGAATAAACCTCACTGCCTGCCGGAACTTCAAAAGTAAGTGTTTGCTCCCCGTAAGGAATTTTATATGTATTCATTGATGCCTCCTCTAATTATAAACAGACTCAAAATCCAACCCGATATGATACGACTTATCATCAAAGGAAACTGACAGGCAATCCCCTTGCAAGCCTGCATAAAGCATGTGCTCTTCATTATCACAATAGGGGCGTAGAACAGTGATGAGCTGAGCCTTTTTGCCTTCTAATTTGAAGTCTCCCGTCAAATAATTTCCGGGCCCCGGATTAAACGCCCATTTGTCCACTGAAAGCTTATAGTCGCCATCATAAAGGAATAGGATATCGGATTGCACTTCTCTCGCATGAATGGCTGCTCTGTTTTTATCCTTCAAGCTAAAGGTGTATTTTGTATTGGCACGGAACTGAAAATTCTTTGCCTTGTCGGTGGGTAACAGAGTATCCACAATGACTATCAGACCGTCCCGTGTCATGGTACAGGACCTTGTATACCCGGATAGCAGGTCACCGTAGCTTCTGTCGGCCCGGCCGACGAGGGTTGCCATGTCATGGCTTTCCCTTGCCCCTGTTATCCTTCCAAAGGGTGCTTTGGGTTCTTCAAAATCAAACCACCAGGCGTCTTCGTCCTCCCACTTTTTCCGATTAGGACTATGGAACTTCATAATGGGACCCCAATCCTCACCATACCGGTTTTTGAGCTGATTCTGCCCGTTGACCAGAAGGGCGGTGGCACACTTGGTCGTCCAGAGTCCCTCTTCATAAACGCATTTCCAGAGCTTCCGATACCCAATTTTTGCAGGTAAGGTAACATCCGATAACAATTCCCTGCCAAAGGCCGTCAGCAGCAGACCATTTTGGTTGTTGCGGCAAAAGGCATCGGCAGAGCCGCTTTTTAGCCATAAATACACGCTCTCGGTATTGGTACCCCAGCCCAATCTTCCCCAGCCCACGCTGCGTGTGAACAAAGCCCCGCTCCGGTTAAACTCCTGAGCTTCAAAGGTCTCATCGTAGCATATAAAGGCATATTCACTGAAGTCCAGATCAATGAGTCCCTGCAATACCGCATTTTTCGCAATAAATTGAATATCTTTCCGCTTGTAGGCCGCCGCCATCCAAAAGGTTGTGTGGCAGTAAGCGTATTTAGGCTGTACGACTTCTTCATTTGGAATATCACACCTGTGCTGCCACACAGCCCCGATAAAAAAGTCACAAGAACGCTGCATACGGGGGTGGCAGGTCAAGTCCTCACCTGTTTCATCTTTAATCACTTCAAGGAGTGCAATCACATCCATTAAGGCATACAAAACGCAACCCCATCCGTCAGGCCAGCCTCCATCCTCACCGATGGTCTCATCGATGAGCTTATCCCTGAATAACGAGACAAAGCGATTAAAATAGGGTTTCATCTCCGGATCCAATGCCATCAAAAACCATGCCGCACAGCCTGCACCCGACAGGTCTTTGGACTGGTGATCGTTGGGGCCTATGGGGTAATCATCCCCCATGCGGCGGTACTTATTCTCAAAGCCCATGACCTCCGTCTTCATGCGGGCACGAATTTTATCAATTGTGTCTTTTGTAAGACTGTCACCAAGCCATGTCAGGCTGACACAAAGGGAACGGAGCATACGGGAGGAGCAATGGTCATATTCGCTGTTCTTTGGCCCCCAAAAGGGATTCTGCAAACAACTGCCAATGGCCTCTTCAAACTTTTGAAGGTATTTTTGCTCCCCGGTCATTTTATAGGCAAAGGCTAATTTCCGAAAGGCACGTTCATACAGCCACGAAGTGTCATCATACTCCTGGAGCACCTTCAGGTACTCCTCGGTATACTGCCCGTCAATTTTCTTTACATAGGAACCCTCTTGAATAGGCTGTGTCGGAAAGCCCTGCTCCACCATCTTATCAGCCTGCGATACCGCCTCTTTGTAGAGCTTTTGGGTTACCGCGTCAAAGGGTACCTTTTTTTTGAGCACTTCAAAATCCGCTTGAAAAAGTTTCATTGCCCTTCCCCTTTCTCATCTTGCGGCTTCTTTGTGGAAATCTGAAAATTAAGTCTGGGCACATTCTTTTGGGGCCTAATAATTATTCGCTTTGAAACAGGTGTATTTTCCTCCGGCTCAAAGCTCATGCCTGCAAACCCCGAACGGAGCTGAGGTGATACCTCTATTTCCATGCTGATATCTTTTCCGCTGATATAAATGGATTCACCGTCATTCATGATCTGGATGCAGTCTTTATGTACAATAACCCGCTTTCCCTCGCATTCCTGCACGTGAAGACGGTATTCCAAGCCCTGCTCCGATATTTCTGCTCCTTTTCCTTTGGCAAAAACAGCGTCTATGGCTTTCTGGTAATCTGCTTCAAAGAGCAGGTCTTCCCCCCTGGGAACAAAACCGTTTTTATACACCGGGCATCTTCCGTATATGCTGATCTTCCTAATATCGGCTTGGGCAAAGCTGTCAGGCATTTGCACGGCCGCTCCCACCCACATGGTGGTATTGGGCAGGCATTGGAACGCCTTATGCTGGGGCATTGTCAAGCGCGCTTCCGTATGGTACTCCTCGAAAATAATGCCACAGACAGGATCAACACCCGCCTTGTTAAAGTTCTTCCAATAAATCGTAAGGGTATGCCAGAAATGGGGCTGCACGTAGGGGAGCTCTCTTGAAAAATGGGCAAAAAGCCACCTGCCCTCGCTGTCCTTGAACTTAACTCCCAGTCTTCCATCCTCCAAAAACCCGATGAATAGGGCATTCCCAAACATATATTTAAGATGCTGTCCGATAGAAAACAGCACTGCCGGATGCTCCTCGCTTTTGGAGGGCGTCTTGGAAAGACGGAACTCCATTTGTATGAGCCCCTGGTTGGGATTGAAATTCTTTTGTGATTCGTATTGAAGATACCCCTCTTTACGCAAACACAGGTACTGTCCGCCTTCATCCTGCTTGAGAGACACCCCATTAAGCATATGTTTGCGGCGGCTCAACTCAATATCTATTGTTTCCCTCTGTCCATGAAAGACCGACATTTGCTGCCGGGTCAAAAAGCCTTCTATTTGAAGGATATCCCTGTCTTCAAAGTGACTGAGCTTTTTTATAACACCCTTACGGTCCATTTCACCCCCGCCTGAGGCCGGGCCGTTTGCCTCAGCCAATGGCAGGCTGTCCTTGACGGGTGTATTGCAGAACATGGGTCTGCCGTTTTTATTGACCATTAAATCCGGACTGGCATACATCACATTTCCGCGCCTGCCCTGATAAGCCAAAGTCAGCCCATTGCCATAGCAGGTGCGCAAAACGGCCAGCTCACCGTCCGAGAACAGCTTTGCCATCTCTTTTGGAGGAGCAAACTGAGGTTTGACTTTAGGATCGTACCACAAATAGTCGGTATAGCCGACAGGATAGACAAAACGGTGCCCTCCCTTGACTTTGTTGCCATAGGCATGCATACGCCCCGCTACCGGATTGCTCATGCCAATCCACTGCAAGTAAGGATCATGGGTCAGCGAGGCAAAGCGAAGGAATAAGGCGCCAAAGGTGTTGATTTGATAGCCGTCCAGCATATTCTCATTTTTCTCATATAAATCCTTGACCGGAACCTGTCCATCCCCCATATAGGCATATTTCAGATAGCGCACAGGCCGTACCATATCCTCATAATGCTCCTTGATGAGATCCCTGCCCGTCACAAGGCGTAAAGCATCCAGAAAAATAAACTTGTAGCGAAAGGCGTACTCAATGCTCCAATTGCCATCGGGCTGGTAGGTTCCGTCTTCATCCGCATCATCCGGAAATAAATTGCGTTCAAATTTTACAATGACTGTCTTGAGCCAATTATCGGCCTTGGGTTCAATACCGGCGCTAATAAGAGCCAGGCAGGCAAGTCCAAAGCCCGCCACATAAAGGTTGGCATGTCCGCCGGTCTCTTTATTGCCGCACATCTCCATGGCCTGCTTCTCATGATGCAGGCAGAGCTTTTTTAAGTATTGATAAGCCTGTTCAATTTCATGGTCGCTTAAGAGGTCCTGTATCCAATCCACCCCGGCAACAATGGCGTGCATCAGCCTTGCAGAGCAGTAAAAGGAAAAGAGGCTGTAATCCCATTCAATAGAAGCCATGAGCCACTCTTTCGCCTTTTGTCCGTATTTAGGCTCTTTAGTGATGGCATAGGTAATGGCATATTGAAGGATCATAGCCGTCCCATATGCTCCGCCGTAAAAGGAGAGGTACAGATTGTGAAAGGGCAGAGTGGAATCTGGCTGCTGCGGTATTTTTTTTATAACTTCTTCCTTGTCATACTCCTCACAGGAAGCTTTTAAGTTATTCAGCACCAGGCTTGAAAACTCGTCAATGGGAGCGATGATCTCTCCATTTTCAGACATTTTACATTCATGTATTCGAATGATTTTCGACCTGTCCATTTTCCACCTCCGCTGTTTTCTCTCAAAGACAATTTCTTAAATTTACTGATTTCTCACTTTTCTTTTCTAAATTGCTCCGATTCTCAACTTAAGCTCGTTAATGGTATCAGCCAGCTCTCTCTTCTTCTCATTGATGGTGTATAGATTAAACAGCCCGCCCCGGACAGTTCCCTGTCCCTCACAGGAAAAGCCCAGCTGAGGATTCTCTAAACAAAGCCAACGAGCCCGCTCCACATTTTGCATTTCCGTTTCGCATATGGACAGCATTTGAGTATAGTCTTCCCTTTGAACCCTTCCCTGGCCTTTCTCCCGGAGTGTGATAAAATCAATAAAATTGATCATACTCTTCACCATGCAGTTCATGATCTCGGAGATATCCATTAACTCGGTAAGTGCCTTTTTCTGCTCACATTTCATAAGCTCTGTCTTTAAAATCCCAATGCCTTCTTCAAATTTCTGCTGAAAATTCATAAAGCAACATCGCACCAAGGCTGCGTCCCATTTGGAGTTTTTTCCGTACTCACCCATCTCTGTGAAATAGAGCTCAGTCCATCTAAGATCAGGACAGTTACAGCGTGCACTGACCCGCTTCAACTCCCGGTCAGGGTCAAGATAAAAAGGCTGTGAGGGGCTTGCCTGCAAGGGGCCGGGATAACGGCAAACACCAGGGGAATACGGAAAATCATTGTATAGTGCGTCCGAGAAGAGCTCCCACGCCTTCATCACTACATCAGCTGAGGCTCTGCCATAGTTGAGCCCTGCAACAAAGCGAAGCTTGTCCTGGTCGTTCTGCCAGTCGGTACCGTCTTTTCGCGTATCGAACAGGTTGAGCCGCATTAAATCGGTACAGGGGCTGGGCTTAAAATTACAATGGATATAGTCACCCATAAAACCTGAGAGGTTGTATTCCTTCAGCTTATCCCACCGCTTTTGATGCTGGGTGAGGCTGGGTATATAGGGCACGGCCACAAACTCCTGTCCCTGGGATACCTCTGTCTTGGCGATAATGGGCATTCCCTTTTCTGAGCTCACATGATAAACCTTTTCAAAGTATTCACCGGGGCCTGTGACAAAGCACGCATAATCGTCGGTGCGCGTTTTAACACCGTACCGTTCAAAAGAGACAAACTGGCTGAAGCAGGACAGCATTACAACGCCTTCCGGTAATTCCCTTATCAGATCATAGTTCCATTGTTCGTCGCAATAGTAGGTCCATGCGATGATTTGGGCATCATCCCTGCTCTTGCGTATATTCTGCAAAAGATCGGAAAACAGTTCGGCCGCAAGCTGCTGGGGTGTTCTTTCCTTACAGTTCGGACAATTCAACTGCCTGTTATGATTGAAGCAGGAGTAAAAGCCTTCCGAATCATAGATAAGCATGACGCCTTTAAGCCGGGGAGCTTTTGTTACCAGCTCTGTAATTAGCTCACTTAGCAGGCGTCTGAAAGCATCAACTCCCGTGCATGGATAATTGCCCCATTTTTCAAAGGTCTTCAATTGGGGAAGCTTGTCATAGAGTTCTTCTGCAAAACGCCCAAAATACCCTGTCTTTAAGTCAATATAAAAATCAACGCCATAGTCCTCTGCTTGCTCGGTCATGCGTCTGAGGCGCTCAAGAGCAACAGATGCCGACGGAGTACCGTATCCGGGCAGAACCCGGCTGTTTTCTATAAACTCCTCCAGGTTGGCAACTCCCCAGGCTGCATTATAGCCACTCCTTGAGAGTCTCCATAAATATTCCTCCGTCCAAATTTCGCCTGTTTGGAGGGGAAAATAGTTATAGGGTGCCGGATAAATGCCGCTGGTCATGCGCAGATCATATAAGCTGTCCCGAATATATTTTCCCTTTTCAAGGGACGGGTGTTTTTTTTCGAGCATGATGTCTTCCATAAAATGAAGAGCCCGCATAAGGCCATGAGGTGTTTTGGCTGTCACTTCTATTTTTTCCGGACAAACTTCCAGGGTATGCCCCTCAAAGCCTTTGACATCCAGGGCCTCATCAATATGAAAAATCAGACTTCCTTGGTCGCCCTGTGGTGTTATACCAAAGCATCGGTCCAAAAATTCTGCAAGCTCTTCCTTGATGTTTTTCACCAGACCTGTAGCCGGTAGTTTTTCATCCCATTGAACCTTCCATTGGCTATTTAAGCACACCTCATTTTCTCCGGGTGCCTGCGCTGAAGAGAGCCTGTGCCATTCACTATATTTAGGGGCAAAAAGCTTTTCCAAAAAAGAAAATGGGTCGGGTGAATCGTGTTTTTCGTCAGTATTGCTAAAAAGCCGCAACGAAACAGACGGGCCTTCGCTACCCGTTATGTCCACTGTACAGCTGAAAGTGCTTCCGGGCTGCTTTTTAGGGTTATAATAGGTTGGGACCGCCATTCCGAAGCTATATCTGGTATCCCACCAATAGGGCGGTATTTCGGCATCATCGAAGGCTTCTCCATAGTCCTGCCTGGGGCCGAAGACCCGGTAACCGTCAAGGGGTAAAACCCCCGAGTTTGTCTTGAGTGTGATGTAGATGTCTCCGGTTATTGCAACCGGTGGGAAATTAACATACACAAATTCTTCGAGTACGGGAAAAACGGATAATGAGCTGATAGTTCCCGAAGCGAGATCGTCCTTTCCCGGTGCCAGTCCCACGGCATAGGATATGTCCCCTGGTTTTCCGTATTTATTGAGCTTGACGGAAAAACCCGCCAATTCTAACAGGTCTGCTGACTTTTTTATTTTGATGACGACATCCCGATCTTTGTCCAGCGGAAGTGAAAAGAAAGGCTGTTTATAAAGATCATATTCATAATCATAGCTCTTTATCATTGATGGAATTCCTCCCAAAGGAACAGCTAAATAATAGCCCCCTCAAAATTGGGAATTTACTATTTGGCTGTTCCTAAGCTAGCCTTTTAAGCCGCTAAGGCTGATACCTTCTATAAAATATCTCTGACAGCTTACATAAATAATAAACACAGGCACCAGACATACCACAGCACCCAGCATCTGCATGCCATAGTTACCGTCCAGCTGTACCATGGTACCCACACCAACTGTCAGGTTGTACATAGTCGGATCATTCATATAAATGAGTACGGGCAGGTAAATGTTCCAATAAGCCAGAAAGGCGAAAATGCCCATTACTGCAATCGGTGTTTTCAGCATCGGGAAAATAATTTTGAAGAATGTCTTGAAATCACCCGATCCGTCAATTGAAGCAGCTTCGATGATGGAATCCGGCAGGGTTTGCGCATATTGCCGCATCAGAAACATATTGGATATGGACCACATACCCGGCACTAATATGGCTAAAGCGGAATCTGTAAAATTAAAAACATTGGTGTACATGATAAAGTTAGGTACCAGCGATACTTGCCCAGGAACCAGCATCATGGAAATATAGAAAAGGAACAGAAAATTACGCCCTTTAAAATTCTTTTTGGCAAGCACATAACCCACCAGCGTATTGATTAAAGTCCCTGTAGCAACCGGAACAAGGGCATATATAAAGCTGTTGCGGATCCAGGAAATCACTTGGCTATTGCCGAAAAAGTTTTTGTAGTTCCCATAATAGATGTAGTCAGGAATCCAAAAGTTTTTCCTGGGGATAATTTCTCTTGTATCAGAAAATGATCCTGTTACCATCATGATAAACGGGAAAATAAAAACGCCTGCAAGCACCAAAAGTCCTGACCACAGCAATATCTTATGTAATTTGGACATTTTTGTATTCATATGATCCAACCCCTATCTAAAATTTGCTTTAAGTCTGGTTTATTCATAGCTGACCCCCGTGCCCAAATACTTATATTGAATAAATGTAATGATGGCAATAATGATAAACAGCACATAGGATACAGCCGCAGCATAGCCAAGTTGTCCTAATTTAAAGCCATTATTGTAGATAAGGTACACGATGGTCGTGGACTCTCCGGCAGGTCCGCCCAGGGTTAAAATATTGATGACATCAAACACCTGGAAGGAAGCAATGGTGGATAAAATCAGCGTGTACAAAATCGTTGGTTTTAAAAGCGGCAAGGTGATGCTGGAGAAAATTCTCCATTTTCCAGCACCATCAATCAGTGCGCTCTCATAAAAAGAAACAGGAATGCCCTTTATACCTCCTAAAAAGTAAACCATCAGGCTGCCTGCACCCATGTATACACCTAAAGCAGCGATAATGGGAAGAACTGTCGATCCATCCCCCCAAAACTCTACAGGCTTCATACCTAACTTGGAAATCAGAGAGTTAAATACCCCGCCCTCATCGCTGGCAAAAAGATATTTCCAGACCGCTGCCAGCACAATACCCGAGGTGATCGAAGGGAGGAAAAAAACCGAACGGAAAAAGCGGATTCCCCGCATCTCGCGGTTTAGAATGTATGCAAAAAACAGGCCAATGGTCATAACCGTCGGCACATATAAAAGTGTATATTTCAAGGTCACTACCAAAGATTCCCAGAAATTGGAGTCGGATAAAACATCCTTCCAATTTGCAAACCCGACAAATCTCCATTTTCCGCTGGCTAAATTACCAAAAGAAATATTGGTCAAACTCGTAATAAAACCAAACAGAACCGGAAAGAAGCAGAAAATCAAAAAGTGAATGGTTATTGGGACCAGAACAATGATGGCCATATAGTGCTTTTTCCAAAACTTTGTAAGTCGTGAAGCCAAGGATTTTTTTACAGCTTGTGTAGCTATGTTAGTCTCTTTCATAGTATCACTCTCCCCAGAAAGCCCTTAGTGTTGATTCATATATTCAAAGTCTATATCAACAGGGGCGGAGCCCTCAATTTTCCTTCAAATCAGCTTAAGTTCCAGATTAGTTTTCCTCAATAATACCGCTTAACCGTAGGAGGATTCTAACCCGTACCCAAAATAGTGGAAGTTTTTTCAATAGGCTTGTACTCATTCATAAAAATATTGTTTTGTGCGAATCAATATTTTTATACTCAATCGCCCCCATGCGGGGGCGGTTGAGTATAAGGGCCGAGGCTTGCTGTGGGCTGCCGCAGGCACCGTACTATTGTAAATAAGTTTTTATTATTTGCTGCTGTTTACTTTATCGAGATCCTTTTGCAGAGTAGTCTTCATTTCTTCAAGTCCATCATCAATGGAAGCTTTCCCAAGCAAGATCTTCTGGCGAATTTGCAGAATGGGGTTAAAATCTGCAGAAACTACTGGATGAAGTACACCAAAAACCTGATCATACTTCGCATAAATGTCAGCCAGCTGGTCATATCCCTTCAAATCTGAGAAAACATTTCCTGCAGATTTGCGACATGGCATATAACCTGTTCCCAATGCGAAGGCACTGCCGTTTTCAGTATTGACCAAAATCTTCAAGAATTCCATTGTGGCATCAACATTCTTTGAAGCCTTCGGTACGATAAATCCTCCGATGATATCGATACCTGTGGATTTGGATGTATCCTTATATTTTAATGCAGGACCTACAACCCAATTAAAGGGAGCCTTTTGTAATTTTTCATCTCTGATCTGAATACCGGAGAAATAGAAGGAAGCAAGTTTGCCATCAAAGAAATTTGCGATACCGGAGGCTGAAGGAGAGGAACCGGATGCCGTAATACTGTCCTTAGGTGTATACCCGTTGTCCACCCAGCTCTTCAGATAGGTGTATAAATCTTTGAATACCTGATTATCCTTACCAACCTCTACCTTACCTTCATCCAAGGTAATATAGTCGGTACCCTCGGACCAAAGCACTGAATGGAAACCGCTTAAGTTATCATACAGATTGTTTTGAATATAGGACTGATAACCGCCATTGTCCTTACATTGCTTTAAGAAAGCATCATACTCTGCCAGAGTAGTAGGCAGCTTGTTTTTATCCCAGCCAACCTTGTCCAGTATGTCAACATTGTAAACCATACCATAAGTAGCCAAAAGGACAGGTGCTATGTACATCTTTCCATTGTAGGAAGAGTCCTGCACACCAATTAAGTCCGACATCTCATCCTTAAAATACTCATCCATTGCTACAAGCTGATCGTTGGCGGCAAAAACAGCCATTTCTTCCGGGAAGGTGTACATGGCGTCAGGTACATTCTTACCGGTTGACATAACCAGTTGTTTTTTGGTAGAAGAATCGGCCCATGGAACCATGGTGATATTGACTTTCATGTTGGGATATGTCTTGTTGAACTCGTCAATTGCTTTTTGAGCCCAAGCCTTCTGTAAGTCATCCGATTGGAATCCGGCCGGATTCATCCAAAATTCAATGGTACCCGATGCTTGCTTGGGGTCAGGAGTCGAACTTGCACTTGATCCAGGGGTTGCGCTTGTTCCACCTGTAGAAGCCGGTGATGTAGATGACGGCTGGGCATTTCCTCCGCAGGCAGCGAACATGGTGACAACCATCATCATGGTCAGTAGCATTGCGATAAGTTTGGAAAACTTCTTCATAAATCTTTCCTCCTTAAAAAAAATGTGTTCCTTGTTATTATTAGGCCGACCAAAAACGCAGTTTCTGATCAACGCCCTAAATACTGCAATACCAGGTCTATATTTTTTCAATCTTTTCCTTACCAGGCTCATACGGTTCATATCCCAGGCGCGTGAAGAATCCTCGCACATGCTTAATACCTATATCCTTTTGCCAATCGGGCGCCTCATCTCCGCGAATAGTACCAAATTCATCTTCAAACTCTTTTATTGATGCAAATTCTTTGGATAGAGTGTTGGCATTTTTCAAGTAGGAGCCGGGCATGAGGGATAGACCCGCCGTTGCCCTCTGTGGAAATAAGTAGGAGACGCTGATGGCTACAGGGCCTTCTATTTTAAAGGGTTTTATGTCTTGGAGATGAGAAAGGGCCTGTTTAATGCCAAACCCGCTTGCCTTAGCAGCATCATGAGGAGTCATGGAGTTAGCCGTAAAATAATTGATAGAATGCTTGACGGCTGTTGTTTCAACGTTTGGAATCAGTTCTTTGATTTCTTCACAAGCACTGTCATCACCTGACAAGTAAATCACCGGAACATTGTGCATACCGGCAATTGTACAGAAAATACCTATTTCACCAACAGCCAGATCATTTATGAAAACCCCTTCAAGGGCACTGTAATGTCGGGAAAAAGGGTGCGGTAAAATAGTATGGCGATTGACACCCTTCTCTTTTCCACCGGCCATTGCGTGCTGCCCAAGCATAACGGCAAAATCGAAGCTGCTGTCCAGTCCTTCGGTCAGAATACACTTGTTAAACTCCCCATGAATAACACGGATGTTCATATCTTTTGGAAGCTCCAGGTATTTCATACCCAGCACATGGGGGGTGTTTAAAGTAATCTCATCGTATCCTGCATTGAAAATTTCAGGCAGAACAGCTTGCAGTTCCAATATTGCCGACTCATGGGTAATGGCATAAGCCCCTTCGTATCGACCGAAACCACAGGCCTGTCCTTCGAAATCCAACAAAACATAAGCTCGCTTCATTCCTTACCTACCTTATCATCAGGACTATTTCAGGCTGGTCAAAGCTTTATATAGTTCCGGTCTGCGTGCTTTCATCAGTCGTTCCCTGAAATTGTAGCTCCGTTTGACCATTCCGTCTTCATAAACAAAACTCTCATGGTTAATAACAGCATCCACATCAACCTGAGCCGTATATAGACCTTCGCGGTCATAACCGCTGGCGAAGATTGTTTCACCTGTAGGATCAATGATATTTGTTCTGTGTACAACCTGTGAGGATGGGAAGTTACTCATTAAAACGGCAACGCCGTTTTCGATAGCAAAGGCACGGGTCATACCTTCATTGACGTGCGCCGCATCCGCTCCCCAGCTCTGGGATTGTAAAATAATTAATTCTGCACCTTTAAGGGCATAGATGCGCGGAATTTCCTGGCAGTAGGCATCTGCACATACCATTACGCCTATGGTCCCAAAATCCAGCTCTACAACGGGCAGTTCCTTGCCGACCTTGTCGATTTTATCGTACATGAAACAAAGTCCGTTGACCTTTTCGTATGCATAGATCTCTTCACCGTTTCTGTCAAATAAAACTGATGTGTTGCGTTCTTCTATTTCCTGGTTTATCAATATGTAGCAATGGTTTTCTGCAGCAATTTTTGCGTACTTTGCCTTCAGCTCGTCGGTCAGGGTATTCGTCGTGGCAGACAGCTCCGAGAAAATGACCATATCGGAATATTCGGCCGCCTTTCTCATATAGGCAAATAATTTTTGGAAGTTGATGGTTTGATTCGGATCATTGCTCCAATCCCCTACAGTATCACGATAGGTCATATGGGCAAAGGTAATGATGGGATTTTTGACCGGATAGTTCTTCTTTGTAAAAGTGAATGATTTGGCTAGATCGTCGAACACCCCTCGCTCATTTTGGTGCCATACGGGGTGCCCAAGTCCAAAGATGTGCTTCTTGCTTTCTCGCTTCATTTTCATTGGCAATGCGCAGATGGCGGCTCCCGCATCTCTTCCTGAGCAGCAAATGAGTTCGCCCCGCAAATCGTATACGGATGCTCTACCGGGCAGCAGTCCAAGACCGTTGGAATTCATATTGTCGGGATTGCCGATTTTACCGTAATCCTCTGGTGTTGATCCGTGTAAAGCATCATAATTAGTAGTCATATACATGGGCTTGTCACTGGCATAAGCCGATGATACAACAAACATGAAGTCCATGACTGCTCTCTCGTGGAGCAAGCGTTGAATTTGTGTATCATCCCGCAAGGGTTCAATGCCTAGGCTGCAAAGTAAGATTTCAGCTCCGAAAAGTGAATAGCTCTCGGCCACTTCAGGAAAATAGAGATCAGTCCCCACTAAAAGAGCGATTTTACCAAAATCCAGTTCAAACACCGGGAACTTATCCCCTAAAGAGAGCGGTGGGTCGATACCATCAATTCGATGGGTCTTTTGGTACTGTCCGCAGGGCTTTCCGCTCCTGTCCAGAATTTCGGAGATAGAATACCCGTTTTCATAAAAATTGTATACAACATAACACTTATTTTCTTTTGCAAAATGGATTAACAGGTTTCTCTTTTCATCCGCTGCGGCGTCATCTTTACCTAATACATACTGGGGCATAAGCACAAGATCGATTTTATTGTCTTCGATCCCCTCAAGCGCTCGCTGCACCTCTGCCAGGCTAACCATAGGCAACGCAAAATTTTTCTCATTGATACCCATTGACAATGCTGATATTATCGGTTTCCCTGTCATAGAATTTTCCTCCTATAACTATTTCAAGAAATGTTGAGACTCTAAGAAAAAATGAAGTACAAAGTTTGGATAGGTTGTTTAACGTCTAACATGTGTTAATAAAATGATACATCCTTTTTGCTAAATTGTCAACACGGCATTTCTTCTTTTTTTGTTATTTTGCATAGAAATAGAGTTAGCTATTTGTTCCATTTGTGTAAATATTATCGGATTCATGGGTATTTTCCCGGAAGTGTGACAGACTTATCTATATTGTTGGATAACTAACATACAGAAAGTGTAGAAGCTTTTTCAATTACCCGTTCTTTTTTGCAAGATTTTGATTATATATACCGAAACAAGCATAACTAAAGCTGTAATAAGTAAGATATACTGCTTGTTTTGCATGGTCATCCCAAGAAAATTAACGTTCATACCTTCAGTATCTTTGATGAGCTCTCTGCCAAAGGATGTGCCTGCAAAAGCAGCCAGGTTACTCATGGATGCATAGAATCCAATATAATTGGTCTGATTTGCTTCCGGAAGATTGATGTAAGGCGCATTTGCAAACACTATATTAATGCCCGGAGCAAAAATAAAGGCAAAAATCATCGTCAGCGGATACAAATATAGAAGAGTCTCTCTTGTAACAAAAGCCAGACCGAAATAATGTACTAGATAAATCCCCATTGCGAAATAAAGCGTTTTGAACCAGGAGGTCTCTCTGATTCTCCTGCTCCACATGGGAGTAAATAATATAATCAGCGGTATATTAAGCATATTGATGAGATTGAGATAGGAATACTGCACATTAAGATCCTTCAACATATATACCGTGTAATATGGACCGGGTATGTTGGCCGAGAAGCTCCATAAGCAGGCTATAAATACCGTAATAAGATATTTTTTTTGCCTGAAAGGATCGATGAAAATTCGTTTTATATTTAGGGAAGCATCTCTTTTAACATTGGGATATTCTTTAACTTTAAGAAGGAAATAAATATCCAGTACGGCAAGCAGCAGCGCAAAGATTCTTAATAGCTGAAGACCCAGCATTTCATTGCCGTTTTCTTTAAACACATCCACCAGCTTGCTCAGACTTAGAACAATAATATATTGTATTACTCCATTGGTTAAGCTGTAAAAAGAAAAGTACTTTACCCTCAAGCTCTCCGGGATACTTTTAATATGCCATACAGACACTCCCGGGGAAAGAATGGCGTTAAAAATATTGACAACCAGTATAACGATCATAATTGCGATTAATTTCGCTTGATATTGTATACCGGATACCGATACTAAACTAATAACCGCAATATTGAGTATGTATAGGATACTTTTTCCGACAATCAGAAACTTTTTGCGTTTTTCGACCCTCTCGATGATGAGCGGGGATAAGATTTGAAGTGTATTGCCTATGAAACCTATCATGGTAACAGTACCCATCATTAAATCATCTGCATGAAGCAGAAGCAGCAAACCGGTGAAAAAGTTGCCCCCCACAATGTTAGCAATGATTCCTGATGTATAATTTGATGCGGCAACATGCATTCGGCTTGCGCCCATCTCACTTTTCGGGTCAAACACGCTGTTGATGGAATACCGCATTTTATTCTGGAAAGCCGCTAGAAGGGTTTTCAGTTTAGCCATATTTTCACCTTAAGAAGAGCCCCACAAAATTTTAAATACACAGGAAGGTTACAGACAATATACCTACGAAAAGGGCAGCAACCATTCTTTTTTGGATCTTTTCCTTGAAAATGACTACCGAGCCGATAGTAACCGTAATAATACTGCCGATACTGAATAAAGGTATTATGAATGACGACGGAAAAATGCCCATAAGCGCAGTATATAAATATGAACCCAGATAGCTTAAAATCCCTCCGGCCAGCCCGTATGCCATGGTTTTAATCTTAACGGGATACCTTTTGGCCAAAATGATGGCAAGACAGACGGCAAAGCCCATCAAATAAGTGATTCCAAGGTAAATGTTAATATAGGAATCCAGTTTCAAAATAGTGACATATCTTTGAAATATGAGAACCATTCCATTAAGCGTCATACACATAAATGCAAATATGGTCCACTTCTTCATAGGGCCTCCTCTTTGCCGGCAAAGTTCAGCATAAATATAAAGACAATAAATAGAATGATTCCAATGTACTTTGTTACAGTAATCTTTTCGTGGAAAACAACGATTGAATAGATAATAGGAATCAGGGTGGACAGATTCCCTATGATATTGATTACTGACAGCTTGCCGCCCGTCTTCAAAGCTGCCAATTGAGATAAAAAGCTGCCGACGCTTGCAATCCCCGCAACAACCGACAGGCTCAATACGGCTGAAGGAAATGCCCTTATACCGTCATTTGAAACTGCAGTCACTAGACAGAGCAAAAAACCTACAAAATATAAAGAAGCGGTAAAAGAAAAAATATTGCATTTGTCAATTTGCGACTTATTTACAATAAAGGAAAATCCGCTGAAACAGAGGATTCCAAGAAATATGCCCAAAATCTCCATCTATTTTACTCCGCTAGTTTCCGAATATATTCTTTCTGCTTCAGAATCTGTTAGAAATACCACTCCGTTGTCCTTTAGCCAAAGCGAAAACAGTTCCCACTTTCTGATCACATCAGCATCTATAACGCTGACAGCCCCTTCTTTTGTGAGGTTATACGGGTGAAAATAGCAGCCGATGCAAGGGAATTTTCCCTGCCGGAATAAAAAATCCATATTCTTGGTAAACAGAGCTTTAAGCTGGTCTAGGGGGATGTAACGATTGATATGAAGCTGAGAATATCCTTCTCCGTTTTTTTCGTCCCCGCCTATAGCATAGGTAAAAAGCTTTCCGGTTACTCCGACGCGTTTGTAATCGCTCGCATCCATGTACCCCGGCCAGAGATCGGCTCCGATCCAGTCACAAAACTCATGTTTGATAAATGGAAATGCTCCTCTTTGGGATCTGAACCCTGCCTCAAGCAGCCCGTTTACATCAGAATCATAAACTTCACCCATTCCTGCGGAATAGGTTGTGACGGGAAAGCCTAATTTCTTCATTCTATCAAAAGACCATTCAAATACTTTTTCCCTTTGTACTTTGGCTTTACTGATATGATGGATATGAACACCCAGTTGACCGCCGCCTGCCAGGATTCTTCCGGCTAATGGGGCAAAATCGTTATAATATGTAATATCAGCGTAAAAATCAATCTTACAGTACCAGATCATTTTCCCATCAACGATATATTGGCTGGCATCAATGATTTCTTCGCTTATTTTTTCGAAGTAATCCTTGCCTTCTGTCACATGGTGCGGAGTGTAATCGCCTCTGGATTCCCAGTCGCAGGAGAATATAACGGAGGGCCTCATATAATCGCATCCTTATAGATCTTTTTACAAATCATGTTGTTGGTCATCATATATCTACTTTTACCTTATATCAACTCGATTTGTTTGTCAATGATATTTTCCCACTTACAGAAAAAGGGCCTGAGTCTTAGACTCAAAGCCCTTCTCCAAAATCATTTTTCTTAGGTTACCCTTTAAGCCATGATTCGATCAGACTTTCAGCTGACCTATTCAAAGCATCCCTGCAATCACTTGTTATATTTTTATCCATACCCTGATTGTTCAGATGCTTAATGAAGTCTTCCATATGCTTTACCGCCTGTTCTTTACTGCCTTTATCGAGCTGATGCTGAGCCTGTTTGATACTGTTGGTCAGTTGGCTTACCAGAGGGCCCGATAAATCCCCCGTTTCAACAAACTTATTCAGCAGTTGGCTAGTCGAGCCTAAGAGAGAACCACGGTCCTGACCATCAACGAAGTGAAGTGCACCGTCGCCGGCAGCAACGATAATCTCAGTGAAGCCATCGTTGTCAACATCTGCAACAACCGGTATGGAAAGCTTTGTGCCGCCGCCGATACGCATACTCCATAAAACTCGGCCGTCAGCCGGATTATCTTCACCGTTAAATACGACCAGGTAACCGGTATTTGTTGTGACAATAAATTCTGCCTTACCATCTCCATCAATATCGTTGGTAACGATATCAACGGCTATAACATTCTGTCCGCCGAATTCAGCCCTCATATCAAATTTCCACTTCACAGCCTGCTTCACATTATCAAAGGCATAAGCTCCTGCTCTTGCAGCTTGATCCGGGGCAGAGTCAGTCCAAGCCGTACCTTCACCTTCGTAGCAATACATAAATCCGGCATATTCCTCGCCTTCAATACCAGTGCTGTACTGTAAGCCGATTTCCATTTTACCGTCTCCGTCAACATCGGCAATACCCTGAAGACGTCGGCCGCCATTGAGGTCATTATCTCCCCGGTTCTTTACCGTACCGTCGGAATTATAGCCTGTGGGAGGCATAAGGACATGCCATTGGGCATTGGGTACGGGCCATACAATCGGCGCCGTTATCAGGTCTCCCTTATAAACTGAGAAGCTGTTGAAGCCGCCGCCTAAAATATGTTCAGATATTCCGTCATTATCAAGGTCGGCAATTATCGGGGTTGCATAATAGATATAGCAGTTGGTGGCATCAATCTGCGGGTAGAAGGTATTAAGACTGAATGCTCCGTTTGCTTCACGCTTGATACGCATATATCCTTCAAGTGCAACAAAGTAGATTTCGTTTATGCCGTCTTTATCAATGTCTGCAAGTGAGTAGCTGCCGGGATTCGGAAGAGTCGAACGATCCCATGAATTTCCGGAGCCTTTTCCTATCTTGACGGTCAATGGTGAAGCGTAGACCAGATCATGGGTAGAACCGTCAATGATTAGTGTGCGCCCGTTGGGGTAGGTTGTTGCAACTGAAACGATAATATCGGGAACCTGATCACCTGTTACATCACCTACGATGTAGTCCTGGACTGTAAATACACCCAGTGAATGACCTTCTGTATCGTTGACAAGTGCATATTCCCACATCATACTTCCGCTGCCGTTGTGTACCTGGAATACCTTATAAGTATCTCTTATCGTCTGGCTTACAATATCAAGCTTGCCGTCCCCGTTCATGTCAACCAGAGGAACAACCGATGCTCCGCTGCCTGCAGTTGTCTTGCCATATCCGGGTATGGTAAACATACTCTCCATCTGGCCATTTTCCATAACGTACGCATGGATACTGCCGCCAATAGAGAATACCATTTCATTGTAATTGTCACCATCAATATCTCCAACAGTCGGAGCTATGGAAAGCTCACCGCCGCTGGTCCTTGTCCAAAGGTCTTGCCCCGAAAGCGTTACAAGATGCATAATTCCGCCTGAGGCAGTCGTTGCGTATTTTACATTTGCATTTGTAAAAATGCCGGTAGGTGAGCCGAGTGCTGAAGCAATTGAAGCAACAACGCTGTATGATCCGTCATTTGCAAACTTCAAGAATTCATAATTACCGTTTCGGTATAGGATCATCTCGTTCTGTCCGTCATCGTTAACATCTGGTGTATACATTTCGCTATCGCCTGCACCCGAGACCGCGCTTATATTTACCGAAGTTTGTATGCTCTTTGACACATAGCTGGCTCCGGTAAGCTCAGTGAGTTTTAGGAAAGCACCATTCTCAAATGTAAATAACTCAAGTGGATTTGTTCCTGCGGGAGTAACGGTATTTTCCCTTGACATAACGAATACCGGCTTTGTTGAATCAGGAAGGATGAAGGCTATGTCTTTAAGATAATAACCATCAAGTACGGCAATATCATTAAACTTCCAGCTTGCAGAATCATAATTCTTTGTATCTGCTACATATACCTTCCAGTTTCCGTTTGTGGCACCGGGTGCATAAGTGTAAGCACCATAAACTATTTCATCTATGCCATCTGCATTTACATCAACAACTGAGTTTTTGGTAACCTTCAGATAGGGTATCTTGCCTCCTGCAAATCTTCCGGCAGCGCCATCATCGGGATTGGTTTTGCCTGAGTAGCCGAAATACTGGTCGCCAAACAGGCTAAAGTCACCTGAACCGTTATTTTCGTATACGGAAATATGATAGGATACACCATCGTTGAGGGCGACTATTTCCTGAACACCATCCCCGTCAATATCCTTAACGACCATATGACCGTAGTTGCGTCCGTTGTCGGCAAGGTGGGGAGTAAAATCAACACTGTCAATGGGCGCAATTTTAGTCATGCCAGCACTAAATGGCTTTAAAAAAGTAATTTCAGCTCCCTGTACAGAAACAGCCACACGGCCGGGAGTAGCAGGTGCCGGTGAACCGGTGCCATGAGTTGTGTCGTGAACATCATAGCCGCCATCTGTGTATGGGCCTTCCGAGAATCTAAGTCTGACTTTATTATTGGAAGGAACGACAAGTGGGTTCGCTGAGAAATCGAATCCGCTTATTGCTGCTCCGGCATAAGGAGCGGTTGCATACTCGTCCCAGGTCACGCCGTTATCATTGGATGTATATAAGGTCAATTTATTATAGAATTGGTTTGTGATTATTTTACCTATAACGCTTGCTGCCGGAAGTTCGATTTCAAGCTCGGAATAGAACTTTCCGTCAGCAAATCCGTCTTGAACGAGAGTATTCTTGGGCCACCTTCCGGAAACAAAGTAAGTAGATGCGTTCCCGTCGATTGCATTTGAAGGGGGCAGACCCGGGTAGTATCCACCTTTTACGGCGGTAGCATTTATTGGAGTAATATTGGGATTCATTTCAAAAAATTCAATTTCTGAAAGCTGAACATGGTGTTCACCTGGTCCGTAAGAGCCAAAGTTGCTTTTTTCCACTCTTATTCTGATTGCATTGGTCACAAAGGTTGAAAGGAATTTTTGTGTACCTATCACAACCGGACCGGCTGAATCCACCTTGGCAAGCTCAACCCACTTGGATTCCCCGTCATTCCAGCCTTCAACAACAACATAAGGTACGATGAGGTTGGTAAACTTAATAGCCGAGAAGGTCCTAGCCGAGTTAAATTCATAGGTAAGTGTAGCCTTACCGCCCGATGTGGGGCCGCTCCACCAGTAATCTGCGGTATTTCCATTTGTAAGTATGGCAAGGGATTGACCGGCTGTATTTTCCGGACAAGTGACAGATTTAATCTGACCCGGGTTCAGCTTTGAGGGCAGAATCGGAGCGAGGATGTTTTCACCAAAAAATTTGATTTCGCCGCCCTGTGCCTGTTCCCAAGCACCTTTGCCTACAACAAGCTTAATCCTGTCAGCAAACACATAATTGGCAAAGTCTATTTCATGGCCATAAGTGCCTGACGACTCATCAAGACTGTATGCATCTCCGGCTGAGGACCCGATCTCTATCCAATCGCCTGCAACATAGTCGTAAGCAAAAGCGGTTATAGGTGTAGTATACATATTGAAGGTTCTGATCTTTTTTAAGTTGACCGCCTTCGCAAATGTAAACTCAAGACTGGACGTTGCAGCCCCTTGCTTAGCAATCCAATATGTATTATAATCGCCGTCAATAAGGTTTGAAGCAGGATTGCTCGACGGGCCGGGATCATCACCGAAATCTCCATCGGATATAACAGATTGGACAGTGAGAGGGTCGGATTTTAGCTGTGTGTCAACCACTTTTGATATTTCAACACCGCTATAGACATCCATACCGTATGCGCGTAAAACGGTAAGCTCCTTAAAGCCGTCATTGTTTACATCGGCTGCGGCAAGGCCGGGTGAAAACGCCGCAATACCACCTTCATTTTCAGACCTTGAGTCTATGATGCGATTTGCCAGCTTACATCTAAAGGTCCCGTTATCATTTATAAACTTATAAACAGACAGATATGAATGCTTGTAAATGTAAATAACCGCTTCGTAATTACCGTCCTTATCCAGGTCGTCAAGTACAAAGCGACCTTTGGAGAGATTGTCGCTGAACTCTTCAACATGAAGTACTGCACCGGTATCAGCTCGAAGAATGATCATCTTCTTTTCGCCCCAGACAAGAGCTTCCAGGATACCATCATTGTTGAGGTCTTTAACAGTAAATACTTCAGTTGCCTGCATGACTTCCGTCATCCAAAGCTGTGTGCCGTTGCTATCGACAGCTGTAACACGAGAGGAGTCCGTCATCAGGATTTCCTGTTGGCCATCACCATTGATGTCGGCGTAATAGGGGGAAGTGTCGACTTTACCTGTTACAAACAAAGATGCTGCTTCACGCGGGTCCACAATATCACCAGGAGTTTCCTGATGACCTTGCAGGGTGGCAGTGTTTCGCCATAGGGGCCAGGAGCCCGTTGCCCCCGTCTCCGTAGTCTGTACTGCTGCAGAAGATAGGGATGGCATCGCCATCGTAGCAGCTAGAGCAATAGCCTGAATAATACTGACCATTTTTCTTTTCAGCATGTCTTTTCACTCCTTGTTATTTATTTTAGTTGTGCGTTGCCTGCGCAACGGTACAATATACCTCGACCTGTTAATAGAGTGCGATGCCTGCGGTAGCGCACAACAAGCCTCGACCCAGAATAGACAAGTGGGGAAATGACATAGGTTATTAATTTGAGAAGTTGCTGAATATTAGTATTTGAAATCATTCCGAGCAAGCATTGATAATACTTGCTCCATAGCTTCATGTTATTTGATATTTGATATTGGACATCTTATATCATAATATCACACACAAAATAAATGAGTCAATATTGATATGATAGTACTTATGTACTATTTATTGAGGAGAGCTTGAAAGATCACTTTTTGGGGAATAAAAATGGCAGCCTATGAAATATCAAGTACTGAAAGCAAGACTTGTTTTCATATGACTGCCATATAAATATTATGCCAGATAATCGATTGAGTCATTAATGTGAAGTGTCATAAGCGATTTTGCGAGCTCTTTTTCCTTACGCCCGATTGCTTCCAGCATCTGCTTATGCCTGCTAATGGAGCGCTCGGATGCATTAGGCACAACCATATCGCGCTTCATCTGTTCTCTTAACATGTCCTGCAGAGTATTGAGCATCTGGAACAAAACACGGTTTTTACTTGCTTTTGCAATTAGCAAATGGAAACTGATATCCAGTTCGTTATATTCCTCGAAATCTTTATTTTCTAAGGCTTTCTCCATTTTTTCAGCGATTTGTTTCATTTCATTCAGTTTTTCCTCATCTATTCTGTCAATACACAGGGAAATGGACTGAACTTCAAGAGGAAGCCTCGCCTCGCAAATCTCGCGGATATCGATGTTGCTCATGACAAGCACCGGTAAAAGCGGTTTCATAAAAGATTCAGGCGTAACCTCATTTACAAAGGAGCCTATGCCATGCTTTATAGTAATAAGCCCCATTGAATCAAGCTTTTTCATAGCCTCTCTCACTGTAAACCGGCTTACCTCATACTTTTTTGCCAGTTCATATTCACCCGCTATTTTATCGCCGGGTTTCAGCACGCCAGCAATGATATCCTTGGATAAACCGTCAAATATAATATCACATAAATTACTTCTGCTTTTCATTTGGCCTCCTATGTACATAACAAAGTGAAAAAAACGAAACATGGCCTAACTGATGAATATCCAACATCTAATGCCACATTTTATTATACTTTTTTTATGTATAGATGGCAAGATATATAATTTCACGGGAATACGCCACGGATTTTTTTAGCCTTCACAATTCTATCAATCGCTACCATGTACGCACCCATTCTTAATGTGGTGTTTTTCTCAGTTGTTTTATCCCAGACCTCGTTAAAAGCCCGAATCATAATTTTTTCAAGGATTCGGTTAACTTCATCCTCATCCCACATCAGTGATTGAATGTTCTGAACCCATTCAAAGTATGATACAACTACACCGCCTGCATTGGCCAGAATATCAGGAACCACCTTTTTTCCGTTCTTCTCCAGGATTTTGTCCGCCTCTACCGTACTCGGGCCGTTTGCACCTTCAACAATAAACCGCGCCTTAATGTTTGGGGCAATCTCCTTGGTAATCTGATTTTCAAGTGCGGCAGGAATCAGAACATCGGCATCACAGGTCAGAAGTTCATCGTTAGTGATGTGCGATACTCCTGGTGCTTTATAGTCCTTAATAAGATTTCCGTTTTGTGAAAGGAATTTCAAGATTTCCTCCACATGAAGGCCGTCCTTGCTGTATAATCCTCCCGAAACATCGCTTACAGCTACAACTTTACAGCCTTCATTATTAAGAAGCCGTGCAGCCGTACCTCCTACATTGCCCATGCCCTGTACAGCCACTCTTGTTCCAATCATTGGAATTCCCATGCGATGAAGGATTTCGCGTGTCACAAACATGACTCCCCGGCCGGTGGCTTCCTTTCTCCCAAGTGAACCCCCTATATCTACAGGCTTACCGGTTACCACACCGGGGACTGTATATCCCTTGAACATACTGTATGTATCCATAATCCAGCCCATTATTTCTGCATTGGTTCCAACATCCGGAGCCGGAATATCCCTTTCCGGTCCGATTAAGGGAAGAATCATGGCAGTGTACCTTCGGGTCAAATTCTTTAATTCATTCCTTGAAAGCTCTCTCGGATTGACCTTGACAGCACCTTTACCTCCGCCATATGGAATATTGACTACTGCGCATTTGAAAGACATCCAGGCCGACAGAGCTTTTACCTCATCCATATCAACATCCTGATGGTAACGGATTCCACCTTTGTATGGTCCCCTGCAGCTTGAGTGCTGTACTCGGTAACCTTCAAAAACCCGGGTTGAGCCATCGTCCATCTCTACTGGTATGGCTACTTTCAATTCACGCTCCGGATATTTCAATATGACGTAATCATTTTCCTCTAATCCTAACATATTGGCCGCTTTGTCCAAAACCTCAAGCATGTTTTCATATGGATTATATTTTTCTGCCATTTTTGTTCCTCCTAACATCCGGGTAAATAAGCCCATCATATAATTTTATGGATCATTCAGGTTTTTCGTAAACTGTCCGCCCTCCGACAATAGTCCGTCGGATCTGAATGTTATCGTCAAAAAAGACAATGTCCGCATCCTTTCCGGAAGAAATGGAGCCCTTGCGCTGAGCAATCCCCAGGATAGAAGCCGGTGTGGAGGTCATCATTCTTATTGCATCCGTCAAAGGAGCCCCTGCAAGCTTTATCATATTTCTGACAAGGCGGTCGGCAGTAGCCGTACTGCCTGCAAAAGCAGATCTATCCGGCAGCTTGGCCACCCCATCCTCCACAAGTACCGCTTGACCACCTATAAGGCTTCCCAGAATGCTTTCGCCTTCAGGCATACCGGCTGCTCTCATTGAATCCGTCACCAATGCCGTACAGGAAGGCCCTTTTATCTTGTAAATCAACTTCAGAAGCTCTTGCGGCAGATGCACCCCATCGGCAATAATCTCAACCGTCATCTCGTCTATAAGGTACGCGCTTTCAATAACGCCTCCATACCTGAATGCATTAATTCTTCTGACCCCTGACATTGCAGAGTATAAGTGAGTAATATGGCTATATCCGTTTTCGAAGGCTTCCTCGACCTGTGATGATATGGCATCCGAATGTGCAATGGATGCAAGAATACCTCTTTCTTTTAGCTGCCTTCCGAACTCAAGTGCTCCGTCCAATTCGGGAGCCGCACTCCAACGAAGTATGTCATCCGTGCTGTTGAGCACTTGAAGATACTCCCGAGGGTCCGGGTTTTTGATATACCTGGGATCCTGTGCTCCTTTTTGTGCCATTGAGAAATACGGCCCCTCTAAGTGAAGCCCAAGAAGAAGCGCTCCGTTGTACTTTGTGTCCTTTGCTTGTTTGAAAACTTGAAGTGTATTTTTAAGTTCTTCCATGGTGCTGGTCAGTGTTGTGGCTACTAAGGCTGTGGTTCCGTACTCTGCATGCTTTGAAGCCGCTCCGGTAAATGCTTCCACTGTTCCGTCCATAAAATCGTGACCGCCGCCGCCATGGGTATGAATATCAATAAAGCCTGGAGAGACATATAGTCCTCCTGCGTCAATGATCATGCAGTTTTCGGAGGTACTGACATCCTCCCCTGCATGCTTGATAATACCATCTTCTATTATAACACATGCATTCTCCACCAAGCGATAAGGAGTTACCAACCTTGCATGAATAATCTTTACTTGTTCCACAACTGTCACCTCACAGTTCCTAAGTTTAATCCAATAATAATGCATTACCCTTAAAGCAGGTGATAGGCACTGTCCATATCCGTAAACAATACTGCATTTTTGTGAGTTTTCAATATAGTTGCCGGACAACTGGTTCCAATTCGGTCCTTAGCTGTGTGATAAACCGCCTCAGTTTTTGTTCTCCCAGGTACCATGCCATAGATGTATCTGCCGGCTATCAAACCGGGTATGGTAACTGTAATGGCATGAGTAGGCACAAGGTCAAAGCTCGCGAAGCATCCGTCATTAACCTGCTGCTGCCTGCATACCGCATCCAACTCCACTGTCTTCACCAAAAAGCGGTCCTGAAAATCTGCAACCGGAGGGTCATTAAAGGCCAAATGGCCATTTTCGCCTATGCCAAGACAAACTATGTCTGTAGGATGTTTCTTCAATAGCTCTGCGTAACGGGCACACTCTTGTTGGGCATCTCCCGTGTTTCCTCGAATATAATGGACAGCTTTAAAGGGAACCTTTCCAAAAATCCGATCCCTGAGGAAATTGCCAAAACCCTGGGGAGCCTGAGCATCCAGTCCTATGTATTCATCCATGTGAAAGGCGTTAATTTTGTCCCACTCAATATCCTCCTTGAGCAGAGCTTCCAGAAACTCATTCTGGGAGGGCGCAGCTGCAAAGATGATATTTATTTCAGGCTTTTCCCTTAACAGTTCACGAATTTTGAAGGCTGCCTCAGCTGCTGCGTTTTCACCGAGAGACTTTCTTGTAGAATAGACTTTGATTTTCAGATAATCTGCTGACAATTCCTTGATCAAGCACATATTTGTTTCCTCCGATAAATTTCTTTTGCCTTCATGTAATCTTCTCTTTAATTGTATGATATCAGACAACTTTATTTTGTGTCAAGCCATTCATCAATATACTGTTCAATGTCCTCAATATTCAAATATATGGATATAACTGAACAAACATTCCAATTACCCCGAGACTTGTCTACTGCTTCACACAATTCTTCTGGGCAAGCACATTAAGACTGAACACCCAATATATTATTTATAGGATGGTTTTCAGGAGAAAAAAAATGGCTTATCGCATCACCATTGACACAGATAGGCGCATCTTGACACTTTATAAAGATGAGATAGTCTACAGAATCTATCCTGTAGCCATAGGAAAGCCGTCAACACCAACACCGAAGGGAACCTTCAAGATCGTTAACCGGGTTATAAATCCGGGCGGGCCCTTCGGTGTGCGATGGTTAGGACTAAATAAGCCCCACATCGGTATTCACGGCACAAATAATCCTTCCTCCATCGGCAAGAATGTAACCAATGGCTGTATAAGATTATATAACAAGGACATTTTAGAATTGAGCAAGACTGTACCCATTGGTACTGAGGTCACGATTATTTAAGTTTAATATTTGACTTGCTTTACTCTGTCTTTTTAAACACGAAGAAAGTTCCAAGGCTGTTGGCCAGCAAGGTCTCGTCGTTCACCACATAAAAGACAATGCCGTCATTGTAGGATGGATCATTTACAACAGATACCTGAGAAATGCTGCTTCCCTTAATTCCAAGACTGTCAAAGCTCGTTCCGATCATTGCTTCAAAACTATCTTTAGGAATATCAATGGTTATATATTCAGGATCAGAAACAGTTTGCCCCAATGAATCTATTTGGTCACCAAAGCATGTTGCCTCTTCTGCGGAAAAGGTCAGGCTTACATTCATAATGGTCTCTAAATTCTCTTCGCTAAAATTTCCCATTGGCGCATCCGGCAGCAAGCCATCTATTGACCACACACCATAATAGGAGGGTTCAGATCCGGAACAGCCTATTAATCCAATTCCAAGCAGCATACACAAAACCAAAGCCATTACATTCTTCATATGATCTTCCTTTCATTTACGATAGATTTTTATTTGCCACAATCGTACTACAGAAATTTGCTCGTTTAAAATCACCCACTGGGTGATTTTCACGCTGGCGCTATTTTTATACAATTCAAATGATGATTCATAGGAGGATCGTTGTTTCATGTAAAGCGGTAAGGAGGCTTTCGATATGTCCGTCCAAGTTAATCATAAAAAAAAGGTATTCAACCTACCCGGCAGAATACTATCCCTATTCCTGGCAGTGATACTGTCGGTACTTTTAATGCAGCCCCACGTATTGGCTGAAGAGTTCGGTTACAGTAGTAATACAAGCGGTTATATCAAACTGGTGCGTTCCTTCATTAACCAGAAAGGGAACTTTTGCATGGAAGTTGAAGCTTCGGGTCTGGAGAACGGATCCATCGACGGCTGTCTGATCGATGAGTCGGGAGTCGTTATCGACAGGTGGTCCACCCTAGATCACACCAATTATACTTATCCGGTGAAATATACATTCTCAAGGGACTATTCCACCACACCCACCGGCCAATATATAATGATGCTTACCCATTCAACCGCTTTTAGCACGCAGAGCTGGTCCTTCGGCATCAAGCATACACAAAAAGCGGTAATGACGCTTAAGGAAGCTTTCAAGATAAAGCAGGATGACGGAAGCTACGTACACAAGCTGGTCTTCAATCTGAACGGGGCTCAAGGTAAAGCAATTTACTGCGAGATCTATTCCAAGGATGGCAAGCTGCTTAAGCAATACAGCCTTGATGAGTTCCAATACGGATCAGGAAAATGGACGGTTAAGTGGGATTATTACCCCACTAAAGGTTTGAAAGTAAAGAGCGGTGATTACATCATCAAGTACTGGATCAAGGATGGAACGCCAAAACAGACAACCATCGCTGTCCAGATATAGGGGGTGAAGACAATGCCTGATAAGAAAAGGTTCATCAGTGGTTTCTTAATCATGTTGATTGTAGGAATAGCCTTCCAGTCGCCTATATTGTCCATCATCACTGGAAAACATGCTTTTCATCCAGGGCCTTTGATGGCCCATGGAGCAACATCGGAGGACGGGACACAGATACACGGCACATATATAAAGGTCGGCACAGATCAAGACAACAGTGGTAAGCTTCAGCTGCTGCCCGTCAATGATAGCGTCATACTGTTTGAATTCGATGTGGTGAAAGGAAGCAAGACTGACAACAACATCACGGATTTTCGATTTCCAGGTACCCTTTTTGTTGATGAGGACGGAATGGGTCAATGGGAGGGTGATACATCCGATGGCCCTGTATCCCTCACTTTTCATTGGACTGGAAAATCCATTGAAGTCATGCAACGCGGAAGCCTTCCCGCATCCGTAGCCGGTCGGTATACATGGCAGAGGGATACTATGGAAATGACAATAGAAGCCGCCGGAGCACTGCTGGAAAACCTTCCGACGGCTGCCACCGGCCTTAACAGTAACAACGGAGTATACCGTCTTGAAGAATCTGAGGTATTGGTGGATAACTGGTTCTATCATTTAAAGGCTGTATTCGCGGATACAGGAGCTATTATTGGGGAATATCTGGTTGCAAAAGATATGAGTGCGGTGTATCGAGTAGACACGGAGGCACCTCTGCTTATATACGGGTCCGCGTCCCCCATGATGGCAGCCACATATGAAATAGACTTCGAAGACGGAGATGGAAATGCGACTTTAGCAGTCTGGAATGAATCCGGGGTAGTGAATGAAGGGACGGATATTAGCGAAGCTGAGAGAGCAACTCTTTCTATCCAGTTTGTGGATGCAGCTCCAGCTGCTTCTTTGTTAGAGGCAGGTAAAACCATGCCAATAAACGTGCGCACTCCCGGTCAGATTCCATCAATACTTACTGCTGATTCTGGAAACCCTGCAGTAGCCACTGTTGATTCAGAGGGCAACATTAAAGGCCTATCACCCGGAACCACCTCCATTGCGGGAGTTATTACCATTGACGGAGTTGAGAAACCCTTCCAGTTTGACATCAATGTCTGGGCCCCCTCTATTGAAGATGTGAATATACGAACAACTATTCCCGTTGGCACAAAATTTAACATGGAGGTGCGTGCAGTAGGGACGGAGGCTACGCTGAAATGGTATACATCCAATCCCGAAATTGCCGACATTGACTCGGATTCAGGTGTTCTCACCGGAAGAAAGAATGGCAAGATCAAACTTTTAGCTGTTGCAGGAGATTTAAGTAAAGAATGGGATATCACTATCGGAGAATCAGCCGCTGTTTCTGGACCTCCGACCCTGATTACTTTGGCTTTAACAGTCATAGGGGCCATTACTATTGGCTTGACTGTCATCACGGCAATAATCCGGCGACGAAAAATGAAAAATAAGCAATAAGTGAGAATAATAATCCTATAACCTACATCAAGATCTTCCAGGACTATCCCGCTATAAGCAGGGTAGTCCCTTTTATTGGCTTTAATCTTTGCTTTTTATCATTGAAGGTGTATGATATTGTAAGATTTTCAAATTTATTGACTTTTTTTGACTGAGAATATTCAACTTGTATACCATCGTGAAGGTTAAGCTGGAATTATCTTTCATTCCTTAATTTGTGGAGGCTCCATTATGCAAAGAACCCATCACTGCAACACGAAAAGCTTATACTTTCCAACGCGCATTACTGACGCCTTAAATAATATCTTTAACTATCCTCTGACCATTGTTGAAGCTCCTATGGGCTACGGGAAAACGACAGCAGTACGCGAGTACCTGAAAAAAAGTGATGCAGCAGTGCTATGGCAGACCATATATGACAGCAGCCTGCTTAATTTTTGGAACAGCCTATGCCATCAATTGTGTATCTTTTCTGAGTCTGCCTCACAAAGCCTGGTCCGGCTTGAATTTCCCAATGACAGCGTATCCATGCAGGAGGCAGTACATATCATTGAGAACATAAGTATCCCCAAAAAAACCGTTCTGGTCATGGATGACTATCATCTGGTCGATAGTACGGTTGTCAATGCCTTTATCCAATTTCTCGTCCGAAATGAAATATCCAATCTGCATATCGTTTTGACAACGCGTTTTACCCAAATGGATAATCTTGAAGAGCTCACGCTTAAGGGTTATTTAAACCATTTGAAGAAAGAAGCCTTTGAGCTTGCACCCAATGAAATAACGGAATATTTCAAGCTTTGCGGTGTCAGCATCAGAACCTCCGACGCAGACAGGCTTTATGCTATGACCGACGGTTGGATCAGTGCTCTTTATCTGCTCATGCTGGATTATATTTCTGAGGGTTCCTATTCACATGTAACTAATATTTATAAGCTTATGGAGAAAGCCGTCTATGCATCATTTGCCCAAGAAATCAAGGACTTTCTTGTTACCATGTGCCTTTTTGACAGCTTTACCCTTGATCAGGCAGTTCATATGTGGGGAAAGGACAACGCTGCGGACATCCTTATTGAAATAACCAGCAAAAATGCATTTATCAAATATGATGCAGAATCCAAAACTTATCATATGCACAGTCTCTTAACGAACTTCCTTAAGGATGTGCTTGAAAGCAAACAAATCAAACTTGATCTGTACCATAAGGCTGCCCGGTGGTTTTTAAAGGCTGGCGATTATAGGCTGGCCATGCACTATTTCTATTTATACGGTGATTTTGAAGGTATCTACCAATCTATTGAAAGGGAGAAGGCTACCGGCATCAATCTTTATTACGGAAAAGAACTGACCATCAAGTATGTCGTTGAATGTCCGGATGAGGTAAAGAGCAGGCATCATTTTGTTTTGCTCCTGCTGGCTTTTGAGCTGTTTACATTCAATGAAATTGATCTGTTTCAAAAAGCCTGCGAAGAATTCCTGCATCATATCCATTCGGATAAAACCCTGGACGAGAATCAACGCAATCGCCTTTTGGGCGAATTTGAACTGATTATGAGCTTTACAGGCTATAATGACATCCGCAAAATGAAGGAGCATCATCAAAAAGCATATCAGCTTTTAAAAGAACCTTCATCCATTCTATCTGCCAACTCAAATTGGACCTTTGGCTCCCCATCAATCCTTTATATGTTTTATCGGGAATCCGGTAAGCTTATGGAGAATCTTGAAGACATGATGGAGGCTCTCCCCTGCTACAGCCAGGTATCCAACGGAAATGCATCCGGCGGAGAATATATTATGAAAGCAGAAAGCCATTTTTATGCAGGTGAATTTGACAACGCTGAAATTGAGGCTCATAAGGCCATGTATGAATCCAAACAAAAAAGTCAAGTATCAAACATTATCTGTGTTCTTTTCCTTTGGATGCGCTTGGCGTTGATACAAGGCAATTTTTCTAGAATAACCATGCTTCTGAAAACCATGCGCGATGAAATCACCAAGCAAAAGGAATACTTCCTGATTCATACGGTTGAAATATGCGAGGGCTATCTTCTTTCCTTACTCTGCCAAAGCGGTAAGGTCCCGGAGTGGCTTTTGACGGGTGATTTCAGTAGTTACCGATTGCTGTTCCCTAATATTCCAATGGTAAACATCGTCTATGGCAGGATACTCCTGATAAAAGGCGAGTATTTAAAGCTCATCGGAAGCGCGAGAGCCTTTCTCATTATGGCCTCCGTTTTTCCGAATCTCTTGGGGTCAATCTATACCGCTATCTATCTCGCAGCAGCCAATGATCGGATATTCAGGCAAAAAGACGCTTTGGATGCATTGAAACAGGCTCTGAATATGGCTATCCCGGACAAGATATACATGCCGTTTGTTGAAAACGGCGATTTTTTAAAGCCTCTGCTGGAGGAATTATACCGCCAAGGCTGCCTGTGCGAAGAAATAGCTCGAATACTTCAATTGTATGCGCCATATCAAAAAGCTCTCACCCAAATAAAAAAGGAAGAGTTTTCAGAAAAAAAACCGGACTTGTCTGCCAGAGAGATGGAAATCGCCCAACTTGCCGCAGAGGGATTTTCTAACCGGGAAATAGGAGAAAGACTCTACATTTCTGAAAATACAGTGAAAACACAAATGAAAAGCGTTTTTGAGAAGCTTGGTATAAATTCAAGGGTTCTTATAAAGCAGTTTTTTCTGGAAAAGACTGCCCCTATGAAGTAAGGCCCTCCCATCAAAATCACCCATCGGGTGATTGGAAGCAAAAAGCATCTGCCATACAATTTAAGCATGGAAGATTCTTTGCGCCGGAGGTGGAGAATGAGCCGAATAGAAGCTGTCATACCTCTTGAAAATTACCGTTTAAATGTTTTATTTGAAAATGGGTGCAGTATGATACTGAATCTCAAGCCCCGGCTTCATACCATCAGGTTCAACATACTCTCGGATGAGGACTTCTTCAGAAGGGCAGCCACAGACGGTATACGCATTTTTTGGGAAAACAAACTGGAAATCTCAATAAATGAGGTTTTCCAACTGGCTCAGAAATAGTTCCTACTATTCACCACTCACTTACCTGGCATTTCACCGATTTTCTCGTAATCTCCCGAAACTCCATCCAAAAAATAGATATTGGTACCATTGGCACTCACCGCATAATAGCCAATGGTCAAAGACTTTTCTGCTGTTTCTTCAGAAAACCGGACGAGATAGCATACATCATTGTCGAAGGCTTCAAGAGAAACCATACCCTCAACACTTGTTGCAAATTCTCTGCCGCCTGCATCATTAATATCCTTCATAGCGATAAAGTACACAACCGCCTGCACCTCATCAGCCGTATAATAGTATTCGGTCCCTATTTCCATACCAGGCAGTTCTGACCGGGGATCGGCATCGCCTTCATTCACTGAGGGCAATGCAAAAAGCCCATCATCCACAAAATCAAGTTCTTCAAAGCTTACCAATGCGGTGGTTGTCCGCATATTAACATCATATTCGCTCTGGAGTTCTACAAAATAATCGGGAGAATACCACAGGGTAACAGTACCATCTTCACCACATTTCTTGCTGACACAAATAACCGTTATACCATAGAGCTCCTCATATTGCGCAGAGATCAGCTCCTCACCGCTTAAGACAAGCATGTCATACAAAGTCCCCTCATCCATATACAAGGAAGGATCAAAAGGCCTCATGCCCACCACTTCACCTGACGCATCAATGTCATAGCAAGTACCGTCATCAGGCAGGATGATGGTGACTTCCGTAGCCTCCATCATCGTGGTTTCAGTTCGCATACGACCATCCCTGGCAAGAGTTGTAACAACCTCAACAGGCACCTCTAAATCTGACATTTCGCTGGTAATAGAGGTTGTAAACCTTAAATCACCCTTTCGGCCGGAGGGCTTATAAGCAATGCTCCTTAAAAGCTCCGCATCTTTTAAAAGCGTCTCTTCTGCTGCTTCCTCCTTGCGAGTCTCCTTTTCTTTGTTTGAATCGTTTTGTTCATCGCACCCAAAAAAAAGTAATGAAAGGGCACAAAGTGAAAGTAATAATGCCAAAAGTCTTATATATTTCATGAAAACAACAGTCCTCTCTTATAACAGATTTCAGCCGGTTCTGCCGCTTTATTATCATATCGAACCAGCAGCAACAAAAAAATCACCCGATGGGTGATTTTTTAAGGCGTTCTCTGGGTGAGGGTTTTCATTTGTACCGGAGCACACCCCAGCCTGCGGGGATTTTCTTGCCCGATATAAGCCAGGCTTTTGCACTTTTCTGCAAACCGGTATTCTCAGGATATGAATCTATATCATCGGAAATATAACCAAAAATTCGTTCCTCTGCCTGTCTGCATTCCCAATCTATCATGGCAAGCTCATAATCCTTTTGGAAGGTAAGAATATTTGAGGTGGGAGGCAACAGTTCCTTCAGCATTGGACTTATGAGCCATGAATGGCACACAAATACCGCCTGCTTAAGCCCCCAGAACTCAACAGCTTGCCCGTATGAGTCTGCAATCACTTGCTCTTTGAGAGGTGCTCCCTTTGGAATATGTACATTCAAAACCTTTTCTTCTGGCGGATCAATGGCTTGTGCAAGCTCCACCGGAAATGAAATGGGTTCAAACTGCAGCCTCCCCAGGCGAAATACCTCAAGCTTCAAATGCTTTGAAAGCCATTGGATTTCAAGCAAGCCATGTGTCCCAGTCTGCTCATAGCATTCCTTCTCCCATATTGTAATATCGGAAAAGGTATCAGTATAGATGGCTTCAGGAATATGCTTTATGGCATATTCCTCCTCTAAAAAGACGGCAAAGCGCACATACAGCACCAAATACCACTGGGCTGACTGCGGTTTTGCGTTTATGCAGTCATAAAAGGCTTCCGTATCCCGGTAAAAGAGTTCTCTCAGCTCAGCCACTTCATTATCCGAAACTGTAAAGCTGCATACAATGTTTGTTGCAACATCATCCAACTGTATTTTGCGACAAAACTCCAGTAGTGTCATCTGTTTTACCCCGCCGGCTCTGGCAAGTTAGAATCCTAAATCTGCTTTTTTATCCAGACAGTCATGTCGTTTTCACCACGGTTAGCCCAGGCAAAATACGGGATAGCCGTGAAATCCGCTGTGTCGTACTCTGGGATAAAAGGCTTATACAAGGTATTTTCCCACATCTCTGCTTTACGCGCAATACCCTTGCCTTTTATGGCGACCACCGGCAGGCCGGCGATATCCAGAGGAATTACAGTAAAGACATTGTTCTCTCGCGGCAGCGCCAGATCAAAGATATTGCAGGTATTGTCGATACTTTCAAGGCAGTATACCACGGGACCACGCATTAACGCTACTTTTCCGGCGGCATTGACCATGTTGGGGTGACTCTCCATCTGTACAATTTCCATGGGGAAGTCCATCGTGATCCGATCACCATTCTGCCACGGACCGTCCATATACAGATAGCCGTTTTTGACCTGAACAGCCACTTCGGAGCTGTTGCGCCGCACTTTAGCCCCATGGCACCAGCCAGGAATACGAAAAGCCACAGTCATGTCAAAAGTCGTGTCCAAAGACAGTTTGATGGCCACCTGGCCCTGCCAGGGGTAATTTGTCTCCTGCTCTATTTTAACTCTATTGCCGTTGACATTAACTTCACCGGTATTCTGTGTGTACTGGTGAATAAAAAGTACATCGTCCTGTACCGAATAAAAGTACTGGCTCATCGCTGCAATAAAACGGTATACATTGGGGGGGCAACAGGAGCATTCGAAGACCTTCAGCCGCTGGTTCGCCGGCAGCAGCGGCGTTGCGTGGATACCGGCAAAAAAGCTGTTCATGGCCGGCCGGCTTCGCATGGCGTTGTCGTAGTAAAAGGCTTGGCCGTCGATGGACAGACCCACAAGTGCGCCATTATACATCTGTCGCTCAATCATGTCGGCGTATTTACCGTCCTGCTCAAGCTTGAACATTCTCTGTGAAAAATTTGACATGGCCACCGAGGCACAGGTTTCGGCATAGGAATAGTCATTTGGCAGGACATAATCTGTACCGATGGCCTCACCAAAGCGTTCTGCACTGATTCCACCCGTGATGTACATCTTTTTTTGCACGCTGTCGTTCCAAAGGCGCTTGCAGGCAGTAAACAAATCCTCGTCATGATATTCTTTTGCCAGATCCGCCATGGCAGAGTAAAAATACATGGCACGCACAGCATGGCCGGCTGCGCGGGGCAGCTCGCGAGCAGGCGCATCGTCCTGGGCATAGGTATCGTTATACAGCAGTTGGTTGTCCATGGGTGGGTCGGCGGGGTAGGTACCATTCGGTACAGAAAACACCTTGTCGCCGGGCACGGTACCACGAGTATCTACAAAATGCTTTGACAATTCCAAATAACGTTTTTCACCGGTAGCCTGATACAAACGTACCAGCGCCAACTCTATCTCCTGATGACCGGGCGTTTTGAACGTGGTCGTTTGTTCTGTTACAAAAGACCGCTCAATAAAATCCGCAAACCGGCACATCATTTTCAGGAATCGGTCGCTGCCGGTTGAATAAAAGTGCGCTACAGCGGCCTCAATCAAATGTCCTGCAGTATAAAGCTCATGGGCGGTGCGGTCGGTAAAGCGCTTATCAGGCTTGCAAGTGAGAAAAGCAGAGTTAAAATAACCATCTGCATCCTGGCCCTTTTCGATATAGCCGATAATCTCATCCAGCTTATCCTGCAGCTCTTTATCCTTATGAAAATATAGAATATAAGCAGTGCCTTCCATCCATTTGGCAATATCGGAGTCCCAAAACTCATGAGGCTTATTGGGCATCCCCTCTTTCCATTCCAACTTCATGGCCTCGATGCGGCCCGTCTCCTTGAAACGGTCATATATAGCCCTTGAGGTGTTTTTGGCAACGGTATTCTGCCATTGCTTCCAAAATCCTCCATCAATCCTCACATCGGTCCATTGTGCAAATTTCATTTCTCCCATCGTCATTCCTCACTTGTTCTTTTAAGAAAACAGCCACACAGGGTGTAACCCTTTTTGTGCGGCTGTTTTACTTATATTTCACGGGTTGTGCATTCCTAGTGGAACGTACTCTATTCACGGGTCGAGGCTTGTTGTGCGCTACCACGCACTCTATTTCATTGCATTGAGCTGATCCAGATACGGCTGGATGAGGACCATTTTCTCTTGAACCCATTTCTTCCAGTTCGTTTCAAGATCACCTTTCTGTAAAATCAGATTAGCATATTCGGTCGCATATTCAAGCTGTGCCTGATCTTTTTCTTTAGAAGTATGAAGCTCTTTGTCCCAGTCGATTTCGGAGTATTCGTCCTTGCCGTACTGCAGCTTCAGCTGTGCCATCTCAGTCATTCGATCGCGATATTCTTTCTTGATGGCCGGATTGATAACCGCAAAATCATCTTCCAGAATGTAGAGGCTTTCAATACGGGCACCATATTTTTCTTTTATACTTGTATTTTCACCCAGAATACTCACAGGATTACCGCTCTCATCGTATTTCCAGTCTACACCTTCAAAGCCCATGTTGGATACAATTTGACCTTCTTTCGTACAGGTGTAATCCAGGAAATCCATGATGCGCTCAAAATTCTCGTCACTGATGTCCGGAGAGAAGATCAGGCTGCTCCAGAAGTTGGAGCCAAGAATGATGTTGTGATATTTATTATCATTACCCACTACAATGGCTTCATGCACAACGTCGTTACTGTTGAGTTTAAGATTGGTGCGCATTTCTGTATCTGCTGTCTGACGGAAATCAGCCACACCGCCCATATGATAGAGCGCTGCAGAACCGTTGATGTAAAACTTGTCTTTGTCGTTGTCGTTCATCAAATAGAACTCGGGATCCAGAAGACCTTCCTTATAGGCCTGCTGATACTTCTTCAGCGCTTCCAGTGTTTCCTGTTCTGCGGGGCCCCATTTGTACACGCCGTTTTCATCTTTGTAGAAAGCGGTTTCGCTTCTGGAATGGTTGCTGTTTGCGCTTACAAAGCAGGTGAGTGCGTTAGCGGGGTCATAGCTCATGGGTATCAGACTGTCGCCCAGCTTACCGGGATCCTTCTCCTTAATCAGACGTGCATATTCCATCGTTTCGTCCACGGTGTAGGCATCCTTCAGCTCAAAGCCGACGGCCTCCGCCCAATCCTTTCGAATACCGATAACGCCTATCTGGTTGATGATCGGATCGGACTGAGAATTGTAGACAAAGATGGGTCGCAGCATGGCATAGGTTCCGCCAAATTGCTCCTCCAGCTCCAGATTCAGAGGGCTGGCTTCGTAGGCCTTCGCAACATTGGGCCATCTCTGCTTCCAGTCGCCTGGGAATTTATAAAGTAGCTCCTGATCAACATAGCTGCGCATGTCGGAATAGTTGTAGTTCCATATAGACACATCTGGCAGGTCTCCGGAATTAATCCAAACGCGCAGCTTCTCAGCCCAGGAACCCCATTCAACATAGTTGTAATCCCACTCGATGTTGAACTTTTTCATAAAATATTGATGGAATTCGTTACTCCACTCCTCATCCGTGACATTATCCAGTACGGCTAAAGAGATGTTAAGCTTATCAGCATACTTTTCTTCACCCCCGGCACTCGCAGAAGGGGTTGCTGTAGGTGTAGGTGTGGGCGAATTGTTTCCGCTGCATGCTGTAATGGACAATACCATCACCATGACCAGCAGCATTGCCAGCATTCTTTCCAAACGGGGTTTACTGTTTTTCATTTTATTTCCTCCTTGTATTATGTTTAGCCGCTTGCGAAGCGGCAAAACGCTCTATCAGGCTTTGATGGCCCCAACCATGACCCCTTTTGCAAAATGCTTTTGCAGTAGCGGGAAGAAGCACATGATGGGCACCATGGTGAGAAAAACCGCTGCCATTTTAATACCGTCAGTAAACTGGGGTGAGCCCATTGAGGCGATACTGCCGGTGGCTGAAGTGCTTATCTGCGTTTCCTGTATGATGCTGCGCAGTACATTCTGTAACGGCATCATATTGGCCTTTCGCAGGAAAATCATGGCATCATACCACTCGTTCCAGATGGACACTCCGTAGAATAAAGTAATGGTGGCGATAATGGGCTTTGATAACGGCAATATGATGCTGAATAAAATTCTCCATTCTCCGGCACCGTCAATACGTGCTGACTCCATCAGAGATTCAGGAAGGGACTGGAAGAAGTTCATCATCAATATCATATTGAATACACTGAAACAGGTGGAGAAGGTAACCGCCCACAGGCTGCCGGTAAGGCCCAACTGCTTCATGACCAGGTACATGGGTACAATGCCGCCGCTGAAAATCATGGTGAACAGAACCAAAAACAGAAATACCTTTTTCCCTGGAAAGCTTTTGCGGCTGAAGCCATAGGCCATGCTGGTGGTAAGAAATACGCTGAGAGGTAGTCCCATCATCAAGAGCTTGCCCGTATTGATGTATCCCTGCTTAATCTTGCCGTCACGGAAAAGATACTTATAGGATTCCAATGTGGGATTTTTAGGGAAAAGCATCAGCGGGTTGTCCGCATACTCCTTCTGGGTGGAAAAAGATACAACCAACACATTCCAAAACGGAACGATTATAGCCAGCGCCCCAATGGTAAGAAAAATGATGAAAAAAACGTCTAGAGCTGTAATACTGCCTCGTTTTATTTTTTTGCCCTTCACTTTATTGTTTTTTTGCATTTTTCTTAACTCCTTCCCCAAACAGGCCTGTGCCGCCAAACAGCTTTGCACCACGGTCTGCCAACAGCAGGAACATCATATTGACGACGGAGCGGAACAAGCTGACGGCTGTTGAGAATGAAAAGTCGGTAGAACTCTGGAACGTGATGCGATAAATGTAAACATCCAAAACTTCGGACACCTCTTTGGTAGCAGCGTTTGCCAGATTGAATATCTGGTCGAAGCTTGAGGATATGAGGTTTCCGGCTGCCAGAACAAACATGACCACAATAGTCGGCATGATACTTGGCAGTGTGATGCGGAACATGGTCTGCAATCTGTTTGATCCGTCTATTTCTGCGGCTTCGTACTGCTCCTGGTCAATACCGGAGATTGAAGCAATATAGATGATGGCGCTCCATCCTGAGGATTTCCATATTTCGCTGAGGTACAGCATGGGAACGAACAATGACTCAGACCCGAGAAAATTGACTGTTTCAAGGCCCAGAACATTTAATAGACTGTTTACCAACCCTTTGCTGGATAATACATTGATAATAATACCGGATGTGATAATCCAGGAAAGAAAGTTCGGAAAAGTGTAAGCCGTTTGGAGCACCTTACTATAGCGCCGTGTACGAATTTCGTTAAACATTAAAGCCAGCAGTATAGGCACCGGAAACGTAAAAATCAACTTTCCGATGTTAATGCCAAGTGTGCGCCACACAGATCTTAGGAAAGCCCTGTCACGGAAAAGATATTCAAAATTTTCAAAACCAACCCACGGACTGCTCCAAATTCCCAGCTTTGCGTTAAAGTCCTTAAAGGCCAAACTCAGACCCCCCATGGGCATATATGCGAAAATAGCCATCCAAATAAGGCCCGGTAAAAGCAATGTGTAAACCATTCGGTTTTTCCAGATTTCTTTGCCAAGTTGACGTATTTCGCGTTTCAGATTTCTTTGGCTTCCCTGTACCGGAGAAACTGACTTAGCAGCTGCTTTCATTTTTCTCCCTTTCCAAATCAGCGATGCATTCGCTGTGTCCACGATGTGAAAACGTTTCTACATTTTCTGTTTATATTTTAGCGGGCAACAGCAGGAATGTCAACAGGTAAAATATGATTTCAGGGATAACACCCAGATTTAGCATGATTATTAAACGATTTACAGGCGTTTACTGTAAAATGACACGATAAGCAAAACGATTGACAAATGAGAAAAAGTCGTCTACAATGTGGTTGTTGTTATATTATATAGAAACGTTTTCATACTTGAAAACACTGTGATTTGAAGATTATCTTAACATTATTTTTTACGTTTTTCAGGGAGGAATAGCTCATGACATCCGGTCAATTGACCGCACTATTAAAAAAAATGACTAATAAACAAAAACTGGCGCAGCTTACACAGTTAAATCCGATTTGCTTCGGCTTTGATTGCATTACTCCTTTAACCGGTCCTGACTTTGGTCTTCGCATGCCCGACGATGCCCGGATATCGGTTGGCAGTGTACTGAACTGTGAAAATGCAGCAGATATGCGGCGCATACAAAGAGAACATTTGGAAAGAGACCCCCATCATATTCCGCTTTTATTTATGGCAGATATCATCCATGGATTTAAGACGATCTTTCCTATTCCACTGGCCCTGGGCTGCAGCTTTTCTCCCGATAACATGCGTGAATCTGCCTCCATTGCAGCAAAAGAAAGCGCTGCATCAGGTGTTCATGTTACCTTTTCTCCCATGGCAGACCTTGTTCGCGATCCACGATGGGGCAGAGTAATGGAATCCACAGGCGAAGACCCCTATCTCAATTCCCTGATGAGCGCGGCAGCTGTTTATGGCTATCAGGGCGATAATCCTGCAAAAGACGGCAAGCTGGCCTCCTGTGTCAAGCATTTTGCTGCTTATGGCATTCCCGAAGGAGGACGCGAGTATAATACCGTGGACTTGTCAGACGGAGTTTTACAGGATGTGTTTTTATCTTCCTATCAAGCTGCTTTGCATGCAGGAGCCAGAATGGTCATGACGTCTTTTAATATCGTCAACCGTATTCCCGCTACCGCAAACAAGAAACTGTTGCGGGATTTACTTCGCAGAGAATGGAATTTTGACGGTGTAATCATTTCCGATTATAATTCGGTAGGCGAATTGCTGTATCACGGGGTTGCGCAAAACGGTGCCGAAGCAGCAGAAAAAAGCCTTGCTGCCGGGGTGGACATCGAAATGATGTCTACCCATTATATTGAAAATATAGAGCAGTTGATCGAGACCGGCATCATTTCTCAGCCCCTTTTAGATGAGGCTGTGTTACGTGTACTGACCCTAAAGAATGATTTGGGCTTGTTTGAGAATCCGTACAAGGATGCAGATGAGGACGAAGAACGAAGAATACATCTTTGTGATGAGCACAGGGCCGAAGCCCGACGTATTGCACAGCAATGTGCGGTATTGCTAAAGAATGAGAAGGCTTTGCCCTTGGGAAAAAGTAAAAAAATCGGACTTGCAGGGCCTTTTGCCTGCTCCCGTCATGTACTGGGCGGCTGGTCTGCCGGCAGCAAAGAGGGCGTTTCCATCTACGAGGGCTTGCTGGAAAAACTGGTCCCAGAGAATATTGTTCTTGGTGCCACGACAGAGCTGGGGAGCCTGTTGGAGGGCATGAAAGATATACCTGCTCCTGAAAGTACACTTATTGAGCATTTTAAGGACTGCGAAACTGTTATTGTGGCTGTAGGTGAAAATCAAATGGATACAGGCGAGGGCGCAAGCAAAACAAATTTGCGTCTTTCTCCCAATCAGGAGCTTCTGATTCACCGGCTTAAGGCCGCAGGTAAAAAAATCGTCACGATCCTTTTCAGTGGCAGGCCCTTGGAGATTTCCCCCATTGTTTCAGCTTCGGACGCCATTTTACAGGCGTGGTTCCTCGGTACCGAATCCGGCCATGCGCTCGCTGACCTGCTTGTGGGTGATGCAAATCCATCAGGCAAGCTGTCCATGAGCTTTCCCGTTAGTGTGGGACAAATTCCCGTCTATTACAATCGCAACAGCACCGGTCGCCCCGCCATTCAAGGAAATACCGGGAGGTATGTCTCCCGATACCTGGACTGTTCAGTGGCGCCGCTCTATTGCTTTGGCCACGGCCTTAGCTATTCTGAGTATTATTATCGCGACCTGACGGTATCAACACAGCAGGGAGTAAGCGTCAGTGTGGTGGTAGAAAACCGTTCAAAGGTAGACGGCACAGAAACCGTACAGTTCTATATCCGAGATCTGGCTGCCGGTGTCGTACGACCCATCCAGGAGCTAAAAGCTTTTCAGAAGATACATTTGGCTCCGGGCGAAAGCAGGACTGTTACCTTCATGCTTACACAGGACATGCTGACCTTTTACGGAGCAGAGGGTCCTATATTCGAGCCCGGTGAGTTTGAACTGATGATTGGCTCAAGCTCCGCCCAGGTACTGTCTGCCAAATTGTATATCGATGAAGATCTTTTGAAAACCACCTAAGAAGGAGTCCACCATGATACTGAAACACACACCGGGTACACTTAAATTTGAACGTCAGGACAGCTGCTTTACCTTTCTGCCGTCAGGCGATATTTATACCTTTACTCACCATAACCTGCTGGTAAACGATTTTATCGGCAGCCTTTTGGAAGGCTCGGCCAACAATATCTGGCTGCGTATCTACAGAAAAGACGGGTTGCGCTCTTTTCCCCTTTTGGGCATTTCTTCAGGCTCGATGGTCGCAAAAAGTGCGAACGGCTTACGCTATACCGGAGCAATAGAAGGTGTTTCTTATGCCGTCACCTTCACTGCGGATTCCGGTTTATGGTTCTGGAACGTGGAGCTTTTCGGCAGTGGAGAAACCGTGGATATCGTATACGGTCAGGATGTGGGCCTCGCGGAAATGGAGGCTGTTCTTGAAAATGAGTTGTATGTGGCACAGTATCTTGGCCATACTGTTTTAGAAAATGAGCATGGTTATGTGATCTGCTCTCGTCAGAACATAGCCCAGAATACCTGCTTCCCTTATTTACAGCAGGGCATGCTTAAAGGGAAAGCCGTAGCTTATTCCACTGACGGTGTGCAATTTTTCGGCACTTCCTACAAAGCCACAAATAGGCCCGAAGCACTGTCCCAGGATCTTGCCTGCCGCAACCTGCAGTTTGAATGCAGTTATATTGCTTTGCAGAGTGAAAAGATTTCATTGTCAGGTTCACATTCGTTTGTTTTCTATGGTTGCGTCAAAGCAGACCACAAAGCTGCAGTTACGGAAATTGAATATACAAAGGATATTGAAACTGCCTTTGGGAAGCTTTGCAAAGAAGCTTCCTATACGACACTGCCTTCAGTGCAGATAAAAAAAGACTTCGGTGCACCCTATGTTTCCCCCCAATGGGACGAGGCACATATTGCGAAGCGTTACCCCGAACGCCGTCTGGAAGAGCGCAGTGACACCAGCCTGCTCTCCTTTTTTACACCACAGCACGCACATGTTGTGTTACAGCAGAAGGAGCTTATGGTGGAACGGCCCCACGGCAATATCATCACCACTCAGATGAATTCGGAAAGAGTTGATAACAACTTAATCACCTCCACCAACACTATTTACGGTCTGTTCAACGGACAGACTGTTATTGGCAATACCTCAAAGCATAAGCTGCTTTCCACACCCAGAGGCCTATTAAACATTCTCAAGAACAGCGGTCAACGGCTCTGGATACGAATTGACGGCACTTATCGCCTGCTCACCCTGCCAGTCCTGTTTGAAATGGGTATGAATTATTCCCGCTGGTTCTATGATTTACACGACGACGTGATTGTGATTACCTCCTTTGCCACAGCCAAGAGCACAGAGATTTTACTGGAGGTTGCAAGCGAGAATGGCAAAAAATACGACTTTATCGTAACCAACCAGCTTGTGATGGGCTATCATGAATTTAACAACGACATCGCTGCGGAAATGCTAGAAGGTGTGTTACGCCTGCGTCCTGACAATGAGGCGTGGGAAAGCAGTCCCTATCCCGCCCTTCATTACGATATACAGTTACCCGGCACCGCCTACACAATAAGTGACGACGGTATCTTCTTTGAAGGCGGGGCAAAACAAAACGGTACCCTACTGACAATCAGTGTTTTTCAGCAATCAGCATTTCAGGTCAATATCCGTGGCGCACTGGATGAGGATGCCGTGATGCAGCTTCCGCTTAGAAGCTTTGAAGCAGAAAAGCAGCAGTATCTGTCTTTTTACGCAAGGCTGATGGCCGGTTTTGCTCTGGAGAAAAGCGGCTATGGCCGCAATGAGGTGGAAAAGCTGAACGAAGTTGCCTGGTGGTATACCCATAATGCCATGGTACACTTTTCAGTACCCCATGGCCTTGAGCAGTCCGGCGGTGCCGCATGGGGCACCCGTGACATCAGTCAGGGTCCCATGGAATTCTTTTTTGCGACACAAAATTATAAGCTGGCCCGCAGTGTGCTTCTCAACGTGTTTGCACATCAGTCCGCAGTTACCGGTGAATGGCCTCAATGGTTTATGTTCGACAAATATACGGATGACATGGGCGAATGTCACGGAGATGTTGTTTTCTGGCCGTTGAAATGCGTCGGAAATTATCTGGAAGCCACAGGCGATATAAGCATTTTAGAGGAAGTCATGCCCTATTCACATGCAAAAAGTAAAATATCGGGCACATTGCTTAAGCACATCAAAACCGCCGTTTCGACTATTGAAACCCGTTTTCTTGATGGTACCGCACTCATTTCTTATGCGGGCGGCGACTGGGATGATACACTGCAGCCTGCCAACGAGGAGCTTAAGCAGTGCCTCGTCAGCTCATGGACGCAAGCCCTGGCCTATCAGGTGCTGTCCTTGCTCAGCCGAACGTTGGCGGAAGTGGATCCTTCTTTTGCAAGTCATCTTGGAGAGCTTGCCCGGCAAATAAAGGCTGCTTTCGAAAGATATCTGATCATTGATGGTGTCATTGCCGGATTCATATACCGTACCCCGGACGGCACATTTTTACCTATGCTGCATCCTAAGGACGACAAAACAGGCATGCGCTTGCGTTTATTGCCTATGACACGCAGTATACTCGCAAATATTGTGGACTTCAAACAAGCCGCTCACAACGTGCAGTTGATTGAGCAGCATCTGCATTGTCCTGACGGTGTTCGGCTGATGGACCGTCCGGCACCCTACAAAGGCGGTGTCAGCTCTCTGTTCCGTCGTGCGGAGCAGGCTGCAAACGTGGGACGTGAAATCAGCCTGCAATACACCCACGCGCATATTCGTTATATTGAGGCTATGTGCCACTTTGGCAGGCCCCAAGCAGCATGGAAGGCACTATTTGAAGTCAATCCCGTCAATCTGCAGGAAGCTGTGCCCAACGCATTGCCAAGGCAGAGCAATATGTATTTCAGCAGTTCTGAGGGAGCCTTCTACGACCGGTATGAATATGACCGTGACTTTGACAAATTAAGCACCGGCGGCATTTCTGTCAAAGGCGGCTGGCGGCTTTATTCCAGCGGGCCCGGTATCTATTTGCATCAACTGATTGCCGGTGTGCTGGGTATCCGATTTGAAGGCAAATATCTGGTTATCGATCCGGTTCTGCCGCAAGAGATGGATGGCCTGCGGTTCCGTTTTTGCTGCTTTGGCATAATGCATACCTTTGTATATCACATCACGCAGGCTATGAAGCGACAGCTGCGCGTGCTACAGAACGGGCAAGAACTGCTGCTGGCAACCAGCAACAATCCGTTCCGTTCAGGCGGTGTGCTGCTTGACAGCAATCTGCTGGATAAAAGCTGTGAGGAAATTCACATCATGCTGGAAGTGCCGGATGCTTATTACTAAGCCTTGTGCGGGCATGCATTTGACTTGAACGGGTCGTAAATGTATGATTAAAGTAGCACAAAGCGGCTCGACCCATAGATTAAACGCTGTACAGAACAGTGAAGGATTCGGAACAGGTTAGGAGAAAGAATGGGCATAACAATCAAGGACATCGCTAAAAAGTCCGGTGTAAGTATTTCCACCGTATCCCGTGTTATCAATAATACAGGATACGTCAGCGACGACGTGCGTCAAAAAGTGATGAAGGTGGTTCGGGATTATAACTATATCCCCAACACCAGTGCCCGTAATCTGAAAAGCAATGATTCCAAAAATATTGCATTACTTGTGAAAGGCATTACAAACCCGTTCTTTAACAAAATGATACGCGTGATAGAAGAAAAAGCCGCTTTGCGTGGCTACCCGTTGTTTATTCAAAATGTTGACGATCATGACAGTGAGATGGATATGGCAATCCGTGAAGCACGGGATCGCAATTTGTGCGGTGTCATTCTGATGGGTGGTACGTTTGGATATTCTGAGGAACGCTTCCGTCAGCTTGGCATCCCCTGCGTACTGGTAACCGTATCTGCCAGTGACGAAATCTCCAAGGATCTGTACTCCAGCGTAAAAATTGATGATGAAAAAGAGGGCTATCGCGCCACAGACTATCTCATTTCTCTGGGGCATAAGCGCATCGGCTTTATATATGACCCGCCGACAGATCGCCTCACACCCAACCGTTTACGTTTTATGGGGTATCAGCGTGCCCTTGCCGAGCATGGTATCCCCTTTGAGCCTGGGCTGGTAGCAGATAATACCAATGCACCGTTCCATTCAGGCTACCTCGCCGGCTTCAACGCCATGAAGCAGCTTCATGGCCGCAACCCCGACATGACCGCTGTATTCGCTTTTGCCGACGTGTTGGCCCTCGGTGCTGCCAAAGCTGCATTCTCCATGGGACTTCGCGTTCCGGATGATATTTCGATAGTTGGTTTTGACGGTATCGAGGCCGGAGAATTTTATCAGCCGTCATTGGATACCATTTATCAGCCCGCAAACGATATGGCACTTTCCAGCATTGAATTCCTGTTCGATATGCTACAGGGCGGCAAGGCCCAGCACTTAATTTTTGACGCCGTGTTAACCAAGCGAGGGTCCTGCCGGCCTGCGAAAAAGTGATCAAAGGGTTTTTATTGTGACTAAAACAAGATTCTGGTGAGCGAACAACTCATCAGTTTCTTTTTTTTACACTTAAAAGAGACCTTCATCTGATCCTATCCTTTGAAAGCCGACGTGCCCTTAATTGGCATACCGGAACCTTACCCCTCATCAGACAGAAAATCGTATCCAGATAGGCTCAATTAGGCAAAATAGAAAATTTTTCTTAGATATTGCATTCGTTTTTTGTGTATGTTATATTCATCTTGTACTTATTTCGAAGTCCGAAATAACTTGATCTGATTTGGAACAGTAAGGAAGGTATCTATGAAAAAAGTTGGGCTACAAGATATTAAAAAGCAAAACCGTCAGGTGATTATGCGCTCAATTTTGGAGCATGGTTCCCTTTCACGGATTGAAATTGCTCAATACACCCAACTGTCACCAAGCACTGTAACAGTACTTGTCAACGAAATTATTGAAGACGGTTTGCTTATTGAATCAGGAACATCGGCTTCCACAGGAGGGCGCAAACGAGTTGAGCTTTCCGTCAATGGCGATTTTGGCGATATTTGCGTTGTGGATATTAGTCGTAAGCGATCCACTCTTCATATCTATGACATGAACCTTCATGAGCAATCCACCATTGCTTTGTCCAACCGCTATATTTCAGGCAATGACTTGTTTATCGCTATAACCTCGGCTGTGCTTACCCATTATGGCGTGGAGGAATGCCGTAAAAAGAAATTGCAGGGGTTTGGCCTGTTGTTCCAGGAGGATATTCAAGCCAGCGAGTGCAATGTTATGTATTCAACATCTCTTTCCTCTGCCAGTATTTCGTTGAAGGAAGCACTTGTCACCCAGTTCCGTACAACCGTTGTTGAGGATCATACCAGCTCCTATTCGCTTTTCGCGGCTTTGGATACATCGGACAAAACCAAACACAATAGTGCTCATATCACCATCGGCAACAGTATTTTGGCAAGTATCACCATTCAGGGTAAACCTGTGCCGTTAAAAAGCGGAAGATTTTCTGATATCACACCCCTTTTACATAACATAGGCAATGACATCCCTCAGCTTCCCTTGCTGGAAGCTCTGTGTAAAAAAGAGCCCTGCCCCTCCGAAAAAGCGCTGACTCCCCCTCAAAGTCGGCTGTTATCAGCCTTTTCCAAACAAATCTCATCCATCATTACTTTGCTTTGTACTTTATTTCCGTTGGATATCATTTTTCTTTCAGGAAATATTACTAAAGTAGGCGGTTTCATGGGAACGGTGAGAGAAATGACCAGTGAAAATATGGCACCTGCTCCCTCTCCAGACATTCAGGTTTTGGACGCCTTTCAGCAGCCAATTTCAAATTTATTGGCCGAAAAAATACGCAAAAGCGTGCTCTGCACCCATTAGCGTGTTAAAAGGGACTTAAAACATTGCTTCCGTTTTTTAGCGTGGGCCCTTCGTGGCATTCACGCTGGGCGTAGCGCTATCTTTAGCGGAAGTTATGTTAACCGTCCCTAAATAAAAGGAGATGAAAAAGCATGACTTTTTTGGAAACGGTAACACAAAAACCTTTTTCCCTTATTGTCAGTTTGCCATCCAATCGTTTGGACCTGGCACAGGCCGCTTTAGAAGGCGGTGCCGACGCAGTCAAGGTACATTGCAATGTATGGCACAGGGCGAGCGGACACACCTTTGGCACGTTCAAAGAAAACGAATCATTTTTACTGGAGCTGGTCAAGCTCTGCGGAAATGTTCCCGTCGGGCTTGTTCCGGGTGCCGATGAAGCTTTCATTACAAACGAAGAACGACTGGAAGCCGAAAAGCTGGGTATTGGCTTTTTCTCATCGTATATCCACCATTTGCCCAGCTACATGATGGAAAGCAAGCATCTTACGAAAATGGTCGCCATTGGTCATTCTTATCCATACCATATGCTGGATGCTGTGACATCATCCCCAATTGAAGTGCTTGAATGCAGTATTCAGCCCGGTGAAGCCTATGGCTCTCCGCTAAACTTCGGGGATGTACTTCAATATCAGTATTTGGCCACCCATGTTAAACAACCCACCGTCATTCCTACACAGAAGCATATTCTACCCGGCGAAGTCAAACATCTCTATGAGGCTGGCTGTAAAGCCGTCATGATTGGTGCCATTGTAATGGGTAAAGAACCCACCCCTTCCAGTGTCAAAGCCTCTACCCTGTCCTATCGTGAAGCCATTGAGTCCTTTTAAAGGTCCTTAACCGCGTATGCGGTAAAAATATGGGGGTGACCCTCACAAAAAGGAGAATGATTATGTTACAAGGAGTTCTGATTATTGTTGTTTTTGTCATTATTGCGGCGCTGATGATGACAAAAAAAATCCCAACACTTCTTGCACTTCCGTTAATGGCCATCATCATTTGTATGGTTGCCGGTGTTCCTGCTGTAGGCAGCGATGCCGACGGAAAAGCCATAGGCTGGCTGCAGACTGTTGTGGAAGCAGGTACGGTACGAATGGGACCGGCTATTATGGCAGTTATCTTTGGCGCATGGCTGGGCCAGCTCATGAACAAAACAGGAGTTACCGAAACCATTATCAAGAAGAGCGCGGAGCTCGGCGGCGACCGTCCGTTGATCGTCACCCTGGTCATGGTTGTGGCTTGTGCTATTCTATTCACCACCTTGAGCGGTTTAGGCTCAATCATTATGGTGGGCTCCATCGTTTTGCCCATTTTGATTTCGGTTGGCGTTCCCGCAATGAGCGCCGCCAGTATCTTCCTGATGGCTTTCACCACCGGACTTACCTTTAATATAGCCAACTGGACGACCTACTCAACGATCTTTAATCTTCCTATTGATAATATTCGCAACTTTGAAGTTTACTTATTAGTTGCAACAGCCCTTGCTACCCTGGTATTTGTATTTGTTGAATTCAAGCGCAATGGTGTAAAGTTCTCCTTCTCCGCTCCTGTAAGCGAAAACACTGAAACCCGTCAATTGTCAGGTATTACCGGTGCTTTTGCTATGCTTACACCACTTATTCCGATAGCATTGGTAGCCTTCTTTAAGGTTCCCGTTGTACCAGCCTTCCTTGCAGGCATTTTATGGATTTTACTCTTTACCTCCAAGAGCTTCAGCAAGGCCATGAACTTACTTGTTAAAACCTGCTACGACGGCATTACCGACGGAGCTCCAGCTATCATACTGATGATCGGAATCGGTATTCTGTATCTGGCTGTAACCCATGGAATGGTAAAAGCTGTTCTGAACCCCTTCCTGCTTGAGGTTGTTCCCTCCAGCCGTATTTTGTTTATTATTTTCTTCAGCGTACTGGCACCTCTTTCACTGTACCGTGGTCCCATGAACCTGTTTGGCCTAGGATCAGGTATTGCCGCTCTTGTCATCGGTCTTGGCACTTTGTCCCCTCTCGCCGTTATGGGTGCTTTCCTTGCTGCAGAGCGCATCCAGGGGTGCGGTGACCCCACCAACACCCAGAATGTATGGACCGCTAATTTTGCAGAAGTCGATGTTAACTCAATTACGAAAAAGCTTCTGCCCTATTTGTGGATCATCGCGGTTATCGGCGTTGTCCTTTCAGGTATTCTTTATTTTTAGTTAGGTGAAAACAGGCTGGGAAAGGGCGTTGGTAAAGCGCCCTTTCCACAATCCAGCCAAGCAAAATGTCGACCTTTGCCGTTTTGTTTAGTCGGATTGTGGAACAATATAACTGCATGATAATAGACTTAGGAGGCTATAACTATGAAAGTTCGCATAGGCATTGATGTTGGCGGTACCTTTACCGACGCTGTTGCCATAAATAACGATACCTTTGAAGTCATTGGTTCGGTAAAAGTGCCTACCACACATGATGCACAGGAAGGCGTGGCCGCAGGCATTGTGGAAGCACTCCATAAAATAATGGAAGATTGCCGCATTCAACCCGATGACGTTATTTTCATCGCCCACGGCACAACCCAGGCCACCAATGCATTGTTGGAGGGGGACGTGGCACCCGTTGGCATCATCGCCATGGGAAGGGGACTCGAAGGGTTTAAAGCCAAAAACGATACCGCTATTGGTGATATTCCTTTGACAGAAAGCAAAAGCCTTACATCCCAGCATGTTTTTGTGGATACTTCACCTCAACAGGATTTAGAGGCTTTGGTAAAAGACGCCGTAAAAAAACTTCAGGAGATGGGTGCTGCCACCTTTGTAGCTGCTGAGGCCTTCAGTGTGGATGATCCTACCAACGAGAATTTGGCGTTGTCGGTATGCACCGGTATGGAACTTCCTGCAACCGCCACCAATGATATTTCGAAGCTTTACGGGTTAAAAATCCGCACCCGTACCGCTGTTATAAACGCCAGTATTATGCCCAAGATGCTCGAAGCCGCCACCATGACGGAACAAAGCATTCGTAATGCCAATATTACCAGTCCATTAATGGTTATGCGCTGCGACGGCGGTGTAATGACGGTTGACGAAGTTCGTGGACGCCCCATTCTGACTATTTTATCCGGACCAGCCGCGGGTGTAGCCGGTGCTTTGATGTATGAAAAGCTCACTGACGGCATATTCTTTGAAGTCGGCGGCACATCAACCGATATATCCTGTGTCAAAGACGGTAAGGTTATGATCCAATACGCCGAGGTGGGCGGTCACAAGACCTACTTAAACAGTCTGGATGTGCGTACTGTGGGTATCGGCGGTGGCAGCATGGTGCAGCTTAAAAACGGTAAAGCGGTGGATACCGGCCCTAGAAGCGCGCATATCGCAGGACTTAAATACGAAGTCTATTCCAAGGCTGAGGATATTATCGAGCCAAAGCTCATCAGCATACAGCCTACGTCCACCGACCCCGAGTATGCCTGCATTGTCTGCTCCAATGGCGTGCGTGTAGCCCTGACTATGGCAGGTGCCGCGAATATTGCAGGCTATGTGCATTCGGAGGATTATGCCTATGGCAATATCGAAGCCGCTAAAAAAGCCTGGAAGCCTTTAGCCGATAGTATGGGAGTAAGCGTTGAACAGGCTGCGGAAAAAGTTCTTGCCTTTGCTGCGATAAAAAACGGCAAGGTGGTATCCCAACTGCTTAAGGACTACAATATGGATCCCCGGACTACCTTATTTGTGGGCGGCGGAGGCGGTGCAGCCAGCGTGGTTCCGCATCTGGCCAAAACCATGGGACATCGTCATCGCATTGCTCATCTCGCGCCCGTTATTTCAACCATCGGTGTGGCACTGGCCATGGTGCGCGATATGGTTGAGCGCAGCGTTCCCAATCCCACCGATGAGGATATTATTAGTGTTCGGCGTGAAGCCGAAATGAAGGCCATAAAAAATGGTGCCGCTCCCGGAAGTGTGGAAGTCAGTGTGGAGGTGGATACGCAGCGCAATGTCATCCGAGCCATTGCAGTAGGTGCTACAGAGCTGCGCAGCAAGAATCTCATGGAGCGAAAGCTGTCAAAGGAAGAGTTGCTCAAAATTGTTGGAGATAACCTGGAGGTTAATCCGTCCGACCTGAAAATTGCCGCGCAGAATGGCGCTATGTTTGCGGTGCAATATAACTCAGTACAAGCCAAGCTGTTCGGACTGTTGAAAAAAAGAACCACACCGCTGCGCCTCATTGATGAAGAAGGCATTATCCGGCTGCAAAAGAACAACGCCTGGGTGCGCCAATCTTCTGTGGGTGCCTGGCAAAAAGATGCCTCGGTTCTGCTGGAGGAACTCACCATTTACAATGACGGAGGCGTTAACCTGCCCAATATCTACGTGGTTCTGGGTAAGCGCATCATAGACCTGTCCGGATTGTCGAGCGATACGCAGATATTCAGTCTTGGCAATGTGGAACTGGCCGGATACCCTGAAAGTGAACCGGTTATTGTGGCTGCTACCAAGCGCCTGGACTGATCAACATAGAAGTTGTTAAAAAAGGTTTTCGGAGAAGGAGATGGGTTAATGGCAGTTGCTTCACTCCCCTTTCCAAGTAAAGAGTTGGCATATAAAGAGCTTTCCTACGATTTGTGCTATGTCAAAATTCCTGAAACCGACCGGGAGCCTATTGTGGAGGCCGCCTGGCAGAAAGGTGCAAATGCTGCCAAAGAGATTTTCAGGACTTATAACGGGCGCATGGATTTTATCGATATCGCCATGGAGAGCGGCCTTACCATTGAAAAAAGAGACATCGATTATGTGGTGGGAGACCGCCGGTATTTCAGTGACTATATTTCAGGCAAAAAGCTTCTTATTTTATACCTTCGCTCAATTGCTTTATGGGCCGAAAATTACGCACTGGATCTGGATACCGCCATTAACATAATAGTCAGCCATGAATTCTTTCATTTTCTTGAATGGACATCTTTGGGGCTTACCAGCAGAGACTATACAGTTCCCATGCTCTCCATAGGAAAATTAAAGCTTGGCAAGACGGGTATCCGTGCTCTCAGTGAAATTGGTGCTCATGGCTTTGCGCACACCTATCACGGGCTTGCCGCACAAAAGGAGGATTTATTATGAATAACCAGTTATCGTATGATGTTGTTGTCATTGGTGGCGGACCTGCCGGTGTAACCGCAGCTATTGCCGCCGCCCGTCGTGGCGCGAAGACCCTGCTGGTGGAACAGTATGGCTGTCTTGGCGGCACACTCACTATGGCCGGAACCGGTCCTCAAATGACCTTTCACGCGGGAAAAGTCCAGGTAGTGAAGGGAATTCCCGATGAAATTGTACAGCGCATGGTCAGCCTGGGGTTTTCGCCGGGCCATATGGATGATGCCGTAGGCTATGCCAGCAGCATCACTCCTTTCGACGTGGAAGGCCTCAAATTTGTGATGGAAACCATGGCGGTAGAAGCAGGTGTGACCTTGCTCTATTACACCACTTACACGGGCTGTACGGTAAGCGACCGCAAAATCACATCAGTAAGCTTGTTTTCAAAAAGCGGGAGCTTTAAGGTGGAAGCCAAGGTTTTCATTGATGCTTCTGCCGACGCCGATCTAGCCACACACGCAGGAGTCAGCAGCGTTTACGGCCGGGAAAAGGATACTCTGGCTCAACCCATGACCATGAATATGAGGGTGAACGGTGTTGACCGTGACCGTCTTATGGACTATATCACAACCCACCAGGAAGATATGTACGCTTCCACGCCCTTTGACAGGCTCAAGGAATTGCCCCGTTGCGGTATTTCAGGTGCTTACTCGGTTATAAAGCTTGCCCGTGAAAAGGGTGATTTTGATATTGAACGGGATATGGTTCTGTGCTTCGAAACCAATATCAAAGGTCAATTTATTGTTAATATGAGCCGAGTCACCCGGCATAGCGCGCTCAATCCCTTTGAGCTCACCAACGCCACAGTTGAAGGACGTAAACAGGTGCATAAGATTGCCACTTTCCTGAAAAAATACATTCCCGGTTTTGAAAACTGTTATATCATTTCAACGGGCCCCAACATTGGAATACGTGAAAGCCGGAAAATTAACGGCGTCTACAAGCTTACTGCAGACGATCTTCTAAGCAACCGTATGTTCCCCGACGCCATTGCCATGGGTGGCTATCCTATTGATATCCATTCGCCTGACGGCGAAGCCATGACCCATCGCTTCTTAACACCTGGCAGCTGGTACTCCATTCCATATCGCAGTGTTATTGCCGGGGAAATTGATAACCTTCTGGTTACCGGACGCTGCCTTAGCGCCACTCATGAAGCCTGTGCCGCAGTACGTGTTACTCCCATTGTCATGGCGATCAGCCAGGGGGCAGGAACCGCTGCTGCTTTAGCTGCGACAACCGGCAGTCCGGTCCAGGACATAGATACTGACTTACTGAAAAAGCAGCTTGTGGAGGACGATGTATTTTTAGAGGAGTTCTCTTCTGCTAATTTATAAACACCTTAATGCTCATCAGGGCCATTTTAGCCCAGGTCCTGATGAGCATGTCTTATGAGTCATTTGAACAATCCAGCCGGGTATACGATGTCAGATGAGTGAAATGGCATCCAGCTTTATTTTCCCACCTTTGACAAAGACCTTAAACCTGGAGCTTTCGGAAGGAATCAGTTTGTCAATAAGGATTTCCTGATACCCAAGACTGTCTGCAGGCCTGAGCTCCTTTATTTCAGAAGCATCCTGACAGACTGTGATTAAAGCGTCCTTGCTTGAAGAAAGCTCCAATTTCAGCTTACAGCCAGCCTCTATACGCTCAAACGTATACGCCGCATACTCATTCAGCTCCATTTCAAGGGTCAACCTATCCCATCCGCAGTCAAAGAAGAAGCGCTTGTCCATGGGTTCGTCGGATAAAGCAACAATAGCCATTCCGGTTTCAGTCTGATATCCGTAGACATTGCCTTCGCTTCTTAATCCGCTGAAAGAAACGCCCTTGCCGGGAAGCAGATCAAAATCGGTACCGCGGACACGGCAACCCGGATATCTGAATACGTGCTTACTCACAGCCTCGTTCTTAACACAGTTTTCAAGCTTCATATTTTCCAGGTACTGATCCAGTATGGTCTGCGCTTCCTCATAGGAAGGCCTGGGCCCGCCTTGGGTATAGGCAATGATTTTATCCCAGCCGTCGGGCTTTTTGACCGAGCATGGTGAATTATTACACTCCATTTTCTTCCATGTCCAAAGATTGTACCCTATCCCCAGTGCAACATTAAGGGGATACATAGCCGCATACCATTCCAGCACGTTTTCGCCGGTTTCTCCCAGCCACAGCGGAGCATTAAACTTTGCCCGGGCCTCCAGATAAGGCATTAAGGATTCGATACCCGGCATGCAGGCATAACGATGGAAATGGATGACCACATTATCATCGTATTGCTTGTGGAAGACAGCTGTATTGGTTGACCAATGGTGCCCTTCCAGCGATATCAAGTGTTTTGTGTCAAGCTTGCGGATCTCCGCGATGGCCTCATCGTAGAACCTGGCCAGCCTTGGAAGAAGGTAATCCAGATTCTTTCCCTCAATAAGCCCGGGGCGCAGGGGCTCGTTGAGAAGGTCATATCCCCCCACGATCTCACGATCCTTGTACCTGCGAGCCAACTCCCTCCAAATGGCTATACCCTTATCCCAGCTGTCTTTGTCTGTGAACAGCCTTGGGAAATCATCCACGGAGTCATCGATATTGTGGCCGGTTTGGCCTCCCGGAGCGCCATGAAGATCGAGAAAAGCATAAATACCCCATTTCTCACACCAACCAAGAAACCGATCAATAAGCCGGAACCCGTCCTCTTTCCAAATAATCCCGGGCTCATCTTCCATGATCAAACGCCAGTTGATGGGCAGACGTACCGAGTTATACCCAAGTTCGGCCATATACCGTATATCCGTTTCTGTTGTGTAGTTCTCCCTGAACCTTTTCCAGAAGCTTTCAGCATATTTGCTGCCTGTTAGCTCCCGGATAACAGTCTCAATATTTCTTGGCCGGTCAAAACGTTTTCCACCCCCCGAAAGCCACATGTATCCTTCGCATAGCAACCAGTTGCCAAGGCCCCAGCCCTTGAGGATAATTTCTTCCCCCGCTCCGTTCACAACGGCGGTTCCCTTTGCTTTCAGAAAGCCCTTTACGACATTCGGTCCAATCTGTGTCTTCATCATTTAATTGTCTCCCCTTTTATTTTTTATGTTCTAGGTGAGATAGCTGCAATCCTGTGGCTATCAACCCTTTACTGCTCCTATGGTGATACCCTTGACAAAATGCCGCTGGAATATGGGATAAACGACCAGAACGGGAAGAGCACCCAGTACAGCTACAGCCATCTTAATGCCTGTTGATGGCAGGGTGCTTGGGTCCACATTGAGCCCGGCGCTGGCGTTGCTCATCAGGAACTGTGTATCCAAAAGCATCTTATTTAAAAGAACCTGGATACTGTACATTTTCTCGTTATTGACATAATATAAGCCGTTAAGCCAGTCGTTCCAGTAAGCCAGTCCAACCAGCAGCGCCAACGTGGACAGAATAGGCCGAGACATGGGAAGAACAACCTGTAAAAGAATTCGCACCTCCCCTGCACCGTCAATTCTAGCTGCTTCAATGACTGCATCCGGAACATTGGTATTGAAGTAGGTCCGCATCATGATGACATTAAAAGCCCCCATCATCAGATTCGGTATAATGAGAGCCCAAAGGGTATTTTTGATATGAAAGGTTTGTGTCCACATGATATATGTAGGTACAAGTCCACCATTGAAAAGCATGGTGAAAAAAAGGAAAAATGAAAATATGCTCCGGCCTGGCAGATCCTTTCTGGACAAAGGGTATGCATACAAAGTGGTCAGAACCAGATTGATGCTTGTTCCTATAACAGTTGTAAATACAGAAATTACATAGCCTCGGAATATGTTTCCTGAATCCACAAGAAGATACTTGTAGGCTGAGAGATCAATAGCTTCAGGGATGAAGGAGTATCCGTTCCGAATCAGGGAGGTCTCACCGGTTATAGAGGATACAATAAGCAGGATAAAGGGTAAAATGCAGAATAGAGACAACAGAATCATAATGATATGCGCAACGACTTGAAAAGTCTTGTTGGATTCGACCATTTTGCTTAGTCCCCCTCCTTTAAAAAAGTGCGCTTTCTTCGCTGTATTTCTTTACGACGTAATTGGCAGCCACAACAAGAATAAACCCGACCACGGACTGATAAAGACCTGCTGCGGATGACATGCCGATATTATTCAGTTCAATGAGACCTCTGTAGACATAGGTATCAATCGTATTCGTTACGTCAATTAAAGGCCCGCTGTTCATGGGCACTTGATAAAACAGTCCGAAATCGGAGTAGAAGATTCTCCCGATGGCCATGAGCGTCAGAATTGTGATAGTCGGCTTAAGACAGGGAAGTGTAATATTCGTAACTTGCTGCCAGCGGCTGCACCCGTCAATAACAGCTGCTTCATAATACCCCCGGTCAATTCCCACCAGCGTGGCATAATAGATAATGCAGTTGTATCCGAAATATTTCCATAAGTTTACTATTGTTAAGATAAACGGCCAGTATTTCGGGTCCGAATACCAAAAAATCTTACTAAGCCCCAAGGGCTTTAAGATGCTGTTGTTGATAAAACCTGATTCTGTGCTTAAAAAACCATATACGAGATAGCTCACAACTACGATGGAAATCAGAAAGGGCACCAGTATAACTGTCTGATAAAGTTTTTTGGCAACCTCCGAACGGATTTCATATAGAAGAATGGCAACGGCAATGGCAACAGCCGTTCCCAAAACAATAAACAATGCATTGTAACCAATCGTATTGCGTGTAATTTTCCAGGCTTCCTTTGTTTTGAACAGGAACTCGAAATTCTTTAATCCAATAAAGCGGCTGCCCAGAATTCCTTTTTGAAAATTGTACTGCTTGAAGGCTACGACTATGCCGGACATAGGAATGTAATTATTGATAAACAGGTAGATGGTTCCCGGGAGCAGCATGAGATAAAGCGGAATAAAACGCAAATGACGCCTGACCAGTTTTTTTAGAACATGGATCATATATATCCCCAATCTTTCAGGTGTTGTTTTGAATAAAGTGGGCTGCCGCAGCTTCATTTGCAGCAGCCCACTTGTTCATTCCTTGATCAGCCGGCTGTTACTTTTTCGTTTCCAACCATTTGTCCAACTGAACCTGTTTTTCAGCGATGATTCTTTCTATTCCTGCTTCCTTGAGCTCCTGGTTCATTTTGGGGATAGTGGTTTCCGGATCAAGGGAACCGCATTCTAGAGCCGTGGTATATTTTGCGGTTACATTGTTGCATGCAGTGATTTCATTCAATACATTGGAATTGTTCCACATAAAGCCTTTAGCCACTGATGGAGTTGCAGTCTCATTGAATTTTATCGTATCTTTCCAGATGTTTGGACCATCAGCTTTCCAAGGGGTTGTGATCAATTCGTTCAGCCAGGCCCACGCAACGCTTGTGTATGTTGTTTTTGATGCATCTACTCCGGCAGGATAATCAATAACGCCGTTTGCCTTATCAACTACGTAATGCTCTCCTTCAATGCCGTTTACAAGAAGATTGGCCATATCCGGGTTGATGTACATTTCATTGAGCACCTGCATGGCTCTTTCGGGCTTTTCACTGTTATGTGCAATATACCATTGGTTAGATACACCTGATGTCGTCGCGAAAGGAGAAACTAATTCCACAACAGTCATATCCTTGCCAACCTTGCGTGCCCATTCGGCCTCGATTCCGGGCTTGGTATTCGTATAGTATGCAAATCCTTTACCTGATCCGATAAGGCTTCCGGCATTTTCGGTGTTGGTGGAGGCATCGGGCATGATCAGACCTTCCTGTGCCCATTTGTAACGGGTTCTGATAATATTTTTATAGGTTTCGGTTTCATACCAGTTTACAACCTTGGTGTCTCCTGTTAGCGGGTTTTCCAGTAATCCGAAATCTCCGCCCAGCTCATCCCTGGCGGCCATCAGGTACCCAATACCACCATTATCTGATACAAGTGGATAAACATCAGGATAAGCTTCTTTGACAGCTCTGAACAACTGTTCGACATCTGCATCCGTTTTAAGCTTTGAAACATCATAGTTGATTTTGTCAAGAATCTCAGTCAGCATGGCTATTCCAAAGCCCTGAGCCTTCTCCTTGTTGTTGGGAACCGCATAAATTTGTCCGTCTATTGTTACGCAGCGCCAGTCCTCTTCACTGATTTTATCAAGCATGTCCTTCCCGTATTCCTTAAGAAGGTTGTCCAGAGGAAGAATCTGGCCGTTGTTGGCGGCAGTCGCCGTATTGTATGCGAAATTGGGCATTAAATCCAGCTTTTCGCCGGATGAAAGCATGAGATTGACTTCCTGCAGAAAAGATCCGTAGCCTAGTCTGACCAATTCGATCTTCGTATTGAATTTCTCCTTCGTTATTTTGGAGGCTGCTTCAGCCACTTTATTGCAGGCCTCGGTTGTCGCATCTCCGACGAAGACTATTTTAACGGTATATTCCTCTTGAGGAACGCTTTGGCCCTGGGGGGTATTCCCTGTTTGGGTAGCAGGAACAGCACTTCCAGCGGTGTCTGTCGGTACAGCTGCCTGGGTGTTGCCGCACGCTGTCATCATTGAGATAACCAGAAATGCCGTAAGTAAAAGGGTAGCAGTTTTTTTGATTGCTTTCATTTTTACGACCTCATTTCTAAATATTTTGTTACTACCATTATGATTCTGAGATCTATTTTCCCTCTACCCATTTCGTACCCTGAATTGTTGGTTTAATGACATTTTGAAAGCCAGTCGCTCCCCCATTGTCATTATCATGACTTAAATTGTTATAATTGTTACAAGTCCTACCTTCTACTTTTTCCTGTCTTCCGCAGGCGTAACTCCCTTATAGTTTTTATAGGTCTGAGAAAAATGTGAGAAATTGTAATATCCAACTTTTGCGGCAACCATACTGATAGGAAGCTCGGTTGTTCTGAGCAGAGCCTGTGCCATGCTCATCTTTTCCTGTGTGATGAATTTTTTGAGCGAATAACCCGTTTCATTCTTAAAAAGCCGCGATATATAGCTCGGGTTCAGAAATACTGCTTCGGCGATATCGCTTCGCCGAATATCCTTGTCCACGTTTTCCCGGATATAATGAATAATCTGTTTGACTTGATTCTTGACATTTCCGATATCTCCGGGAGCTTCATTAAAATAATCTGTAACCGACCTGATAAAAGCCTTCATATCATCAATGCTCCCATAAGGACGTAATACTTTATCCGAAATTTCAGAGTCCGCGAATATTTCATTAATGGAACCTCCCATCTGCTCAAAAACAGCCGCGGTCATTTGAATGAACTCCTGATAAAACCTTTTAAGAACTCCCCCGCTCAATTTTCCTGTAGCTGCAAGTTTATTCAAATATGCCTCTGCTTCTGCATAGACATTCGATGCGCTATGGTTAATGAGCATGCTGCCCCACCATTTTATTTTTTGAAACTCCTCAATGCTTTCTGTAGTTTTTGACTCGTGTCCCAGAAAGAAAACCCTGCTGGTCAGGGAAACATTGTCATCCCGCATGCGGACTAATTCCCTTACCCTTTCGGGAACCTCTCCGGGAATTAATGAATCACCGGTATAACAGGCCATACTGCAGCCCATATGGCGGTTAAACACATTGATGAGTGTATCCAGCTGTCTTACAACGCCCTGCTCATCTATCATAAAATGGTTCTCTGGATATATGATAAACCCAAATTCATTTCTACCGATTTGTGACAAAAGAACTTTCTGTCCATAACGGCTAAAAAGCTCGGAAACGATGTTGTTGAGAGCCAATTTCAAGAGTCCTTCATCCCAGCTTTCTCCACCGGCCATCCATTTGGTGATGCATAACAACACAAAATACAGCCTGCTTGTAGATTTGATAAGGATGCCGAACCTCCCGAAGTCTTCCAATAAGGCTGCCTCGTTGATTTGTTTAGAGGTATACCAGTCTCTTAACAAGGCATCCACAAACCGGTCTTTTTCATGATATAGCATTTTGCCGTAGGAATAGTATTTCTTCATTTCCCTTCTCATCTGTATCTTTTGCCAGGCACGAATGATCGCTTCCTCAATCTCCTGATAACGAACCGGCTGGAGTATATAGTCAAAGCTGCCCAATTGGATAGCCTCCTTGGCATAGACAAAGTCCGCATGGGCTGTGAGAAAGATGCATTCCACATCCATTTGCTGCCCCTTTATCCAGCGCAGGAGGTCAAGTCCGCTCTCAACAGGCATCTCGATATCACAAAGCAAGATGTCTATTTCATGAGCTTGAAGGATCTCTTTGGCTTCAAATGCATTGTAAGCTTTTAAGACTTTGTCAACACTGATTCTTTTCCAATCCACACCGAACACAATTCCGCTGACTACGTTGGTTTGATCATCTACTACTAGTACTACCACGGCTTTCCTCCTTAATACCTGTCCAAATATGTTTGAAGCATGACATGAGGCGAATAAGCTTTAGTTTCCCGATTCCTTCCGGTACGGGATGAAAATCTCTACCAGCGAACCATTGGATTTTCGAAACATGAATATAACCTTGTTCTGATAAATCAATGCAAATCGGCGTTTTACATTCATTATACCGACATGCTGGGTTGGTGTCTGTAAATCATTGTCTTTATTGAGGATATCGAGCATTTCCTCAGAGAGACCCGTGCCGTTATCCATAATTGTAATATTGACATATTCCTCATCATCGTTTTTGAGAAGCTTGACCTTGATCTGTATTTTCAGCGGTCTTTGAGGGATCAAGCCATGCTTTATTGAGTTTTCGACAAAGGTCAGAACAGACAGGGGAGGTATCTGAAAATCTCGAAGCGCCTCGTCCACATCAATAGTGCACATCAATGGAGAGGCTATACTCATCTGTTGAAGCATGATGTAGGTCTCCACATTGTGAAGTTCCGTTGAAAGAGGAACAACGACGGTACTATCCGTAAACATTGACCGCAGATAATCGGACAGGATCAAAATCATTTCCTGTATCAGCTTGTAATTTTCAGCTTGAGCCATTCCATAAAGGTTCTTAAGGCAGTTCAAGAAAAAATGCGGTCGGATCTGTATTTGCAGGAATTGCAGTTTAGCCTGCTGAGCTTCAAGGGTTTGCTCGTAGGCCACAATCTTAAGCTGTTTGATCTGTTCAATCATTTCATTGAAAGTCCCACTGACTTGTTGAAATTCTTCAATTCGACTGTTTGGGCTCATTTTTGCATCAATATTACCATTTTTTATATGATCCATAGTCTCTACAAGGTGGTTCAAAGGTGTGAAGAAATAACGTTTTAAAAGATAGGAACAGATTAAAAGAAGAAGTATGAACACAACTGAAGCAACTAAAAGAGATAAGTTCATGGGATCCATAAGTAACCCGTAATAAGCCATGGCGTATACAAGATTGATATGACTGTAATCGGAAAAGCTCTGCACTATCAGATACTTAGGTTTATTGCCTGTGATATAGTAAGCGCTGCCATCATTCCGTAGAGTAATTTCACTTTTCTGAATTTTATCTACTGAGATCAAGGGAAGACCATCTTGGGAAGAATAGAAGAGAAACCCATAATTCTCCTCCTCATCCTGATTGCCGGGCATGGCAATTAAGTTGAAGTCTACCATGCAAATACTGAAGGTACCGTTTCCACCGAGAATGCGAAATAGATAATACTGATTCCCTATCTTGCCGGGAAACCATCCCTTGAGGCCAAGATCCTCCTCTTCGAAAATAATCTTTTTAAGATATTTTTCAGCCTCTACACGCGCATCAGAAGGTAAATTGTAATTGAATACCTTGCGATAGAGGTCATTTTGGGTCGTATATATAAACAGCCCTCCTATGATCCTCTTAGCCGACATGATATCACGGTATTTTTGCATGATGCTGTAGGTATACAAATGCGCATCGAGAGGTGTCAGTTCATACCGCAGCCTGCCATAGCTTGAATCGTTTGCAACGAGATTGGCCATAAAGTTCTCAATACTGTGCAGGTCCTCTTCGAGATAAGACTGATAAAACTTTACTCTGTCCCTATTCGTTTGTGCAATTCTGCTATTAAGGATATTTACCGTCATGAAGTTATAGGCGGTCAAGAAAAGTGTAAACGGGATAATAAAAATCATCATAATAAGAACAATCTGTTTTTTTGAAGAGATACTGGACTTCATGGTGTTCATAATCCCTTTCTGAGCCAGGTCCTGATGAGCATGTCCCAATCAATCAGTAGTCACTTCACTTCGCAAAAAGCGGGCCACCTTTTACCGCATCATTACACCGAATGCAATTTTTATCATCACAATGAGTTATTAACGGATTTTGTTTTATGACAGATACGGCTTTATCAATAAAATCATTGAATGAGTAAATTCTCCATTTGCTTTCACCGACCATGATGGTTTTTTCCTCATCAGTCAAATAGGGCTCCAGGTTGTTAAATCCCTCTGAACAGCTCCCCACTTCGGTCTCCTGAGCTGTGTTGTCAGAAATTTTAGCCCATGCTCTGAAAAGTCTTCTGCCTGTAAGCTGTTCTGCATAATGAATTGGAGTTGTTTTTGTAAAGTCGACCCCCATCAGTACAATAGAAGCATTGCCTAATTCATATATTTTTCTATAGGGCCCATACACCTTCAGAGGTTTCTGAGACCTGATAATGTCCTCTGCTAACGGGCCTATGGCAGAAAGTGAATTAATGGGATGATTACCCCTTAAGCTGCCTTCCATTCTTAATACCCCGGCAGGGATGGCCCCCATATCTTTGACTATATAATCAGACTGCGGGCTATATGGAATAATGTTTTTATCTTCAACCTCGGGTAAAACAGAATAATCGCATCCATTCTGCTCCAGCCTGTTTCCGGGAGGAGGACACACAATGGCATCATAATAAAATGTTGGGACCAAAACAGTACAACCCTGTTCAAGAAACCCATTAATGATAGCAGCAGCCCCGCCTTCAATATGCCCGAATGACTTTAATGACGAATGCAGGCAAATAACCCTATTTGAAATTCCCAACTCAGCTATCGCTTGACAAATATTCTCTTGCGTTACTTTCATGGTTGATCCTCCCTTCGATTGTTGTCATTTTACTCCAAATCAATAAAAAAAACAATCATGCATACGAAGTACAAATTCTCCCGAAAGCATGATTGTTTTTATACCATAGAAGTGTTTTTAAACGAGTCCCAATAGACGTACCCCATTTGCCACAATAAAGCAGATCATGATTCCCGCTATTGTAGGTATGGCAAACGAAATAAGGGTCCATTTCATGCTTTGTGTTTCCTTTCGGATAGTCCATAAGGTAGTGCCGCAAGGAAAGTGCATCAGTGAGAACAGCATCACACATACACCGGTCAGCCAGGTCCATCCATTTGCAACCAATAGCTGCTTTAAATCTTCCAGCCTTTCCAATTCCAATATGGAACCAGAAGCCATATAGCTCATGATAATAATAGGAATCACAATTTCATTGGCGGGCAAACCGAGAATGAAAGCCATCAGAATATAGCCGTCCATTCCCAAAAGCCTTGCAAAGGGGTCAAAAAAGTTGGCACCATGAGTAAGCAAGCTGGCACCTGCCACTGTGATATTGGCCATCAGCCAAATGATCAGTCCTGCGGGCGCCGCAATGGCAATGGCTCTGCCCAGAACAAAGAGCGTCCTGTCAAATATGGAACGAATAATGATTCTGCCCACCTGAGGCTTTCGATAAGGTGGCAATTCCAGTGCAAAGGATGATGGAAGCCCTTTAAGTATTGTTTTTGACAGGATTTTTGAGACCAGCAAGGTCATCAGGATACCAAAGAGAACAATTCCAGTCAAAGCCAAAGTGGATATAATGGACTGGAACGCTCCGCCCACTGTGCCTCCGATGAAGATTGAGGAAATGGCGATGAGTGTGGGGAAACGGCCGTTACAGGGAACAAAAACATTAGTCAATGTTGCAATCAGACGTTCTCGAGGTGAGTCGATTATTCTGCAGCCAATGACACCGGCAGCATTGCATCCGAAACCCATGCACATGGTTAAGGCTTGTTTTCCGTGGGCACAGGCTTTTTTAAAGAAATTATCCATATTGAACGCAATTCTCGGTAAGTACCCCAGGTCCTCCAGGAGAGTGAATAAGGGGAAAAATATTGCCATTGGCGGTAGCATTACCGAAACAACCCACGCCAGTGTACGGTATATACCCAATACTAAAAGGCCATGGAGCCAGTCAGGAGCACCTAATGAAACGAAAAAATCTGTCATATACCCTTCAATGCCGAAAAGAAAATCTGCAATAATACCTGATGGAACATTGGCACCTTCGATGGTCAGCCAGAATATCACAGCCAGCAGGCTTAACATGATAGGTATGCCAAAGATTCTTGATGTGGCAATTCTATCTATTCTTCTATCTGTAAGATTATACAGCTTATTTTCGAAAGTGACGGCACCACGGCAAATCTCTTCTGAAAGACCTATCAGCCTGGATACAACTTTGTCTCGAAGCTGATCAACCTCAATGCCCTTGGACTCAAGATATTTTCTAGCTGAGCCAAGTAATCCCATGAGTTCCTGATCATCTAAAAGATCAAATCCCAGATATTTATTCATGGCTTCCATGAGGGTTTTATCTCCGTCCAGGAGCTTAAGTGCAACCCACCGGTTATTGAGCTTGATGTCCACAAGCTCCCAAATCCTGGCCTCAAGCATTTTAACAGCCTGTTCAACCGGTTCTTCATACGTGATCCTGACAGGGTTTGTAGCAACTCTCTTGTCGGCCACTTCACAAACTGCGTCAATCAAAGCATCCAGCCCCTTGTTGCTTCGGGCATTGGTCGGAATAACCGGCACGCCCAGAGATAAGGAAAGTGCTTTAAAATCTATGCTTATTTTCTTTCTTTTAGCTTCATCAATCAGATTAACACAAACCACAACCCTATCGGTGATTTCCAAAGTCTGCAGAACCAGATTCAGATTTCTTTCCAAACATGTTGCATCAGTCACTATAACCGTGGCATCCGGTTTGCCGAAGCATACAAAATCTCTCGCAACTTCTTCCTCGGCGGAATTTGCCATGAGTGAATAGGTGCCCGGTATGTCTACCATAATGAAATTTCTGTTCTTGTAGCTGTACTTTCCCTGAGCGTTGCTAACCGTTTTGCCCGGCCAGTTGCCAGTATGCTGGTTCAACCCTGTTAGACTGTTGAAAACTGTGCTTTTCCCCACATTCGGGTTCCCTGCCAACGCAATAACTTTATCGTCGGCGGTTAAACGCTCAATTTTGAGTTCATTTTCAAGAACCCCGATTCCTGTCGACTGACTGGTAAGGCCCATTTTTTAGTCCTCCTTGCAATTTGCTCCCGCCTAACTGACTTCCACCAAAATCTTACTCGCCTCCTCGCGGCGCAGAGCAATGACTGCCCCTCGAATATGATAGGCCGTTGGATCACCGGAAGGGCTCTTTTGAAGTGCCTCCACCATCGTATCCGAAATCAAACCCAGATCAAGCATTCTTCTGCGTGTATTGCCGTCCGATGTCAGTGCTCTGACTTTCGCTTTTCCGCCTAAGGGCAGTAAATTCAAAGGAATAACCGGATTAACCATATAAACAAACCTCCTGCATGTATTAAAGACATGTGCCCATTCATCATTTTGAGGGGAGAGAAAGAATGTTTCTCTAGACCAATATATGAAATATAAAAATCACATGTTACGAATACAAATGAAAATATATAGATTTTAAGTGCAGGGATGTGACGACCATGCATATGAACGAATTCCATACTGTTCGAGGTTATCAATTACTTAATCAGGAAGAAAAGCTTTTAACATCCGCCATGGAAGATTATTTGGAGATGATATGCAGGAGCATCCAGGAAGAAGGGTATATACGAATCAATACCCTTTCAGAATTGCTTAATGTAAAGCCTTCGTCAGCTACCAAAATGGTCCAGAAGCTAACTGAACTTGGATTAGTGGATTACAAGAAGTATGGTATCATTTTTTTAACCGAGAATGGGACAAAGATTGGTGAGTTCCTTCTCAAAAGGCATAATATCCTGGAGAAATTCTTAAAAATAGTTGGAATTAAAGAGAATTTGCTGACAGAAACGGAACTCATCGAACATAACATCAGCGCCAACACCTTGATGAGCATTGAAAAATTTATTCAATTTATTGATGATCATCCTGAAGTTCTTGAGCAGTATGAAGCATTCAATAGGACAAATAGTCCTGAAAACGGCGGGTGAATTTTTACATTATTTTTAAGATAAAAAGCAAAAAAGGAAAGCTTTCTGAGCTATTGTGTTATATAATAGAGATATATGGTCTTACCCCTTTTCGCACATAACATTCTACATCAAGAGTACTTTCTAGTGCTATCTATTAGTTTGTCTGCATGGAACAACAAAAACGGCTGTCTAAGTGATGTTAAGTCTTCAAAAAATTAAAAAGCTTGCTTTTTTGTGAGGTTTATCATGCATGAAAAAGAAATAAAATGGGCAGAGAAAATAGCAGAATCCGCCATATCCAGACATTCAAAATACATGGAAAAATGGTGCTATGAGCTAGGACTTATTCTGAAGGCCATTGAAGCTGTTTATCACCAAACCGGTAACATCCAATATTTTTATTACATAAAAGAGCAAATGGACCGGTTTATTGAGTCAGACGGAGCCATCAAGGGCTACGATCGGCATGAATATAATCTGGATCTTATCAATCCAGGCAGAACACTTCTTTTCCTTTATGAGAAAACCAATGAAGAAAAATATCGTATTGCAGCTCATTCACTCCATGAGCAACTAATAAAACAGCCCAGAAACCATAGCGGCGGCTTCTGGCACAAGGGGATTTATCCTCACCAGATGTGGCTGGATGGGCTATATATGAGCTCCCCCTTCTATGCCCAATATGCAGGTATATTTAATGAAACCGAGGCCTATGACGATGTCCTTAATCAAATTGTCCTTTTGGGAGAGCATACCCGTGACCCCTATAGCGGCCTACTTTATCATGCATGGGATGAAAGCAGAGGAATGAAATGGTCAAATGATGAAACCGGGTGTTCGCCTCACTTTTGGGGAAGGGCCGTCGGCTGGTATATGATGGCATTAGTAGATATTTTAGATTATTTCCCCATGGAACACCCCGGAAGGTCTCCCATACTTCAGATATTAAAATCCATAGCAGAGGCCCTCGAAAAAGTTCAGGATAAAGACTCTGGTGTTTGGTTTCAAGTTCTGGACCGGGCAAAAGAAGAGGGTAATTATCTGGAAGCCTCTGCTTCATGCATGTTTACTTATGCCCTTTATAAGGGTGTTCGGATGGGTTATCTGGATACGAGCTTCATGGATTCAGCAGAAAGAGCTTATAACGGCATTCTCAGACAATTTGTCGAAAAAGATGATCAGGGATTTATTAGCCTTAAAAGCGTCTGCAGCGTGGCTGGTCTGGGTGGAAACCCCTATCGGAATGGTTCTCTTGCCTATTATTTTAGTGAACCCGTTGCAACTAATGACTATAAAGGATATGGTCCTTTTCTGCTGGCCAGTGTTGAGCATAGCTATTTAGAAGCATTAACAAAAGTACCGAAAGGATGATTCAATGTCCTATGATGCTTTAGGGGCTTTGTTTATAAACATTATGTCATTTGGTGCCAAGCCTGATGGAAAAACCTTTTGTTCCGCGGCTATTCAGTCCGCTGTTGAGACCTGCGTGTCCAAAGGAGGCGGGACAGTATTTGTTCCATCAGGTACGTTTCTTACGGGTCCTATCGAATTAAAAAGTAATATACGTCTTTATTTGGATGCGGGGGCACGATTGGTTTTCAGTACGGATATGCTTGTATACCCTGTTATTGAATCAAGATGGGAAGGTTCTGAGAATCTTGTTTATATGCCTATGATTTACGGTAAGGGTATTTACAATGTATCCATTGAAGGCAACGGTATTATTGACGGGCAAGGAGCCTGCTGGTGGGGGGCCTTCCGCAATAAAATACTTGATTACCCCCGTCCCCGCCTCATCAGCTTTGAAGAAAGCGAATCGATTTTAATTGAAAATGTGACATGTGTCAATTCACCGGCATGGACCATCAATCCCATACGAAGCAGTAATATTACCATAAACAATGTTAAAATACGGAATCCGGCCGATTCGCCCAATACCGACGGTATCAATCCCGATTCGTGCAAAAATGTGCGGATCACCAATTGCCATGTGGATGTAGGTGATGACTGCATTACCCTAAAGTCCGGCATTGAAAAGAGCCGCTACAGAGTAGCGTGCGAAAATATTATTATTTCAAACTGCACCCTTGTTCATGGGCACGGAGGGGTCGTAATCGGCAGTGAAATGAGCGGTGGCGTTAAGAACGTTATTATTTCCAATTGTATTTTTCAAGGCACCGACAGGGGTATCAGAATAAAAACCCGGAGAGGTCGCGGAGGTGTTGTTGAAGACATTCATGTTTCCACGGTTATCATGCAGGACGTCCTTTGCCCCATAGTCATAAATTGCTTTTATTTTTGCGGCGAAGGCGGTAAGGAGAAAGTCGTATCTGATAAAAATCCTCATCCGGTAACCCCAGACACACCCATCATAAGAAATATTTATTTTAGCAACCTGACCGCTAAAAATTCCCATTCATCGGCTGCCTTTCTTTATGGACTTCCTGAAGCCCCCATCTCTCAGATTACCTTTCAGAATGTTTTAATTTCCATGGCAGAAAACGTTGAACCTCAAATACCGGCTATGATGGAGGACCTTGAACCTATGGCAAAAAGAGGAATATTCTGTTGTAATGTTGAAGGCATCTCCTTTGACAGGGTATCCGTAACAAATCATGAAGGGCCTAAATACTGCCTTAATGCAGTAAAAAACGTCGAATATTTAGCAGAGCCATCCGGTTCTCACTAATACTACGATCTTCCCAGCTTTTTATACTCAACCGGTGTCATTCCCACTACATTTTTAAAAACAGAGGTAAAGTACTGTACATTTTGATAGCCAAGCTCTTCACAGATTTCATATATTTTTTTGTTGCTGCTTCTTAAATATTCTTTAGCCACATCCATCTTTGTATTACGTACATATTCAATAAATTGGATCCCTGTTTCTTCCTTGAAAAGCCTGCTTAAATAGGATGGGTTTAAATGGACATGTTCAGCCACATCACTTAGGGATATGTCCTTTTTGCAATTTTTCTTAATATAAGTGACGGCAGAATCTATGACATGACTTGCCCTCATGGACTTTTTACGGTTAATAGATGCGCAGGTCCTTTCAATAAGGTCCTGATACCACGATGTTATCTCATCAAGGGTATGCTTCTTAAACAGCTCGCCATATAAGTGCACGGGCTCTCCATATATATCCTCCGGTTGAATATTCATTTCATAAATGGTCCTTAAAAGCGCTGAAAGGAGCTGGCAAAAGACCTGCTGTATGTAATAATAGGGAATATTCTTATTCAGCGTTAATCCGTTCAGCATTTTCTGTATAATGTGCATGACCTCGTCTGCTTTTCCGGTCCAGAGCACATTCTGTACATTGGTCAGAGTGTCATTAAGGTCATTTAAAGGAAAGGATTTCATTTCCTTCATTTCAATATGATTGATGCACAATACGGCATTATTCCCATAAACCAATCGGTAATTAAGCGCCTTGATCGCCTCCTGGTATGATAATGCGGCATCTTTTATTGAGGGGTAAATACTTCCTATTCCGGCACTTACAGATATACCGGTCTCCCTTCTCAGATTGTTTTTAATTGACTCTGCAGCTTTTGATACAGCCTGGATAGCCTCCATATGATCCGTCGGTGTATTGTAGATGGCCACCACTTCATTGTTATAGCTCTGGAATACTGTCCGCTTGAACTCCGATGGCAAAAGCTGCTTGATCATTTCAGCAATTCGTAGCAGAATAATCTGTATGCTTTTTTCAAAAAAGTCCTCTGAGGTTTTTTCCATATTATCCAGGGTAAAGACCATAACACCGGTGCTGACATCATCAATATCAATGCCATAAGCGGAAAACTGTTTTTTGTAATCACCCAAGAGCTTTGTTTTACCCATAATAAGCTTATTATGAAAATACTCCTGCAATGTAGGCAGGCTGCTTAAATAAATATCCTCAAGTCTGTCCAGATTTTCTTTTTGCCGCCTTTCCTCTGTTATGAGATCACGGGCTTTTATGACTTCATCAATAATCTTCTGCTTTTTAATGGGCTTTGTCAGAAAAGAAATAACACCCAGTGAAATAGCTTCCTGAGCATAAATAAACTGCTCATAGGCACTTATGATAATGATCTTGATATCCTGCCGAATTTTTTTCAGCTCGCTTATTAGCTCCAATCCATTCAAGCCCGGCATGCGGATATCGGTAATCATGATATCGGGGCGGTGCATTTTTGCCATTTCCAATGCTTCCACTCCATTCAAGGCTGTGCCGATCACATGGACATCCAGACCCCACCAGTCAATGCTCTCCTTGATTCCATCCAGAATAGTCTGTTCATCATCGGCTATAATCATTTTGAACATGCCTTTACCTCCGGTTTTAAGACAGGATCGGAAGGAATAAAGACGGTTACCTTCGTTCCTCCGCCTTCCGTACTTTTGATAGTAAGACCATATTCATCCCCATAATGGATTTTGATACGCTTATTGATATTCGCAAGGGCAAAGAAATTTTCTGATTCAGATTTCTCACCTTTGAGGTAGCATATGATATCCTGAATTTTCTTATTGCTGATACCCACGCCATCATCCTCAATGGTAAAAAAGACTCTGTCAGCGATTTTTATGCCTTTGACCAGTATTATGCTTTTCTCGGTTTTGGGTTCAATTCCGTGGCAGATGGCATTTTCCAAAAGGGGCTGGAGCATAAAATTGGGAATAAGCATATCCATAATATCGCTGTCAAAATCAAAGTCACAGGTAAAACGATTCTTAAAGCGCATTTGCTGTATCGTCACATAATTTTGAAGCTGATCAAGAGTGTCGGATACCTTGATAAAATCCTTGCCTGCATTAAGACTCTTCTTGAAATAATTCGATACCGAATCAACCAATACTTCCAGCTCATCATATCGCTCAAGCTGAATGAGCCAGTTCATGTTGTCAAAGATATTATAAATAAAGTGAGGGTTTATTTTGGATTGAAGAAGCTTTAATTCAGCCTCCTTCTGAAGAATCCTCTGCTCGTATAATTCCTCAAAGAGATTGCGGATTTTTGTCACCATATTGTTGAAGCTCGAATACATAAAACCAAATTCATCATGCTCACTATGCCTGATTGTTACATCCAAATTACCGTTTTCTACCTCTTCCATGGATTTAACCAGTTTTCTGAGACGCCGATAGACCTTTTCTGAAAGAAGCACTATCAGCAGAATAGCGGAAATTGAGCTCATAATAAAGAAAAGCAATAAAATGGTATCCCGAAGTCCGGACATTTGCGCGTTGGATGTATTGGCAGGAACAATGGACACATAACGCCACCCTGTATAAGAGGATCTTTCATATACAATGATATATTCCTTTTTGTCCAGGGTAATAGTTTTAACACCTTCCGGGCCTTCTATGAGTGCGTTGATGGCACTTACCTGTTCAGGGGTAAAGATATTTTTATCAGGAAGCGTTTCTACAAGTATATGATTTTGATCATCCACTATCATACTGCCAGAGAAGTTATTGCCCTTTATAATGGTCTTCAGATCATATTTATCTATATTGATGGCTAATACTCCGGCTTTTTTACCCTCTGAGAGTAAATAGATGGGTCTTACCAGGGTGATCTGCTCATAGTTGCGGTTTATAATAAAAGTCAGGCTCTTCCGGTAGGCATCAGTCAAAAGCACGCGAGTATCAGTTTCTTGGAGAATATCATAGTACTTCTTATCAGCCCATTTTAACGAGGAGAACAAGCCGTAATCCGAGGTAACCAGGTTTCCATCCCAATTTATGTACAAATCCACTGAGTCGGCGCTGCCTATTGAATTGGTTGCAATGCCCTGCATAGTCTCACAAGCCTCCCGGTACATTGTTAATCGGGTAACGGTATTCTCGGGGTAGATGCCCAGGATTTTTTGAATGGTCGGATTGTTTTGGACGATATCCGCAACATATTCCATACCCTCCAGGGTTCTATTGACAAATTCATTGGTTTTTGCGACAACGCTTTTACTTTCGTTGATGACGATTTGTCTGATATTGGAGGAATAGAGTTTGTAAAACACCGAGTTGAATGTGGCGAAAACAATGATCACAGTGACAAAAAAGTAGATAATAATCTTCTTTTGAGAGGTAAAAATTCTGTATTGATTCTTTTGTACCTGATTTTTTTGGGATTTTTTCAGCATAGGAATGTCCCTTTCGATCAGGATGATATTAGAGAAATGATTAAAAAAAGGATTGGGTTACATATTATATATCACATTTCACGCAAAAATAATAGAGAAAAAGCCGGCACTCCGCTTGTGAAAGCAAAATGCTGGCTTTGTGTTATGTTTATGGCTTAAAATTTATAAGACTAGTTTGACAATAGACTATAGAGCACCTGTGCCATTTCCGCTCTAGTTGTAGTTGCCCTCGGAGAAAGCTTTCCACCGCTGCCGTTGACGATTCCCGTCTGGACCATCAAGGTCATGGCATCCTTTGCATAGGAGGCAATCTGTCCTGCATCACTAAAGGCTGACAACGATTTTCCCGTATCGCCCTGCGGCAGCCTATTGATTACCTTTAGCGCATTATACAAAAGTGTGAACATTTCCTGTCTGGTGATCTCCTTTTCCGGTGCAAACATATTATTACCTATACCGCCCGATATGCCCAATCTCTTTGCTGCCGCCAGATAGCCGGTATAATAGGTGTTACCGCTATCCGAGAAGTTATCCTTCGGGTTTGTATCAGGGGCTATCCCATAGGCCTTCATCATCATTACAAGGAATTCGCCGCGGGTCAGCATTGCGCCGGGGCTGAAATTTCCATTGCCTATTCCTGCAGTGATGCCTCTTGCTGCGATAAAACCCACTGCCTTGCTATACCATGCGCTTGCCGATACATCCATAAAGCTCACTTTGGTGTAGCCCACAGCATAGTAGCTGAAATGGGTAGTGGAAAAGGTCACGGTGCCGGTGGGGTCATAATGCCCATTAGGTATTGATACTGCCTTGCCGCTGCCGTCGATGTACCAGATGATGATACCTTCAGGACTCGCAAGCTCGGCTGCTGTCGGTGTGTAGGGTATGGATATTTTAACCGGCGCATGGGGGTTGTTCCATTCTACTGCTTCTCCGTCCAGGGTCACTGCAAGCTGTATCAACGGTCTGTTGCCTATGGCTGATTTTGCCGCCTCTGGCAGTCCGGATTTATCGCCTTGACCGATGGTTATTTCCGCTTTCTTCCCTTCTGCTCCCGCAATTCCCGCCAGCATATCCGCCGGCAGGGTGATCCTGCCTGTATCGGAGTTAAAGGTCAGAGTACCTTCACCGTCGGGCGTGGACAGGTAAGCAACCGGGATACCCAGTGTATAGGAAGTTACCCCGGGTATGGAGGGTACAGTGATAACCGCAGTTCCTCCGCCTGCGATAATACTTCCCTGCTGGGAACCTGCATCTATCGCTGCACTCCCTGCATTTATATCAACAGTGACCGGCAGAGTGGTTTCCGGAATACCGTTACCTGCTGTATCAGTCCCTTTGACAATTGCAGTATAAGTTGGTGCGGGCACAACAGGAACGCTGCTTCCGCCGCCACTACCGCTGCCAGAGTCTCCGTTGTTATTCTGCGATGCTCCCGTTGCCGGAAAAACCACAGTTATTACTCCCGAATTGGCGAGATTGCTTACAGAGGTTGCGCCTGCTACCGTAAAGAAGTTGACACCTACACCAGTCAGGGTATAGCCCGCTTTCGGCGTCAGGGTGATGGCTGCTGTGTAAACTGTGCTTGCCGCAAACAGGTTATGTGCAGGGTTCCATGTAATGTCTCCGGTGTACTGTGCCGTCTCGGTTATGGTTGTCACCGGAGCCGCACCTCTGACAGGAAGCGTAATTCCGGCGACAGCTTTCATGTCCACTATGGTGTGGAACGGGATGCCTAACTCAGCAAAAGCTTGAGCCGTGGAACCGCTGAAACCATAGATACCGTCTTCATTAATTACGGTACCACCAAAGACCTCGTCTCCAAAGAAAGCGTTTCTGCTTAATATGATCACCTTTTTCAGCCTCGCACACTCATCGAATGCATAGTCGTCAATGCTGGCAAGGCTGTTTGGCATCGTGATTTCAGTCAGTTTTTCACAGCCGGCAAATGCGGCTTTGCCGATCGTCAAAACCCCTTCCGGTATGCTGAACACACCTGACAGCCCGCCAGGATAGGAAATCAACTCGGTTTTGCCGATATTGTACAACACCCCGTCCTGGCTGGCGAAATAGGTATTGTCTGCGTCAACATTAATGGCAGTCAAGTTAGGGCAAGCCCTAAATGCATAACCGCCAATGCTTGAAACCTTTCTGGGTATCGTGATGCTTGTAAGCCCTGATTCACCAAAAGCTGATTGGCCTATGGAGGTAACCTGCGGAGGAATAGTAATGCTCTGCAGGTCGGTGCATCTTAAGAAAAGGCTGGCCGGAATATGGGTAAAATCGGTGTTGTCAGGCAGTGTAACGCTCGCAAGGCTCTTACAGTTTTGGAAAGCGCTTTTACCTATTTCGGTAATTGTTGCAGGTATGACAAAGCTTGTAAAGCCGCAGTTGTAAAATGCGTTAGAGCTAATGGAAGTAACCTGTGAGGGTATGGTAACATTTTTGAGAGCCGTGCAATCGAAGAAAAGACCCTCCGGAATACTGGTGAAGGCGGCGTTATCGGGTAGTGTAACGCTCCCGAGGCTTGAGCAGCCTTGAAAAGCATAGGAGGAAATGCTGGTGACAGTATCCGGTATCACGATACTTTTCAGACCGGAGCCCTGGAAAACAAGTGCACCAATGGACTCCACGCCGGCGGGAATGTGTATGTCCTCAAGAGCCATGCAATATACAAACATCCGGTCACTGATGCTTGCGAGATTTTCCGAAAGCGTCACGCCGCTAAGTGCACCGCAGCTGGCAAAGGCTTCGCGGCCTACGCTGGTGATGGTATCGGACATTACTATGGTCTTAAGGTTATAACAGGCGGAGAATGCGCTGTTTCCAATGCTTATCAGTCCATCGGGCAGCGTGATTTCGGTAAGCCCCTGGCAAGCGTTGAACGCTTCTTCGCCAATGCTTGTGAGACCTGCTGACAACGTGATGCCGGTCAGCCCCGAGCATCCGCCGAAAGCACGATCTCCTATATTTTTCAGGCTGTCGGGCAGCGTGATGCTCATAAGGCGCGTACGTCCGTTGAACGCCTCGTCCCCTATGCCGGTTACCGGCAGTATACCATAGGAACCTGTATCCAGCGAAGCCGGCACCGTTAAATTTAAATCCTCAAACCAGCCGTACGTGCAGCCGGTGATGGACAGCGTCCCATCGTCCAGTACCATCCAATACCAGATATCAGTTACGCCTGTGGCACCCGGCTCAGTGGGAGTAAGAGCCGTCCATTTTGCATACAGCGTCATATCACCGTCGACAGTATCACTGTCGAAAATCCATTTCTCAGCGCATGCCACATCCTTAAACCAGCCTCCAAAGATATACCCCGGGAGCGTTGGCACGGCGGGCTTTGAAATTATGCTTCCCGCCACGGTTATGATATCTGGAACCGCAGAGCCTGCGCCGGTTTCAAAGGAGACGGTAGACAATGTGTGAAATGTGATGCCGTTTGCCGGTGCGTATGCTTGTGCTGTTGAACCGGCAAAGCCATAGATGCCGTTACTCGGGATTGCTGTATTTTTAATAGCCGTAGCATACTTAAAGACATCACTTCCAAAGGTAGTGCTGTTGCCGAGGATGACCGCTTTCGTCAATCCTGTACAGGAAGAGAAGGCGAAGCTGCCGATGCTTGTCACATTTCTCGGAATGGTCACCTCATTAAGTCTGTCGCAGCCCAAAAATGCGAAGTCACCGATACCCTCAAGACTGTCAGGAAGAGATACATCCGACAGCCTTCCGCAAGAAGTAAATGTGTACGGACCGATTACCTCAACACCCTCTGGGATATTTATACAAGTCAGACCGCCACATCCCTGAAACGCGTTGGCGCCAATGCTCTTAACGCTTTCAGGAAGATCGATTCTGTTCAGTTCTGTATTCCTGCAATTCATAAAGGCGTAGTTGCCGATTTCCGTAACGCCATCAGGAATGCTGACTCCGGTCAGGTGAGCGGAATCGAGAAATGCGTACTCTCCTATTTTCGTAACACTGTCCGGAATGTCTAGTTCTCCCGAACGGCCGGCAGGGTGAAAGATCAAAAGTGTTTTGCTGGCATTGTACAATACGCCGTTCTCACTGGAAAACTGCATGTTATCTGCATCGACAGTGATATCGGCCAGCTCGTAGCAGCCCTCGAACGCAAATGCTCCGATGGACGTCACGCTTTTCGGGATCAGGATGCTTTCCAGAGCATTGCATTGGCTGAACATATTGTCCGGTATATGAGTAAAGCCGGCATTATCCGGCAACGTGATGCTCTCAAGAGACCGGCAGGCCTCAAAAGCTCCGGCGCCGATTTCGGTAACCGAATCCGGGAGTATCATACTCTCAATACCCGCATCGATAAAAGCTCTGCTGCCGATGGATGTAATATGAGTTAAAGATGCGATATTAGTCGTTTTCAGGCTACCGTCTCCCCAGAAAAGCTTTTCCGGTATGGCGGTAAAACCGGCGTTATCCGGCAGGGTTACGCTGACAAGACCACTGCAGTTTGAGAAGGCAGCGCTGCCGATGCTCTCGACCGAATCAGGTATCGTAATGCTCGTCAGTACGGAGCAATTGGAAAACGCCGAAGCCCCGATATTCAAGAGGTTCGAGGAGAGCGTTACGGAGGTTAAGCTGTTGCACTCTGCGAAGGCATTGTCGCCCATACTCGTCACGCTGTCGGGCATGACAAAGGTTTTAATCCGCGAAGGAAAGAAAATAGGGTTTGTTACTTTGAAGGCGTTGCTTTCTATCCTTGTGACGGTCACCGGCCCGGAGCCTGTATCCAGCGATTCCGGAAGCGTCAGGTCGCCGGACGGTGCTGTACAGCCGGTGATGGACAGCGTTCCGTCTTCAAGCACTTTCCACATCCAGATGCCTGTCGTGCCGGTGCCTCCCTCTGCCTGTGCGGTGATCGGCAGGCTTGCAAACATCAGTGCTATGGACAGCAGCATCGGCAAAAATGAGGAAAATGATTTTTTCATCTTTTTTATCATTTTTTCACCCCTTGAAAAGCCTATTATTTATCATTGAAAAGTTAACATATATCGATATTTTTTGCATCGTACCAAAGTACGACAAAATGAGGTGCGTTCTAAAAGAACGCACCTTAAGCCTCGACCCATAAAAAAATACGCGCCTGTCTTGCGCCTATCCCGTGTATGAGTTTATCTTACTTGTCTTTGTCCATAAGACTGTGATTTAAAAGCGTCAGTTCCCGGATGATTTTTACACACTGGGCGCGGTTTTTCACCCCCAGCTTGCCGTATATATTTCCGGTATGTGTTTTGACGGTTCTAAGGCCGATGCCCAGTTTCTCACCGATTTCCTGATTTGTAGCCGCATTCATCATAAGCTCCAGCACTTTTTTTTCCTGTACCGTGAACTGTTCCAGGACTCCCTCGGCTACTTCCCTTGCAACTTCGTCACGCGTCTCCAGGGTTTGCAGCAGGCTGGCAGGCATCTGCTTCAACAGGCTTGCGGCAAATGCCTTCCGCTCTTCCGAGCGATTCCCTTCAGGCCGCTTCCCTCTTGATTTAACGTAAGCACGGAGTATCTGCGCCATGGGGGACAATTCATCCAAATAGCTTCTGACATAACCTTCCCTTAAGCCGATGCCTAGCGACTCATTCATATATTTCAAAGCAAGCAGCGCATGATTATTCCTGAAAGCAAGCAGCGCCAGAATATTAAGCGCCTCCACCCGGCTATGGTGCCTCCTGTTGTCCTCGGTGAACGCAAGGAGCCTTTGGAGAAGAAGTTGGGCATCCTGCATACGGTTCAGCAATATCAAAACCCTTGCATGAACGATCAGTTCGAATTCCCTGATCCTGTTGAGCTCCGTAAATATATTGAGCTTGCTGGAGAAAAACCATTCCCGCACCATATCTGTGTTTCCTCTATCAATAAAAAGCCTGCACCGGAAGGCGTGGAGCAAATATACCCAGTGTGTTCTTCCGCTGCCCTGGAGCTGTCTCTCGCATTCCTCCAGGACGGCGAAAGCGCCAGAAATATCTCCGTCTGCCCGTTTAATTCGTGCAATGTCCACCATGGCCGGGACGAGAGTGCCGAGGCAGTTTACTTCCCGCGCTTCCTCTACCGCCTTGAGCAGGTAGGGAAGGGCCTCCTCCAGCCGGTTGTTTTCATACAGATATTCTCCGATTCCCAAAGGCGCATACCCGGGATTTTTCGAAATCATCCCCCTGTAGCTATCGGTCATCCTGCGGTATTTGTCAGGAGCTTCCCTGAACAAGCCTGTCAACACGTTGATTGGACAACGGTAAAAGTAGACATCTGCCGTATTGAAATCATTATATTCAGGCATTTTATAATACCTGCCCCCATCCGTCTCAGCCGCCGAAAAGAGTAGTGACAGGTACTCGGCATTGCCTTCTCTGACAAGCAGGTTGGCTTCAACCATATTGCATACAGTCCGGCTATAGCTTTTCCACTCGTAGCTGTAGGCATATTGATTGTCATCCTTTAAAGCTTTCATCTTGGTAATCCATTGCTTCGATAATTCATACCGCCCCATTTCAGCATAATACACAGCATAAATCACAGCTATTTTGAAGCTTCTATCCCTGTACTCTGCCGGCAGCCGATCTATCCACGAAAGCAGCAAGCCGAAATCGTTTCTGTTGATCAAATGGTCAATCCTGTGTTCTATCATTTCAAAGGCCTCATGGTATGAATTGCCGCACAGCAAGTGATCAATGGCATCTGATATAAAGCCGTTCTCCCTGAACCAGCAGGCGGCTCTGATGTGCAGATTTGCGATTTCCTCAGGCAAAGTTTCCGAAAGGAGTTTATAAAGAATGTTTTTAAATAGATGGTGGTATCTGTACTCCTGTTTTTGCTCATCCAGAGTTACAAGGAAGCCGTTTTCTTCACCCAGTTCTTTCAGCATCCGGTGTCCGTTATTGTCACCGGTGACAGCATCGCACAGAGATTCACGAATCGTATTGAGAATACAGGTTTTCATGGCAAAGGCCTGTTTTTCCGACCGCCAAGCACTGATCACTTCATCTTTAAGATATTGCTCTATATCGCGGCTGGACCGTGTGAGGGCGGCAATGGCGTCATTAGTACCTCCCCCATCCTCCATGGACATGGCGACTGCAACCATCGCCGCTGCCCACCCTTCGGTATAATTCTCAACCTTTTTTACATCGTCGTTCTCAAGCGTATAGCCCCTCACCTGATAAAAGCTGAGGATTTCTTCCTCTCCGAAGCGTAGGTCTTCTTTGTCCAGCCTGTGTACCTGCCCTTTGATTTTATGCCTTGCCAGGTTCAGTTCGGGCTCCGACCGGCTGATGAAAACCAGGTGCATTTTTGGTGGCAGATAGTCAATGAGATAGGATAGCCCCTCCAGAATGGCGGAGTCGGTAATCAAATGAAGATCATCCAGCACAAGAAGGAAGTCCGATTGAACCTCCGACAACCGATCGATGAGGATGTTGATATGTATATTTGCTTTCATCAACTCCAGAGAAGAAAAAACATATTCCGTTTCTTTACTTATGCCGCCGGAAATACTATCCAGTGCAGTACAGACATATCGCCAGAACTGCATCGGGTTATTGTCGTAGGAATCCACCGACAGCCATGCCGAAAGCAGGTCGCATTTCCTAAGCCAATCTATGACAGCGGTAGTCTTGCCGTAGCCCGCTGGAGCTATTACTATAGTAAGCTTGCCCGTCAATGAACGGTTCAATTTTTGATGCAAGTGCTGACGGGAAATCAAATACCGATTAATTTCAGGCTTGCTGTATTTGTTTTCAATCAATACAGTTTTTATTTCCCCCATTGAACGCTGCACCTCACATCTTACATTTTTTTCTATTATATCATATCGGTCTGGACTTTCTGAACTGTCCGCCAGAGAAAACCGGAGGTTTTGTTTCTGTACGGGCAACCCGCCTTAAACACAGGATATTGCATGAAATTTTTCTTGAATCTATCCGCAGCCGCGATATAATTAAGGCAGATTATTTGATATAGTTGATGGCCTAACGATGCCGCTAAACAGCCCCCGAACAAATCTAAGCATATCCGGGAAAGAAGGCGCACACGATGAAAAAACGCACAGCGTTGAAAAGGGAGCGCGTCAACCGCACTTTAGAAAGTATGTTCGACTATCTGCTGACCGTTATTGAAGCCCCTATCGGCTACGGTAAGACAACGGCAGTCCGGGAGTTCCTGTCAAACAGGGGGGGTATGATATTATGGCTCACATTTCTCTCATCCGTGGATACCGCCTCCTTCTTCTGGAATGCTCTCTCAGCGGAGATCGGCAGGCTGGATGCGGAAGCAGGTTCAAGGCTAAAGAACCTCGGTTTTCCCGCTGATGCGCCTCAGATGGTGAATGTAATGTCCATTCTGAACGGGCTGGACTTTGGAGAGAACACAGTGCTGGTGATCGATGATTTCCATTTGGCGAAAAACCCGCAGATCGTCGCTTTTCTCGCACTGATGATCAAAGAACCTCCGGAGAATCTTCATATCGCAATCATCACCCGCGACACCTCCGCTCTTGACATCTCAGAGCTTACCGCGAAAGGGCTGTGCAATATCCTTCCCCAGCAGACGTTTTGTTTTACTGAAGCGGAAACACGGGACTATTGCACCCTGATGGGCTACAAACCCAATGACCTTGAACTAAAAAAAATCAACGAATACACGGGTGGCTGGATCTCGATGATCTACCTGACACTGCTCGGTATCAAACAGGGCATCCCCATGGGGAAAAGCGATCTGATCGACGAACTGGTGGAAAAGGCGCTCTTTAATGCCTATGATGAAGATATCCGGCGCTTTCTGCTGCAGCTTTCCGTGATGGACGCCTTTACGGCAGAACAGGCACTGTTTGTGACCGAAGAGCCACGTGCAGAGGAATTTCTAAAAAAGTTACGGCGGGAAAACGCCTTCATCTCCTATGACCAGGCCAAGGGGGTCTACAAGATCCATAACGTGCTGCTGGATTTCTTAAGGGTGAAACAGAAGGACAGGACGGAGCAGCAATCTCTTTACTGTAGGCTCGGCGAGTGGTACCTTACCCGGAAAGCATATACGCCGGCGAAGAGCTATTTTTTCCGGGCGGGAGAAATAGGCCGCATCCTTGAATTGCTCGACAACGAGGATACCATAACCTATGGTGCCGCCTATTTTGAAGGCTTTTTTGAGATGTTCACGGTACTTCCCAGGGAAACGCTTTTTCAATATCCACTGGCCTACATACAGTACCTCATGAAGCTGATGGTGAATCGCGACCAAAACGCCGCCCGAGACGGACTCGCCCGTTTAAATGAGCTTCAGTCTGTCTACGAAAAGGGGGAGAAGTTTCGCACAGGCAGGGAAAACCGCGTCCTTGGAGAAATCAGCCTGGTCAGGCTGTTTTCCGTCTTTAATGATATCCATAAGATGAGGAACTGCCTCCGCGAGGCAGCACGGCTGCTGGAGGGGGCTCCCTCCAGCCTAATCAAGCGAAAGGCTGAATTTACGTTTGCCGCACCCCATCAAGTGTACGTTTATTACAGGGAACAGGGCAAGCTTCGGGAAACCATGGAATTCATGGAGAAGGAATTTAACATTTATCCCGAAATCACGGACGGCTGCGGCATGGGCTGCGACTACCTCGCGTTGGCTGAATACGCTCTTGAAACCGGCGACTGGCAGGCTGCGGAGCTGAACGCCTTCAAGACCATTTATAAAGCGAAGACCAAGGAACAGACAGGAATTGTGATCTGTGCGAATTTTACGCTCATCCGCCTGTATATTTACCAAGGGAAAATCAGCGATGCGCTGGAGTTTCTAAAGCAGCTCCGGGCGGATGTGGCAATTGAGAATAACCCGTTTTACAATACGACGCTAGACTTGATCGACGGTTACGTGTACGCATGCCTTGGCCGTTACGACAGCATACCGGCCTGGCTTCAGACGGGCGATATGTCCCCGGCGCAGTTTATGTTTCAGGGTGTCGCGTTCAATTATATCGTATATGGAAAAGCCGTACTGCTTTCCAAGAAGGTTATCCAGCTTGAGATACTGACCGGGGAATTTAGACACTATTTTTCCATATTCCATAATCAGCTCGGATTTCTGCACAATCAGATTCTGGAGGCGGCAGCGAAGTATCGGCTTTACGGCATGGAGGCGGGACGCACGGTGCTCGAGGAAGCGGTCGAAATGGCGCGGGCGGATCATATCATTCTCCCCTTTGCCGAGTATGCCCCAGCCATCATCGACATGGTGCAAAGCCTCCACCATTCCGATTCGCGGGACCTGTACACCAGAGCAATTCTTGAAGCCTGTGAACAGTACATGGTGAGCTTAAAGCACACGCCCCAAAGTTCGGTATCTCTGTCCGACAGGGAAATCGAAATCCTCACGCTTACTGCCGAAGGTCTAAAGCGGGATGATATTGCCGTCCGGCTTCATCTGGCGCCGGGTACTGTCAAGAATCATCTGGAAAATATTTACCGCAAGCTGGAGGTCGGCGGCCGGACGGCGGCGATCAAAAAAGCTCGGGAGCTGAAGCTTCTTTAACCGATTCAAATCGTTGAACTGATGCCGTCGTTCCCAAAATGTGCCGTTCGGCACATTTTAATTCCAAAATATTCCTCTATACTTTTTAAGTATGGAGGATTTTTTTATACTCGGATGCGTGGGAGAGCAGATGACAGGGTCATCGAGCAACCCTCGAATATTTCAAGTGCCGAAAGGAGGTCCACGCCTGATGAACAAAATCCTGAAGGTCACACCCAATGACGATTACACCCTGCTTGTCGAATTTGAGGAGGGAAATAAAGTCCTGTTCAACATGAAGCCGATGCTGAAGTCCCTGCCCTTCCGCGTCCTGAATGACATGAACCGTTTTAAAAGCATTACCCTGGAGGAAAAGGCCATCCTCTGGCCCGACCCTCTGGCTCCGGACGAAAGTATCGTACCCCTGCGCCTGACGGTGGATAATATCCTGTTTACCATAAGGGGATAAAATATCATTCAAAAAATTGAAATGTGAGGTGACCGGTTCATGAAACAAATAGTAAGGGCAATGCTGGTCAAGGAGGGTTGATGTCATGGCAGATGGGCTTGCCGGCGTTGGAAACATAAATTACAGCTTTAAAAAGGATAGGTCTACGATATTAGTCCTCTCTTTCCTCATCCCATTATTCTGGGGCTTTGGGGGGTGGTTTTTATCCCTTTACCTCGCATATGCTTCCGGAAAGGTCACGGGTGCCACCTCTGAGGAGGCGTTGTTCGCGGCGCTCGTGTCACTTGTTGTGTTCATACCAATACCTATTGCTGCACTCATTAGCTATGCGCTGAATAAACTCGAGATATCGGACGGATATGTGTTCATTCATAAGGGACTGAGCGGTCGGAGTATATCCTTCAGCATCAATGATGTCCTTTCCTTTCAGCATGCTTATTCCCGCGGAAAAAATGGCAGCAGCAATCATAAAATTATTTTCTATCTCAAGTGCGGGAAGACTGTCAGAACCAACAATCTGTATCTAAATCCCTTCGAACTGCAAAGGCTTCTCGAGGTCCTGCGCTTATTCTGCGAGGGAAAGGGTTATTCCGCCTCCGAGATGAAGCGTCTTGCATCTAAAAATGGCAGTTTTCCGCTCCCGGAGGTAAAGATAAACGTCATCCCGTCGATTATAATGGCTCTGCCGTTTGCCCTTGCGCTGCTCGCTCTCATTTCTTATATCGTGAAACATGTTCTGTCAGGATAGCTGGAATCAAAAGGAGGATGGGGGACATATATTGTTTGCCCCCAGAGATTAATAAAGTAAGGAGACAAAATTTATGAGGAAAAAATCTGCAATTGGGAAATTGTTGTCAATCCTACTGACAACGACAATGCTTTCAGCGTTCCTGCCAGCGACGGCTTTCGCAGTTGGAGAGCCGCCGGTATTGGTGTCGGCGAAGGTAATTGAGAACGGCGCCGCGGTGGAGCTGACCTTTGACAAAGGCATGGCTGCCCCCGGAAGCGGTTCGGCAGGCTTCGCGGTCATGTTCTCCGTCACCGACAAGCAAGTAACCGCGGCACAGCCGGATGGGACGGACAGCGTCGGTGCCTTTGACGGCCGAAATTTCACCATTACCGTTGCTGCTGCGAACATGGTCTGCCAAATCGGCGGAACACCGTACGCCACATTGGACGCGGCGCTTGGGGCTATCCTTCCCGGCCAGACGGCGATAATCGAGCTGCTGGCGGATATTTCATATGATAAGTGCCTGGAGATAACCGACGGCAGAAGCATCACCTTTGCTTTGGCCGGGCACACCCTGACGGTCACCAATAACGATCTTGCAAGCAATTACGGGAGCGGGCTTAACGTAACCAAAGGAAGGGTTGGCTATCAAGGAGAGGGTGCATTTAACGTGATCGGCGTTGGTTCCGGCGTGAGAGTATACCCCGCAAACGGCGACACAGCCTCCGCTACGGTGAGCAGCGCCACCAACACCTCGGATAGCGGTGTCGGCGCGTTCGCCTCAAACGGCGGGAGCCTAGTGGTAAACGGCCCGGCCACCGGCGGGTACGGTGGAGCCAGCGCCTCCAGCACCGGCAGCGCCTCCGGCCCCGTCAGCAGCGTTGTTGTCCACGGCAATGCTACCGGTACTGCTTCTGACAGCTTCGGAGCAAGCGCGGGTGAGAACGCAAGTGTTACCATCAACGGCACTGCCCAAGGCGGGAGATATGGCGCTTACGCCAACGGCAGTAACAGCCAGGTCACGATAAGCGATGATGCCATCGGTACCGACAGTGTCAGCCATGGTGCCCATGCCGAGGGAAGCGGGGTCATCCATGTTACAGGAAATGTGCAGGGTGGGCAGTACGGCGTTTCCGCCGGTATTGATTCTCGCGTAGAGATTGGCAATGATGTCATCGTCACCGCCGCTGCAAATGGCTGGGGGGTCAACGCCGAGCGCGGCGCCGTCGTCACCGTGGAGGGCAATATCATCGCCAGCGGCTCCAGTCTTGGCGTGTTTGCTTCCGGCAGCACCGTCACAGTGGATGGCGCGATTCAGGCACAGCCCTCCCGGTATATCCAGATATTCGATACGATTAAACAAGAGCCAGTCTATATAGACGGAAGCCCGGGAAGCCGCACCAACCCAAGCACCAAGGACGGTTATGACACCTATTCGGATACCAGCAAGACCAGCACCGTCTGGGTCAAGACTCCTTCCATATCGGTGTGGCCCGCTGGCAGCAGCCTGACCGCCAGCGGAACCACAGATACCAGCACGGTACTGGCCTGGACAGCGGCAACCGGAGCTATAGACTACGCCATTTACAAAAACAATGCCTTTGCAGACGCACCGGGAAAAACACAGACGTATACGGTCACAGGGCTTTCCCCTGACACCGAATACACGTTCCAGGTACAGGCGGCGTACTTACCTGCGGGAGCCACTACCGCCACGTGGACGACGGACGGACCATTTGTTACGGTGCGCACAAAGGCGCCGTTGCCCAAGGCAGCCACCCCCAGCGCAACCTTCGCGGCCATCGATTTCTGGAGCGGCACGCTGGCGGGTCTGAACACTGATATACAATACAGTGTGAATGGCGGCAGAACCTGGGTATTTGCCACCGGCGCAACGATGACCATCTACAACGTAACAGCAGCCAACGGCATACAGGTGCAACAGCTGGGCGATGGCACCACTACCATAGACTCAGACATACAGACTATCACTGTCACCCAAGCGGCGGTACCAACCGGCCTCAGCAGTGCCAACTGCACCACCGCCGCCCAAAATGACGGTGAGCTGCGGGGCCTGACCACTGCGATGGAATATAAACTGACTAATGCTATCGATTGGATTAGCAGCACCGGCAATAACATCACCGGACTTTTAAACGGCACCTATTATGTGCGTGTGAAGGCGGACGGAACTCAGCTGGCCTCGGAAGAAACCGAGCTGGTAATTCTCCCCTTTGGCCTCACGATAATCCCTGTCCCCGTTGCCAATAGCGGCCTTAAATGGACAGGCAACGAGCAGATCGGTGTCAACGATGGCACGGGCTACACCCTCAGCGGAACCTGTCGAGCAACGGATGTGAGTTTGAATGGTAATCCCGTCACGGCGACGTTGCAACCCGGCTACGCCTGGGCTGACGGCACCACTGAGGTTAAGCATATCCTCTGGAACATCGTCAAAGCGGATGCACCGGCAGCTCCCATCGGGCTTATCGGTGTAGCTCCCACCACTGTGGGCGGTTCCGACGGTAAAATCACCGGCACAACCGCCACCATGGAGTATGCCAATAACACCGGCTTTGCCAATGCGACTGACTGCTTGGCCGTTGAGACCACCGGCCTGGCGGCGGGAACTTACTATGTACGGGAGAAAGCCAACGCTAACCATGAAGCCGGTGCTTATGCCACCATCACCGTACCCAGCAGCGGCAGTTATAATCCCTCATCCATTGACGGCGGTAGCGGAAGCAGCTACACTCCCGTCACACCAAATATCACCATCAACAAAAAGCCTGATCAGCCCACTATGGCGTCCATGAATCTGGCTGCGACGGTGAATCAGAATAGAGCTGCGACTGTCATCATCACCGAGGCACAGGTCAAGGCGCTGATTGACGCAGCGAAAAAGGACGCAGAGAACAAAGGGAAAGCAGTGGACGGCATTGGCGCTGCGCTGAATATCCAACTCGGCGTGGACGGGAAAAGTGTCAGTGTGAAGCTGGATGAAAAAGCCCTTGCCCTGCTGGAAAAGGAAGGTGTGAAACGCTTTGATGTGAATACCCCGCTTGTGAGCTTTTCCTTTGACAAAATAGCCATTCAGGAAATGAAGTCCCAGGCAATGGGAACCGTCACCCTTACGGCCACTCCTGTTACCAAGCTGTCTGACGCGGCGAAGGCGCTGATCGGCAAACGGCCTGTTTATGACCTGACTGTAAGCTATCAGAAAAACGGTAAGACAGAATATATTTCCGATTTTAAAAAAGGCACGGTCATGCTGGGCATCCCCTACCAGCCTGCATCTGATGAAAGCGCTCCCAACCTCTACGGTGTATATGTAGACAGGAATGGAAAACCGCAGTTACTCACCAATTCCAGCTATGACAATGGCCAGTTGATTTTTGGTAGGAACAGTCTGTCAACCTACGGTGTTGGGTACAAGGCACCAGCACCGGCTTTCACCGATACTTTGATGCATTGGGCAAAGGACAGCATTGATTTTGTCGCCAGCCGCGGGCTTATCTCCGGCACAGGCGCAACAACCTTCTCACCCAATACGGCCATCACCCGTTCAGACTTCCTTATGGCATTGGTTAAGCTCTCCGGAGCGGATGTGCGCGGCTATAAGGCATCCAGCTTCACGGATGTTAATAGCGTAAGCCCCGCCATGCCATATATCGAATGGGCATTGAAGAATGGTGTTATACAGGGTATCGGCGGAGGTAGATTTGGACCGGATATGCAGATCACTCGCGAACAGATGGCAGCTATAATGGCAAATTACACCAAGGCAACCGGCTACACGCTGCCGCCATCCCAGGCTATCACCTTTGCTGACGACGCAAAAATCGGTTCATGGGCAAAGGAGGCGGTAAAAGCCCTTCAGCAAACAGGCATCATCGTGGGTAAAAACAATAATCTGTTTGACCCGCAGGCAAGCGCTACCCGTGCTGAGGCTTCAATCATCCTGCGCCGCTTCGTGGAGCTTGTCATTGACGAGGGTACAGCACGTGGCTGGGTACAGGTCGAAAGCCAGTGGCAGTATATCAATGAAAACGGCAAGCTTGTCACCGGATGGCTTCCCGTGGAAGATTCCAAGTATTACTTCACCTCTGACGGCATCATGGTATCCGGCAAGTGGCTCCAGATCGATGGCAAATGGTATTACTTCTACGCAGATGGTTCCCTTGCCTGAGGCACTAAGGTGGGCGAATATGAAGCACAGGGAGTCAAATTATCGACTCCCTGTGCTTTTATCTCTGTATTGTCTTGCTAATTTTTACAAACCTGTTTTGACAACAGGTTATAGAGCACCTGTGCCATTTCCGCTCTTGTTGTAGTTGCCATCGGAGTGAGCTTTCCACCGCTGCCGTTGACGATTCCCGTCTTTACCATCAAGGTCATGGCATCCTTTGCATAGGAGGCAATCTGTCCTGCATCACTAAAGGCTGATAACGGTTTTCCCATATCGCCCTGCGGCAGCTTATTGATTACCTTTAGCGCATTATACAAAAGTGTGAACATTTCCTGTCTGGTGATCTCCTTTTCCGGTGCGAACATATTATTACCTATGCCGCCCGATATGCCCAATCTCTTTGCTGCAGCCAAATAACCGGTATAATAGGTGTTGCCGCTATCTGAAAAGTTATCCTTTGAGCTTGTATCGGGAGCTATTCTATAGGCCCTCATCATCATAACTAGGAATTCGCCGCGGGTCAGCCTTGCGCCGGGACTGAAATTGCCGGCACCTGTGCCTGTGGTAATCTGTCTTGCGGCGATAAAGCCTACCGCCTTTTTATACCATGCGTTTTCCGCCACGTCCTTGAAAGTTACCTTATTGTAAGCCACCGCATAAGTTGAGAAATGATCCGTATTGAAAACTACGCCTCCCGATCTGATAAGAGTAGCGCCCATCCCTCTGATAAAAGTGCCGTCTGTGTTGCTAATGCCGGGGATACCATTTGCACTCCCCTGCGGGCTGACATAGCTGCCGCCTAATATCTGAGTGCCTCCTGATGGACTGACATGGCACCCTACAAGTAAGTCGGTATCCTCATCGGCTGTCGGAGTATAGGGTATAAAAATCTCTGCATTTCCTCCGAGCTGCGATATGGAGACCTCTCCGCCGGTAACACTGAAATCAAGCGCAGGTCTAACACCTACAAGCTGTTGCGTCGCCGGTGGAAGAGAGCCGGAGTCTGCCCGGGCAATATTGATATCAGTTGTTCCCGTCCCTGTTCCGGCCAGGGTTAAAAGGGCACTGCTATCAAAGGTGACATAAGCCATCGGTGTGGAAACAGTCAGAGCCCCAACTCCGTTTTGAACCGCCTGTCCTAGAGCACCCTGTGGAAGTACTATATCTACCGTAGATGCTGCGGAAGGTGCCTGTACCACGATTGCCACCTGTACAGTCATATCCCCTGCCTGACTCTGCGCAAGGGTGACTGCACTGGTTATGGCATCGCTCAGTTGAGTCTGAGTGACTGTTGAACTTGCATTGCCGCTGCTACTGGTAATAGTTGCTGCCGTTATCGTAACAGTGATAGTGTTTCCTATTATAGTGGTTTGTGTCTGCTGTCCCTGAGCCGGGGGTGTTACAGGCGGGTTACTCGTTCCATCGTTACCGCCGGTGGACGGATTGTTGACCGTCAGTGTGCCACTCTCGAAAGCGGTACCAGCCGCTGTGTAGTTGTCGGTGTAGGTTATCCCTGTCAAATTCACAGTGATGGGATAACTGCCCGCTGTTTTGCCATCGGCTGTGCAGGAGACCGTTGGCGTACCAATCAACGCCGTTTCGCCGGAAAGCTGGCCGTCCACAGTGTAGGTGAAAGCCGGAAGCGCACCGCCCCTTGTCATGCTTTTGCCGTCCGCCTTCACCGTAACAGGCCGTTTTTCAATGGTAAAAGGATAGCTTTGACTGCCTGTGTAGACTGGATTGCTATTCGGCACGGATATAGTTAACTGGTACGCGCCTGCGTTTTTCGGTGCGGCGGAGCCGGAGTAGCCCACACCGTCCGTTGACTCGTACAGCACGTCAAATTCAGAGATTCCCGCCGGATTGTTTGAACCCCAGGTGAAGCTCGGCGTTCCGGAGTAAGCGTAAGGGTTGCTATTGTATATGCCGCCCATCATGGTCACACCGGAAATGGTGACCGGGATTCGGTTCACCGTCCTGATGACGATGGTAACTGTAAAGTCGCTGTAGTTCGCGCTCGTGACCGTGCCAATGAGTTTGGCTTCCTTGCCCTCAGCCGTTATCCTTGCCACGCTGATGGTTGCAGAGAAGGTAAACGGGCCGGTTTGCGGCAGAGCTGCCAGCACGCCGTCTGCATTATCAACCATTGTAAGGTCGTAGCTGACAGTCCCCAAATCATCTTTCCCCGTGAGGCTGGCGAGGAGGGTTTCGAATTCCTGATAGCTCAAGGTGTAGTCTTTGGCCAGGTTGGTGGCAACACCCATATTATAAGTCACATCGGAAATCATGCCCTTTTGGATGGTCTGGCCTGAGAGAGTCAGGCTTCCGTTGTCAAGGGTATAGTTATTTGCTTTAGCAGTATCGTTCAGCGTGACGGTGGCCGTGACGGTTTTGCCGCTGCCCACGCTTGCGCTGTCAAATGCCGCACCGGTTACGCTGTAGTCCGTATCGAGTGTAAGGACTTCGCTGCTTTGCAGGCCGCTGAAGGTTACGGCGGTGATGGCCGCATCCGTTGTGCCGTCATAGGCTTTCGTCTCAATCGTTCCACCGGTGATGGTCAGCGGGGCCTTGCCGATTGTAAAATTCTTGTTTGCCACACCATAGTAATTTCCCTTGCCGACAACGCTCACACCAGCCGCTGTGCCCATATTGATATTGTTGGTATAGGCCACGCTTTCATAGTCTGTATCCAACACAAGCGTTGCGGAACCATCCTGAACGGTGATGGCAGGCTGCTGCGCCGCACCAGTATAGGTAAACGGGCTGCCTGTGACCGTGATCATTTCCGCCGTCAGCGCCTTCCGCTCGATCTGAGCGATAAAGCCGGAGAGATCCAGATGGTATTTATAGGCCTTATTGCCAACGAGGGAGAGGCCTGTGATGGTGACCGACTTGTTATTATCCGCATCAGCACTGGCAAATACGGCGGTGGGAACGCCGGAGAGCTGAACATCATCGCCGGGTTGCACGTTGGTCGTCACAAGAGAGGCCGTGCCACTCAGGGTGGCCACGGTGGTGCCGTCATAGATTTTATCCTCGACCATCAGCCCCGTGACGGTGAGCGGGGTGGTATCGACGGTTGTTACAGTGATGGTCGCGGTGAAATCGTCGTAGTTACTGCTGAAAACCGTCACAGTAACTGTGGCGGTTTTACCCGCATCGATGACCGCAAGTACAGGTAGTGTCAGCGTTTCACCGGACGTGTAGGTGAAGGTGCTTGCATTCAGCACACTATCGCCATTTGCGGTGATCGCAGGAGAGTATGTCACCGTCCCTAGCGTACCGGTCACATCGGGCAGCAGAGTGGTCAGGTCGAATTCATAGTTTCTCGCGTGACCCTTAACTGCATTAAAGGTCTGATTGACACCGGCTGGCGCGGCTGCTTTTCCGATAGCCTGACCTGACATGGTCAGGCTTCCATCGGACAGGGTGTAGTTGCCGGCTTTCGGAGTGCCTCCCAGCACCACAATACCGGTAACGGTCTTGCCGCCGCCTGCGCTTGTGCTGTCAAATACCTCTCCAGTGACGGTGTAATCTGTACCAAGCGTCAGAGTTTCGCCGTGCTGCAGGCCGCTGAAGGTTACGCTGATTACATCCGCGTCCGTCGTGCTATCATAGGTTTTCGGTGCCACCGTACCGCCCGTAATGGTCAACGCCGCCTTGCCGATGGTGAAATCTCTGCTGACCGCGCCCTGATAATTGTCCTTACCCGTGACGCTTACACTCGCTGTGCCCGCGTTGATATTGCCGGTATATGACGTTAAATAATCGTCGTCCTGCAAAAGCGTTTGGCCGCCATCCTCCATGTTAATGCCGGGCTCCTGCGCAAGGCCGGTATAAGTAAAGGGACCTTCCTCCAACGTCAGCATGGCTTCTGTCAGTGCTTTTGGCGCAATGGTATAGGTCACGTTGTTTTTTTCGCCGGTGAAGTTGCCGATGCCGGTAAGCATGAGCGTAACGGTACCGGCATTTGCGCCCGCGCTTGTGCCCGGACCGTCGGCGCTAGTGACGGTAACGGTGTAATCCGTACCCTTGATCAATGTGACGCCGTCGAAGCCCACCGTGAGATCCGGTGTAATCGGCGAACCGGTGTAGGTATAGGTGCCGTTCACCGTCACGGCGGCATACTGGATATCCCGCTCGGTCAGGTACAGCCCGCCGTCGCCGGACTGCCCGGAAAAGCCGGTGAGCGTGGGCAGCTTGCCGGCCGTTATTGTCCAGACACCGGCATCCCAGTTCATTGTGTCCTGCCAGAAGGACGTGCCGCTCATAGCGGTCTGGATGGATACATCCGCACCGTCAAGACCGCCCGCGGTCTTATCGGTACCGCCGCTTACCATACCGGAAAAGGCATGGTTGTTGGCAAGCGTACTACTGGTGCCGGTGTAAACTCTGCCTAAAATACGCTTGACCCAATCATTCTGTGTCACGCCGGGGCTGAGCACAACGCAGTTTTGTATGGTACTAGTAACAAGAAAGCCGGCTATGCCGCCCGTATAACTGCCGCCGTTGAAATTTCCCGTCACATAGCAGTTCTGCACCTTGGCGCCGGAGCCGGCAGTACCGACGATACCACCCGTACTGCCACTGTTGCTGCTGACCGCCGAGGTGGTGTAACAGTTTTGCACAACGCTGATAAATCCAACCGCTCCCGCAATGCCGCCTACGCCGCTAAAGCCGCCGCTGATTGCTCCGGTCGTGTAGCAGCCCTGCACAGCGCTGTCGTCGTCCATATAACCGACCACGACTCCCACGCTGCCCATACCGGTTGTCGTAGTATTTACATCCGTGACTGCCAGGTCAGAAACCGAGCCGTTGATTAAATAGCCGAACAGTCCTCCGGCGTGGTAGTTCTGGAATTCATCGTTGATGTACAACCCACTGACGGTCTTGTGATTGCCGTCCAAGCGCCCTTTGAAGGGCTTAGCTTCGGCTTTGCCGATGGGCACCCAGCCCTTGCCGCCGTTAAAGCCAGTGTTGGAAGCGCCGTAACCTGAGAGATCCAGGTCGGCGATCAGCTTGTAATATTTATCGTTGTAGTTGGTATCACCCGCGTTCACCAGCTCGGCCAGCTTAGCCAACTGGGTGGCGGTATTGATGAGGTAAGGAGTGCCCGATGTGCCGTCGCCGCCCGCGAAGTGATTCGTTACCGTCAACTTGGCCCTGATGTGGGCGGGCATTGGTACTGTTTCGCCGAAAAGTCCGGGCAGAAAGCCGGACGCATAGGTCCACGGGTCGCTGCCAAAATCCCCCGGCAGGTTTGTGACTAGCTGCAGTTGGTCGGCGGTCCTGCTTGCGCCATGGATTCCCGTAGCATCGCTGGCAGTGGAAAGCTGGCCGCCTGATTTATTCAAAATCCAGTCGAAGGCCGCATTGTCAGCGAGGGTGTTGCCGCTGGCTTTATACCCTGCCACGCGCCCTATGCTTGTGCCAGCGCTACTTATACTAGGATTCAACGCGGCGCAGTTCTGCACAATATGACTGCCGTATTCAACAGTACCGGCCACACCGCCGACATAATTTTTACTACTGACCGCACCGGTGGAATAACAGTTCCGCACGGTATTTGCGCCATCGTAAACATTCCCGACCACACCGCCAGCACTGCCGCCCGTGGTGTTGCCCGCATTGACATTGCCTGTGGCATAGCAGTCTTGTATGATACTGCTTTTTTCAACGGTACCGGCCACGCCTCCTGAATTATAGGTATAACTCTCGCCGCTGACATCAACGGCAGCGGAACAGCTTAGCATTCTGCTGCTATTATAAACATCGCCGGCCACACCGCCTACATTGTAGGACTTGCCGCTGACAGTCCCTGAGGCATGGCAGTTTTGTATGGTGGAGCTGTTAAGATATCCGGCCGCCATGCCGACATTGTTATTCCCGCTGACTGCGCCACTGACCGTGAAGTTTTCCATAATGCCGCCGCTAACGTAGCCGAACAACCCGGCATAATTGCGGCTGCCGTCGTTAATATACAGCCCGGCAACGGTCTTGCCGCCACCGTCAAAGTGTCCCTTAAAGAAATTCGGATCGTTACCAATAGGGATCCAACCCTTACCACCGTTAAAGGACGCGCCGTAGCCGGAGAGGTCAAGGTCGGCGGTGAGCTTGTAGTATTTATCATTGTAAACCGTATCGCCATTGTTCACCAGTGTTGCCAGCAGAGCCAGCTTTTCCGCCATGCCGATCAGGAAGGGGCTTTCAGCCGTGCCCTCCCCGGGGAAATTCGCATCGTTACTGCCCGTAATATGGACTGGCATATCCAGTGCCGTGCCAAAGAGACCGGGCAGCTTGCCATTTTCGATCGTCCAGCCGTTCGCGGCTGTAAAACGGCCCCCCAACGTACCGTCCGCTTTTATGGCAGCAGCGGCCATGTCCTCGCCGTCCAGCCCGGTTGCGGTTTTGTCGCTGCCGCCGCCCGTCATGCCCGCAAAGGCCGCGTTGCCGGAAAGGGAGCCGGTCATCAGAAGACTTCCCGCCATACGCCCGACATTGCTTGAACCGCTGACGCTTGGGTTCAGAGCGGCGCAGTCGGTTACACTATTGTACAAAAGGCCGGCCACACCGCCGACATTTATTCCACCGCTGACCGTGCCGATGGCGTAGCAGGCGTTAATCCGGCTATTCAAACCGGCCATTCCTGCCACGCCGCCTGCGTCACCTCCGGTTGCAGTAATATTGCAGGCGGAGATGCAGTTGCCCAAGCTGCCATAAAAAAGGCCTACCACACCGCCGACACCGTCATGTCCCTTGACAGAGCCGCTGACAACGCAGCTATATACCTTCACTTCGTGGGCAGAGGTAGTGCCGGCAATACCTCCAACATAGTTCCTGGCGTTTATAGATACACCGGTCAGGCTCATATCGTGAACTGAGCTTGAATATGCGTTGACACAGCCGAACAGCCCTGCATAATCCAGCGCACTATCGTTGATATATAGCCCCGTGATGGTTTTGCCGCCGCCGTCAAAGCTGCCCTTGAAGGGATTTACATCGCTTCCAATCGGTACCCAGCCCTTGCCGTCGTTCCAGTTTTCCCCGTAGCCGGAAAGGTCAATGTCGGCTCCCATCTGAAGATAAACAGTAGCGTTACTGTCGTTGAACAGAAACGTTTCCAGCCTGCCCGCGTTGACCAGCGCGGCAATTTCCGCAAGCTGGGCCGCCGTGGTAATCTCCAGCGGGCTTGTATCTGTGCCGCCGCCTGCCATACGCGCCGCCATCTGCGCGGCGGGGATATAAACGGTGATCCTCGGCGCTTCCACGCCTGTGGCAACCGTATAGCCTTCGTCCGGCAGCGCAGTAAATACGTACAGCCCCGTTGGGAAAGCTGCGTCGTACTCGTGGTCTGCTTCCCATGTCACGGGGATATCTGCGGCTTCGTCATTGACCGTGGCGCTTACCGTTTTGGGCAGGTCGGGCGAATCGGCATTCTGCCAGCGGACCTCCTCCGCAAGCTCCGCAAAAGCGGTAATGAGCCCGCCATACGTCTCACCCTCCACCGTGGCCTGCTGCCTTATATCCCCTTCTGCAGGCTCCGGAACAGCCGGACCGTCATCCGCAAAAATATTTACCGGAATAACAAGCTGAACCAGCATTGCCATGCTGATTAGCAGTACCAGGATTTTTGAAACCTGTCTTTTTTTCATTGGCTTTACAACTCCTCCCAGAATAATCACCGCTGCCCTTGCAGCAGGTTATCGCATAAAATTACATCTTCCCCTTCTATTCTATAATTTTCCACTTAACCGCCACTTAACGGATTTTTACATCAAAAAGCACCGGAATCCCTATGTTTTAAAGAGTTTCCGGTGCTTTTTGCATTTTTCGCTAAAAATTTTCCAATCCGCAGTTTACCGCCGGTGGCGGAATCTATCTCAGCAGCTTCCTGAATTCTTCGTCCGGTTCCTGCTTCAGCTTTTCCCTCAAGCTGTTCCTGTAAATTTCATAATACCTTGATGCCAGCATCCGCTCATTAGCCAGCAGCAGGACTTCAATCAACCTGTAGTTCAGCTCCCTGTGAAGCGGTCCTCTCAATAGTCCTGCTTTTAACCATTTGGCAGCTTTCTGGCACTTGCCTGCTCCTTTGTAATATTCCGATATGTCAAGCAGCATGCCTATATATTGCTCCTCCAGCAACTGCCGTTTTATCTCCACCCAACTGTATTCCCAGCCAGAAAGGTATTCTCCTGTATACAGTTCTGCCGTTCTTTCATATTCCAGGATGTTTTCCTGTTCGATAGCTCCGGCGTTTTCCACAAAGTCACAAAATCTCAGGTAGTCGCAGGTCAGCCCTCCCGTGTCAAATCTGTAACCTCCTCTTTCATACATGATAGGTATCTGGATTCCATACAGGAGCAAGGCTTTTTTTACATAATGCAGGGTGGTGTTGAAATGAATAATTGCCCTGTCGCCATCAAAATCCTCCCATAGGTTTTCGATGATTTCTCTCCTGCTGACGAAGCCACCCCTCCTGTCAATCAAAAAAGCCAAGAGCTCTTCCGCTTTTTCGGTGCGGAACTTCACTTCTTCCGTCCCGATACTTACACTAAATCTACCAAAGCACCCGGCATGTATCCCTCTGTGAAGCATGCGGATGCCTTTCACTTCAATAATCCTGTGGAGTGTTTCCTTAAGCCTGTCGGCTGACACCGGTTTCAAAAGATAATCAAGGGCATTCATGCGGAAGGCTTCTACTGCGTACTGATTGTAAGCCGTTACAAAGACAACCGCAATGCTTCCTTGCAGGTCAATAATGTGGCTAGACAGCTCAATGCCGTCCATATCCGGCATTTCTACATCCAAAAACACGGCATCCACCTTGCTTTTTTTTAAGAATTCCAGTGCTTCTGCCGGCTCAGTAAACTTTCCTCCCAGTTCTATCAGCCCGCTGTCCTTCAATAGCTTTTCCAGCCTGTCCAGAGAGGGTTGTTCGTCATCTACAACAATTGCCCTGATCAATTCAAATCACCTCCAACGGGACTATATACGCCACCCTGGTGCCTTTACCCGGCACACTTTCCATGATAAGCCCCTTCCCAAACAGTTTCTTAAGTCTTCGTTCTATATTCCATAGACCGATTCCACGGCCTGCTTCGGACATGAGCAGCACAGCCAGCCTGTCTGGCTGTATACCGCACCCGTCGTCCTCTACGGCCACCTGTATACCTTCCGTAGCCCTCTTTACCGATATTGTGACAGTTCCTTTGCCGCCTTTTTTCCTCAAGCCGTGGATGATGGCATTCTCCACCAGGGGCTGTATGGAAAGAAAAAGTATTCTTGCCATTATTCCGTCGTCAATATCGAATATAACCCTCAATTTATCTCCGAACCGGGCCTTTTCTATCTCTACATAGGAGCGCACAAGGCTGAGCTCCCTTTCCAGCGGCACATACATTTCAAGGCTTTTAAAATCAAAGCTCTGCCTCAGGTAGTTGGAAAAATCGTCGATTAGCCGCTGGGCATGTTCAGGATCGGTGTCACAGAAGGAAGAGATGGTATTTAAGGTATTAAAAAGAAAGTGGGGCTTGATCTGTGCCTGCATAAAAGCTACTTCTGCCGCCATTGCTTTATCCACCGAGGCTTTCAGCCCGGTAAGAGTCCTAACCCTTGCCAGCAATTCTTCCGGCTCAAAAGGCTTGGGCAGATAGTCGTTGGTCCCAGCCTCAAAGCCCAGAACCATATCATCGGTGGAAGCCTTGGCAGTCAGCATCAGTACAGGCAGTTCGAAATTAGACTTGTCTTCCCTGATCTTCCGGCATACCTCATAGCCGGACATTTCCGGCATCATAACATCCAATATGACCAGGGAGCAATCCGCGTGTCTCTCCAGCTCCGCAAGGGCAGCTTTGCCACTGCTAGCCATTGTGACCGCATAACCTCCCAGCTTCAATATGGCCGCGGCAGCCTGTAAATTGACCGAATCGTCATCCACAAGAAGAACCTGAATGCTTCCTTCTGGTGTTTCCATCCTGACAGGTGTTTCCTTAAGGGATACAGCCAATTCCTGCATTGTCCTGTCCGGCTCGTTTTCTCCCAAGGCAACATCAGACTCTTTCAAGGCCGCATCGGCTGCCGGCAGTGTAAAGTAGAACCTGGAACCCGCGCCTGGATGGGACTCCACTCTGATGGCGCCGCCCTGCAGCTCCACCAGATACTTTGTAATGGGAAGGCCGAGCCCCGTGCCCCCATGCCGGCGTGTCAAGGAAGTATCCACCTGCTCAAAGGGTTTGAAGATATCCGTGAGCCTGTTCTCAGGAATGCCTTCTCCCGTATCGCTAACACAGACCTCAAGCATATCTCCTGTTTTTCTTGCAGATAGCTTAACACAGCCTCTAACAGTGAATTTCACAGCATTACCCACAAGGTTGTATAATATCTGCACCACCCGGTTTTCATCGGCCAGCACAGGTGGCAAGCCCTCCGGGATTTCAGAAATAACGTCATATTCCTTTGACCGGCCCAATTGCTTGAAAACGCTCACGACGGTATGGAGGAGACCCTCCATCTGTAATGGCCTGATGTTGAGCAGAATATCTCCGTTCTTCATCTTTGAGTAATCCAGAATGTCGTTGACCAAATTGGCAAGCCTCCGACTGCTGCCTGCAATGATGGAAAGGTTCTGCTTCTGGCGGTTGCTCAGCTCACCGTCGCTCCCCTTGAGCATAGCCTCCGTAATGCCGAGGATGCCGCTTAAAGGCGTCCGAAGCTCATGAGAGGTGTTGGCGAGAAATTCATCCTTTATCTTGTCCAGCTTCAGGAGCTTCTGAGACAGCGCATGGACATTCCTGAAGGCCTCCGAGGACCGCCTTGCAAGGATAAAGGATTGTAAAAACAGCAGTATAAATAATCCAAAGGGCACCAGCTCACCCACATTACTAAGTATGACATTGTTTTGGTACAGCACGTCGTGTACCGCACATACAATGACCGCCAGCGCTCCCAACAATACGACCAGAGAGTCCTTTTTACCCCTCAGAAACGCCACGCTCAGGGTGAATATGGAGTATGCGCCGAAGAGGATTGCTGCTATTTGAACAATATAAACCAACCGGGTATAGAAGGAAATCGGGGTCAGCAAAAACAGCATTGTCATGGCTGATGCGTAAATAAAAGCCGTTTTCAGAACCTTCTTTATATTTTCTTCCGGGAATAGCTCTCCGATCATAAAGGCAGAGCAAACAGAAAACCAGCACAAGGTAATATAGTCAACCGCTATGATTGCTTCAAAGCTGATAAACGGGAGCAGTCTGTAAATCAAAAAATCCCCATATATCACCGTCCTGCTTGCAAATATGACACACATGATTACGAAATACAGACTGCTCTTATCCTCACGCCTCATCAGGAAAATGCTCAGATAGTAAAGTGCCATTAATGATAGAGCCCCGAATAAAAAGAGATCCTTGTCCGCAATGGTTGTGTCCATGCTGCGAATCTGTTCCGGTGTGCCCATGTTGATGGCATACCACATGCCGCCGCGGGCATAGGTAAAGTTGGAAGTATGTATAATAAGCTCAAAGCTGGCTTCAGCCGGCGTAAACTCCACAACCCACGGCTTATATCCGGGCGAAAATTCCTCCCTGCTCGTGCTGACCCTTCCATTGGAGGAAACAAGTCGGTCATTGACATATAATTCGTAGGCCGTTGAAAAAGTAGGAATCCTAAGCGCCAGAGGCTTTCCTTCAGGCGCATTTACCACTTTGAGGAGGTAGGTGCCGTAACCGAAGCCGGGCAGATTTTTTCCGTTTATTTTGTAGCTATTCCAGACCGAGGGTGTATCCGCTTTCACATCGGGAACTGTACTGCCGGCTTTAACCTCCTGATAGGTTAGAAAGCGTTCCCAGTAAAAATCCCACTGGCCGCTCAAGCTCAACACCCCGCCATGCTCAGGCTTCCAGCTTTGCAGATCCAGCACTCCGTTCTCAGGATATATCCGGTTGTTATCCGGTTTTGAAAAGATGAATATGCAAATAATGGCGATGATTGAGATTACCAAACTGGATAAAAACAACAACAAACGCTTTTTATTTGTTTTTTCTTTCACCTTATCAACCTTCTCTCATCGTCATGGCATATTTCGTATTATTTCTCATTTGCTTCCTTTGTCCCGTTTTATTTCATAAAATTACTATTTCAGCAGCTTACAGCTTGATTATGTCAGCAAAGGATATAAATATAAACACAAGCAGCTTTTCCTGCTGATTTTATTATACAGGTTCCTACTCAACCACGACTTAACGGATGCAAAAAAAGCAGGGTAGAAAATTTTCCTACCCTGCTTTTCACTGTACCCTAACGGACTTATTTGTTCAGCTGGTTAAGCATTTCATCTCCGTTAATGCTCTTCCAGAACTCCTGGTAATCTGCGTAGCCTTGATCGATGGTTTTTGCGCCCATGATAATCAGAGAGGCAATTTCTTCAATCTTCTTTTTGTACGCAGGCTGATTCTTATCATAAAGTTCAGATTTTCCGCCCGGAACCACATATTTGGGTCCCAAGTACTTTACAACTTCATTGTTAAATTCGAGTTGCTTAGGAATCAATTTTTCGGTTTCTCCCCAACTGAAGTTAAACTTTTCGATTTTCGGGAAGTACAAATAGAACTGATTTACATCACACTTGTATCCGGAGTTCGCAGCCTTCTCGGTAGGCTTTATTGCGCCATTTTCAATGGTATAATGCTTGTTTTCCACGCCAAGGCATCTCAGCATGACGCCTTCCTCGGAATAAACATAGTAATCGATGACCTCCATGGCTCTGTCAGGATACTTGCATTTAGGGGAAATCGCCAGAACGTCATTGATAGCTTCATTCAGGTTACCGCCCTTACCCGTCGGTCCCCTTAACTCATAAATGGGGACAAACTCTGTAGAAGCGTTTACTTTTGCACTTTCTACTGAAAAATAGATAAATCTGTTCCAATAATCCAAAACGGATGCGGCCAACCCAGAATAGAATTTTTCTCTGATCATGGCATTTTCATTGGTAAGGAACTCCTGATCCCAAATACCGTCAGCATACAACTTGGTAATATAGGTCAGAGCTTCTTTCATTTCAGGAGTATTGAAGCCATCATAGAATTTGCCGCTTGAGTCCTGACCAATTCCAAAATAGGCACCGAAGGGATTGGTGAAAAAGGGCAGATTGTCAAGGAATTTCGGGAAGGTAAAAGGAATGACTCCCGACCCTGCGATCTTTTTCATCTCAGTGTAAAATTCATCGGTTGTTGGCGTTGTGGAAAGGTTTACACCGTATTTATCCAGCATATCCTTGCGGAGCCAGATGTTTTTGTTCATGGGAACATACATGGGTACACCCTGTATCTTTCCACCTACTGTTACAAAATTCCAATAGTCCTTATTGACCTGGGAAGTGATGTTGGGAAAGTTCGGAAGCAAATCATCAAGTGCTCTTGTATAGCCTCTTGCTGCATAAACCTGAATATTGTCCATGGATTTTCTGACAGCAAAAATATCAGGTGCGGAATCGGAACTCAGCATAACATTGAGCTTTTCGTTATAGCTGCTTTGAGGAGGAGCAATAACTTCAAGATCTACAGTGGTTTTTGCTTCAATTACCGCTTCAACCTCGCTCATGAGCTCGGGGTCCACCGCTTCTCCGCCCCAGCCGGTCTGAGAAAGACAGAATGACAGCTTAACCTTTTCTTTTGGTGGTGGCGTTGGCTCGGGCGTAGCTGTTACCGCTGGTGTAGGTGTTGATGTCGGAGTAGAATTGCCGGCTTGCTGGGTATTCTGCTTCCCGCATCCAATAAGCAAGGTGAAAAGCATTAGAAATGCAAGAACCAGTGAAATAATTTTCCTCACTTTTAACATTTGAATTGCTCCCTTCTTTCTGATTATATAAGATCGGGGATATTGACCCCGAGCTTAAGCCAATTCCTTCTATCCCTTTATTGAACCCAGCATGATACCTGAGATAAAATGCTTCTGGATAAAGGGGTAGAGTATGAGGACAGGCAACATGGTCATGATCATAACAGCCATCTTGAAGTTGTTCAAAGCAGAATGGGAGGAAACAGCCGACTCCGATTCAAAGATCAGTTGGCGAAGAAGAACCTGAAGCGTATATTTGGAGCTGTCATTGATGAACATGACGACCTGGAAATAACTATTCCAATGAGAGACTGCGCTGAATAATGTAACGGCCGCCAGTATAGGAATGGAAACCGGAATAACAATTTTGAACATGATTCCCAGCTCCGAACAGCCGTCCAGCCTTGCCGATTCCATCAGGCTTTCAGGCAGAGAAGCGATGTAGTTCTTAACAAGTATCAGATTATATGTAGAAATCGCTGCCGGTATAATAAGTGAAAGGTAGCTGTCAATCATGCCCAGGTTTTTTATCACCAAATAAAACGGAATGATACCCGCATCAAGTACCATGGTAGCTATAACAAAACGAATAAGAAACTTTCTTCCGATGAGATCCTTCTGTGCCATTGCATAGCCCATAATGACGGTCATTACCATTGAAAATCCTGTGGCGGCAACCGTGACAAGTACAGAGTTCCAGAAGGCCTTCATATAGCCGCTGTTTAGAATTGCGATATAGTTTTTAAAGGTTATGGCTTGAGGAATCAGTACAAAACCCTTTCTTGCTACAATCGCATCCGGCGTCAGTGAGGTCACCAATATCATAACCAAGGGTATCAGGACCACCAGGCATACGACTGAAAGAATGATGGTATTGATGATAAGAAAGATTTTCCTGCCTATTCCCGTTTTGTACATGATGCTCACCGCCAATGCTACAAAATGCTTTCCTTGAATGCTTTTTTGCTAAACTGATTACAGCCTATGACAAGAATTGTACTGATAACGGCTGTAAAGAGGCTGATTGCTGTGGCGTAGCCAATGTTGCCGTATTGGAGACCTTCTGTATAGGCCAGAGTAGATAATACCTCCCCCACACTTAAAACGGTTGGCCTTGACATAACTAAGACCTGCTCAAACACCAGTAGAATACGAGCCACTGTCAGGAGGAGTACGGTTGCAATGGTACTCCTCAAAGATGGAAGCGTGATATAGCGAAGCTTAGCCCAATAGCCAGCTCCGTCCACGGTTGCCGCATCATAGAGCTGTACATCAATTGTGGAAAGGGTTGCAATATAGATAACCGTACCATACCCTACATCTCTCCATATGTAAGAGGATACGAGAACTGCTCTGAAATACTGGGGCAATGCCATAAAATAGATGGGCTTTCCTCCCAGCTCCTTTATGATGGCATTCACTAATCCCTGACTGGGCGATAGAATTAACGCAAAAATTGCACCCACAACAACCCAGGAAAAGAAATGGGGTATGTACACGACGAATTGTACAAACCTCTTAAAGGCTTTATGTATAACCTCATTCATCAATAGTGCAAGAATAATCGGAAGCGGGAAATAGAAAATCAGGTTGTACATGCTGATGAGCAAGGTATTTCTAAAGGCTCCCAGAAAGCCGGGAGAAGTAAACAATTGCTTGAAATTATCAAATCCTATGAAGGACGTCGTAGCCTTTATGCCATAGTCCGTAAAAGCATATAATGAGCCTAACATAGGCCCGTATCTGAAAATCAGATACCAAAGAATACCGGGGATAAGAAGAATGAGAATACCCTTTTGTCTTTTGAACCTGCTTTTGAGCCCGCTTCCCGCTATCTTGCTTTTTGCAGGGTACAAATTGTCATGTTTAGGCACTTTAGCAGCTTGCATGTTCATCAGTATCTCTCCTTAGCGGTCAACTCCTTGTAGTTTTATCTTACTGGAAAAATATACTTATTTAAACATGACATTTTATACTTTTGTGCATGTTCTTAACTTGAGAACTGTCGTTTTTTTTAGATATGTATGGTTTTTTTTACATTGCCTTCGGGAGAGTTCTTATTCTTTACTGGAACCCAGCGATAAACCCGATATGAGAAACTGCTGCGCGAAAATATAAATGAGCAGCAGCGGCGCGGTTGAGATGAGGACTGCCGCCATAATGGCATTATTCGGTGCCATGGCGGTTCCTGATGTGGAGACCTCGGTCTGAATGATCAATGATTTCAGCATAAGCGGCAAGGTAAACAGCTCCTGATTTGTAACCAGAGTTGCCGGCAGCATAATGGAATTCCATTTGGCCACAAACTCCATGAAAAATACGGTGGCAAGGCCGGGAATGGAAAGTGGCAGGTAAATGCCTGTGAATATTTTCAGCTCGGAGGCTCCGTCCAATCTTGAGGATTCTGCCAGAGAATGGGGCACAAATATAAAGTAATTTCGCATGACCAGAATACTAAAGCCAGAAACAAGGCCATTTGCAATAAGCCCTGCATAGCTGTTTAAAAGTCCGAGCTGTTTGTTCATTTGATAGATGGAGATGAGCGTCAAATCACCCGGAACCATCATGGTCAGCATAACAAATGAGGTGATGAGCTTTTTACCGGGCAATTCTCGCTGTATGAGCACATAGCCGGCAAAAGCCGAAAGTACCACCTGGAATAAAACACCGACTGTTGAGACAAAAAGTGAGTTCAAAAATGGACGACCCAATTTAGCTACCTCGAATACATACCTGTATCCATCGATGCTGAATTTTGTCCACCAGAGCTTGATTCCGCTTGCACTGGCATCCAGTGCGGTGGAAGTAGACATAACAATAACGTTCCACATGGGTACGAACATGATCAAAAAAATAATGGCGAGAATCACACCGCCTATGCTCTTCTGGAAGGTACTCAGTTCGTTTTTTAGCGCCAGTGCCCTATATTTCATTTCATTACCCTCTCAATCATAGGTTTCGTCGTATCGAATGAGCTTTCGCACAGCAAAAGTAATGAGAATGGTCACCAGCAGTACAAGCGTGGCAGCTGCGGTAGCGGGGCCAATTTTAAATTTTATAATACCTTCGTTATAAATTAAGTACAGAAGATTTCTCACCTTATCGTAGATGGAAGCGTTGCCCATTACGAAAATCTGATCAAAATTTCTAAGCAGCGCCATTACGCTGAGCATGGTGACCACCTTCATGGTAGGCACAATACACGGCAAGGTTATAGAAAACATCTGACGGAGCCGGGATGCACCGTCGATGGCGGCCGCTTCGTATATGTTTGGGTCCATACCGACGATAGCCGCCAGAAAAAGAACGGCAAAATAGCCCGCACCTTTCCATGCACCTGTAAATACCATAATAAATCGCGCATAGGAAGGCTCCGCCATAAATACAACCCGCCTAAAATTTTCTCCGTTAATGAGCTCCAGAAAACCGTTGATAAAGCCGGAAGGAGCAAGAGCCAGGATCCATATACCTCCTACTACCGACCAGGACAGAAGATAAGGAAGATAGGTCACGGATTGGATTGCCGATTTTATATATTTCTTTTTGATCTCATTAAGCAAAAGTGCTATGGTAAGTCCCCAGACAAACTGGAGAAAAAAAGTGAATATCCCTACCACCAGTGTATTTCCAAAAGCCTGCCTGTATAGAGGGTGTTGGACAATACCTGTATAATTTGTAAGCCCGGTAAACTGCATGCCGCCCAACAGCCTGATATTGTGAAAACTGCTGTAAATGCCGAGTGCGAGCGGATAATAATTGAACAGGACAAAATAAACAGCAATGGGGAACAACATCAGATAAAAAAAGCGGCTTTTTCTAATTCTTCTCCATCTGCCGGACTTTTTCACATTCATCACCCCGTCCATTTTTCAAAGAGGAGCCGAGACCACAAGGTATCCCAGCTCCTGTCAAGAAATCTATTCAATACTATTACTTCTGTGTTATACCAAGACTTACGAACTCTTCTCGCATCTTCTTAAGACCATCCAGTGTGCCGATTTCACCCTTTATGATCTGGATAGCCCATTTGCCCATAGTTGTCTTAAAGGTCTTTTCGTCGGGAATACCCAGGTTGATGGTGGAATACTGAACATAGGAAAGGGCTTCCTCAACACCCGGGTTATAGCCCACAGGATGTTTGAAATCCTTAAAGATCGGAACCGGAGCGCCATGATCACAGGCATGGGTCTTGCCGGTTTGAGTCAGAACATATTTTTCGTTTTCTATATTATAGTCGTTGCCTTTAATTCCTACCGAAAGCAGTTCGCCGCCCTCCTGAGTAGAAAAATACTCAAGAACCTTGATGGCCCCGTCTACATTTTGAGCATTGGCCGGTACTGCGAACAGACTAGCTGCTCCCTTTACCAGCTTATAACTCCCATCAGGTGTTTTAGTGCCGGGTAGAGATACGATTTCAAAGGCATCCGCATTGATGCCTCCGGCGGCAGCATTCGCATTATGCAGGCCCACCCACATGGCCCAGTCCACACAGACACCGGTAAGTTGGGAAGAAGCGCCCATCTTGTTTCGCATATCCTTGGTTTTATCCACAAAAGAGGCCGGATCCATCAGTTCCTCGTCATACAGCTTCTTAAACCATTCCCAAACCGGTGCGGCAGCATCGGTAGAATAAGGTGCGTAGGTCTTGCCGTCGGCTTTATCCACTACCACACCGTCCTTGAGGCCAATGGAGGCAAACCACGGCTGAAGGTCAAAGACCTCGGACATGACAACGTTAAAAGGATAATAATCCTTGGAGGTGTTGACACTACGAAGTGCTTTAAAAACCTTGTAATAGCCGTCCAGTGTGGGCTCTATGGACTTATAGTCCAGCCCTGCATTCTTAAGCTGGATTTTGTTTATTGCCACTACCCGGTGAAGCTCTTTTTTATTGAAGCCGGCATAGACCTTCCCGTCGACCTTAATATCCTCCCACTCCTGCTGTTCAATATTATTGCTTAGAATCGTGGACGCCTTGACCCGGTCAGTGATGTCCAGTAACGCTCCCTGATTAATCAAATTAAGATATTCACTGGTATTGACGTAGATTAAATCATACTTTTCTCCACCCTGAAGTTTCTGCATCAAAACCTGTGAGTAGTCTGACGGCGGCTTTTCCAACTCAATTTTAAGTCCTGTTGCATTGCCTAGAGTCTCCCCAAACAGAGTCATTTCTGCATCATCCTTGCCGCCCGTCACATTGACCATCATACGGACGGTAGCTTTCGGTTCTGGGGTGGCTGTTGCTTCAGGGGTCTTGACGGGTGCCGGTGTTGTCGTCGTTGAATTTGCCGGAGAGGTCGATGGTGCATCGGAGGGTTTACTGCTTCCACAACCTGCCATGGAAAGCAACATTACTGCAATTAACACGAAAGATAGAGTCTTAGCACGTTTCATTTTAGCCATCTCCTGTCCTTTTTCCTTTCATAATGAAAGGGAATATTATAGGACAAAATATATTCACATGCTAAAATTAAATTACAAAAATAAATTTCATTTAATATTTTTAGATTGGAGAAATGGCCCAGTAATTCATTAATTGACTTATAATAAACTCCCGGGTTATTACCCAATTTTCCTATGGAAAGCAGGGAAATCAGATTTCTTTATTCAACATTAAAAAGTAAATTTAAGTTATCAATAAAATGATAACTAAAAGAAGATATAGAATAGAGAAAAGATGTACTATAAGAAAAGAACAGGGAAAATACAGACCAATGAGATTACAGTGTCGAGAAGCAGCTTTACGACAAGATGTGAAGGGCTCATCCACTTGTTCCATCCAAGCTTGAACTTTAGGAAAAAAAGGACTGCTGCAAGTCCTAAAAGTAAAAGATAGTAAGGAGATTTAATGAAGGAAATATAAAATACAATCCCACCATAGATCCTTGTGAGAATACCCATATACTTTTCTCCCTCCCTGAAAAACCTGTTGTCCACCTTTGGGAAGAGGGCAGCAAGAACAAATTGTGTCAATACGGCAGAGAAAAAAGTAATAATCATCAGCGTTATAAGTATACTGACGGTTTTATAATCCATCAGTGGTTCTATTCCATAAACAGCTGTCTTGGAAATGATATAAAGCAGGATGACATGTATGAACTGGTCAAACAAAAAGCCTGTTAGCTCTGAGAAATGCAGCTTCTTGCATATCCTACTCTTGTAATAATCCATGACAAAATGGATGATACCGTTTAGAAAAACCAATCCTAGCAACAAGGTTCCAAACGAATATGAAAAAACCGTTGTGACCAGTGTTACCACCAGCACATGCAAAAGGTTCCATTTCCAGTGTCTGCCTTTATTTTCGGCTATTTTATCCGTTTGTAATGCGAAGTCACCAATCAGATGCCCCAGCAGTAAATAATAAAAAGCCATGCTCCACTCCAATAATGCTACAATAAAATATAAGGGTTAGGATATTATCGTATGAAAAATCCCCCCGGACAAATTTTGTCTAGGGGGAATCATATCTATTCATTGCCTTATAAAAAGGCATACCGTGAAAAGTGTTCCATTATTAGCACTTGCTGCTTAATACGTACTTGTATGTTTTCCCCCAGGGTCTTATCATACAATAATCCGTTGTAGGAATGGGTAATTACGATGACATTCTTATTGAAATCAGGTATACTCGGGCTAAATTCTATGTACTTTTTACCATCTTCAGCATAGATTTTCACATTGATTTTAACCGGCAATTGGTCTTCATCAATAAAATCTTTCTGGAATTTGATGGTTGTAAAGCCGACCTGGAAAACTCCGCCCTTTTCAGTTACAGTTATTTCTCTTTCGTAAATAACGTTCTCGTCTGTATGGAACCGGCCATTAGCTGCAGCATGTACCGGAACTGCTGATATAACCAGCATTACAATGAGAATCATTACCGTTAACTTCTTCATACTACACCTCCAAAAAAATGACTAGATATTTCTTCCATTTATATTTTATCTTGGAATAGTCAATAAAACATGAGGTAAAATACCTATTTAATTTTCGTTTTTATAGGTCTATCTTCCTATTTTTGTGTAGTACCGGCCTCAGGCCCTTGCTGCAGTCACAATGATACTGGTCCATCGGCAAGCATCAACCTTTTTTATGTATGCCGCAGCTTTTTCAATGGTGGCTGCAGCTTCATCACAACAGCCAGTGGCTTTAAGGACCTTATATTTACCAAACCAGCATTTTGCAGACTCAAAATCAGATTCAATCCTGTCAGCTTCCATCGCTGCCTGATCAAATAGCTCAAGGGCTTCCGAAAACCGACCTTTTTCCATGAGCAAATAACCTTTATATCGGACAGCTTTCAGCTTTTTCTTGTCATTCCTGCATTCGTTAAAGATCTCCACCGCTTTGTCATAGTGTTCTTCCGCAGCATCAAAGCATCCCTTTTGCTGCTCAATATATCCTTTATAGGTGTGGCAATCGCCCAGCCCCACTGATTCATCTGCTTCTTTAAAAATTCTCCAGGCTGCCTCGAGTAATTCAGCGGCTTCTTGATATCTATCAAACATCAGGTGGATCCTCGTTAACCCTATATAATTAACGCCCTCTTCCACCGATGCTTCCAATTCTCTTGCAAGAGAAAGAGATTCTTCATAATACTTTTCCGCCGCCCCGGATTCATCGGTCTCGTAGGCTATATCACCCAGATTGGTTAAGCTCACGCATTCATAAAGCTTGGAGCCAAACTCTCTAGAAATGACAAGGGATTCCGCAAAAAGCTTCTTTGCTGAAAGAAAAAGCCCTTTATCCAGGTATAATATACCCAGATTGATACAGCCTGCAATGACCCCCCTCTGGTACGAGAGCTTTTTTGAAATATCCATGGACTTGTTAAAGAACTCCAAGGCTTTTGATATCATACCGGTTGAATGATAAATAATGCCAAGATTACCCGATACATTGGCCATAATCTCCAGAAGCTTGTTTTTCTCTGCATATCTGTATGATTTATTCATATAGGAGAGGGCATTGTCAATGTCTCCCTTGTTGAAGTAAATCGTTCCCGCGTGTTTCATGATTTCAGACAGACTTCTATAGTCCCGGGTTTTCAGTATGGCTTTTTCCGACTTTTTTGCAAGGGCCAGAGCGCTGGTATCACCTTTTATCCTCAAAATATCGCATTTAATCTGAAGCCATTTGCCATAGTTTGAGCTGCCTTCACGAAATCCCGGCTCCAGCTCGTTAATAATTTTCGAAGCATCCTCCAGATTTCCCATGTCCTTGTAGACTTCGGCAATCTGAATTTTTATTTGATTGATATCATCCTGTAAACTTGCATGTTCAATTGCCTTGAAAAATTGCTCCAAAGCTTCTTCATAGTTTGCATTGATAAAATGGATATGCCCCTTGCCCTTGTAGGCGTTAAAGATTCTTTCATCTGTGCTATTGCCGGTCTCAGTGCCTGAAAGCTCAAGAAACCTGTCAAAGCACTCCAGTGTACTGCTTAAGTTAAACCCGTCCTTTTGTCTCATGGCAGCTTTAAAATAATAGCCCGCCGCTTTCCTTGACATCCCTGCTTTAATAAGATGCGTACATAATACTTCATAGTGATTCTCGATATCCCGGGAATAAGCAGCTTCAAGGTATTCACTGATTCTCTTGTGGAGAGTTATCTTTTCTTTATTCAATATGCTGTCATAAATGACTTCTCTTTCAATTTCATGAGTAAATTCATAGGTTTTGTCCACTATTCTGGCTGACGTATGGGTTGATTTCAATGATATGAGGTTCATCTTAACAGGTATACCCGCAATTTCTTCACTTGTGATTGAATTGTCCAGTAAATGGTTCACAAGAGAGAAGGAAAACTCCTTGCCGATAACTGCTGCCGCCTGCAATATTCTCAAGCTCGTACCGTCCAGAGCCGAAATGTTGGATTGGATAAGATTCTGTATGTTTTCAGGTATTCTTTTTAGTTCCTTATCTTCGATAACCGCCTGACCTTTTTGAATCGAATAGATTCCTTTTCTTTTAATGTTGGATAAGAGTTCTTTTATGTATAGCGGGTTACCTTTAGTAAATTTTAAAATAGCATCAAACAGCTTATCTTCAACCTTCTGGGATTCCAAAAGAGAGCAGGTGAGATTCCTTACGCCCGTTACTGAAAGCGGACTTAGTTTGACTTCAAGCTTATAGCCTTTCTCCGCATCCAGAAGTGTCTTCAGATCATATCGGGATGAAAAGATGAATACTGCTTTTATATCCCTCAGCGTTGGAATAAGATCATTTAAAATTTCAATGGAACCGTTGTCCGCCCAATGGGCATCATCCACCATAACCAGCAGCCTCTTTTTCCGGCAAAGGCTTGTAAAAAAGATTGCCAGCTGTTTCAAGAGCTCCCGGCGGATATTTTCATAGTTCATTGACTCAAAAATACTCTGGAAGTCACTGTCCTTATCAAGTCCCATGAGAAGTCCCAGAAAATCGTAGTTATGTTTGATCTCATCATCGCTATACTCATTCAGAATATAGTCCAGGAAAGATATCAGTCTGTGTTTTTTGGTATTTAAGCTGTCCATGGTATTGATATTCATAATGCCTGTCAGCAGGTTAGTAATAAGGCTGTAGGATCGGTTCTGTGACAGGGTATTACAGTCCACCCACACTTTCTTTATGTCATTTCCTAATTTGGAGGTGAACTCCTTTAAAAGCCGGGTTTTCCCCAAACCGGCCTCACCTGTCACGATCGCACATTTCAGGCCTGTATTGAGCGCTTCGTTAAAAATAGCGTTCAATGCTCCTATTTCTTTCTGCCTTTCGATAAAAGACAATTCCTCGTCATATAAATAATCTGAATTAATCTTTAAAGGATTATAGCATCTGACGGGTTTTTCCTTATTTTTAACCTTTACTTCAATGGGTTCGGAATATTCGAACTTGTCATTTGTCTCGGTAAATACTGATTCCGAAACAAGAATAACGCCTTCTCCCGCACTCATCTGCAGTCTTTGGGCTGTATTCACAATGTCACCCATTACAGTATAATCTCGGTCGAAATAGTTACCCACACCTCCGGTGACTACCAGTCCATAATTGATACCTATGGAAAGATTCAGTTGAATACCTTTATGAGAAAGCATGCTTGCAGAAAACTCCGATATGAGATCCATCATTTTCATAGCACACATGACGATTCTTTTTGCATCATCCGTATGTGTATATCTGGCTCCGAAAAGGATCATGACACAATCCCCTATATACTTGTCAATGGTGCCCTCAAGCTCATATACGGGACTGGTGATGTAATTGAAGCATTCATTGATAATCTCACGGACCTCTTCAGGGTCAAGCTTTTCGGAAAGCGCAGTAAAGCCCGAGATATCAGCAAACATCACCGCTACATTTTTTCTGCTTTCAGCAAGAGTTCCAAAGTTTTCTACAGAGCTGAATCTGGCTTGGCTTGCCATTCTATTTCCGCAATTAAAGCAAAATCTGGCTGATTGGGGGTTTGGAAAACCACAATCAGAGCACCTGCCTGAAAATTTGACACCACAAAAGCGGCACTCATTATCATGATTGTTATTAAGTTTCAGACCACAGTTAAAACAAATCAAAATCCTCACCCACCGCTTTGCACTGCTATCTCGTCGCTATTAGGCTTAATGTTTTCTCATCTTTTGAAGACCAACAATAACCTTCTAAACCAGTTATGGTTTAGTCAGATCATTGAAGAATGTATTTTTTTGTCGTATACTGAATTTGCATCATTATCATTATATTGTATCGGAATCCAAAAGTAAAAGCATCATATCAAAAGCCTCACAGAAAGCATACGATACTATTTTGGTACGGAGGGTTAAATGCTGGAAAACATGTTGAACGAATTCTATAGCATCGGTAAATCCCTTTCCTCAGAAATGGATCCTTTAAAGCTGTTTGACAAAATAGCAAACAGCAGTATGAAGCTCACTTCTGCAGATGCATGTACCATATATATCGTTGTTGACAAGAAGACAGAAGATTGGTCCCATGTCAAGAACGACGCTGTACAGGGTAAATTATTGAAGTTTATCATTGCTCGCAATGCCAGCATGGAGGTGAACCTCCAGGATTTTTCAGCACCCATATCTCAAAAAAGTATATTTGGGTATACCGTAATCTCCGGAAATTCCCTCAGAATTGATGATGCCTATGCAATTAAAAAAGAAGTTGGATACAGGCACAGTCACAGCTTCGACAAAAGTACCGGATATAAAACCAAATCCATTCTGTCAATCCCCATGAAAAACCACAATAATGAGATAACAGGCGTTATTCAACTGATTAATAAAAAGCACGCCTGGGATACCGCAATAAATTTTAAGGATAAAAATGCAGTCAATGAAATTCTTCCATTCAATGATACAGATGAGCTCATCATGAATTCTCTTGCAGGACAGGCTGCCGTTGCGCTTGAAAACAGTAAGCTGTACAAAGGAATGCAGGATTTGCTTCATATGTATGAGCAGCAAAACAGCCAGCTTCTGTATTTAAGCAAGAAAATCATGAAGGCCCATGAAGAGGAAAGGAAAAGAATAGCTCGGGAAATCCATGACGGCCCTGCTCAATCTGCTGTAAACCTGTCCTTAAAGCTGGAAATATGCAAGAAACTTTTATCCACTGGAAAGCTGGATATGTTCGAAGCAGAAATAAATAAGCTTCACCAGCTCATTCATTCATCTGTTAACGAAATAAGAACCATTATTTACGATTTGAAGCCATCATGCCTGGAAGATGGCCTTAAGCTTGCTATTGAAAGGTATATCGATAATTTCTCCACTGCAAGCAATATTCATGTTGACTTTCATTTTACCGGAGATGATACTAAAATCGAATATTATCTGATGTCAACCCTTTACAGGATCATTCAGGAAGCTCTTACAAATGTAAAAAAGCACGCAGAGGCAAAAAATATCAATATTGATCTGGCCCAAACAGACAGTATCATTACCCTCGATGTGGTTGACGATGGTATAGGCTTTATTGTTGATGATCTCAAAACAAGGAAATTCGATAAGTTTATGGGTGGCTTCGGTCTAGAGGGTATCCGTGAACGTGTGGAACTCGTCAGAGGAAGCACAACCTTAGACTCGGCACCTGGAAAAGGAACGGGCCTGCATATCAAGATTCCTGTTTTATAACGAGAATCTAAATGTCCCCCGCCTCGAGTTTCACTGACTCGGTACCGGTTCGAAATCTTTGATTTCGGTAACCGGTGATGTCAGTATAAACATCACCACCTCAGAAAAACACCTTTATCGAAGATGCTTGATGCGCGGGAAATACTTTTGTTCGAGAGCATAGTTTGCCTCTGATAAACGCAGTGAAATCATTGAGGATTTCTTTGATAACTACCCTCTTCCGCTGACCAGCACCCTGTTGTATTTCATAATAAAGCTGCCTGCAGAACGTCTGATGTGACATTGTTGTGGTATAATAGCACTATTGCTGTAAATCCATATTAATATATTATTCTTGTTACTTCGTAAGAAAAAGGTGATGAACGTATGAATACCAAATTGACCAGACAGAACGCATGGGAGCTTTTTACCAAATATAACAATGAACCCTTCCATCTTAAGCATGCGCAAATTGTCGAAGGTGTTATGAGATACTTCGCTCGTGAACTCGGATATGCCCAAGAAGAGGATTTCTGGGGCATTGTCGGTCTTTTGCATGACTTGGATTTTGGACAATACCCGGATCAGCATTGCATAAAACAACAGGAATTAATGCGTGAGCACGGTGTAGAGGAAGAAATCATCCGAGCCACAGCAAGCCATGGCTTTGGATTAACGGTTGACATAGAGCCTGTTCATCAGATGGAAAAGGTACTCTATGCCGTTGACGAGCTTACCGGGCTCATCGGGGCAGTAGCCCTTATGCGTCCATCAAAAAGTGTTCAGGATCTGGAGCTTAAGTCAGTCAAGAAAAAATACAAGACCCCAAGCTTCGCCGCAGGCTGCTCCCGTGAGGTCATTGAACGGGGCGCTCAAATGCTCGACTGGGAGCTGGACGATTTAATTGTTAAAACGATCCTTGCCATGAGAGAAAATCCGGAAAATTAAATTATCCTGTTGAGGTGGACATCATGAAGCAATATATACTGAATAAAACGACAGAACACGCACTAAAGGATGGATCAGTATGGGAAAAAGCAAATGTTGCCGCAATCGATGTCTATCCCTGGGGTGGAATGTACCGGCCTAAGGCGGAAGCCCGTTTGGTATATACTGATAATGCCTTTTATCTGAAGCTTCTAGCCATTGAGCCACAGGCAAAAATGCGTGCAAAAGCACGGGGTATCTCCCCCAACGTCTATCAGGACAGCTGTATGGAGCTTTTTTTCATGCCTGCTCCTGATAAAGATCAACGATATGTGAATCTTGAATTTAATCCTGTGGGAGCTCTTTATGTGGGCTTGGGAACCGGAAGACAGGACGGCCGCCTGCTTAAAGAGCAGGATATCTCTGTTTTTAGTATTGAAACCTTTTCTGAAGAGACGGACGGGTGGGTGGTTAATTGGGGTCTCTATGCTAAAATTCCGTTTTCTTTTCTTGAAGAGCATCGGTTCCCAATAAATTTTCAGTCCGGACACCGGATGAAGGGGAACTTTTACAAGTGCGGGGATTTGACCCAAACCCCTCATTATGGAGCATGGAGTCCTATTGACTGGCCCCAGCCTGACTTTCACCGCCCCGAATTTTTTAGTGAGCTGATACTGCTATAAAATTTAGTTTTCCATCAATTATCATCCTCTTTTTACTTCAGCGGTAACAATATACATGATCGGATTGAGGCATCCGAACAAAGTGCCATCGGATGCAAGTAAATAGCGGTGCTCCATACTCTGTGCACCCAGCTTTTCACTGACCTGAAAACCAAAACCACTTAAGTAATCGGCACAGGAACCGGCATCCATCCCGAATTTTATCTGCTCGTCTTTGAGCTTTGTGTCGATGAGGTCATGCTCACCGTCTATGTGCTGAAAATCGAAGCTGAGCAGACTGCCAGGTGCGGCATGGCTGCCGATTGCTCGTAGCATCTCGTCCACCGCCTGCTGACTTAGGTAAAAGGTCACCCCTTCCCATATAAACAATGTGGGTATAGCTGCGTTATATCCTTGGACTGTCAATAGATTGAATAGCTCATCACGTTCAAAATCGGCTGGGACATAAACAAGATTCTCAGGAATGGGTACGCCTGCACCGCTTAAAATCCTGCACTTTTCTTGTTGTGTAGCAGGGGCGTCCACCTCGAAGACAATAGCCCTCCTGCTTTGTGTGGCAAAACGGTAGGGACGACTATCATACCCTGCGCCAAGCAGAACGATCTGAGAAAATCCATTCTGCAGGCATTGGCTAAACAGGCGATCAAAATGCTTTGTCCGGGCAATCACGTATTCATACAGACCTTCGGGCATCATCTTCCGAAGCATGCGCCGTGCTTCGGGATTTTCTATCGGCTGCCGCTTTTCCTCCGGTAAAAAAAGCCCGGCCAGCGTATCATTTCCTCGAATGAGGGGGTCATCTTCATAGCACGCCAGCGCACGAAGGGAAGTAATTAGCATTGCTGTTTGCGAAGCATTATTCTTGGTATCCATTGTTAACTCTCTCCTTTATCAACTGCCGGTACCATGCTCATCCTTAATCCATACTTAATACTTATCAAGCAGGTAATCTCTTATACCTTTATAAAGCCAGCCCTTGCAGCATTTTTCCAGTGGTTCGAGCTCCTCACCTTTCATGCGCTGCTCCACCGCATCCAGATCAAAGCCACTTTTCAAGATGCCAAAACCACCTGCCTTGATAGCGTGGGCGGGACAACCGTAAACACAACGGGTGCAAATAATACAGCGGTCTGAAAACCGAGGCTTTGAAACCTGTTCCGGGATTTCAATATTTGTCATGGGACAATTTTGCACGCACCATCCGCAACCTGTGCACGCGTCGGAAATTGTAAACCTCCGGGCATACTTCCCGGAATTTTCCCTTTCTGACCGGGATAACCAGTCCAGAACAGCCCCTTTTTTGAAATGGGTTCGGCGTATTTTCTGTGCAAGTAGCTCATCAACGATTTGGGACGCCTTCTCCGGAATCGCATTGAGCAGCCGCATCGTCAAATGATCGGAATATGATATAAATATGTTGGACGGCATACACATCATCCTGTCATAAACAACCTGGAAGCCCTTACTTTCCAACGCTTTACAGCAGTTCTTCCTGCATCCTTTGTTCGGCCACATCTCTCCGCCTCCCGATACGGAGAATACGGCGATTTTCTCCCCTGCTTCGGCACTGGTAACACTGCCAACCCAGTCATAGACCAGTCTTGGTGCATCCATTCCGTAAACGGCAAACAACAGGATATTTAAATCGACGGCTCCGTATTCCGATCCAGTTGCAGCCTCCTTTTTTTCTTGCAGCGTCGCACCGAGATTTCTGACCGTAACGTCGACTCCTTTGTTCTTCAACTCTTTTTCAAAGGCTTCCGCGATTCGTTTCGTTCCCCCAGTACCTGAAAAATAGATAATTCGGACGCGCTTGATATGTATACTCATCATGTGTCATCCCCTTCTTATTCATTGCGACAAAACTTCCAAACAGACGATGTTTCTAGTACTCCAACAACTACATATTTCCTCCAACCAATCCACCAAGAAAATCAAAGAATCTTCCCATGATTTTTTTGAACAACCCGAGCTTTACATTATAATAATACTCCGATTGGAACCAACCCTTATCCATGAAATAATTCATGTCGTATCCCGCATATTTGGACGCGCGTATACCCGAACGCGATGTCCGAAACAGCATCAGCCGAAAAAGCGAGGGCTTGTGCGGTATCGGCGCTATCAGTTCCTTATAAAACCTTCCGGCCGCCTGCTTGATTCTCGCCGAAAACTGCTTTTCCTGCTTGGAATTCATCGGTGCAATTGTCCACAGGCTGCAGCCCTTAACTGGGTGAAAGCCCATGTTTTCACCGCTTGATTCCATGTATTTGCGGACTTTTCCATCAACCGGCATTCCGCGTGTCAGAATCGCCGTGCAGGTTTTATTGAAAAATCTCGGTCGGTGAAAAGTAAAGGCCAGACGGTCAAACAGATTTTTCATTCTGGCCGGCACCTGATAGGCGTAGCTCGGCGCGGCAAAGATGATACCGTCGGACATATCCAACTTTTCAATCAGCTTATCACGGTCGTCTCGAAGCGGACATTAATCTTCTCCTCGGTCGAAGCAAAGCTTGCACCCCCTGCAAAATTGCAGATTGTATTCATTCAGAAAAACACACTCAAACTCGACCTCGCCTAACAGTTTTAACTGCTGTTCAAACTCTCTGACCGCCCTATATGTTGCGGCCCTGCTTTCTGTACCGATGATCGCGGTCACCCGCTTCATATCCATCCCTCCTATTTCTATCTTAAAGTATGCATGAACTCAATATTGATTAAGTCCTTCTTAAAGCTGCAATTTTCAGGCATACGGCTACAGGCAGTTTATGCTCTGAAGCACTCGGTAAGACCCCTCAAAACAAAATCCGTCAAATGCACTTGCAGCTCAGGGAAGTATTGTAGCCCGATTTCCTCCTTGTGCGTGTCGATGTTAATGATGGCAGTGAACATGGCCATTATCATTTCACTACTGATGTCGTTTCTAATCTTACCTTCGGCTTGCCACGCCCGAATGAGTGTCAGAGTGTCCTGATAGAAGAATTCCACCGCACCCAAGCCGTTTTCCTCTCTGAAAAGGCGTTCTATCTTGTCATAGACATCCCTGTTATACCACTGGCACAGAATGGGATTATTCTTGATGCCCTCATGATTGAGCGTAATCACCTTTTTAATGATCTTCAGCGGCTCATCTTTCGTGTTGAGGGCCGCCATCATCCTTCGCTTCAGTGCTTCGTTTTCTGCAAGATATATCTCCATAAAGAGCTTTTCTTTGGACGGGTAATAGTTGTAAAATGTCCCCACGGCAACACCCGCCATCTTTGTGATGTCTGCGATATTAGTATCCTTGAATCCTTTACTGCTGAAAAGCTCCTTACCACAGCGGAACAATTCCGCCTTCTTATCTTCCACTATTTTGTCCTCCAACCAACGCCATGTGAATGAACACATTTTTATTCATTCACATTGTATGATGCCAGTGAATGAATGTCAACAAAATTCATTCACTGGCGCAGACTTTTTTCCGTGCTCTTTTTGTGATTAATTTAGATGATATTGGGTTTTTTCTTATAAGGAGTATTGCACAGATCTACACTCAATTTGCCTGTTGTCTCCAGCTCCGCCAGAAAAACATCCTCGGCTCCGGATGCACCGAATTTGGCTAACTGCTCGTTTAACCAGGCTATATCAAGCTTCGCGAATTTCAAATTGTTATACTGTATTTCCCCGTCAATAATGAGAGGAAGAGAAATTCCCTCATAACTCGTATCAATTTTTAAGTCGCTTGGTGTAGCAGGTCGGCTTTGTGATTTGGGAATAACAGAAAGGTTTCCATTAGGCTCAATGATCGCAAATTCAACATCGGAGACCTTGGAATATCCCTGCAGTCTTAATAAGGAAAGAAGGAAGGGAAGATTCATTTTATTTCTCCGGAGAGCATCTTTATCTATCTTGCCATTGATAACGACAATATCCGGTTTTGAATCAAAATTATAGAATTTTTTGCTTAAAGACATCCATCCTATGACTAAAGCTCCTACAGCGAGTGTCAGTGAACCAAGAAACGCTTTTGTACTGACTTTAAATACAAGCGGTTCTGCGGCTACATTAGCCATTATCATTAGAACAGTAAAATCATAGGATGTCAGCTGTGATATGGACTTTTTGCCAATTATCCTGACACAGAACCATGAATATAGAAGTACCATTAAGCATCTTAAAATATATACAATTGCTTCCATCGCCCTATACCCCTCATGGCTGCGGTATAACTTTATTAAAATTATCCCACAGTTCTAGTGAAGATAATGCCAGGCTTACGGCTTCTGTATCATCTTTTGTTTTTATCGCTCCTTTAAGCCTTGCTATATTGTCAATAAAGAGAGAGAAGTCTTCTTCTGCATAATTGAACATAAGGAGATATTTATTTCTATCCCACGACTCCACTAGTCTTATTGCGGTTATTTCCGCTTCATTCCAGTTATTCTGGCTGACGTATTCGATGATATGATTAAGCTGGCTCTTTATAGGCTCCCCAGCAGGGAAAAAGATGTTTTGCACCATGAAATATATCAAATAGAGTAATAATACTAATCCCAGTAAATACAAAGTTACAGCCCGATTTCTCAATGTCTGCTCCTCCTACCCGCACATTGTAAGGAACCCCATCCCAAACCCGTCCACTTAGTTTCTGTTTTCTAAAGAAAATTATGTATTTTATAAAAGGCGCTTTTCTTTACCCAATTGACAGAAATAGCCGATCTGTTTATACTTTATAAAAAGTGAGTGTGCTTAAGATTATAGCCCTGTTTATACTGACATCACCGGTTACCGAAATCAAAGATTTCGAACCGATACCGAGTCAGTGAAACTCGAGGCGGGGGACATTTCGATTCTCGTTATAATGAGCAGCACAGGAAGATTAGCTTCTACACGTGGAATAAGCCCTGCGGAGTCACCTTATTGTGATTCCGTGGGCTTTTTTAATTAAGGGGCTCCAAGAAAATAAAGCTTCAAAGAGGTGCAAGCCATGCCGGAAATAAAGGAACATAGCTCCTTAATGCGAAATATCCGTATTTACTATACTTATATGGCGACATTTCAACTTCTTATCGGCCCCATTCTAACCCTGTATCTGCTTTACAAAGGGTTAAGCTTCACCGAGATGATGACCCTTCAATCCCTCTACTCCATTGCCGTTTTCGTGCTGGAAGTCCCGACGGGCGCCGTGGGTGATTTGCTTGGGAGAAAAAAAAGCCTGATCCTTGCCGGTATTTCCATGACCCTGGGTACAGTGGCTTATATGACGGGTTCTCATTTTTTACAGTTCGCCCTTGGAGAGCTGTTATTTGCATGCGGAATGAGCTTTAAATCCGGGTCGGATACTTCCCTGGTTTACGATTCCTTGAAGAAGCTTGATAGGGTCAAGGATTATGCAAGCATTCAGGGAAAGGGTGATTCATTTGCTCTGATTACCCAGATATTTGGATCAATAATTGCGGGTTTTATCTACGAAATGAATCCGGAATTTCCCTTATTGCTTTCAGCCGTATTCTTGATGATTTCAGCCGTAACAGCCCTGTTTTTCCACGAAGTAAAGACCTACGAGCATGAAGAAAAGCCTGGCTATATCAAGCAGATCGTATTAAGCGGTCAATACCTGGCCGGTCATAAACGGGTTCGGTCCATTGTCATTTATTCTGTTTTCTTTTTTGTTTTTTTTAGAATTGGGTTCTGGTTCTATCAGCCCTATTTTCAAGCCGTAAAAATTGATGCGGGCTATTTCGGTATTCTTTTTGCATTATTCAATCTTGTCGCAGCTGTTTCAGCCCGGTTTTCCGAAAAGTTTATCAAAAAGACAAAAGGGAAATCTATGATAGCCCTTTCGGTCCTACTTTCGCTCTCATTCCTTCTTATGGGCCTCACCAGAATGTGGTATGGATTTATATTCATCTGTTTGCAGCAGATAGCCAGAGGGGTTCATCATCCTGTTTTCATGAAATATATGAATAAACATATTCCCAGCAATCAGAGATCCACAACACTTTCATTCAGCAGTTTACTGCAAAATTTGGCTGCCGCAGCTGCCTTCCCTTTAGCAGGCTACGCCATGGACAGAATGGATGCTGTCAGCATTAATTTGTATACAGGGCTGATCATGCTTGTCGGTATCGTCTTTTTTCATTATTTTTTAAAAGGGCGGATGGCACTAGATAATATGAAAATTCTTGAGTAAAAGCAGTCCCACGAACATAGTGACGCTTGAAAAAACAGTGGTATACATAACCAGGAGTCCTGCAAGACTATCGTCGCTCTTCATGACCTTCGCCATGACAAAAGAGGAAACAGCCGTGGAGGAACCGAAAATGAAGTAGAGGGCCCCCATCTCAAAAGATGTAAAGTCGAAAAAAAGCAGTGCGGGTACAATGGCCAGCAAGGGGCTTAGTACAAGCTTGATAAAGCTGCCCCATAGGATCATGCCGGGCTTTGAAATCAGGCTTTTCAGCTCCAATTGGCCTCCCAGGGCAATAAGAGCCAGAGGGGTTGCCATTGAGGCCAGATCATCAATGACCTGGGATAAAAAAGGCGGAAAGTTAATACCCAGAAGGGATACAGCCACACCTGCAAGAGCACCCTTCACAATGGGGTTTCTCATGACCTCGGGCAAAACGCTGCGTATTCCTACTTTTTTATTTTCCGGTGAGAGGGCTGTGAGAATGATGAGGGAGATAATGTTAAAGGTAACGGCCGCAAAAGGAAGCAGCATGATTGTAGATAGACTACCTGTATTACCAAATACGTTGATAGAAAGAGAAACTCCCATTAAGACGCAATTGCTGCGATAACTTCCTTGGATGAAAGCGCCGCAAGCCTGCCTGTCTTTAATGAAGCGTGGTGCAATAAGCCAGAGCAAAAGCCCTAATATCAGGCAAATAAAACGCCATAGCCAACAAATAGGGGATTAAAATTTAATGTGATGTCAATTTGATAAATTTGCCTGAACATGACCAGCGGAAAGAGATAATGAAAGACAAAATCACTGGATGTATCCATAAAATGCTGGTCAATGACTTTTTTCCGTTTTAAAAAAAAGCCCAGTACAATCATGATGAAAAGCGGAGCAATGGCACTGAATGCAAAAATGATATTCTGCACTATTTTATCCCCCTGTATGTAGAAGAGCTACAATAAAATCCCCAAAAAGGAACTACCCTTTTGGGGGATTAATACGAAGTATCAATAACTTGGGAACCCGCTGCCTTTAGGGGTCACCTTTAGGCGTTCGAAATTTTAATTTCTCTTGCGGGTCTAGGCTTGTTAACGGGTCGAGTCTTGTTGGTGCTTCCGCACCCCTGTTGTTCGTTCTTTAAAGAACGAACTCTGGTAACGGGTAATGTTATTATATCACAATATAGCATGAGCAGACAGTCTAAATAACCGATTTATCTAAAAACTTGGCTCCACTCCCCCTTTAGTTACAGGCATAGGAGCATATTGAAAGTCATATAAACAACCATCCGCTATTTTTGAAATATCCTCCCAATATAATTCTGAGTATTTGTCATAGACGCCATAGACTTTCATTCCTGCTTGTCGTGCGCTGCAAACAGCCGGATAGATATCTTCGAATACAATACAATCTTTAGGAGCTGCTTGAATCTTTTCAGCCGCATAAAGAAACAGGTCGGGAAATTCCTTTCCTCGCGTTACATCCTCCGATGAACACAGGGCATCAAAAAGATCAATTATTCCATTATTCCGCAAAGCAGGTATATAAAGAACTGGTGGAAGGCCGGTAGCCACAGCCAGCTTGATCCCCTGTGCCTTTAACTGCGTTAAATACTCCTTAGCATATGGCTTAGTCCGAACAGCATGACTGTATTTGTCCAGTGCCATGGCATTCCATTCAGAAATGATCTCAGCCGGTTCTTCCGAAAATCCGAATAGTTTGATGGTGTATTCTGCCGCCTCCTTGAAGCTTCGGGCACAGATTTCATTAATATAGCCCTCAGGAACAGCCAACCCGCGTTTTGCTAAAAATTCAATATCAATCTGTTCCCAAACATCCATGGAATCGAGGAGAGTACCGTCAAGGTCAAAAATAGCAGCCTTAAAATCAATCATTCCATTCCTCCTGTAGAAACAAATTTTTTAGTTCCTTTGCCGCAGCCTGTATATCCTTTGCAGAAAGGATAGCGGAAACCACGGCCAAGCCGTTAATTCCTGTACCCATAAAATTCGGGATTGTTGTTTGATTGATACCACCAATTACCACAATTGGTATGGATACCTCCCTGCGTATTTGCCCAAGCTCATTCATTGATACCAGTTGTGCATCTGTTTTTGTCCCTGTTGCAAACATGGCTCCCACGCCAAGATAATCCGCGCCATCAGCCTGTGCCTGTTTCGCTTCCTTTAAAGTGGAAGCGGAGACACCGAGAATTTTATTCGCTCCGATCAGCCGCCGGACGGTTGCCGCGGAAAGATCGTCCTGACCAACATGTACGCCTGCGGCATCAACAGCAAGGGCAATATCCACACGGTCATTGATGATAAGGGGAATGTCGTACCGGTCCGTTACGCTCTTGACGCTTTGAGCAATGTTAAAAAATTCAAGGGAAGATGCGGTCTTTTCCCTGAGCTGTACCAATGTACAGCCGCCCCGGACAGCACTTTCCACCGCCTCTTCCAGCGAAGGGGCATTCATGAGTCTGCGGTCGGTCACAAGATAAAGAGAATAATCCACGTTATGCTTCATCATATTTCATCCTTTCGTGCAGCGTATTTGCATCCAGCTTACTGATTGCATCCAGAATCCCCATATGGAAACTGCCATACCCTGCCTGACCGGATTTCTCATAAGCCAGCTCACCCGCAATGCCCATGCAAAGCAACGCCGCAACAGTTCCCTCGAATGCCTGATTCGGTATGGCTCCACAAAACGCGCCAATCAGGGATGAACACATGCAGCCCGTTCCCGTCACACCGGAAAGGGCAGAATGCCCGTTGTGAATATGGATGGTGCGACCCCCATCGGAAACCGTATCCACGGCACCTGTGATTGCAATCACGCAGCCCAGCCTTTGCGCTAAATTCCGGGCAATTTCCCCAGCGTCACCGCCATCCTGTTCCGAAGCATCAACTCCTTTAGTATTAGCGGAAAGCCCTGCAATGTAGCGGATCTCCGAGAGATTGCCTCGTACCACGGCAACCTTGACCCCGTCGAGGATGCGTTCAACAGTTTCATTGCGCATTTTGGATGCTCCGGCTCCTACGGGATCAAATACCACAGGAACACCGATTTGATTAGCGCTCTCCCCGGCAATCATCATTGATTCTACCGTCCGGTTGTTAAGCGTTCCGATATTAAGCACCACTGAAGATGCAATAGCGGCAATGTCGCCCGCTTCCTCTGCAGCATCCGCCATAATGGGCGATGCACCGATGGCCAGCGTGATGTTGGCGCAGTCATTTACGGTCACGTAGTTGGTAATATGATGAACCAGCGGCTTTTTGCTGCGCACAAGGGCAAGCAGCCGAGTAAATTCATTCTTATTCGTCATGTTTATTTCCCCCTTATTTTACAACGTTTAATATACCGAATGATGTAAGCCATTTTTATACAGATCATAAAAATGGTGTGTCGGCCCATTTCCCTTGCCAATAGCCAGGGAATGTTCAATGGCTGTTGTGACATACTGCTTTGCACGCTCTGTAGCTTCCGGTACAGATAGCCCAAGGGCTAGGTTGGATGCGATAGCTGAGGAAAAAGTGCAACCGGTGCCGTGTGTGTTTTTGGTGTTGATGCGCTGCGTTTCATAATAGTAAAAATGCTGTCCGTCATATAAGACATCTACTGCATTTCCTTCAGCATGTCCTCCTTTGACGATGATACTTTTACAACCCATTTCATGAATCCGTTTCGCGGCAGTTTCCATGTCACCTATATTAAGGATGCTCATACGTGAGATTTTTTCCGCTTCCGGAATGTTGGGAGTGAGAACATCCGCACAAGGAATAATAACCTTGATCAACGTATCTACGGCATCCGGGTTCATCAGAGGGCAGCCGTTTTTTGCATACATCACAGGATCAATCACAATATTCCCTGGGCCATATTGATGAAGCTTTTCTGCAACCGCCTCCATACAGGATGGCGTGGACAACATCCCGATTTTTACGGCATCCACTTCGATGTCCTCAAACACGGCGTCAATTTGCTTTTGGATCATATCCGGCGTAATGTCCTGTATGTCGATAACACGGCTTGTATTCTCGGCTACCACCGATACGATTACGCTCATGCCAAAAACGCCATGGGCGGAAAATGTTTTGAGATCGGCCTGTATTCCAGCGCCGCCACTACAATCCGATCCTGCAATACTCAATACTTTTTTCATTAAAAATCCTCCTTAAAAAATAAGGTGCCTTCCGAAATATCGGAAAGCACCCAATTGAACATCGTGTAATGCTTCCCTACGTCGGTCTTAACCAACAGGTTCAAAGGGTCAGGTTTTACCTTCTCAACTCAAAAGAGTTCCCCCGCAAAAAGTTAGCAATATTCAGTTATGGTTGAATCGTTAAAGCTTTACCTGCAGAATTTATGGAAACGTAAAATATCATTCACTGTGGAGGTTAAATCCTGCTTGCTGCGAAGACTTGCTTTTTCAAAAGGTATGGCTAACCGATTAATGCTGAAAATTGCGGTGACGCCTTTATCATAAGCCGCCGTCGCATCGTCTCCCACATCGCCTACCACGGCTACTACCGGGACATTTTGCTTCACCGATCTTTGAGACACACCAATGACCACCTTGCCCCGGAGACTCTGGCCATCGATTTTCCCCTCACCGGTAAAGACAAGGTCCGCTCCTTTCAGAATATCCTCAAACTGAACCAGATCCAATACCGTCTGGATTCCAGCCTTCAGTTCCCCCCCAAGGAAAGCAGCTATACCGGCTCCCATGGCACCAGCCGCTCCTGCGCCCGGTAGTTGAGAAACATCTATACCCAAATCTTTGGTGATTTGTTCAGAAAGCGCTTTTAAATTTTCGTCCAACAGCTCAACCATCGCAGCATCGGCTCCTTTTTGCGGACCGAAGATATAGGCGGCACCTGTTTTTCCGAACATGGGATTATCAATATCACACATTGCCGTAATTTTACAGTCCTTAAGCAGTTCCTTTGCCGAATTGGCATCTATGGCTTTTATCTGAGATAAAGTCCCTCCGGTAGGTATAAAGGCCTTTCCTTCACTGTTGAGGAATTGCACACCCAGAGCGGCAGCCATACCGGTACCCCCGTCATTGGTACAGCTTCCGCCCAAACCAATGATAAGCTCACGGCAACCATTTTCAACAGCATGCCGTATCATTTCTCCAACACCGTAAGTGGTGGTCAACGCCGGGTTTTCTCTTCCCTTGACCAAAGGCAAACCGGCTGCCTGGGCCATCTCAATGACTGCGGTATTCCCAAATCGGGCATAAAAGCAATCCTGCTTCTCCTGATAAGGACCGTTGACCGTTATGGAGACACGGTCTCCTTTCATAGCATGTAGAAAACAATCCACAGTACCTTCCCCGCCATCGGCAACGGGTATTGTCACAACCTGACAATCAGGATAATAATCCAAAACTCTGGATTTTATGATTTCACAAATTTCCACTGACGAAAGGGTGCCCTTAAAGGAATCCGGAATGATAACGCATTTCTTCATTGCTTAATCTCCTTTTGATAACGTCATACGTCCTATGTTTACTATATAATGAGAACAATCTCATTTCAACCTTAGTTTTAGCATTATTGATATTATACTCGTTTTTTTTGCTGAATTCTCCCCAATATGGGGACATTGTATCTTCTGCTTGTTAATTCTCTCGGCCTATTTTTGTGTTTGCAATTTTCTCATAATATTTAGCAATTGCGCTATGATCGTCCTGTCCACACCCGTCGGCATGCAAGGCTTGAAGCATTTCCATAACAGATGCTGTCAAAGGCAAAGGGGCACCTACACTATGACCTGTTTCCAATGCATTATTCAAATCCTTGATATGAAGATCAAGTTTAAATCCGGGTTTATAATTGCCTGCCATGATCATGGGGGCCTTTGCATTTATGACTGTGCTTCCTGCAAGACCGCCTTTAATAGCTTCAAAGACCAGCTGGGGATCCACACCCGCTTTTTCCGCCAGCATAAAGGCCTCGGAAACAGCCGCAATATTCAGCGCGACAATGACCTGATTGGCCAGTTTTGTGGTATTTCCCGCACCAATATCCCCACAGCGCACCACTGATGCACCCATGGTCTCCAAAAGCGGCTTGAACTCATCAAAAACCTCCTTATCACCACCCACCATAAAGGAAAGGGTTCCGTCAATGGCCTTTGGTTCACCTCCGCTCACAGGAGCATCCAGCATTTTTACACCCTTTTTAGCCAACTCTCTTGCGATTTCCTGAGATGCTATTGGACTGATACTACTCATATCAATAAAAGTGGATCCTTCTTTTATACTCTCAATGACGCCGCCTTCACCAAGCATGACGGATTTTACCTGTGGTGAGTCAGGCAGCATGGTTAAGATAACATCGCAATTAGCCCCGATTTCTTTAGCACTGGCAGCTATCTTTGCACCAGCTGCCACCATTTCGGCTGCCGTATCCTTGTTTGAACTAAATACCGTTAGGTCATACCCCGCTTTTAAAATATTCTTGGCCATAGGCTTCCCCATGATTCCCAAACCGATTAAACCAATTTTCATAAGGTAACTCCTTCCAAATAAATATCCGAGACAAGCGTTGGATGCCTCAACTCATTTTATCATATATGCCGGCTATCTGCTTATCTGCATTGGCATTGAACATTTTTTTCATTTCTCCCATTTATACTGTATAATTAAAATATTGAGGTATTTTATGTTGGATTTATACTTTTCAAACTCCGATACAGCCATCCAATACGAACATAACAGAACCAATAACTACGCTGCCGATTTCCATTTGCACAACAGGTTTGAGATCTATTTCTTTATATCCGGTTCTGTGAACTACTTTATTGAGAAAAATATCTATCCTCTCAAATATGGGGATTTGTTTGTCATGAACAGCCACGAAATACATAAACCCTCTTTCCTTAACAATCAAACCTATGAAAGAATTACCCTTCATTTTGATCCTGCCACACCTCAATTATTCAATACCAGCAATTTCAACCTTCTCAATTGCTTTTTAAATAGGCCCATAGGAGAGCAGAATAAAATTAATCTCAATCCAGAGCAGATTAATGATGTACTACGGATTTTTCAAAAGCTGGAGAGTTTGAAAAATGGGTCGTCAGAATCTTTAAAGATACTTAAGCTAACTTATTTTATAGAGCTTCTTGTGTTTCTCAACAACGCGTTTATGAACAGTCATTTGATGGAAGATCATTCCAACATTCCAGAAAAACTAATACCGATACTTGATTATATCAATGGAAATCTTGAGGGCGACCTTTCTTTAGAGTTTCTTGAAAAAAGATTCTATATTAATGGCTCATACTTGAGCAGACTCTTTAAAAAGAGCACAGGCAGCACCATACATGAGTATATTATCTATAAAAGGATATCAAAGGCCAAAAAGCTCCTAACAGAGGGTTTCAGCGCCACCGAGTCCGCTTTTATGTGCGGCTTCAATGATTTCTCGAATTTTTCAAGGCTGTTTAAGCGTACTGTAGGGGTTTCATTGCGGCAGTATAAGACCGAAGCGAAAAACAGTTTCAGTCCTATTGTGAATACAACAAGGTCTAATCAGCCTACATAAAAAGTCAAAAAAAGCAATGTCATAATCAGAAAAGGCCAAGTTTTAGGGTTTAACTGTATCCTATAATCAAGGTAAGGAGCAGATGTACCCGGGAACCTTGTTACTTCGTAATAAGATTAGGAGGTCAAGTTTTATGAAATTTGGAGTTTTTTCTGTGAGCATGCCTGAGTATGATGTTGAGCAGACGGTCAAGGTCTTAAAGGAGCTCGGCTACAATGGCGTCGAGTGGAGAGTCAATAATCCGCCGCCAAAAGAAAAGCCCGAGGACTACAGTTACCAAAGGAGATACTGGTCTTTCAACCATAGCACCTTGGATATCAACGACATTGAAAATGAGGCTGTTAAAGCGAAAAAGCTCTGTGATGAATATGGGCTTGATATCCTTTCGTTAACCACTTATTTGAAGCCTCATGAAGCTGAATCCGTTGAAAAGGTATTGAAGGCTGCCGCAAAGGTGGGCTGTAAAAATATTCGGGTTTTCCCTCCCAATTATGATGAAACCCAAAATTACCGCACCTTGTTTGCACGAACTATAGAAGAATTAAAGGTGCTTGAAAAACTGGCTGCTCAATACGATGTACGCATCAATCTTGAAATTCACATGGGCAATATCATTCCAAGCGCAAGCGCCGCCTACAGGCTGGCGTCACATTTCGATGCCCGTTATATCGGAATCATCTATGATCCCGGCAATATGGTTCATGAGGGTTTCGAAAACTACAAATTAGGTCTGGAGCTTCTGGGCGAATACCTGGCCTATGTTCACGTGAAAAATGCCGTATGGAATTTGAGCGACCCTCTGGAAAACGGCGCGCAGACCTGGAAGGCCTCATGGACCCCGTTCAAAAAGGGTTGTGCCAACCTGACCAAGCTCATAACCGTTTTAAAGGATTTAGGCTACGATGGCTACCTTTCCATTGAAGATTTCTCCAATGAAGAGGATACCTTAAGCAAATTAAAAGATAACATTGAGTTCTTAAAGAGCATATAAATCGGAGGATGAAATGAGCAAATTCATATTAAGCGCTTTTGCCGATGAAATAGACTCGGAATTAAACACCCAAATGGATGTCCTGGATGAGCATGGCATCAAATTCATTGAGATGAGAGGGGTAAATGGCAAAAACCTGACCCAGTATTCTCTGGATGAGGTTCGGGAGATCAAAAAGCAGATGGATGCGCGGGGCTTCAAGCTGTCCGCGGTTGGTTCACCCATAGGCAAAATAAAAATAACCGATGACTTTGCTCCGCACCTTGAGCTGTTCAAGCATACAATAAAAATCGCAAAAATAATGGAAACCCGCTATATCAGAATGTTCAGCTTCTTTATCCCTGGAGGTGAGGATCCCTTAAAATACAGGGATGAGGTTATGAACCGGTGGATTAAGTTCATAGAAGCTGCAAAAGACTCCGACCTCGTACTTTTACATGAGAATGAGAAGGAAATTTACGGGGACACGCCCGAAAGGTGCCTTGATCTATTAGAGACCATGAATTGCGATTATCTAAAGGCGGTGTTTGATCCGGCAAACTTTGTTCAATGCTCTGTTAAAACCCTTCCAGCCCTGACTCTTCTTAAAAAGCATGTGGTCTATATGCACATCAAAGACGCAGTATACAGCGATCACCATGTTGTTCCCGCAGGTTATGGTGAGGGTAAAGTGGAGGAAATTCTAATAGCCCTTTATCAAAATGGTTTTGAAGGTTTTCTATCCCTGGAACCCCACTTGGGTGATTTCGTTGGTTTTTCTGATTTAGAGCCGACTTCCCATCTCAATAAAATGCCGGACGGCGGGCCAAAGCAGTTTGCCATTGCCACTGAAGCTCTTAAAAGAATCTTAGCAAGGATTGAAGGGTGATTGTTTATGGATAAGGTACGGATAGGGATTATAGGAATAGGAAATATGGGCTCTGCCCACGCCAGGAATCTGTTAAAGGGTGAGGTACCCCATGCCGAGTTAGCAGCTGTCTGCGACAACGATCCGGACAAATTGAAATGGGCCGAAGATAATTTGGGCGACAAGGTTCGACGCTACGATAACGCCGATGCTCTTTTCTCCTCCGGAAGCATTGATGCCGTTTTGGTGGCGACCCCTCATTACGACCACCCCGGTCTTGCCATCAAAGCCTTTGAAAAGGGCCTCCATGTGCTGATTGAAAAGCCCGCGGGTGTTTACACAAAACAGGTTCGACAAATGAATGAGGCGGCACTAAAGAGCGGTAAGGTATTCGGTATCATGTATAATCAGAGGACAAACCACCTGTATCAAAAGCTTAGAGATCTCATTCAGGGAGGAGAGCTTGGGGAGATTCGCAGAACAAACTGGATCATCACAAACTGGTACCGCTCTCAAAGCTATTATAATTCAGGCGGATGGAGAGCGACCTGGGCCGGTGAAGGCGGCGGCGTGCTGCTTAACCAGGATCCCCACCAATTGGATTTATGGCAATGGACCTGCGGAATGCCTAAAAGGGTCATGGCCTTTATGTCCTTTGGAAAGTATCACGACATTGAGGTTGAGGATGATGTCACAGCCTATGTGGAGTATGAGAATGGCGCCACCGGTGTCTTTATAACAACCACCGCCGATACGCCGGGTACAAACCGCTTCGAAGTAACCGGGGATCGAGGAAAAATTGTCATTGAGGAAGATAACCTCACCTTCATGCGCTTGCGGATTCCCGAAAGGCAATTCAACAGGGAATACACAGGCGGCTTCGGCCAGCCTGAATGCTGGAAATGCGAGATACCCATTACCGGTAAGAGTACTCAGCATGTAGGCATCATGAATAACTTTGTTGATGCCGTTCAAAAAGGCACTACGCTTCTGGCTCCCGGTATTGAAGGCATCAACGGTCTTAGTATCTCCAATGCCATGCACCTCTCGGCCTGGACAGGAACCTGGGCCAATATACCGGTAAATGAAGATTTGTTTTACGAGAAGCTCCAGGAAAGAATCAAGGACTCGACCTTCAACAAAAAAGCTACTGGTACCAAGACACTCAATGTTGAAGGAACGCATTAGGGAGTTATTGTTTAAGAGCCCTTGAGGAGGGTGACAATATGATGAAGCTTGGGGCGGCCGTCATTGGCTGTGGAGCTATATCAAAGATGCATTTGGAAGCAATCGCAAAAATTAATAATGCGAAATTATTGTATGCTGTTGATACTGATGAAAATAGGGCCCGGAAAGCTGCATCCGAACACGGATGCAGCTTTCATACCGATTATACTGAGGTTCTTAAGGATCCTGACGTTAACATCGTACACCTTTGTACACCTCACTATTTGCATGCACCCATGGCCATTAAAGCCATGGAGAACGGAAAACATGTCCTAACCGAAAAGCCGATGGCTATTTCAACCGATGAAGCCATTAAGATGACGGCGGTGTCTAGAAAGACAGGGCAAAAGCTTGGGGTCTGCTTCCAAAACAGATATAACCCTACATCGGTCAAAATAAAAGAGATTTTTAATTCAGGAAAAGCCGGTCGGATAACAGGCGCAAGGGCTTTTGTCACATGGCATCGTGATGAAGCCTATTATACCGAGAGCGGCTGGCGTGGGACATGGGAAAAGGAAGGTGGCGGTGTCCTCATCAATCAAGCCATACATACCCTTGACCTTTTGCAGTGGTTTTTAGGTGATATTGAAAGCATCAGGGGGTACTGCTCCAAAAGCCTCCTTGAAAAGGTCATTGAGGTTGAAGATACGGCCGATGCAGTGATCCGATTTAAAAACGGTACCAGCGCCATATTTTATGCCACTAACTGCCATGCCGAAAATTCGCAGGTTTTACTTGAGATGGTCTGCAGTAAAGCAGTTATAAGACTCGAAGGCGATCTCACCATCAAATACAGCAATGGCGAATTGGAGCACTTTAATGATACCAACCCTGAAACAGGGGAAAAATCCTACTGGGGTGCCAGCCATAATCTCTTAATCAAGGATTTCTACAGATGCGTCCTTTCAGGTGAGCCCTTCTCAATAGAAGGAGAAGAGGGCATAAAAGCCCTCCAAATGGTTAAAGCAATCCACACATCCTCAAAATCCGGTCAGTGGGTCGACCAACTACAGCTTTCGTTCAAGTAATGCCGCTTTTGCGTACATTCCCCTTTCAACGGTGGGATTGTAATTCCAGTCAGCAAGCTCGAAACATCCGCTCTCTCCTTTTGGGATGGGGTATTTATCCTTTATACAATTCACAAATTTATCCCATTTTAAACCATTCTCGCTTAAATGTGACAATTTGCTTTTCAAACCCCTCAACCTCCCAACATTAATAACCGCTAGCCCAAAATGACCTCGATTTCATGCTCGTTTCCGTCATTGAATACGGGAAGGATGTTACCTTCCAGATTTGCTCCATCAACGCAGATGGATTTGATACCTTTTTCGACATGGAAGGGGTTGGATACCTTAATCCTGTAGGTCGAGCCTCTGAATTTTCTCCGAACTGTATAGCCGCTCCATTCCGACGGGATACACGGGTTAACCATAAGTCCCTCATAGTGGGGATGGATTCCCAGAATCCATTGTGAAATAGTGGTGAAAGTCCATGCAGCCGTACCCGAAAGCCAGGAATTCTTGGCCTCTCCGGGCCTTACAGCATCCTTTCCTGCAATCATCTGAGAGTACACATAAGGCTCAGTCCTATGAATATCACTGATGTCTTCGATATAGGAAGGGGTAATTTTCTTATAAAGTCCAAAGGCTCTGCTGCCGCGGCCCAGTACAGTCTCGGCACAGATGATCCAGGGATTGTTATGACAGAAAATACCGGCATTCTCCTTGTATCCGGGGGGATAGGAGGTTATTTCGCCGATATTTTTGTCATAACGCTCATAAGGAGGGTTATTGAGAACGATGCCGTATTGGCATTCCAGGCGCTCCTTGACGGAGTCCAGAGCCTTCATGGCAAGACCGTTTTCAACTCCGATTCCAGCCATGACACACATGCCCTGTGGCTCAATAAAAATTTGCGCCTCCCGGTTTTCGGTACTTCCGATTTTTTTGCCGAATGCATCATAAGCTCTTAAGAACCAGTCCCCATCAAAGCCGTGTTTATAAACTGTTTGCTTCATTTGGTCTATGAGCCTATCGGCTTTCTCAGCCTGGTCATCCAGACCTTTATAGCGCAGCAGTGTTGAATACTCAGGTCCTATGAACACAAACAGGCCTGCAATGAAGACACTCTCTGCCACCCGTCCATCGGGATCGCCATAGGTTTGGAAGGACTCGTCGGGGGTCTCGGAGAAGCAGTTCAGATTCAGGCAGTCATTCCAGTCTGCCCGGCCAATAAGGGGTAAACCATGCGGCCCAAGGTTATTGGGCACATGATAAAAGGATCGGGTCAGATGCTCCAATAAGGTGGCTGTATGATTGGGATTGGAATCAAAGGGTACTGATTCCTCCAAAATGCTGTAATCGCCTGTTTCCTTAATATAAGCACCAGTACCCAGAATAAGCCAGAGAGGATCGTCATTGAAGCCGCCGCCTACATCATGATTTCCTTTTTTAGTCAGGGGCTGATATTGGTGATAGCAGCCTCCGTCAGGGAATTGGGTGGCCGCAATATCCAGAATTCTTTCCCGGGCTCTCTCAGGAATCTGGTGAACAAAGCCTAAAAGATCCTGATTGGAATCTCTGAAGCCCATGCCGCGTCCAATGCCTGACTCAAAAAAGGAGGCGCTTCTGGACATATTGAAGGTGACCATGCACTGATAGGGATTCCAGATGTTGACCATGCGATTCAAGCGTTCATCCTGACTTTCCAGGGTATAGGCCGAGAGCAGCTCATCCCAGTATTTCTGAAGCTGGGCAATTGCATTTTCAACTTGTTTCGTCGTCCTGAATTGATCCTGCATCTTTTGGGCCGGTATTTTGTTAATAACATTTAAGGCTGCCCATTTCTCATCAGCAGGATTCTCCACATATCCCAGAACAAAGATAATGGTCTTTTCCTCTCCTGCCATGAGCTTTAAATCAAAAAAGTGGGAAGCAACGGGCTGCCAGCCGCTTGCTACCGAGTTTGCTGGTTTTCCCTCCAAAACCGCCTTGGGACAATCCAGTCCGTTATATAGACCTATAAAGGACTCCCGATCGGTATCAAACCCATCCAAGGGGGTATTAGCCCAATAAAAAGCATAATGGTTGCGGCGTTCCCTGTACTCGGTTTTATGGTAAATAGCCGAGTCATCGATTTCCACTTCACCGGTTGAAAAGTTGCGCTGGAAATTGGTCATGTCGTCGTAGGCGTTCCAAAGGCACCATTCCACAAAAGAGAACAGCTTAATATTTTTTTCCCGGTCGGATTTGTTCTTAATGGTAACCTGGTGCACTTCACCGTTAAATTTTAAAGGGATGAAGGAAAGCTGGCTCACCTCAATGCCCTTCCGTTCCCCTACAATGTTTGTATAGCCTAGACCATGACGGCATTCGTAGGCATCGAGCTCCTTTTTCACCGGCATCCAACCGGGAGTCCAGATATCTCCGCCATCGTTTATGTAAAAGTAACGCCCACCGTTGTCTATCGGAATGTTGTTATAACGGTAGCGTGTCAGTCTTCGTAAACGCGCGTCCATATAAAAGCAATAGCCGCCCGAGGTGTTTGAAATCAAGCCGAAGAAGTTTTCATTACCAAGATAATTTATCCAGGGGTAGGGTGTTCGAGGTGTCTGAATGACATATTCTCTTCTGCTGTCATCAAAATAACCGTATTTCATGATAAAGTCCTCCTTGTTTTGCCGCATGATTCCCGTTGGATAAGGTCCACATCCAATTGATAATGCGCGAACCCCGTCCCTTTGTTTTCAATCATGTCCGAGAGAGCCTGGACAGCTTTTTGCGCCATATGATAGAAAGGAATTCTGACCGTTGTAAGAGCCGGCCGGACCACATTGGCCACCGGAGAGTCATCAAAGCCTATAACGGATATATCCTCTGGAACCCGGATGCCGTGCTGCTTAAAAGTATCCATAGCAGCCAGCGCCATTTCGTCATTGGCTGCTATAAACGCGGTTGGCAGGGCTCCGGTTTTGATAAGCTTTTTGACGGCTGCTTCAGTCTTCGTTCGGATAAATCCTCCTTTCAGCCAAAATTGCTTATTGATCGAAAGACTATGATAGGCCATTCGTTGCTTAAATGCCTCATTTCTGACGTATCCCGAATAGGTTGTGTCCCGCCCCTCAATAAAGCCGATTTCTTTGTGCCCTAAAGAAACAAGCTGATCAACACAAGCTTCGATACCCTTGGAATCGTTGGAGTTAATGACAGCAATCTGAGCGTTCCGGGGCATGATGCTCTTAATTTCTTCAGGATCGAAATCTACTATGGTAAGGGGATGTTTAAGCTCTGAAAGAAGGGATCTCATCTCCTGGTTGCGCTCGGTTCCGATGATAATTCCGCCATCAATACGCTTCTGGGAAAAGGTTTGGCGTATACGCCAGCAATCGGAAGAATCATAGATGGTATGGACCATCACATAGTACCCTTTGTAGTTTCCGGTATCGATTACGGCCTCAACAAAGGGGCCGAAGTAGCTGTTGCCATAAACCCTGTGAGGATTGTTTTTATCATAAACACTGAAAAGGAATAACCCTATGGTATCCGTTCCCTTTCCGGCTAAAACTCTCGCTGAAATATTGGGTTCAAAATTGTATTTCTTAATAACCTCCATAACTCTTTCCCGGGTTTCCTCGGGAACATTGGGATAGTTATTAATGACTCTTGACACGGTACTGCGTGAGACACCGGCAATTTTTGCAATTTCTTCACTCTTCATTATTTTATCCTTTATGAACACGCGTTTATTCTATGGTTCAATTATATATGGGATGGATAAAAAAAGCAATTGTATTTTGTTCGCCAGTAATGCAGTTACTTAATAGGATACTTTCTGGTGTACCTACTATATCTCCGTTGACACAATATGGTATAATGAATAAAAATAACTGTATTTATGAGGAGGGCTATTCATGCCTGCTGCTGTTCTTTTTGCCCCAATGGCATTTTCAAGATACGAAGCTTCACAGACATTGCCTGAAAAATTTTCACGACTCCTTAACAAGACGGGACTGGCTGATAAAGTTAAAAATAAGACCGTTGCAATAAAGATGCATGTAGGTGATGGCGTCTCCTATTCCACCATTCCTCCTGTTTTTGTCCGGAAGCTGGTGGACTTTATTCAAGGTAATGGCGGCGATTGCTTCATTACCGATCACTATGTTCATCATCGCCATCCCGAGCATCGCGGCTATTCCGAAAGTAACCTGAATTGCCCGGTTTTAGATGACTGCGGGCACTTAGGCAAGTACTATTATACTAAAAACGTAGATTTCAGATCCTTCAAACATGTGGATGTGGCCGGACTGATTCATGACGCCGATATGATGATCGATTTCTCCCATGTGAAGGGCCATGGCACATGCGGTTTTGGCGGAGCCTGCAAAAATATTGCTATGGGATGCGTTACGGATCGCACTCGCAGAGAACTTCACGGCCTGGAAGGTGGTCTTGTCTGGGATAAAGAAAAGTGCACCCATTGCGGCAAGTGTATCACGGCCTGCAACCATCACGCCAACAAATTCACCCAGGCAGGCAAAAAGGGCAATTACAAGGTTGACTACCACAGCTGCACCCTTTGCCAGCACTGCGTCAAGATATGTCCTATCCATGCAATCACCCTGGACTCCCACGATTATACTGATTTCCAGACGGGTATGGCCATATGTACCAAGACCGTAGTCGATACCTTCAAGCCCGATCATGTGTATTACATAAATGTTCTGACCTCCATCACCGCCATATGCGACTGCTGGGGTTTGACCACACCGTCACTGGTGCCGGATATCGGGATTATGGCCAGCGAAGACATTGTTGCCATCGAGCGTGCCAGCCTTGACGCCATAAAAATTGAAGATTTAATCCCAGTCGGTATTCCAAAAGGTATGGAGCTCTCCGGAGAGGGCCATCTGTTCCAGCAATTGCATGGCAAGAACCCTTATATTCAGTTGGAAGCTCTTGAGAAGGTAGGCCTGGGCAGTCAGGAATATACACTGATTCCAGTTAAGTAACACAACAATAACCCCACCTGATGACCAATCAAAGATTGCGATCCGGGTGGGGTTAATATTTTAAATGGTCCAGACATGAAGAGGTACGTTCTCAACGAACGTACCTCTATTTTAGTGGACCAAAATTGATAGGGTTTCTGTTATTTAGAATTTTGATAGACAATTATCAAATAGCGCCGACATCGATAACCGCTTTCATAATGTCGTTGGGATGATCATCGATGTATTTGAACGCTTTAGCGAAATCATTCAAGCCAAAACGCTGTGAAATGAATCCATCAGCTTTGACCTTTCCTTCGGCCAAAAAGCGAATAGCATCGGTGAAGTCCTCACGAACATACATCATATGCCCGACTAACGATACCTCTCTTCTTTGAATGCGCGGAATTTCAAGCTCCATGGGCGCTTTATAATTACCCGTTATAACAATCTCGGAGCTAGACCGGCTTGCGTCAAGAGCGGACATAAAGGACCCTTTAGTTGCAGCGGCGTCAATGATGACGTCGGCTTTTCTATCTCCAAATGCTTGCTTAATGGCGCCTTCTAAGCCAACATCCTTGGTGTTGATACAGTACTCAATACCGCATGCCTTTGCATATTCAATTTTACTATCCAGAAAATCGGTGACCAAAACCTTTCCAGCACCCAATGCCTGTGCGGCCTGAGCGGTCAGGTTACCAATGGTTCCTGCTCCAATTACAGCTATATTTGCACCTTTAAATTGTGAGCGCTTAACTGAGCCGACACCCACAGCCAAAGGCTCTACAAGTGTAATCAGATCAAAATTCATGTCTGAAGGACATAGATGCAAATAGCTGGGTTCTACAGCTACATACTCGGCTGCAAAGCCATCCGCATGCACACCCTTAACCTTGAGATTTTCGCAGACATTGAACCGGCCGATGGTACAGGGATAACACTTACCGCAAACAATCTGCGGTTCCACGGTTACCCTGTCCCCGACCTTAAAATCGACCACATTTGCGCCGACCTTCTCTATAACTGCACTGACCTCATGTCCGGGAACCACCGGATATGTCATATATTTATGCAATCCATGATACATCTGGATATCAGAACCGCACACTCCTATGCTGATGATTTTTAGCAGCACCTCGTCAGTCGTGATTGATGGGATGGGAGCTTCCTGAAAATCGATGGTATAAGGAGCCGTAAATACTGTCTTTATCATAGTAGACATCTCATTTCTTTGAAATTGCTTTTTCTACAGTCGCCACAATAGAAGCAACATCCAGGCCGTAGCTCTCAAATAGAGCAGAATAAGCACCACATTCAGCATGGATATCCTTAAGACCAATAAATTCCTGTACTGCCTTTGCGCCATTTGAGGTAAGAACCTCTGCCACTGCTCCTCCAAGACCGCCAATAATACTGTGCTCTTCCGCTGTAATAATAGCCCCGGTTTTTGCTGCTGACTCAAGAATCAGCGCGCTATCAAGGGGTTTGATACAGAACATGTCTACTACTCTGATTTCAATTCCTTTTTGGGAAAGCACCTTTGCAGCTTCAACAGCCTGACCCACCATAACGCCGCAAGCGATGATAGTGGCATCTTTTCCATCGCGAACGATCATTCCCTTGCCGGTTTCAAACTTGGTATCGGGAGTATAAACCGTCTGGGTAGAATCCCTGGACAGCCTGATATACATTGGAGCATCAACATCTATGGCGTTTTTAACGAGCCAGTCTGTCTGGTATTCGTCGGATGCTACAAAAACCTGGAAATTGGGCAGTGCACGCATAATGGCAATGTCTTCAAGAGAATGATGGCTCGGTCCGTCATAAGCATCGGAAATACCGCCATACGCACCCATGAACTTCACATTGAGCTTGGAATAGGAACCGTACGCCCTTGCACCGATTAAGCCGATGGAGGTAAGAAATACTGCAAAGGTATTGACAAAAGGAATCTTACCCGTTGTGGCAAGACCGGCAGCCATGCTTACCATGTTGGCTTCTGCTATACCCACGTTGAAGAATCGCTCAGGGCAGCCTGCACCGAAAACGCCGGATTTTGTTGAGCTGGAAACATCGGCATCAAGAACGACAACCTTTTCATTTTCCTTACCGTATTTCAAGAGAGAATCTCCGTATACGTCTCTAAGACTTCTTCCCATTAATTATCACCTCTCAATTCAGCCATAGCTGTTTTGTATTCCTCATCATTGATGGGTTTTCCGTGCCAAATGTTCTTCCCTTCCATGAAGGAAACGCCTTTTCCTTTCACGGTTTCCGCTATGATGACGGAGGGTTTTCCTTTGACAGCCTTTGCCTGGTCAATCGTATCACAAATTGCTGATACATCATGCCCGTCGCAATTAAACACCTCAAAACCAAATGCCTTGAATTTTGCCTCTACATCGCCCATTGGCATAATAGCGTCGGAGGTACCGTCAAGCTGAACATGATTACGATCCAAAATAACGATCAGATTGTCCGTTTTAAATTTGGCGGCGCTCATTAAGGCTTCCCAAACGGTTCCTTCATTGATTTCACCGTCACCCATAACGGCATAAACAGTGGCATCAATTTTGGAAAGCTTGAGTCCCTCCGCCATTCCCAGGCAAGCGGATAAACCAATGCCCAGAGGGCCTGTGGACAGCTCAACGCCCGGTGTGGATAATGCACAGGGATGTCCCTGCAGCCGTGTATTAATCTGGCGAAGGGTTTTCATTTCTTCTACAGGGAAATACCCCTTTTCAGCCAGCACTCTGTAAAGCATGGGCGCAGCATGTCCTTTTGTAAGAACAATACGGTCTCTTTCCGGCCACTTGGGATTCTTGGGATCTACCTTTGCTTTTTCAAAATATAACGCAGTAAGAATCTCACATACAGACAAGGATCCGCCCGGATGCCCGGTCTGAATGGAGTGAAGCAATTCAATCAAGTCCACGCGAAATTTATGGCACAGAGCTTCCAGCTCCTGCTTTCTCGATACGGATAAACTCATATTAGACCTCCTCTATGATTCAACCTTGATCACTTGTCATTGTTACTCTTCTGATGGAATAAGGATGAATTTACAGCCTTGCTTCTTTTCAAAGCGTTCAAAAGCTGTTTGCCATTCGGTTAATGGCAGCTTGGTATCTGCCAGCGGCTCAAGTACAACCTTACCTTCTTCAAGAAGCTTAAGGGCTTTCCTCCAGCTATGATTTCGTGAACCCAAAGAACCGGAGAAATGCAATTCCTTGTAGCAGATTTTCTCGATATCAAACTCGATCTTTTTGCCGGGCAAGCCAATTTGTGTGAAATAACCACGCTTTTTGATCAGCTTAAGACCCGTGTCTATGGCAGGAGCCGCTCCCGAACACTCCAGAACCACGTCGGCTCCATAGTTGTTCGATAGCTTGTTAATCAGCTCCTCAAGGCTTTCCTCCTGAAGGTTGACCGTATAGTCCGCACCCAGTCTCTTCGCCATCTCAAGTCGCGGCACATCAATATTCGTTCCGCTTACGACGACGGTAGCACCATGGGCTTTAGCAACCTGCATTGCCATCAGACCGACGGCCCCGGGGCCGGAAACAAGCACCAGGTCTCCAGGAACAATTTTACACAAATCATAGACAGCATGGCAGACACAAGCAAGGGGCTCAGTCATGGCAGCGGCGGTATCCGAAACATTATCCGGTATTTTATGTACTCTTCCCGCAGGAACCACCGTATAATTTGTAAAGACACCATTGTACCAGTAACCCAGCGTCTTTCGCTCTACGCATAGGTTGTAAAAGCCTTCGCGACAAAAGTGACATACGCCGCAGTAATGATAGGCGGTTTCACTAACTACGCGATCACCCACATTGAAACCGGTAACGCCTTCACCAACCTGTGCTATCTTTCCTGAAAATTCATGTCCGGTGACAACCGGAGGATTTACTGGAATGGCTATATCGCTGTGATAAATATGAAGGTCGGATCCGCAGATACCTGCTTCCGCGACTTTTATTTTAATTTCTCCGGCTTTTGCGGTTGGCTCCGGAATATCCCGAATCTCCATGTTTCCAAGGCCAGCAGCATATTTTACTAATGCTTTCATTTTATTTCCCCCCATCTATCAGGTACTTTTGCCAAGCCTACACCCTTGCCCAGGCAAGATTCAACGTTCTCTTTGCATTAGCGATAACCACGTCCGGATCCTCATCTCCCCAAGGCTTAACTTCAAAGCTGACGATGGGGCGGTTTTTCTCGCTGATAAAACCGATCTTTATAAGAGTTCTCAGGTAATCAACCAACTCATCAACATCATTTTCACTGTTGGGGAAGCCGAAACGGGGATGTGCGTCGCCATAGGCTTCAAAGCTTGGATCCTTGATGACGGTGTTGCCCATATGAGCATGAATAATATAATCCTTTATTGGAATCAGATTTTCTTCATTGGTTTCGTGAATCATCGGAATATGGGAGAGGTCAACCATCAGACCAAAATTGTCAAATTCCGCTCTGAGTTCCTCTGCGAACCTTTTTGCCAGAGCAACAGGCCCGATAATGGACTTCTTGTCGATATCATAGTCAAATACTTCAAGAGCAACCTTCATATCTCCCTTTGATTTTGCATAGGCGCACAGCTCTCTTGTGGACTTAACAAGCGCCTGATAGGAGTCTTCCTTGGTTGCCTCCTCATACTTACCTGAAAGGAAGCCAAAGCCTACGGCTCCCATTTCATAAGCTTCATCAATGCCTTCTTTTAGGCTAGCGAGGGCTTCCAACCGCTTAGACTCGTCAAGGCTGTTGATATTACTGCCTGTAGTCAACATTCTTGGCTGGCCGCCATAAGCGACGGTCAGATGTGAAGTATCCAACATTTTTTTTACATTGGCTCTGACTTGAGGATCTTTTATCCAGGTTATCTCGATAGCATCAAAATAATCATCTACTGCGATCTTCCTGACGGTTTCCTCTATGGGTCCTTCACCCTTAATGGTACTCGGATAGGCCATAAAATGAATAAGGCCTACTTTCATATACTTTTTAATGGACTCAACCATTTTTATTTCTCCTTTCAAAATTTATTAAAATGGTCTAAGAAGCATCCTAATCCGGAATGCGATCGTTTTAGTTAGTGTAAAAAGCTCTTATTACGCATTCACAATATTAACAGGCTTACCGGCGATATACTGTTTAAGATTGTCAACTGCAATATCCATCAAACGCTGGCGGGATTCTTTTGGAGCCCATGCGATATGCGGGGTTATGATGCAGTTCTTGCAGGACAGCAGTACATTATCCGCCTTGATGGGTTCGGAAGAAACCACGTCCACGGCTGCAGCATATACCTTACCCGAATCAAGAGCTTCTTTAAGATCATTCTCATTAATCAATGGACCACGGGAGGTATTGATAATGATAACCCCATCTTTCATCTTGGCAATGGATGACTTGCTAATAATACCTTGAGTTGAGGGGAACAGCGGGCAGTGAAGGGAGATCACGTCGGAATTCGCAAGAAGCTCGTCCAATCCGACAACTTTAATATCCTCGGTCTCAAGAGCCTTGTTGGGGAATTCGTCATAAGCCAGCACCTTCATTCCCATCGCAACTGCAATCTTGGCAGTGTTCTGGCCAATACGGCCATATCCGATGATTCCCATGGTCTTCCCTGCAAGCTCAATCAAGGGGTAGTTCCAGAAGCAGAAATCAGGGCATGAAGTCCAGTCGCCAGCTTTTACAGCATCACCGTGGGCACCGACATGGTGGCAGATCTCAAGAAGCAGAGCAAATACAAACTGAGCCACTGCTGTTGTGCCATAGGTTGGAATATTGGCCACAGGAATACCCTTTTCCTTGGCAGCGTTTACATCGACCACGTTGTATCCGGTAGCCAGAACTCCGATAAATTTAATGTTTGGGCAGGCATCAAGGGTTTCCCTGGTAAGGGGAGTCTTGTTGGTATACACATATTCAGCGTCTCCGATTCTGGAGATTATCTGATCAGCAGGTGTGCGATCATAGACCTTAAGCTCGCCCAATGCTTCCAGTCCGCTCCAGGACAAATCACCCGGATTTTCTGTATACCCGTCTAAAACAACAATTTTACTCATTTTAACATCCTCCTTGTGCATTTTTCGCAAATTTTCCTAGATAAGCTTCAACAACTCTTGGATCATTCTTAAGCTCGCAAGATGGTCCGCTTAAGATTACCCGGCCGCCGTCAATGATATAGGCATAATGGGAAATTTCCAACGCAAGGCGTGCATTTTGCTCTACCAGCAGGATGGGTATGCCTTGTTTATTAATCTCCACAATCTTTTCAAACAACTCTGCAACAACAAGCGGAGCCAGTCCCATGGAAGGCTCGTCCAGCATCAGAACGCTGGGTCTTGCCATCATGGCGCGCCCGATGGCAAGCATCTGCTGCTCGCCGCCCGAGAGACTCCAGCCAAGCTGGTCCTTTCTTTCTTTCAGGCGTGGAAACAGCTTATACACCTCTTCAAGCTCCTTGGCATAGGACTGTGTACCAAAAAAGCCATGCCAGTTGATGGTTCCCGCTTCAAGATTACCTCTGACGGAGAGTCCGGGGAATATGTGACGTCCTTCCGGAACATGTATAATTCCGCTTTTCGCGATATAACGGGGTTTCTTGTCAATAATTTCTTCTTTATCTGCAAATTGAATAGAACCCGTACGTTTGATCATGCCTGAAATGGCCTTGAGAAGTGTAGTCTTCCCTGCGCCGTTACTACCGATCAGACATGTAATGGTGCCTTTTTCAACGGTCAAATCGATTCCTTTTAGTGCCTCAATGGGACCGTAGTATGCATGCAAATCCTTAATACTAAGCATTGAGATCCCTCCCTAAATAAGCCTCGATAACCGCTTCGTTACATGAAACCTCGGCAGGACAGCCTGTGCCAATGACCTTACCGAAGCAGATGACAACAATATCCTCGCAGATGTTCATAATCATGTCCATAGAATGCTCAATCAGCAGAACCCCTATGCCACGTTCTTTGGCAGCGAGAGTGAGAAGCGCCATGACGTCATCGATTTCCTTATTATTCAGTCCGGCGGCCGGCTCGTCAACCAACATGATTTTGGGATGGGCAAGCATGGAACGGATGATTTCCAGCTGTTTTCTCTGACCGTAAGCCAGCGCAGTGATGTCATCATCCCAATCAAATGTGAAATCAACCATCTTCATTAAGTCTGCAAGTTCATTTTCAAAATCGGAGCCTTTCTTCCCAAAATAGCTTTTAAAATAGCCAAATTGATTCGCCAGGTCAGTACCCAAAAGCAGGTTATCTTTAATGCTTGAGCGCTGAAGAAAGCGCGGCGTCTGAAAGGTTCGGCCTATCCCCATGCGAGCACGCATGTGGGAGGGAACATTCGAAATGTTCTCCTCATTTAAATATATGGATCCGCTGTCCGGGGTATAGATACCGCTGATGAGGTTCATGAGCGTACTCTTTCCTGCACCGTTGGGACCGATCAACCCGTGCACTTCTCCAGGTAAAACGGAAAACGTAACGTCGTCGGCCGCAATAACACCGCCAAAACGTTTGCAAACCTTATCAAGCCTTAAAATAGGTTTCATCCTTTTTTCTCCCCCTTTGCCTTCGAGATGGACGGATTGTTTTTCTTGCGTAATTTCCTGCGTATTGTTTTGCCGACATTGGAGGCTAAACCTGCAAGTCCCATAGGCATAAAGACCATCAAAAGAATAACACCGACACCATAGATAAGCTGCAAATACTGCTGCATGAATCTGAGCCACTCAGGAAGCATGGTGACCAATACCGATCCTACAAAGATACCTACCGTATTGTTAACACCGCCAAGCATTGCCATAATAATGTAGGAGGTCGCACGCTCGAATGTAAACATATCCGAAGATACGAACTGACTGTGCATGGCATACAATGAACCTGCAACCGCCGCAAGGGCACCGGCAATGGTAAAGGCTATTACTTTCGTCATAAAGACGTTAATACCGAGTGTTTGTGCTGCAATTTCGTTATCACGGATGGCCGACAGTGAACGGCCAAGCTGGGAACGACGGATTCTTTCAACCAGTAGTGCGACAACCAGAACAATACCACTTAGAATATAGAACCACTCGTTATAGTTTGTAGGACTAAAGCCAAAGATTTTGAGTGTGGGAATATTGGAAATACCGTCCGGGCCTCCGAACAGTGGTTTATAGCTAAGGTAAAAGGACCAGGCAACCTGAACAAGACCAATGGTTGCAAAAGTAAAATAAGTACCCTTCAATCGGAATAAAACCAGACCGATCAAAAACGACAGCAAAGCGGATAATAAAATGGTCAACAGGAGCGCAAGTGAGGTATCCAATACGAATCCAAGCCGTCCTGAGGTGACGTTAGCCGTAAAGTAAGCACCCACACCCATGAAGGCAACAGCGGCAAAAGAAAGTTGCCCACCAAGCCCCAGCATCACGGAAACGCCATAGACAGCGATTGAATAAATCAGCCCCAGATTCAGAACCATCATTGAGTAACCTTGATTAACACGCGGAATCACAAGAACAAAGATCGCCGCTAGTAAGAAAATCAAACAGGTAGAAAATTTTATGTTAATTTTTTTCATTATCTCACCTCACGCCTTATCGGCGACTTTTTCGCCGAACAGTCCTTGCGGCCTAATGAGAAGAACTGCAATCAATACGAGAAAAACGACCGCATCTTTGTATTGCGAAAATTGGATGGTACTGTAGGATTCAACCAATCCAATGAGCAGAGAACCAATAATAGCCCCCTTGATATTGCCGAATCCACCGATAACGACACCGGCAAAAGCTCTCAGTTGGAGTGAACCCAAGGTATTGCTCACCATAAAGATAGGAGATATCATATATCCACCTACTGAAGCAAGTGAAACAACAATAATATAGGTAGCAGCGGTTGTCAGTATGGTTGGAATACCAAGCAACTCCGCAGCATACTTGTCCTGTGCGGCGGCCTGCATCATACGACCCGCGTAAAGTTTTTCAAATAAAATAAACACGAGCATAATCAATACTGCGCCCACAATAATTGTGAGGACAAATTGCCATTGAAGCTTAAATGTACCGATTTTCAGAACAGCTGCTTTTCCAGTCTCAGGATTTTTCATGATAGGTGGCATCGAACGTGGCAGACTTCCCCAAATCAGCGTAGCAATTTCCTTAATGGCCATTGAGGCACCCATTGTGGAAATAACAGTAGCAGCCGGATAGGCGGCGTCTTTGAGGGGCCAATATACTGTAAACATAAAAACGATGCCGATAATTGCAAATGAAATTAGCGCAAGTGGCACCATTGCCCAAAAGGGCAGCTTTATATCAATGGTAAGCGCACAGGTAACAAATGCACCAAACATGAGAAGATCACCCTGTGCAAAGTTCATTACACCGATTGCGCGAATCAGTAGTATTAATCCCATTGCCAAAAGCGCATAAATCATACCCATGGCAACACCATTAACCGTTAGCGAAACAAATGTATTTATATTCATTGTATCACCCTATATAATGAAAACCAGAAATGTTTCATTATCCTTTATTTTGTAGTTCAAACAATGGAAGCTGGATAAATAGATGGTTTGTGAAAGTTTAAAAACTTTAAATTACGGACTTTCCGGCTTTATCATCATGCTTATTTTTCTCAAGGTGGGAAGCTATGCATACAATTAACCCTTGCCTTTTTCTAACAAAGGCTGCTGGTTTTCTATAGAGGTGCGCACAGCGCATCACAAGTCTTGACCTTTAACATATGGGGCCGTTGGCTGCTCATTCACATGAGCAGCCAACCTTCCCTGGCTCAATATATTTTTTAGACACGAGGCATTTGTTTATTTGACACAATAATGACTTAATAACCTAATCATCAAAAGATCTAAAGAACAAAAATCTCTCTAATAGTCAATTGTTTAATAAATGAACCTACTCCCCTAATATACCTATCTTTTAATATTTTAATAGGATTTTCTTATTATTAATTATCTGCTCTTAACGGTGTCAACCATAACAGCCTTGCCATCTTTATTGATTGTTAAGAACTGACTTGTGCTGAAGCCATGGTTGTCAGCATAGGAATAGGTAGACATTGCGCCTTTATAATCTTTGATCTGTTCCAAAGCCTTGTTGATTGCTTCTTTATCGGTAGTTGTATTGGCAATCTCACAAGCCTTTTTAAAGAGCATGATGGAATCATATACGGTAACTGCAGGCATGTCAGAGTCTGCCTTATATTTGTCAAAATATGCTTGTGCAAAGTTCTTGCCCTCTTCGGTAGAAACTTCAACAGTCCAGTCAGCAACTGCGTTCCAACCGTTGGCAGAATCCCCAGCGTTTGTACGGCAAACTGCAGAAGCCCAAGAAGATGAGCCAAGAAGAGGAATATCCATTCCTATTGATTCAATTTGCTGGCAAATAAGAGCTGCAGGCATCTGATGTCCGATTGCAATAAGACCATCGACATCGGAATTCTGAATCTGGGTGAGCAGTGGAGTGAAGTTCTTTTCGTCAATAACGAATCCGTATAGATTTTTCTCCGGCACTTCAATTCCTAAGTTCTTTAGGGCTGCGAGTGTCTGGTCTTTAAGGCCGGTACCGAAGCTCTCTGTAGAATAGAGGACAGCAGGATTTTTCATTTTGAGGTTCTCTGTTGCTGCCTTTGCAAGCAGAATACCGGATTGATCGTCAGTCATACGAGCCTGCCAAATGTAGGGATTTTTTTCTTTTGGTATGTTAGCAGATGATCCACCTGCAAACATTGTGATCTTTTTCTCCAAGACAATGGGAGATGCAGCGATACAGTTTCCGGAGTATGTGGAACCAAAGAAGGCTACGACCTCGGGATAGTTCATGATTTTTGTCATCGCGTTTACGGATGCCTGAAGGTTATCAACTTCGTCCTCAAAAACTAATTTTAGCTCTTTTCCTAAGATACCGCCATTCGCATTGATGTGTTCTGCAGCAAGCTCGGCACCGTTTTTGACATATTCACCAACCATCTTATTGGTTCCGGTGATAGGAGCTACAACACCAAAAGTAATTTCTCCGTCAAGTTTCGTAGGGGTTGCTGTAGGTGTTCCGGCACCTGCCGAAGATGTGGGAGGAGTACTGCTGTTGGTAGGAGTTGCCGGTGCAGTGTTACCACATCCGCTCAACACAGTCATTGCTACCACCAGGATCAATACGAGTAGTCTGCATTTTTTCATTTTCTTCTTCCTTTCTTTTTTGTGTTTTCACACATATTGGTCCACTAAGATTGTACATAAACTGTTTTTTGTAAATGTACATGCTGCATTAAGATTGGAGATATTTAGAAATTATACGACGTCATACGTCATATTCGTCAAGTTTATAGTAGCAGATTGCATAGTTTGTGTCAATGGAAATAATAAAGTTTATATGTTTAAAACAAATAGGGCCTAAATCATCATTTGAAATGCCTCAATCGATGATTTTTTAACAAACTCCTGGTCCCGTATTAGATAAGTTGTGATGGACATAAACGCTTACAAATGATCATCACTTGAAGCAGAAGGCTCTGCCTCATTTTTGAATTTACCCATCAGCTCCTCTAAATTAAGCTTGTTATAATTCAGATGGCGAAGCATAGCATCACTTGCCTTATTGGGATCATGCTCTGAAATAGCTTGAATGATTTCACGATGGACTTTCAAAGCCATTATTCTCTTCGAATAGACTGGAAATGCATTATACAGCGAAATACCCGAATTGATAATAGGAATCAGATTTGGCATCACAAGGTTCCGGGTACTCTCCGCAATACATGTATGAAGCTCTACATCAAGAGCAGCATAATCCTTGTTGGCGGAAGCTAGTCCTTCAATTTCTTCACATAATTGTTTCATCCGTTCAATCTCGCTCTCCTGCGCGTTTTGCGCAGCAAAACCAGCAATCTGCGGTTCAAGAATCAAACGAATATCAATAAGGTCGGATGCCAGCTTATGTTTGTCCTTAAAGAAAGCGAGACCCAACGGGTCGTCTGCGACACCGGGCCTAAGTGTAACAAAGGTACCTTTTCCTCGCCTGATTTCCAGAACATTGCGAGATACCAGCAGCTTCACTGCTTCTCGCACAGTACCCCTTCCCACTTTCAAGCTTTTTGCCAGATCAAATTCATTGGGCAGCTTCTCACCACTGGTGAGATTTTCATCAATAATAAGCTGCAGTATTTGATCTGTTACTCGCTCAGCTAATGATTTTTCATTCCCTGTCACTGCTTCAAACATATAAGCTTTCATCCTTTTTGCATATAACACTGTGTATTGAGGCAAATATCATCTATTCTCGTTAAGATAGGTTGCTAAAGCTTGATTGTATGAATAAGCACATTATCAAAAATTTAACAATGGTCAAACTATAAGGTCATACATCGTACCTCTCAATACTAACAGGTCTATTTACATTTATCAACAGTTTAGCATCAAATATGTTAATCTATCTTTTTGACCTAAATCTATGAATGCGAGTCCTCACGCTTGTTCTGCAAAACAATCATCACCTGGTTCCATCTTTTGGCATTACTTCTGTGCCATATTGTTGATATGGTATAATAACCTTACCCGTTACCAGAGTTCGTTCCTAAAAAAACGAATAACAGGGCAGTAAGGTAATTTAGTATGGATACTACAATTTTACATTGCGATTGCAATGGTTTTTTTGCCTCTGTGGAATGTTTGCTTTCTCCTGAACTTAAAAATGTGCCCATGGCTGTCTGCGGAAATCCTGAAAATCGCCATGGTATTATCCTTGCCAAAAATGAGCTTGCGAAAATATTCAATGTTCAAACAGCGGAAACCATTTGGCAGGCAAAACGAAAATGCCCCGATTTAGTTCTCGTTCCACCACGTCATGGGGAGTATGAAAAATATTCGGAGCTTGTTAACGAAATTTACGCTCGTTTTACCGATAAGGTTGAACCCTTTGGTATTGATGAGTCTTGGCTTGATGTCACCGGCAGCAGGCATCTCTTTGGCGACGGCAAGCAAATTGCTGATACCCTTCGTGAAACTGTTGCTTCTGAGATAGGATTGACCATATCGGTGGGTGTCTCTTTTAACAAGGTTTTTGCTAAGCTCGGCAGTGACTATAAGAAGCCCAATGCGACAACGGTGATAGACAGAGATAATTACACCGACATCGTGTTCCCGTTGCCGGTTTCCGACCTATTGTACGTGGGAAAGTCCGCAAAGGAAACGTTATCCAAGTTCCATATCTACACAATCGGAGACCTCGCTAAAAGTGACAAGAATGTGATCATCTCCAAGCTGGGTAAAATGGGTGAAATCATACATGATTATGCCAATGGCCTGGATGACAGCCCTGTTAAATCCATGTCCGATGAAAGAGAAGTCAAGTCTGTAGGAAATGGTATGACCTTTAAAAGGGATCTTGTTGGGCTTTCTGATATTCGGCTGAGTATCAATGCCCTTGCTGATTCTGTAGCCTCCAGATTACGCCAATATGGTGTAAAATGCTCAACAGTACAAGTTACCATAAGGGATCCGTATTTCAAAACAATAACAAGGCAGAAGGCTTTGTTACACCCTACTCATCTGTCGAAAGAGATTGCCTGCGCAGCCCTTGAAATCATACAATCGGCCTGGAGCCTTAAGGCGCCCATCCGTATGCTCACCATTACAGGAGCTAATCTTGTAATTGCCGACAATGTTGAAGAACAACTGTCCCTCTTTGAGGATGACAGCTGCGAAAAGCGAAAAAAGCAGGAGCATTTGGAAGCTGCAATAGATAAAATCCGGGATAAGTATGGCAGAAAGGCACTCTCATTTGGCTCTATTATTCATAACGACCTGGGGATAGAGGAACCCCACGACGAAAAGCCTTAGGGTTCTTATTATATTAGCCCTTATGGATAAATATATTCAATTCTACTTTTGAGCCTTTTTTCATCCAAGGGGCCAACTTGACTGGCATCCTTAATAACATAGCCTTCCTTGTCAATAAAAAGTGTGGTCGGGATGGATCGAATACCATAGGTTTTGGCAGCATCCTGTTTCTTATCAAATAAGACGGTAAAGGAGGTATAGTTGTTTTCCTCTATATATTCAAGACCGCTTTCCACGGTTTCTCTATCACCGTCAACCAAATCAATCATGAGAAAGACCAGCTCATCCTCTGAATACTCCTCAGACACCTTGTTAAAATGGGGCATCTCCGATTTGCATGGTGGGCACCAGCTAGCCCAGAAGTTTAAAACAACAGGGGTCCCTAAATAATCTGACAGCTTTACTTCATTTCCATCAGCATCATAAACTGTAAAATCAGGTGCCTTTATCTTCCCATCATCCTCTGATTCGGGATCAGTGGCCTCCGGCGAACTGCCTGGTGTTACCTTGGGAGAGCTTTCTATGGAGGGATTCGGGCTTACTAGATTATCAGCCTGGTACCGTTCTGATAAATACTTGTAGGAAAAACCTATGACGACCATAAAGATTATAAACAATGCAAAATACAGAAATGTTTTTGCTTCTTTATTCATACTCGCACTCCAATCCTAATTTCTAACCATTATTCAAAGCATATGTGTATAAAACACATATGGGGCGTAAACTTACAATTAAAAGGACAGTAAAGCAAGAAGCTTTCCCAGTAAGCCTGTCATCATAGCAAGCCCTACTATGACCAGAAGAAAACCGGAAATCCCATTAACAATTTTATAATTTCTTTTAATAAAATTGAATACATGCTTTAACCGATCAAGAAGCAGGGCTGAAATAACAAACGGTATACCGAGGCCAAAGGAGAAGCTCAAAAGCATCAGAATTCCTTTCAGGCTATCCTGGGAAGATGCCGCCAGCATTAAGGCTGAGCTCAAAAACGCGCCTACACAGGGAGTCCAACCGATAGAAAAAACAACACCAAAAAGTGCGGCTGAGAGAAAGCCAAGACTTTTGGGCTGATAATCAACTTTTTTAACCCTCTGTAGGAATGAAAGGTTCAGTACGCCAAGATAGTTGAGGCCAAATACCAAAACAATTGCCCCGCCTACCAAATTGACCCATTGGGAATATTGAATAAGAAGTCCTCCAAATGTCCCTGCAAAGGCTCCCAAAGCGGTAAATACAATTGTAAACCCCAACACAAAGCCGAGGGCGTTGATTAAGGTCTTTTTCCTATCTCCATTGACCTGACCACCGGCAAAATAGGAAATGTAAAGCGGCAGCATCGGCAGCATGCAGGGAGAAATAAAGGTTATAATGCCTTCAAGCAACGAAATCAAGTAATCCATAGCAACTCTCCTTTACCTCTCTATTTAGATATACTATATTATAATAAATGAATATGCTTTAAGTCTTCTGTAACCATGTTACACAAAATAAACAACTTCATAATTCAAAAGGTTCAAAATGGGGATTTTCATCATCTCCTTTTTGAACCTTTCTACGATTATACGCTCTTGGATTTTCAGGTTTTCTTGTAACCGGGCTAATGGCCCCCCAGGATCCACGTTTTTTTAGGTTAAGCTTTCGCTGTTCCTTTTTGCTGAGCTTTTCCTTGGGTATAAATTTATTCATCTCCTATCATCCTTTCTATCTACTGTATTAATACGAAGTATCAATGCTCTCGGGCACCTGTCACCTTTAGGCGTTCGAAATTTTAAATTTTACTTTTAGGTCGAGGCTTGTTGTTCGTTCTTTTAGGAACGAACTCTGGTAACGGGTGAGGTTATTATACCATAACCCTGAGCAAGAGGCACGCTTTCTTAAGGTTGTGGAAACCTTTCACAATCATGTTTTATTAAGCTACCCTATGGGAATGTATCAGTGGGACTAATTCTATATAAAATCTTTTCTGATGTTTAGGAGGTATGACCATGCATGGTTTTTCAAAGGCCTCACCAATACCCATGGAAATTGATGAAAGTAAAACAGCCAATTTTAGGTGGGTGAACAAACCCGTCTTGAAATCCCTGCTCTTGGATGACATGGAAAATCCGGCTAACTGGCAACACCACGGTGTAGGTGGTTTAAGCTTTACAAAGGAAAGATTCTTGGATGGCACCCAATGCCTGCGGCTTGTCGCAAAGACGAAAATGAAGACAAATGTAGCCCCTGATGATCGTGAACATTATGGACGACCCTTTGGTGAAGTTATTGTCAGACGGTCCTTTAAAGAAGAGGATTGGAGTCAGTATAACCGTCTTTCCTTCTGGGTATATCCCACTCTCCCAGGATTCAAGGTAATCTCCATGTATGCCGTACTACATAATGACGGCGCTATAAAAATTCCTGACTCCTATGAAAGAGAAGGCCTGCACTTTTTCCTCCTCAAACCCGATCAATGGAACCATGTGGTCTGGGAAATAGCAAGTCTTCCGCGAGAAAGAGTCACGGCTGTCGATATCATCTATCGTATGCAGGGTCATGAACCCGGAGCCACTGATACTGTTTGCTTTGATATTGACAGGCTTGAACTTCAAAAAGTGGAGGCTGATCACTTTGAAGGTTGGAATGTAGCGCCAGGTCGCATAGCCTTCAGCCATACGGGGTATCAGACGGGAACAATAAAAACTGCCATTGCCAGTCAATTGGCTGTAAAAGAATTTTCTCTTGTTCATGCTGATACCAATAAAGTTGTCCTCACAAAGCCTATTAAGACTGTAACCATGCCTCAACCTGCAAATAGAGGTGTGATGTCCGCGGCAGGAGAATTCCATCTAATGGATTTCTCTGAGCTGGAGGAAGAAGGCCTTTACTTTATAAAGGCAGGAGTTGTCGAAACTCAGCCTTTTCGCATTGATAAGAATGTCTGGCGAGGCACCATCTGGAAGACTTTGAATTTCTTCTTTTGCGAGCGCTGCGGCTTTGACATTCCAGGTATTCATGGTGTATGTCATCAGGATTGGCAATGCGAAAGCAGCGGCAAAAAAATGGTCATTAATGGAGGCTGGCATGATGCCGGTGATTTATCCCAGGGTGTATGGAATACAACTGAAGCCACCTATGCCATGTTCCATTTAGCCGAAAAGATAAAAACGAAGGACCCTGATCTCTATGAGCAGCTTATTGATGAAGCAAAGTGGGGCCTTATCTGGATATTAAAAACAAGATTCGGGGATGGGAATCGGTCAGTTTGGGCAACTATGGATTTTTGGACCGATAATATTATCGGTACCTTTGATGATATAACCTTTAAGGCACAAAATACACCTTTTGCCAACTTCGACACGGCCGCTGCCGAAGCTATTGCTGCAAGAGTCTTGAAAGATGTGGACCCTGAACTGTCAGCCTTAAGTCTTAATGCAGCCCAAGAAGATTGGCAATTTGCACTTGATGGATTGACCAATGCTACAACCCGTGAGGGATCTCGCTATTTTCCAGAGGTTCAGATACAGGGAACCGGGGCTCTTGCTTCAATAGAGCTTTTTAGGGCGACGGGAAACAAAAAGTATGCAGAAAAAGCTTTTGAACAAGCCCGAGTCATTATGTCTTGCCAGCAAAAAATGCCCACCGATTGGGATATCCCTCTTTCGGGCTTTTTTTATACGGACCCCCAAAAGCAAACCATTCTACGATATTTTCATCTTTCTCAATCTCAGGCACCCATTGTGCCTCTCTCTGAATTATTGCAGGAGTTTCCAGACCATGCCGAGTGGGTCAATTGGTATTCGACTATTACCCTTTATTCAGAATACCTTATGAAAATCACTGAATTTACAGGACCTTACCATATGTTCCCCTGTTCCATTTATAGAATTGACGAATCAGATGAACCGGCTTATCGTGAACAGGTACTAAACGGCATTAAGCTGTCGGAACACTATTATCTCAGAATCTTCCCTGTATGGTACGTATTTCGTGGCAATAATTCCTTGATACTTTCAGATGCCAAGGCTCTTTCCAGCCTAACCAAAGTAAGAAGAAATACTGAGTTGATCAATCTCTGCCAGAAACAGCTTGAATGGGTCGTAGGCAGAAACCCTTTTTCTCAAAGTCTTATGTACGGTGAAGGATATGATTATGCACCTCAATACACAGCCATGTCCGGCGATATGGTCGGATCATTGCCAGTAGGGATACAAACCAGCAGAGATAAGGATATTCCTTATTGGCCTGTTAATAACTGCTATAATTATAAGGAGGTTTGGGTACAGCCCTCTGCCAGGTGGTTATGGCTCATGTCCGACCTTTCCGGCCCTGCCAGGATTTTTGGAAAACTGAAACCTGGTACCAATGCGGTAATTGAGTTCGTCAATCATGTCACAGGAAAAACAGACACCATTTGTATTGATCAAAAAAGCGAATTTGAAGCAATATTACCCCAGGGACAATATACTGTTAAATTCAATGGAAAAACAAAATCCATCATACTTCTTCCGGCTGAGGACTATTCATTGGACTTATGTAGTTTTTATGAAATACGTGTTGCCAACATTGTGGCAGAAAATAACAACATAAACGTTGAACTCCTTGTAGAAAGTGATTGCACTCTTGAGCTCGATATAAGAGCTCACAATATTCAATTTGACATGAAAAAAATTCATATTGACCCAACTGATGATAAGCCTGCGGTTATTAGGCTGGAAGGTCATGTTGTTAATGAGCGTGAGCCATGGTCGGCCGTTGTCATCCCAAATGGAAAACTAACAGAACTTATAGAAGTTAACAAAAACTCTCTTGCTTTTTAGTGAATGCTCATATTATGATAATTTGGAGGTGAAGCAACATGATAATGGACGATTATATTAATATACCCCTTCCAAAACAAAAACATATTGCGCTTATTGCTCATGACCATAAGAAGGACGAGTTGGTTGAATGGGTAAAAGACAATATTTCAGTCCTAAGAAAGCATTTTCTCTGCGGGACCGGTACAACCGCCAGGCTTATAGCCGAAGAAGTTGAGCTTCCGGTTAAAGCTTATAATAGCGGGCCTTTGGGTGGTGACCAGCAAATCGGGTCCCGTATTGTAGAGGGTGGCATTGACATTGTAATCTTTTTCTGGGATCCCCTAGAGTCCCAGCCCCATGATCCCGATGTAAAGGCGCTTTTAAGAATTGCCGCTGTTTATGATATTCCTATTGCCAACAACCGTGCAACTGCAGATTTTATTCTTTCTTCTTCTTTGATGGACAACCATTATGATCGCAGAATCATCAACTACAATAAAAAGATGATGGAAAGAGTCAATCAGTTTAAAGGAAAATAACAAAATTACCATGCTAGCGCGGCGGTAACTTTGTTGGTATTCGTTCCACATATGAATTAAAAGGAGCCAAAGGTAAAATCCTGGCTCCTTTTTTAGACTCTTTTTGAAGGGTATTTATGTAAATTAAGCGGTCTTTGTATTTATTTTAACAGTAATCAGGTGCTTATAGTCCTCAAGGCCTTGTTTGTCTTTTATTCGGAACATTATCCATTTGCCAAGCTTCATATAGTCACCGGCATTTCGATAAAGCTGGGCAGTTTCTTCACTAAGTTTTGACAGGACATCTTCCATAAAGGGGTCAAATTTATAACCGATAACCATGAAGACAGAGAAGGCGTTTTCTTCCGGATAAAAGGTACCAAAGGATTGTCCACTTTTTTGAAACTTTACATTCCACCCGGGCTTTCCGGAACAAACACTATAGGTAAGCTTTGGTTTTACTTTGTATGTGATCGTTAGAAATTCCATCAAGGATTGCCATACTGCCTTTGCTTCTCCACCGATATAGTCTTCAATATTCTCCATTGAAGGCTGTTGTTGAACCGGAAAAATGTCTTTCCATTCCATAATATCACCTTCCTCTGTATCAATTTATTTTTTTTATATTATTTTAACAATGTTAATTGCATATTACAAGATTATTCTAATACCTTTAAACCTTTTGATTTTCACAGTATAATGGTGATTAATAATATGTTTTTACTTATAATAACCTCACCCGTTACCGAAATTAAAAATTTCGAACGGGTCCCGAGAACATTGATACTTCGTATTAATAACCTCACCCGTTACCAGAGTTCGTTCCAAAAAGAATGAACAACAAGCCTCGACCCAAAAGTGGAATTAAAATTTCCAACGGGTCCCGAGAACATTGATACTTCGTATTAATAACCTCACCCGTTACCAGAGTTCGTTCCAAAAAGAACGAACAACAAGCCTCGACCCAAAAATGAAATTAAAATTTCATGGGTTTATCGAAGACATTGAAACACTTTGTGTTATAACGAGAATTAAAAATTCCCCGACTCGAGTTTCACTGACTCGGTACCGGTTCGAAATCTTTGATTTCGGTAACCGGTGATGTCAGTATAAGTTATGAAGGAAGGATAATATGGAACAAAGTAGAATTGACAGAATTAATCAGTTGGCGCGAAAGGCTAAAACAGAAGGTCTTTCAGATTCAGAGAAAAGAGAGCAGCAGGAACTGAGACAGGAATATCTTTCAGCCTTCAGGCAAAGCCTTTCCTCCACCCTTGAACAGGTTGTCATTGTAGACCCTAACGGTAATCGTTCGCCAGTCAAAAAGAAGGATACACCCGAACAGTAGCTGCTTTAATAGAATATATTATAAAGTTTTCATCTGTGGGAGCATTTTAAATATGGCTAGAAGGTCGTCTCATTTTTCCAAACTGAGATATCTCATTTTTGCGATTTTTATTATTATTTCAGCATGGCTTGCCTTAATTAATGAACCACCACTCCAGGAAACAGGCAGCCCTTCAGGTGTTTTATCCGTCCATTTCCTTGATGTCGGTCAAGCCGATTCTATTTTGATACAGCAGGGTTCTTCAGCAATGCTCATTGACGGCGGAAACAACGAGGACATAAACGTAGTTCTGGACTATCTCGAAGAGAAGGACATTTCAAAATTGAATTATGTGGTGGGAACTCATCCCCACGAGGATCATATTGGAGGTCTGGATGGAGTTATCAACAAACTGACAGTTGATGCGGTCATAATGCCCAAGGTTTCTCATAACACAAAAACCTATGAAGACGTACTCTCCGCGATTAAAAGTCAGGGGCTTAAAATCACCACACCCAGACTGGGACAGCAATATAACCTAGGAGATGCCAAGTTTACCATTCTCTCTCCGTCAAAAGACAAATATGAAGAGCTTAACGACTATTCCATTGCCATCAGGCTGGATTATGGAGATCAGAGCTTTCTTTTCCTTGGAGATTGCGAGAGGGTGAATGAGGAAGAAATGTTACAATCAGGATTACCCTTGTCGTCAGATGTTGTAAAGCTGGGACATCATGGTTCAAGCTCATCAACGACCGAAGAATTTATAGCCGCTGTAAAGCCGAAGTATGCTGTTATTTCGGTTGGAAAGGATAATGACTATAATCATCCCCACAAGGAGGTTATAAAACGCCTCAATCAACATGGCATTGAAATTTTAAGAACTGATGAAAGTGGTACTATCGTTTTCTCCACCAACGGTGAGTCCCTTTCTTTTAAGAAGTCTGTCCCTGAATAAATCTATTATGAGGTTTTTATGAAAGCTATCCTTGATCGGTTTGAAGGCGAATACGCCCTTTGTGAAAATGAAGATAAAGTCATAATAAAAGTGCGAAGATCACAGATCCCGGAAGAAGCCAGGGAAGGCTCCTTCCTTGAGATCAGCGAAGATGGGTGCACACTGTTAAGTGAAGAGCAAAAGAAAAGAGAAGAGCATATTAAAACACTCATGGATGATTTATGGGAATAAAGGTGTATCAAACTTGCTTCTTGGCATGGTTGATATAAAAGACTATGCTCCCTGCAGATCGGATAGCTCCAACTATCATTAAGGCCCAGAATATACCAGTCATCTTTAATACGCCATGAGCCACTATAGGAGAAATCATCAGGCTAATATTGATAAGCGTATTATATGTACCAACATAAACCACACGGTTCTCATGCGGAGTTGACTCCAATAGCGCATTTAGAAGCACTGTAACATTTCCTGCTGTAACAAAACCAATTATAAAGTTGAGCGCGGAAGCCCAATAGAGATTGGGCGATATGGCAAGAAGGATTGGGTTTGAAGCCATCCCCAGAGTTGTGATGGAGGCCACAAGAGCATTACCATGCTTTTGAATCATTCTGTTCCAGAAGCTATATCCTATATAAGAACCTATTGAAGAGATCACAGTTATAATGCTTAACCATAACTCATTCGCACCTAGATTAACGACTTGATAAATACTAAAAAGGGGCCATCCCATCTGCCAGCCAAAATAAAAAAGTAAGCTGCTTAAAGTAAAGCTTATGAATTTTTTCTGACTGCGCATTTCTTTAAAAATAGTCTTCAAATCTATTTCTTTAGCCTTTACTTGGTTGACGGGTTCCTTGATGGTCGTAAATGACAGGATTTCAAATAGTCCGAAAAAGGCAGATACGACAAAAAAGACCTGATAATAGGTCATTCTCTCCCCATCACTCCCTGGAAGTGCACTTAAAATATACCCAGAAACCAAACTTATGACCATGGCAATAGGAGTAGATAGTTTATTCCTTAAGGATATGGCGGTTGAACGGAAATTATCATCAAAAAGATCACCTGTAAACCCCTGAAATGCGGTCTGGGTTATTGCTTCCGGAAGACTCTTCAGTGCAAAAAGAATAACAAAGAGCCAGGGTGCTACATGAGACGGAACAAAAACCATCAGGGCAAAGCTAAGAATAAGAACACGGCTTAATGACATGAATTCAACCGTATGTCTTTTCATACTTTTCTGGCTTCGTTTTATCATATAAATTGCCCCAGGCAGGCTGGAAATGATACCCATCAAACCGGGCAGACTATTCAACAGGGAAATATGTAATTCGTCTCCTCCTAGCCTTTGTAAGAATTTTGTAGCAAAAGGATTATACAGATTCAGCATAACAGCGTTGAAAATTCCACTGAGTATAAAGAGACGAAGATTCGATTGCTCTGTCTTTTGCATTTATTAACCCTGATTTCTTAAGGTAATATCAATTGACACTATAGAGCCGGAGCTCTACAGTGTCAATACAGTAAGTCTTCCTATTAGTCAGTTTATTTTGTTTTAGGATAGAGTCTTTCCTTCCCTACCCACTTTCTTAAGACCTCAGGTACGATAACACTTCCGTCCTCCTGCTGGAATTGTTCAACGATAGCAGGAAGGAGTCGACTGGTTGCAAGTCCCGACGCATTCAACGTATGAACTAGTTCCGTCTTTTTACTGTCCTTTCTCTTAAAGCGTATATTGCCTCTTCTGGCCTGATAGTCGTAGGCATTGGAGCAGGAGCTCACTTCCTTATAATCGTTCATGCTGGGAATCCATATTTCAATGTCAAAGGTCTTTCCCATGCTGGCACTGCAGTCCTGTGCCGCAAGCTTGCTGACCTGATGATGGAGGCCAAGACCTTGAACAAGTCTTTCAGCCTTATTGACCAATTCATCCAGAGCTTCCTCCGACTGCTCGGGAAGCGTGTATTGGAACATCTCAACCTTATTGAACTGATGACCGCGAATCATACCTCTTTCTTCTGCACGGTAGCTCCCGGCCTCTTTTCTATAACAGGGTGTGTAGGCAAAGTACTTCTTGGGTAGATCCTCTTCATATAGAATTTCGTCACGGTGATAGTTTATAAGTGCTGTTTCAGCAGTTGGCAGAATAAACTGCATCCTATCGTTAACTTCACCGGTCTCAATTTTGAATACATCATCTGAGAATTTAGGGAACTGGCCCGCTGTAAAACCGCATTGATAGGTCAGGATATGGGGTGGCAGCATAAATTGATAGCCATCCTTCATATGCTCTTCAATAAAGTAACTTAAAAGCGCCCATTCCAGGAGAGCACCAACCCCTGTATAAACCCAGAAGCCACTCCCTCCTATTTTAACACCACGCTCATAATCAATTAGTCCCAGCGATGTTACAAGGTCAACATGATTCTTTGGCTCAAAAGCAAACTCGGGTTTTTTACCAAAGGTACGCACCACTTTATTGTTTTCTTTTCCTCCCGGAATGACATCATCAGCTGGAATATTGGGAAGTACGGCCAGAAACTGATTGATTTTTTCCTCAACATTCCTTAGCTCATCCTCCATAACCTTAACACGATCTGATATTTCCTTCATTTCTGTCATAAGAGCTGCTACATCTTTTCCTTGCTTCTTAAGCATAGGAATTTCTGATGAAACCTTATTCTTTTTGGCTTTTAACTCTTCTGACTCAACAATAATACTCCTTCTTCTTTGATCCCAGGATAAAAGCTCGGTAAAGTCTGCATCAAAGAGCCTTTTTTTTAGGGCTGCTCTGACTTCTTCTGGATTGTTTCGAATTCTTTGAATGTCTAACATAGAGATGCTCCTCTCATTTTAAAACCAGTTATTTCATGAAGGACAGCGCCTTCGTTAAAGCTTCTTTTTCTTCTTTTGAAAGTTCCTTTTTTGATTTACCTTCTACCACTTCTTTTGCATACATATAAGAGCTTTCCCTTGTATAGATGCCTGTAAGCACAAAACCATCCTTTTTATCATCAACCGCTGCAACAGAGAAACTCATATTGTTGCCCATATTTTCAAATGCATTATAAGAAACTAGTCCAACATTTCGAAGGCAGGATGGCATTCTGCTTTCCAAATCTGCAATACGATTTTCGATGCTTCCGTTTATTAATTTTTTAACCTTATCCATTTCATCAGAGTAGGAGATCATTAAGTCTTCTACGTTTTTTTCACTTAACCCCTTAATCAACAGGCGGTACTTTTTTATCATACCATTTAATCGTACATGCTCAATGATAATCAGCAGAAAACATAAAGCAGCCAAACCAACACCAACATAAATTAAATAATCTTCCATACTTCCTCCAGATAATGTTTCTCTCTTATATGTTAATTAATAACATTCGGTTTTTAGCAGTAATCTGTTTCTATAACATGAACTGTTTCAATGCCTTCGATCATCGCATGAAATTTCTCATTTCGCTAACGGGTGGGGTTCTTAAACACAAAGTGTTTCAATGTTCTCGGGACCCGTACGAATTTTAATTTCGCTAACGGATGAGGTTATTATTATTGCAAAAATAACAAGGTTCTATTGGTCAATTCACTCATTAGCTCGACTTCTTTCATTTACTGGTATGAAAAAAATTATCCCCATCAGATATTGATTCATTTATGTTAAATTTCGGCATTTTGGAGAGCCCGTCCTTTTAAAGATTCATTTTCTTCGTTTTAAAGCATTTTAAGAGGACAATAGGTTTTTATATTACCTACTTAATAAAAACGCATTTAAAACAGAATTAGCCCACCCGATTATTTTCCATAATTTATTAACATTTCGACTATTCTGTCAAACTCATCATTTGAATAATATTCGATGATGATCTTGCCCTTTTGCTTACCCCGAATCAGATCAATCTTTGTTCCATATAAAGTTCTAAGCTTTTCTTCAATATCGGAAATTTCAGCTTGTGCCTTTGAAGCAGGTTTTTGCTTAACTCCTCGATTTTTTTCTTCCTTAGCTGCTAGTTTTTCGATTTCTCTGACATTTAGATTATTTTCTACAATTTGTTTTGCAAGTTCGTTTTGTCTCTTGGGGTCATTGACGGTTATTAAAGTACGAGCATGCCCACTGGTAATCCTGCCATCGGACAGCATTTCTTTAATTTCACCTGAGAGATTTAAGAGTCTTACAGAATTCGCTATAGCAGCACGACTCTTTCCTACAACCTTTGAAACCTCTTCCTGAGTAAGTCCATATTCTTCAATTAATTTTTGATAGGCCTCTGCTTCCTCAATAGGATTTAAATCCTCTCTTTGAAGATTCTCAATGAGCGCTATTTCCATAACCTCACGAGAAGAAATATCCTTTACAATAACAGGAATGGTTTTTAATCCCGCAAGCTTTGACGCACGCCATCTTCTTTCGCCTGCAATAATAATATACCGTGCCCCATTGCTACGAACGATAATGGGTTGAACCACACCATGCTCTTTTATTGATTCGGCTAGCGCCTCAAGCCTTTCTTGATCAAAAACTTTTCTTGGCTGTTCACTATTGGGTTCAACATCGTTAATTCTAACTTCAAGTATACTGTTTTTGGCTTCCTCTAAGGCGTTGGTCGAACTTATAAGTGCATCCAAACCTTTTCCTAAACCTTTTCTCATCTATATTTCCTCCGAACTCATTATGACTTCCTCTGCTAATTCCATATAGCACTCGGCTCCCTTTGACTTTTCATCATATAAAATAATAGGAAGTCCAAAGCTGGGAGCCTCACTTAAACGAACATTCCGTGGAATAATAGTCCTGTAAACCTTATTGCCAAAATACTTTTTAACCTCTTCTACAACTTGTATGGAGAGATTTGTTCTGGCATCAAACATGGTTAATACAACGCCCTCCACACGCAAAGATTTATTGAGGTGCTTCTGTACTATTTTAACAGTATTCATGAGTTGGCTTAAGCCTTCAAGAGCATAATACTCACATTGTATAGGAACAAGAATGGTATTTGCTGCTGTCAGTGAATTTACTGTTAAAAGACCAAGTGATGGCGGACAATCAATAATGATAAAATCATACTTAGCTTCTACCTCTTCCAGAGCATGCTTCAGTCTTGTTTCTCTGGAGAAGACTGAAACTAATTCAACCTCTGCACCGGCTAAATTGATGTTTGAAGGAGATAATAAGAGATTTTTTATCTTTGTCTCAACAAGCGTATCTTCTATGGGCATGTCATTGATAACAGCATCATATATGGAACTACGCACTGTATTTTTATCTACACCAAGACCACTTGTGGTATTGCCTTGCGGATCAATATCGATGACAAGAACTTTTTTGTTTTTTACGGCAAGACATGCACTGAGATTAACTGAGGTTGTTGTTTTGCCGACACCACCCTTTTGATTTGCAATAGCAATAATCTTAGCCATAGAGCACCTCATCCATACAAAGTAAGTGACCCCTTTAGGGTAATCCTATTAAATATTTAAGCTTGAGGTGTTTTTTGGGATCACACCTCATTTTAATAACTTTTCAGAAAGCCGTATAACGGCTTATTCCTTAATGTTGCCAGCAGTTATTATACAATCTGATGCAATTGTGGTACGTTCCTGTGAGAACGTACCACAAGCCTCAACCCCATAAACCTCAATATAATATTCAGCCTTTAAAGAAGGCATACGCAATTCAAAATTACATAAATTTCGTAAGAATATCATGAAGTAAATTTCTGAGATAATCATATTATAACACAAATTGTAGACCTGTGAAGTTATTGTTTCACGTGAAACAATTAGCATATAAATTATTTTTGGACAAACTTTTAATAATCATTAATAGAATGTACTTTACTAACACGTAATGCTTATTCAAAAATTATATGTTTTTTTATGATATAAAGAAGATATACTTTCATAAATCTTATATGAATATTACTTTATTATCTGGATTAACATACTATTTCTATACTGTTGCTTCTTTATTATGCTGATACTTAAATTAATAAGCATGTATGATTTACTTGTTACATTGTTTATATCTTCATTGCTTTATAAGCTTTTCTACTAATTTAACTTACTGTTTTTTGATATAATATTTTATAAGTATATTTTTTATGTTTCAGCTATTATAAGTTAAAAAATAAGTAACTATAATAATTAACGTCATACATCACTCATAATTTTTTTATACTGAGATTCATCGTTCTATAAGCTATTCTATTTTTTATAAGTAGTTGCCGTAGACTTATTAAGATTATATATGTATAAATAATATATAGTTTAAATGTTTCACGTGAAACATTTGTATTTCTTTAATTAGTTACTCCAAATGTTTTGTACAACTACTAATTTTTACTTGCGCTAATTTTATTGTAATCTAATAGAAAAATCATAAACTTAACTATATGTTTCACGTGAAACATTTTCTACAAAATAAGAGGTGCATTCCAATTGAAATGTACCTCTTGCTGCTATTCGAAAATAAGAACCCCATCCGCTAACGTAATCAAAATACGATGGTTACTAAAGTATTTTTTGTACTCTAAGCATCATATGCTTACGAATCCCGGTAACATTGTTTTTCATAATGAGAATTACACACGGTTTACGTTATCAAAGATTTTTTTTCGTCTAGACGTGTTGGTCTCTTTGCACTTATACTGATAAGTCTCTGGACTCTTGCTGCTTCACAAAAATGGGGCAAGTATTATCTACCTGCCCCATTTGTTTTATTTAAATATCTAAGTTGTTAACCGTACGCGCATATTTTTGAATGAACTCTTTTCGTGGTTCAACCTTCTCGCCCATTAGTATATTAAAGGTTTCATCTGAATTTACCATATCTTCCACTTCAACCTTCAATATAATTCTTGTTTCCGGATTCATCGTGGTTTCCCAAAGCTGCTCGGAATTCATTTCTCCAAGTCCTTTATATCGCTGTAATGACACATTATTGTCTTCCTTGTTCCAGTTCTTTTCCTTCATCAATTTTTGAAGCTCTCGGTCATTATAGACATAATATTCTTCTTTGCCCTTCTTCAATTTATACAGTGGTGGTTGTGCTATATAAATATGCCCTTTTTCAACCAGAGGTCTCATATAACGGAAAAAGAAAGTTAATAATAGTGTTCTGATATGGGAACCGTCGACATCTGCATCGGCCATTATGACGACTTTATGATATCTCAGCCTGGATAAGTCCATCTCCTCGCCAATACCGGTACCAAGAGCAGTAATGACAGGACTCAATTTCTCATTGCCATATACCTTGTCTTCACGGGATTTCTCTACATTCAACATTTTCCCCCAAAGCGGTAAAATCGCTTGATACTTTCTGTCTCTGCCCTGTTTAGCACTGCCGCCTGCAGAGTCACCCTCAACTATAAAGATCTCACACTTTTCCGGATCTCTTTCCGAACAATCTGCCAGTTTTCCGGGAAGTGACGTAGATTCAAGCACAGATTTTCTTTTTGTCATTTCACGTGCTTTTCTGGCTGCCTCTCTAGCACGGAAAGAAAGTAATGTTTTATCAATGATTATCTTTGCAACCCTTGGGTTTTCCTCTAAAATGTATGAGAGCTTCTCAGTCACGACATTTTCTGTAAAAGAACGGATATCTGCATTTCCCAACTTAGTCTTTGTTTGACCCTCAAATTGTGGGTCAGGCAACTTTACACAGATAATAGCTGTTAAACCTTCTCTTACATCTTCTCCTGAGAGATTTTTATCATTTTCTTTCAGCATATTAGTTTTTCTCATATAATCATTGACAACTTTTGTTATGGCCGTCTTAAATCCAGTTATATGTGTACCGCCCTCAGTAGTTGAAATATTGTTGGCATAGCTATATACATTCTCCATAAATGAATCAGTATATTGCATGGCTATCTCCAATTCAACCTGATCCTTTTTTGCACAAAAATAGATGACTTCCGGATGGATTATCTCTTTGTTTTTATTAATATACTCAACAAAGGAGCTTATCCCTCCCTCGTAATGAAGATCAACTCTATTCTCTTCTTCTCCCCTTAGATCTATTAATGAGATGGTTATAAAACGGTTCAAAAAAGCCATCTCTCTAAAACGCTTAAGTAAGATTTCAAAATCGAAGACGGTCTCCTCAAAAATTTGTTCATCTGGCTTAAATGTTGTTTTGGTTCCAGACAAGTCCGGATCACATTCTCCTATAACCGTTACGCCTGTTACAGGTATTCCTCTTTCATAACGCTGTTTATAAACTTTTCCATCACGGGTAACTTCAACTTCCATCCATCCAGATAAAGCGTTGACAACAGATGCACCAACACCGTGAAGTCCGCCAGATACTTTATAACCTTCGCCGCCAAATTTTCCACCTGCATGGAGTACTGTATGAACAACCTCCATTGTCGGGATTTTAAGCTTTGGATGTATACCTGTTGGAATACCACGGCCATTATCAACATTAGTAATGCTGTTATCCTTATTTATATAGACATGGATATGATCACAATAGCCTGCCAGTGATTCATCTACACTGTTATCTACAATCTCATAAACTAGGTGATGCAAGCCTCGAGACGATGTACTTCCTATATACATGCCAGGCCTTTTTCTAACAGCTTCGAGACCTTCTAATACCTGTATTTGTTCTTCATTATATCCTTCATGATTATGATGCTCAGACATTTGGTTTTTTCCTCCTATTAGCCTGTGTTTGTTTAAGTGCTCTCTTATATAGTGTAGATGATGATATAGGTGATAAATATACCGTTTGCTTTCCTTCATTCATTGCAACAATAAATGACTTTGGAATATCTGTTCCAACTGTTTTGACCATTCCACGTTCTTCACAGCGTTTTAGAAAGTGGCGGGTATTATTGGATGTCGTTGTTCTTTCTATATCCATTATTGCGATTATATTCTTTAAATAAACAATCTCATCTGCACCAATATGCAAAAACACACTATCACCTATCAATTTTATTCTAGTTTGCTGAATCGGTCAACCAAGGAGCAATCAAAGTACAACTTCCGACTCTTTAATATTTACTTAAAGATTTATTGGAAGTTACATTTTGATCATCCCTTAGGAGTTACACTTCCGTTCCTTACATAAAAACGCTTTACCTGTCTGTCTTTTATATTGTTAAATGGCAAATCATCTGTAGTTGTAATGATAGTCTGAACATCATATAATCCTCTGATTAAATATTCCTGTCTTCTTAAATCAAGCTCTGACATCACATCATCCAATAGAAGCACAGGTTTTTCTCCCCTTATTTCCTCAATAAAAAGCAGTTCTGCTATTATTAGGGATAATGCCAAAGTACGCTGCTGTCCCTGTGAACAGTATTGTCGGGAGTTCATGCAATTTAATAAAATTTCAAAGTCATCGCGATGGGGACCGTATAAGCATTGCGAGATTTGTATTTCCTTCTTTAGACCCAGATTTAACTTTTTTCTTAATTCATCTTCTAAATATTTTTCAGAAGCTTGATCATCATAATTGCAGTATGTTCTATAAAGCAGTTCTGATTTTTCTTTTCCTTCAGTTATTTGGCCTATTTCCTCTTTCATAAATTTATTGAGATTTTCAATGGTTTTCATACGAAGATAGGCAATTTTTCCTCCATAAAGCGCCAGCTGATCATTCCAAACAGGAAGGACATTTTCATATTTATTATCATTTCTTCCTTTTTTTAAAGCAATTGACTTGTTTTTTATAAGCACATTGTATTGCTGAAGAAAATGAAGGTATTGTCTATTGGTCTGACAGAGTAAAATGTCTAAAAATTTCCGCCTCATTAACGGAGATCCTTTCACAACCTCCAATGTTTCAGGTGAAAAGAGAATCATGTTAAGTGTTCCCAAAATATCAGACAATTTATTTCTCTTTATACCGTTAATCTCTGCATGACGTCCTTTTTCTTTTGAATATTGAATAACAACATTATTGTCCCTACCATTAATACATGCTGTTAGGTTTAGCTCAAAGCCGGTTTGTCCGTTTTGTATAAGATCATTATAATTATTTGTTCTGTGTGATTTTCCTGTGGCAGTGATATATAGAGCCTCCAAAACATTTGTTTTTCCTTGAGCATTCTCACCAAATAGAATATTAATGCTGTCACTTAATGTGATGGACTGTCTGTCGTAATTTCTAAAATGAATCAGCTCAAGTGTTTTAATGGTCACTTTTTTTCACCAACTTTAATTACGAAGTAACATGGTTCTGGGGTACCCACTCACCATCTTTGAAGGCGATAGTGGGTCAGGTTCTTACAATTTTAAAAGTCTGCCCTTTAACCTGCACACTATCGCCATGCCTGAGCTTCTTACCTCTTCTCTCTTCCTTTTCTCCATTAACAAATATTTCATTGTTTGCAATAAAGATTTTAGCTTCGCCTCCTGAGCTAACAATATCAGCCAGCTTTAAAAATTGATCCAGCTTGATATATTCGCTCGTTATCGCAACAGCCTTCATAATACACCTCATTAGACATTCTTTATTCTTACTGGCAAAACTAAATAGAGGTAACGGTCATGGTCAATTGCAGTAATGATGCAGGGTCCAATAGATGAAGTATACGAAATTTTAATAGTTTCATCCGGTATAACTTTAAGAGCATCAATAAAATAACGTGGATTAAAGCCAATATGCAGAACAGCCCCATTATTTACAATTTTTATTTGTTCCTTTGACAACCCAATCTCTGCTGTGGATGAGACGACCATATTATCATCGCCAATATTAAACCTTACAGGATAACGCTTGTCATCACTTGTTATAAGAGAAGCTCTTTCAAGGCTTTCAATGAGTTCTTTTGTATTAATCTGGACAACAGTTTCAAATTGTGAAGGTATATAGCTGTTATAGTTCATAAACTCGCCGTCTAGGACATTGGAAATTATTCTGCAGTTTTTAAATACAAATGAAGCAAGGTTACCTGACAATGATATACCTACAGGTTCATCATTGGTTTCCAATATTCTTAATATTTCATTCATATTCTTTCCAGGAATGACGACCTTAAACTTAATGCTTTCTTTTATAACGGTATGCGCAATAGCCATTCTGAATCCGTCCAGAGCGACTATTTTAATTTCACCGTTATCTGCCTCAAGTAAAGCTCCAGTCATTATTTTTCTGTTTTCGTCGGTTCCAACGGCAAATATGGTCTGCTTGATTAAATCCTTTAATGTTGCCTGTGCAATAGAAAAAGAAATATCGTTTTGCAAAGCGGGAGGAAGAGGATAACTATCAGCATCCATTCCTTTTATTTCAAAATAAGAATTCAGGCACTCTATTCTTACCTTGCTTCCATCAAATACTTCGATGGATACCGGTGCGTCAGGAAGTTTTCTTATGATTTCACCAAACATTCTGGATTGAATGACAATAGATCCTTTTTCCTTTATATCAGCCTCGACTGTATATTCAATCCCAAGATCAAAACAGTTACCGATAAGCTTAAGATTCTCACCAGCTTCAATATAAATGCCTTCAAGAACAGGTAAGGTTGCTTTTGGCATAACAGCCTTCTGTACCACATTAATAGCTTCCATCAGATTTTGTTTGAGGATAATAGCCTTCATTTTTTTCTCCCTTCGTGTTCTCTTTCTTTTATATAGATATTTAGCCGTAATAGTAGTAAGTGCTGTGGATTCTGTTGAAAAGTGTGTTAAAGTGTGTGTTTGTTTATGTTTCCGATTCTAATAACTTTGTTGAAAAAGTGTACTATTTTTTGATTAAGCTGTGGGTTTAAAAATACGACATTTTTCTACACAATTTTCTCATCCACATATCCACAGTTTTCTGGGGACATCTATTGTTTTCCTGTTATATTTCGTTTCATTTCAATGACTGCACGACGTAATTCAGCGTTTGTATCCATTTCCTCCTGAATTTTTACGCAAGCATGCATGACCGTAGTATGATCTCTCCCACCAAAAACCTGACCGATTCTTGGTAACGACATACCTGTCAGATCCCGGCAAAGAAACATGGCTACTTGCCTGGGGAAAGCTATATCCCGTGATCTCTTCTGGGTAGTTAGCTGTTCGGGTCTGATGTCATAGTATCTGGATACAACTTTCATAATGGTGCTGTGGTTAATATTCGTTACCGAAATACCTGCAAGAATCTGTTTTAAGCAATCCTGTGCAAGCTCCAGTGTTATTGGACTGCCGGTTAATGAAGCATAGGCAATGACACGGTTTAAGGCTCCTTCCAACTCACGTATGTTTGATTCGATATTGTCTGCAATATAACCCAAAACCTCATTGGGAATGTCGTAACGCTCCATTTGTGATTTTTTTCGAAGGATGGCGATACGCGTTTCAGTATCAGGAGCTTGAATATCGGCAATTAAGCCCCACTCAAATCTTGAGCGCAGCCGATCCTCTAAAGTCAGAATCTCCTTTGGGGGCTTGTCGCTTGAAAGAACGATTTGCTTATTTGCTTCATAAAGTGCATTAAATGTATGAAAGAACTCTTCCTGAGTTCTATCCTTACCGCCAATAAACTGAATATCGTCAATTAAAAGTACATCTATATTACGATATTTATTACGAAATTCCTCATTTCTATCATCTCTGATAGCATTAATCAATTCATTTGTGAACTTTTCCGATGAAGTGTAAAGAACTTTCGAATTGGGGTTCTGCTCAATGACAAAATGTCCGATAGCATGCATGAGATGGGTTTTTCCAAGGCCTACTCCCCCATAAATAAAAAGCGGGTTGTAAGCTGATGCGGGGGCTTCGGCAACTGCGAGTGCCGCAGCGTGGGCCAATTGGTTTCCATTACCTTTTACAAATGTATTAAAGGTATATTTTGGGTTTAAAATTGAAAGATTCGGGGTATTCTCCTCAACAGGAACTTCTTTTTGAATTTTTGACTCAGAAGATTTTACACAAAGCTCGACTTCAAGGTCGCGATGACTTACAATTTTAACTGCATTTTGCAGAAGATCCTTATACCGTGATTTGATAATACCGAGGTTAAATTCCGATGGAACTTCCAACACGATACTATTTTTTTCGATTGAAACGGGAATAATGGGTTCAATCCAAGTGCTAAAGCTAACACTTGTCATCTCTTCTTCTAAAAGCTTTTTTACATCAACCCAAATTTCCCTTAAACCAGATGCCATTAGAAATTCCTCCATTTGTTTTCCTGCCGTATACTTAAATATATCAAACTTCATATCGTGTTTCAACACATTCATTCTGTACTTTTTCTTGACTTCATGAAGGTTTACGTTATATAATATGTGCTGGTGTCCTTATAGGAATAATTAAAAAATTATCATAAGCATGAATTTGATCGGAGGTGCTTAAAATATGATTCGTACCTATCAACCAAAAAAGAGACAACGCAAAAAAGAGCATGGTTTCAGAAAGAGAATGAAAACCGCGAACGGAAGAAAAGTATTAAGAAGAAGAAGACTGAAGGGCAGAAAAACATTAACTGCATAAAGACCAATTCATTGGTCTTTTCTTCTATTACGAAGTAACAAGGTTCCCGGGTACCCGTTCGAAATCTATGATTTCGTTAACGGGTGGGGTTCTTATGTATGGGACGAAATCGTGTTGTGCGTTGCCTCATGTATTGTTCCATATTTTCGGAATGAAGCTTGTGGTGAATACCCACAGGTATGTGATGCTTAATAAACTAATTTAATAGTTAACTGAGCATCATAAGTTAGCGGTTTTTGTAGAAAAAAGGATGAGTAAACTGCCTGTTTTGACAAAAAACAACGAATTTCAAAGGGTCTATAGTAAAGGAAGATATGCTGCTTCCGCCTTTCTGGTCATTTATGCTCTCCCTAACCGTTTTAATGAAATCCGCATTGGCATTACAACGAGTAAAAAAGTTGGTCATGCTGTCAAGAGGAACAGAATGAGAAGGTTGATTCGGGAGAACCTAAGAATACTCAGTGATCGGTTGATCAGGGGCATGGATATAGTTGTAGTTGCGAGAAAAGCAGAGGACATTGCTTCCTTAGAAACAATTGGGAAAGAATTACGATATCTTTTATACAAGCTGGAACTTATAGATAGGGAAAAGGAATGCTGAAAAAACTTTTGATAATTGTTATCAAATTTTATAGAAGGTTTATCTCCCCTCTTAAAGGCGCACCAACCTGTAGATTTTATCCCACTTGTTCCCAATATGCCCTGGATGCAGTAACACGGTATGGTGCTGTAAAAGGCAGTTATCTTGCTGTACGTCGATTATTAAAGTGTCATCCCTTTCATCCCGGGGGCTATGACCCAGTAAAGTAGGAGTCCGGAGGAAAATTAAATGCAGGGAATACTAAGCGCAATTGGCATGTTGTTTGGAAAGTTGATGTATTTTATCTATAATACGATTGGCTTTCATAATTATGCGATCTCAATCATTCTTTTCACAATCGTCTACAAACTCATTCTCTTACCATTAACAGTTAAACAAATGAAATCATCTCAAAAAATGCAGGAGATTCAGCCGGAACTGGCTCGAATACAAGAGCGCTATAAAAATGATAAAGAAAAATTGAATGAAGAGACTATGAAATTCTATCAGGAAAAAGGCTATAATCCAACTGCAGGATGCCTGCCTCTCCTTATTCAGATGCCCATTATCATCGCGCTTTTCTATGTTATCAGAATGCCCATGTCTTACATGCTGGAAATCCCGGCAAAGGCAGTTGGCGAGATGGCTATTGTTTCTGTCCAAAACGGAGATATTTCCGATGCATCTATTGGTAAGGAAACATTTGATCAGATCAAGGATGATCCCATTAAAGTTTTCCAGGAATTTTCCAAAAAGGATTATTACTTTGAAATCAAGCTTATGGGTGTTATGGATAAAAAGCCTGAAATTGTAGATAGCAATCCATATCTTGCTGATAACAGTAAAACGGTATTAAAAAACTTCAATCTCAAAATGTTTAATATCTTTAATTTTGGAATTCAGCCAACTCTTGATTTTAAGGCTATAGCGGCCGAACCTGCCACATACATTCCCCCATTGATCTTATTACTTTTTGCGGTAGCCACCACTTATTTGTCATCCATGCTTTTAATGCCGCCAACACCGGCTCCTACCGGAAGGGACAAGAATGGTAAGGCTGCAAATGCGGGCTGTGCAGGAAAAAGCATGCTTTGGATCAGCCCTATCATGACACTTTGGATTGGTTTGACAACTCCCAGTGGCCTATCCTTCTACTGGACAATCAATAATATATTATCTTTCGCCCAACAAAAATCCTTAAACACAATCTTTAAAAAGGATAACAAGGAGAGTCAGGAGAGCAAGGAGGAGAATAAAGTTGTTAAAGTCGATAGTAAAAGAAGCAAAAAGCATTGATGAAGCTATCAGGCTTGCCTGCGACGAACTTGGAATTGACCGGGAAGATGCTGAAATTGAAATCATAAATGAAGGAAACAAAGGATTACTAGGTTTTATAGGAAACAAAAACGCAGTGGTCAAGGTCACAAAAAAAGCCGGTGTTGATACACTTGTGGTAAATTTCCTGAAACCTATCTTTGACAAGATGGAGATTGAGGCAAATATTGAAATTCAGCAGGAAGAAGGCCAAATGACTGTTCGCCTTACCGGTGACGATATCGGTATTGTCATTGGGCGAAGAGGTGAAACCCTCGATGCTCTGCAGTATCTCTTAAGCCTTGTCGTCAATCGGAATCATGAAGGTTACACCAGGGTCATTTTGGATGTAGCCGACTACAGGCAGAAAAGAGAGGAAACTCTGGTTCGCCTGGCTAATCGTGTGGCCGACAAGGTCATGCGATCACGGAGGAATTTAACGCTTGAGCCCATGAATCCCTATGAACGAAGAATTATTCACTCAACTCTGCAGGACCATAAATATGTTGATACTCAAAGTATCGGAGAAGAACCAAACCGAAAGGTGGTTATCCGTTATAAGCGCAGTACGAATTACGGGTGAGTCAAAGCTTGTTACTGCGTAATAAGCGTAGTACGAATTACGGGTGAGTCAAAGCTTGTTACTGCGTAATAAGCAGAGTAATTTCAGGCAAGGATAAGTAGGAAGCGGACAACGGAAATTTCCGTTGTCCTTTTTTGTAACAAGGGTCGATTTAATAAGGACCCCACCCACTTATGCAATCAAAGATTGCTTGTGGGTCCCGGGAACCTTGTTACTTCGTAATAGAGGTATATCTATGATCAATGATACTATTGCAGGTGTTTCAACTGCTGTAGGAAATTCTGGCATATCGATTATTCGGTTAAGCGGGCCATTAGCATTTAAAATAACGGATATCCTTTTTAAAGGAAAGGATACAGTTCAAGAACAAAAAACACATACCATTCAGTACGGTAAAATCCTGTCTCCGGATAATGGTGAAATTCTGGATGAAGTTTTGCTATCTAAAATGGCTGCACCAAGAACCTATACCCGTGAAGATGTGGTGGAGATAAACTGTCATGGTGGTTATACCATAACCGGCACCATTCTTGGACTTCTATATATGCAAGGTGCCAGGCCGGCAGAGCCTGGTGAATTCACCAAACGCGCTTTTTTAAATGGTAGGATAGATCTTACTCAAGCTGAGGCCGTTATGGATATCATTCAAGCGCGGACCGAAAGAGGATCGAAAGCAGCGGTAAAACAGCTTGAAGGCTCACTCTCCCATAGATTGAATGAAATCAGGGAAAGACTTATTATGCTTCTTGCTCAAATTGAGGTCAATCTGGATTATCCGGAATACGATGCCGAAGAAATTACAATGGAAAAAGCCGAAGATGAGTCCCAGAATATAATAAATGATCTGGAGAAGCTCATTTCCAGCTTTCATTTCGGGAAGATACTCCGGGAGGGTATGGAGGTAGTTATTACCGGACGGCCTAATGTGGGTAAATCGGCACTGATGAACCGTCTCGTTCGTAAAAACAGATCCATTGTGACAGATATTCCGGGAACAACCCGGGATATTATTGAAGAATACATCAATATTAAAGGAGTTCCTGTCAAGCTCGTGGATACGGCAGGTGTAAGGGAAACAGAAGACCAGGTGGAGCAATTGGGTGTGGAAAGAAGCCTTAAAGCCTTAGAAGGCGCTGATTATGTGATTGTTCTGGTTGATGCCTCCCAGCCTTTTCATGAAGAAGATAAAAAAGTGCTTGATCAGGTGGACAAAGAGAATAAACCTTTTATTCTGGCCTTAAACAAGCTTGATTTGCTGGATGATGAAGCTATAAAAAGCTTGAAGAAGGAATATCCTGATGCCCTGCTCGTTTCCGTTTTGGAGGATAGGGGTATTGAGGCTTTGGAGGAGCAAATTTTCAAATTTGCGACAGAAAACGGCCAGAATATGGACAATCAAGTCCTCGTCACAAACACCCGGCATGAGCATCAGCTAAAAAAGGCCAAAAAGTTGCTTGAGTCAGCTATTTCAGCCATTCATAGCGGATTGACTTTGGACATGGTGGCCATGGATTTAAAGTCTGCTCTTGAGGAGCTGGGTAAAATAACTGGACATCATGCTGACGAAGATGTGGTGAATGCCATGTTCTCAAGATTTTGCCTTGGGAAGTAGCCCTCTTAAACATTGCAAGACAAACATTAAAAAAGGTGATAAAACATGAACGATTTTATTGGTGGGGAGTATGACATTATTGTTGTGGGGGCAGGACATGCAGGCTGCGAGGCAGCACTGGCATCAGCACGACTGGGCCTCAAAACAGCAATTTTCAGCCTCAATTTAGATAGCATCGCCAATATGCCCTGCAATCCCAACATCGGGGGGACGGCAAAGGGGCAATTGGTACGGGAGATTGATGCCCTGGGCGGGCAGATGGGACTGTCTGCCGATGAAACCTTCATTCAATCCAAGATTCTCAATCGGGCCAAAGGCCCTGCAGTCTATTCCCTGAGGGCACAGATTGACAGAAAGGCTTATCATACCCATATGAAAGGGGTTTTGGAGAACCAGGAAAAGTTGGATATCAAACAAGCCGAGGTTATAGAAATTCTCTGGGATAATAAAAAGGTAACGGGAATACGGGTTCATACTGATACCGTTTATTTATGCAGTGCCATTATCCTCACAACCGGAACCTACCTCAAAGGACGTATAATTATTGGAAAAACCAGCTTCAGCGGAGGCCCCGATGGTTTATTTCCGGCTAATCGTCTTTCTGATAGCCTTAGGGCTTTAGATATTGAATTATTGCGTTTCAAAACAGGAACACCGGCCCGTATAAACCGCCGCAGTGTGGATTTTTCAAAGCTTGTTGAAGAAAAAGGTGACGAGGAAATTACACCGTTCTCCTTTATGACCGGAGAAATTCAAAAAGAGCAAACCTCTTGTTATCTTGTCCACACCAATCAGGAGACACATCGTATTATCCGTGAAAACCTTCACAGATCCCCTCTTTACGGCGGGGATATTTCGGGAGTAGGACCGCGTTACTGTCCTTCTATTGAAGATAAGATCGTACGTTTTTCAGACAAAGAGAGCCATCAGGTTTTTGTTGAACCTATGGGGCTTAATACCCAGGAAATGTACATTCAGGGGATGTCCACAAGTATGCCTGAGGATGTTCAAATAAAGATGGTTCAATCGCTGCCGGGCCTTGAGAAGGCATCCATTATGCGACCCGCATATGCCATTGAATATGATTGCATCAATCCTACTCAGCTTAAGCTATCACTGGAGTTTAAACATATCGATGGATTATTTTCAGCCGGGCAAATCAATGGGAGCTCCGGTTATGAAGAGGCTGCGGCTCAAGGATTGATGGCTGGAATTAATGCAGCTATGAAGTTAAAAAACCGGGAACCCCTTATTTTAGATCGATCCCAGGCCTATATTGGAGTTTTGGTCGATGATTTGGTGACTAAAGGCACAAACGAACCCTATCGCATGATGACATCACGGGCAGAGTACAGGCTTTGGTTAAGGCAGGACAATGCGGATATCCGCCTGACTGAATTGGGCCGCAAGGTTGGCCTGGTCACCGATGAGCGCTATAATCGGTTTGTAGAAAAAAAACAACAGATAGATCAGGAACTCAAGCGCCTCAAAGAAACCATTCTTCCTCCTAACGAGGAAACAAACAGTTTTTTAGCGAGGCATAAAAGCTCTAAAATTGTTTCGGGTATCAGGATCTATGATCTTTTAAGGCGTCCTGAAATAGAGTATGCTTTTCTAAAAGAAATTGGTAAGGACCCGGGGCTAAAAAAAGAGATTGTGGAGCAGGTGTCCATCAGCATCAAGTACGAGGGCTATTTAGAGCGGCAGATGGCTCAAATTCAACAATTCAAGCGTTTTGAAGAAAGACATCTTCCCCAGGATACTGACTATACCCAAATTCACGGGTTGAGCCTTGAAGCAAGGCAAAAGCTCCAAACAAACAGACCTCAATCTCTGGGACAGGCATCAAGAATATCCGGAGTTTCTCCCGCCGATATCTCGGTGCTTCTGGTCTATTTGGAATCACTTAAAAGAAAAGGCTCTTAAAGAGGAATGGAAGGTAAACCATGTTAAGTGAGCATTATACAACGCTACTCAAACAAGGCTCGGATAAATTAGGATTTGGTTTGTCACAGGAACAGGCAACCAAGTTTTCTCTTTACGCCAAGCTTCTTGTCGAATGGAATGAGAAAATAAATCTGACGGCCATCTCCGATGAAGAGGGTATAGTTATCAAGCACTTTTTGGATTCTCTTTCCCTCTTACCCATGATTCCGGAAACATGTAATACCATCATTGACGTAGGAACAGGGGCGGGCTTTCCGGGTATCCCTTTAAAAATTGTTAGGGAAAACCTTCAGATAACCCTATTGGATTCACTGGAGAAAAGAGTAAAGTTCTTGAGTGAGGTTTATAATGCCTTAGAGCTCAAAGGAATCTCTGCGGTCCATGGAAGAGCCGAAGATTTTGGAGTCGACAAACAATACCGGGAACGCTTTGATATGGCAGTAGCCCGCGCGGTGGCCGCGTTACCTGTCCTTCTCGAATACTGTCTGCCCTTTGTTAAAGTGGGCGGTCTTTTTATGGCTATGAAAGGCCCTGATGTAAAAGAGGAACTCAAAGAATCTCAAAAAGCCATAGAAGTTCTTGGAGGAGAGCTCATGGAGATTAAAAACTTTAATCTTCCCTTTAGTGATTATGAACGATGTGTAGTGATGATAAGAAAATGTCGACATACACCGTCAACTTATCCCAGAAAGAGTGGCAAGCCGACAAAACTTCCAATCAAATAACGTCTAAATGCGCTTATTATGAGGCTTTGTGCGATATAAAAACAGTCTAAAAAAAAGGATTGAGGAAAATATAGGCGAATTCTTTTATCCATAGAAAAATGTGCTGATACACAAAAGAGGATGAAAGGAAAGGTGCCGTATGATAGCTACAAAATTTAGATTTCCAGGGTTAGAGAAAAAAAATGAGAATCGATGCGCGGAAGACAAGAAAATAACAATGATTCCGATTGATTTGATAAGACCCAATCCCTATCAACCCAGACGTAAATTTGATCAAGCTTCCTTGGATGAACTCTGCCAATCCATTCAACAGTATGGCGTCATCCAGCCCATTAATGTCAGAAAAATAACAAATACTCATTATGAGCTTGTTGCAGGAGAAAGACGGTTAAGAGCCACAGCTATGGCCGGACATAAAGAGATTCCCGCTATAGTTGTTGATATCGGAGAAGATGATTCCGCCATAATGGCTCTTATTGAAAATCTACAACGAGAAGACCTTGGTTATATGGAGGAAGCGGAGGGCTATCGTAATCTCATTAAGGAGCATGGCCTCACTCAAGAGGAACTGGCTCAAAAAATTGGTAAAAGCCAGTCTACCATAGCCAACAAGATCAGACTTTTAAGGCTGTCCCCAATGGTAAAAAAGCTGCTGGCTGATAACGGCCTTACCGAAAGACATGCCCGTGCCCTATTAAAAATAGAAGATGAGCAGATTCAGCTCAAGGTCTTGCAGAAGGTATGCGACAGGGGTCTCAATGTCAGAAAGACTGAGGAACTTGTGCAAAGGGCTTTGGATAAATACTGCAATACCGTGCGTTCTGATGAATATAAGGGACGTATCACAAAATCCATTAAAGATATTCGTATTTTTGTAAATACCATTCGTCAGGCCATTGACACCATGAAAAAGTCCGGGGTCAATGCCCGGGCAGCCCAAATTGACCGCGGTGAATATTTGGAATTTATTGTTCGTATTCCTAAGCGAGAAGATCTGCAAAAGGCTCAATAGAGGAACCTTTTGGATCACATATGCGATCTCCATCTTTGGCCTGCCCATAAGGGGCAGGCCCTTTTTTTTACGGGTCGAGGCTTGTGGCACGATCCTGTGGGATCGTACCTCTTTTAATGTGAGCTTGCGAATATGAACCGAAGGGTGTTTTTTATGTTGTCGGCACTCTTCTCTCCCCTCTTAACAGAGGTATGTTCCCTAGGGGACATACCACAAGCCTCGACCCGTTATCCCAAATTAAGTGGACAGCAGCGGAAATGTTTATTAAAATAGAAGAGGTATCCATTTAAATGTGGGTACAATATTAATGTATGGTATTGAAAGGAAGCATTGTAAATGTCGGAAAACGGCGGTAATATAGACAATCCAAACCTCACTCGTATTATTCCGGTTGATATCGAAGCTGAGATGAAGCAGTCTTTTATAGATTACGCCATGAGCGTTATTGTTGATCGTGCCCTTCCCGATGTCAGGGATGGGTTAAAGCCCGTCCACCGGAGAATTCTTTATGCCATGAGCCTTTTGAATTTTACTCCTGATAAGGCACACAGAAAATGCGCCACAACGGTAGGCGAGGTATTAGGTAAATTCCATCCCCATGGCGATGCTGCTGTTTATGACAGCTTGGTTCGTATGGCCCAGGATTTTTCCTTGCGCTATATGCTTGTGGACGGCCATGGTAATTTTGGTTCTGTGGATGGCGATCCTCCGGCTGCCATGCGTTACACTGAAGCCAGGCTAACTAAAATAGCTATGGAAATGTTACGTGAAATCAATAAGGACACTGTTGATTTCAAACCAAACTTTGATGAGCACGAGATTGAGCCGACAGTTCTTCCTTCCCGATTCCCCAATCTTCTGGTCAACGGCTCATCCGGTATTGCGGTGGGTATGGCAACCAATATCCCACCCCATAACCTGACAGAAACAATCGATGGTATTATCAAGTATATTGACGACCCTGATGTTTCGATTGACGATCTCATGGAAGTTATTAAGGCTCCTGATTTTCCTACCGGCGCTACAATTATTGGCAAAGGCGGAACACGCGAGGCTTACAGAACCGGAAGAGGCCGCATAGTTGTACGTGCTGTTACAGAAATCGAAGCCTATGGCAATAACCGTCAAAGAATTATTGTTACGGAGCTTCCCTACCAGGTAAATAAAGCACGCCTCGTTGAGAAAATAGCCAATCTGGTTAAGGATAAAAGAATTGAGGGTATTTCTGATTTACGGGATGAATCCGACCGTAATGGTATGCGCATGGTCATTGAACTCAAGCGTGATGCCAACGCCAATGTTATTCTTAATCAGCTTTATATGAATACCCAGATGCAAGATGCCTTTAATGTTAATATGCTGGCGTTGGTTCAGGCTCCTGACGGAAAGTTTGAGCCAAAGGTATTAAATTTAAAGGAATGCATTCAATATTATGTCCGGCATCAGGAAGAGATCATCCGGCGCAGGACGCGCTATGACCTGGAAAAGGCTGAGGCAAGAGCCCATATTTTAGAAGGCTTGAAAATAGCTTTAGATAATCTTGATGAGGTTATTCGCATTATCAGAAGCTCCAGGACTGAGGCCCTTGCAAAAGAAGGACTCATGGAACGATTCGGCTTGAGTGAAAAACAGTCTCAGGCTATTGTTGATATGAGGTTGGGTCGTCTCACCGGTTTGGAGAGAGAAAAGCTTGAGGAAGAGTACCGTGAGCTTTTAGCGAAAATCGCCTATTTCAAGGATGTCCTCGCAAAGCCGGAATTGGTTCATGAAATTATCAAGGATGAGCTTACCGAGATCAAGTATAAATTTGGAGATGAGAGAAGAACAAAGATCACCATAGATGAGACCGAGATTGATATGGAGGATCTCATTAAGGATGAGGATGTGGTGGTTACCCTTACGCGCTTCGGTTATATCAAGCGTACACCCATTGATGCCTATAAGAGCCAAAAGCGTGGTGGAAAAGGCATAGCCGGACTTACTACCCGGGAAGACGATTTTGTGGTGGATATGTTTACTACCTCCACCCATCGTTACCTGTTGTTCTTTACAAACAAGGGAAAGGTCTATAAGCTGAGGGCATGGCAGATTCCCGAAGCAGGACGTCAGGCTAGAGGAACGGCTGTTGTCAATCTTCTTCAGCTGGACAGTGATGAGAAGATCAGTGCAACAATTAAGCTGCATGGTGATGAGAAGAACATGTATCTGGTTATGACAACAAAAAGTGGCATGGTCAAAAAAACACCCCTTGAACAATATGACAATATCCGCAAGGGTGGTATTGCAGCCATTACCCTCAAAGAAGATGATGAGCTCATTGGTACCCGCTTAACCGACGGATCCTATGACATTATTCTTGTGACAAGGAATGGTATGTCTATACGCTTTAGTGAAAAAGACGTCCGGCCTATGGGTCGAACCTCCACCGGTGTTATGGGTATACGCCTTGATGAAGAAGACCAGGTCATTTCCATGGTACCGTACTTTGAAAATACAACATTGCTTGTAGTCACTGTCAATGGCTTTGGCAAGAGAACCGAACTTGATGAATACAAGGTTCAAACCAGAGGCGGAAAAGGTGTACTCACTTATCGCGTGACTGAGAAGACCGGTCCGCTGGTAGGAGCCATGTCGGTATCCGATGATGATGACTTGATGCTGATATCCAGTGACGGTACCATTATCCGCATGCATGTGGATGAAATAAGTATTTTAAGTCGTGTCACCCAGGGAGTGACATTGATGCGTACTTCAGAGGAAAACCGGGTCGTTTCCCTTGCCCGTATTCCTTCGGCTGTCAAAGAAGATGAATCGGATGACGAAGAGAACTCCAATGCTCCCGATGAAGTAACACCAAACGACCCTAATGAAGACCCTAATATATAAAAGAGTATAAAGGTTGACTATATATAATTAGATATATATAGCTAATGTAGTTAGAAAAAAACTTTTATACAAAATCTATATGAATATAAGATACAGATAAAACAGAGGTGTGTTTCGAAAGGAACACACCTCTGTTTTATTCTAACAGGCAGAGCCCCTCCTGTTAGCCATGTTGTTGTCACAATAAAAAATGGGGCTTCTCGTTCGAAACGAGGAGCCCGTTTAATTGAAATAGAGTATATTAGGGGGGTAAATAGTTGATAACAAATTAACAAACATTAAAAAATAAACGATCGATACTTAGCTTATTATATAGGAAGCTGGGAAAAAAAACTAGTATAAATATTTATATTTTTGTATTGACAACATGACAGGCCTATTGTATTATAAATAAGCCGCTGTTGCGACACGCTGAAAAGCGCTTGGACAAACAAGATAATTAAAAAAGTGCTTGACAGTTTATCGTATACATGGTAAACTAAGTGTCCGGCCTTGAGGAAACAGCAAGTGCAAAAATACAACGAAAAATGTTGAAAAAAAGCGCTTGACAAAGAATCAAGTCGGTGGTAAACTTAAAATCCGGTCGCCGCTAAAGAGCGAACAAGCTCGAAAGCGAGACGCAAAGCCAGAGATGGTGATGGACATTGAAAATTGAACAGTGTACGAAAACATCATGCAATATCTGCAAATCACACAGTGATTTGTCAGA
>JAEZTB010000009.1 GCA_023443745.1 Bacillota bacterium
TATTATCTTTAGTATACAATATGACGATAAATAAGTATAGCCAAAACATAAAAAAAACCGATTTTTGACGAAAATTGGATTATTTAGATAGTTAAGAAAGGAGTTATTCGTATGGCATCAGCATTGAATAGTATCAAAAACAGTTCAACCTCTTCCTTGCGTGGGTATGGCGGTCTGGCAAGTGGTCTGGACAGAGATACTCTGATTGAGGGAATGACAGCTTCAACTAAGGCAAAAATTGCAAAACAACAGAAGAAAAAACAAACCTATGCATGGCAACAGGAGGCGAATCGTTCTATTAGTTCAAAACTTGTGGAGTTTTCAAAAAAATATACCTCTTACACAAATCAGTCTACCAATTTGTCCAGTCCTAGTTTTTGGGCTAAAAGCAGTATTACACCTTTGGGAGCAAACAGCAGCTATGTTAGTGTATCAGGTAGTTCTGCACTTTCTGATTCTATGTCAATTGTTGGAGTAAAGCAGCTTGCTAAGAATTCTTCCATGGTTTCTAATGATAAAGTTTCAGATAGCAGTCTTACAACCGGAAGTATTAACTTGGGTACTAGTCAGGTGAGTAATCTGGAGGGGCAATACCTGTATTTTAAGTATGGAAGTAAATCATATTCTGTTTCATTAAAAAGTGGCACTACAACAGATGGGTATACTTATGATTATTCCAATGGCAAGAAAGCTGAGGAGTCCATTACAAGATCTTTAAAAGAGGTATCAATAGGTGGGGGAAAAACACTGGCAGATGTTATAAATGTCACAGCTAATCCATCAAATGCAGGAGATAAGGAAGGAACAGCATTTAAATTAAATTTCAAATCCACGGAGGCTGCAGTGAATACGGTAGCGTTTGATGGAGGAAGTGAAAATGCACTAAAAGCTCTTGGCTTTGAAAACTTTGATAAGTTAAGTGAAGAACAGCGAGCCCTTTCTACTACAGGTTTTACTGAAGCCTTTATGGATAAGCAATCGTTTTTTACACCTAAAACATTTGCCCAGCGAGTAGGCGGTTTAAATATTAGTTTTACTTATAATGGAACTACTAAGTCAGTAGAATTCGCCAGCGCCACAGATATTCAAAAAGAGATAAATAAAGCATCTGATAACAAGAGTGCATTAGATACTGTTGCAGCCGATCTTCAGGGTAAACTGGACAATCAGTTTGGTGCAGGGAGGATAAAAGTTGAAACTCAGGTTAATTCAGTAGATAAGGGTTATCAACTTGTATTTAATACCAATGATGCTGCAACTAATACGCTAGATACATCATCTATATTATCAATATCAAATGCAGATAATGGCATACTGGGTAAACATGGTGCACTAAAAGTTTCTAGCGGTGAGTCCAATCGTTTGAATACAAATGCATCTCTTGCAGATTCGGGATTATTGGGTATTGGGAAAAAACTTTCTGATAAAGGAAAGTTAAATCTAGATACTACTTATTTTGCAGGGGCAATAAAAGCTCAGTCAGCGATCGAAGAACTTGGTGACTCAGTTGACAGTAATACTTCTTTAGCTGTTCTAAAGCAATTGATCGCTACGAAAAATCCAACCATGTCAGATCAGGATTTAAGTAGTATCAATGCTGCAATGGATTATTTTAAAGACTCTGAATCAGCGGTGAATCTTGGTGACCTGAATACCAAGATGAAATCTTATGTTGAAGCCAGAGAAATGAAATTAACAATTAATAAAGTGGATATAAAAGGTTTAACTTACAATTCGACGATAACAGATATTATGAATAAGATAAACAGTTCGGATGCAAAGGTTACAATTAGTTATATGAAAAATGCGGACAAATTTCTAATTCAATCTAACGTCGGTGGCGTAGCTGGTGATATAGCAATAAAAGAAACTGAGGGGCTGGAGATATTTGGCTCAGAGGGAACAGGGTACACCGTTACTAAAGGTCAAGATGCTATAATCAGTGTTAAATACGCGGGATCCGAAGATGTTGTGAATTTGACCCGTGAGAGCAATGCATTTAGCTTGGATGGTCTGAATATTACTCTTAATGGTACTTTCGGATACAGCGGAAATACATTAATTGAAGGAACAGATCCAATTAAATTTAATTCCAAAACGGATTCTGACAGTATTGTAAAAGCTGTCACAGATATGGTTAAAGATTACAATGAGATGATTGAACTGGTAAACAAAGAGATTTCTACAAAACCAAACCGTAGCTACGAACCTCTTACAGATGAGCAAAAAGAGGATATGACTGAGGATCAGATTAAGAAGTGGGAAGAAAAGGCGAAAGCAGGTTTGCTTTTTAATGATTCAGATTTACGCGGCCTTTCTGACAGCATGAGGTTTATTTTTGATAGCGGTTCTGAGGATAAAGCTACTTTAGCATCCTTTGGCTTATCTACAAGCACTAATTACGGAGATAATGGTAAATTGGTTCTTGATGAAACAAAGTTTAGGGCATCGTTGGAATCAAATTCAGCTGACTTACAGAAATTGTTTACAAGATCTGCAGATACATCAACTGGTGACAAAGGTGGTGTCATGGCAAGATTGTCTGAGATTACTGAAAAGTATGCTAGCACAACTGGTGCAACGAAGGGTATTCTGATCGAAAAAGCTGGATCTGTATATGCACCTACCAGTATTCTCAAGAATTCTTTACAGAAGTCCATGGATAGCCAGGATACGATAATTGAGCGGCTGACTGCACAGCTGAAGACAGAGACAGACCGTTATATTAAGCAGTTTACCAGTTTGGAAACATTAATTTCCCAGATGAATTCTCAGAGCAGCTGGTTGAGTTCATCCTTAGGTTCATAAGGATCGGAGTGTAAGATGGCAGTAAATGGATATCAGCATTACAAGGAACAGACTGTGAATACGATGACGCCGGGGGAGATGCTTAACCTTCTATATGATGAATTATTAAAGCGGCTGACCCGTTCTGAATTAGCATTGGAGAATAAAGATTATGAGCTATTTGAGCAGTCAATTCAACGTTCTATGGATATAGTTACATATTTAAAAGATACCCTTAATTTTCAATATGAAATAAGCAATGAATTAAAACGCCTTTATGATTTTTTCATTTATGAATTAGTTCGTATTAAGGCAGGCAGAAATTCTGCTATAATAGCAGAAATAAGACCTTTAATTATGGATCTGAGAGATTCTTTTAGAGAGGCACAACGGATCGGCGGTTGATTTTTTCGGGCTGGAGAGGAATATTTTCTCCAGCCGTTTATCAATAATCTGCAATCAGGAGGGTTCACACATGGAAGATTCCGTGCTTTTGGAGATTTTAAAAGAGATGCAGAAGAAATATCAGAGTATGGCAGAGATAGAGAGGATAACCCGTGAAGTGGGGGATTTCCTTTCACGCAATGATCAGACATCGGTACAGATGCTTCTGGGAATGCGCCAGGATGAAATGGATAAGGTTGATGTTTTTAATAGAAATATAAATTGCCTTATATCTGTATTATCTTCCGAGGAGGCTGTAAAAGTTGACGATTGGGTGAAAGGGCAGGAAAACTGGAATCCAGACAGTCAAATATCAGAAAAAGTAATAGAAAAAGGAAAGAATATCCAGCAAATACTAAAACGTACGATTGAGGTTGACAGATTCATCAATACGCGTATTGCAGGTACCCATTCCTTTTATAAATAAATGAGATTTTAGTTTGGAGGAGCAATAGCCCAAAGCGGCCCTCCATTGGAGGCGCGGTAATTCAATTCACGAAGTATTACGTTAGGATCCCAATTGTACTTCGTATTATCATAATTATTAGAATCTGCAATATGAAAGGATCCGTCCGCAGAATAACCTGTTATGATAATAAAGTGTCCTTGCTGAGTAAAATGCCCTTTTCTCATTAATGCAATGACAAGCTGCCCGGAATCCAATGCATTTTTAATTCCTTCTACAGTATGGCTTTTAACTGGTAAGACTGAAAGACCATATGCTGACGCACTGTCCGGAATAAGACGATGATAAGAACCCTGACCGGGACACCAGGCGTTATTGGCGGCCGCCCAGTTTGCCATATCGGTTGGCAATACCTGATTTCCAGTTAGACTGGTTATAACCATTGCCATAACGGTAGGTCCACATCCATAGGTAACCAAAGGATCTCTCCCCCCCCAAAGATAATTTCCCC
>JAEZTB010000031.1 GCA_023443745.1 Bacillota bacterium
ATCTTCTTCCGAAACGAGTCTTAAAATAAAACTTTCTGTCTCAAAAGTGGGGCATATTTCGTATGGATGGCTCATAAAAATCCTCCTCATCATGTATATAATATAAATTTTCCTCGCTTCACATTATAAAACTAATGTGTCTCAGTCCCCAAAGCCAATGCTACCAAACTCGCACCCGGATGGGGCGATCTATGCAAGAAATTTCGTCTAACGTCCCGGTTTTACGACGCCGACGAACCGGACCAGCGGAGCCCAGCCCTTTAGCGGCGCTTGCCGCTTGGTGAGACGGTGTGGGCAGGAATACTTCATGAACTTCTTTTAACGTCATACTTCATGGTTTGCCCCTTGCGTGAAAGCTTTGTTAGCTGAAGTCGGATGTCCAACAGAGCAAAACTAATTAATAAGAAACCCAGTTATATTTTTGATATGTCTGTATTACATCTCCACTATCATCAATAAAATCAATAACATATACATCAGCTGTGCTTTCCACACCAACATGTAAATACTTAGATATCAATATACTTAAACTTACTCCACTAATTTGTATTAGACAAATTTGTTCCGCTCCAACAATAGTGTCTTCTATCGTTATCTCTCTTAGAGCCCCCTGGATATTTTCTTTATCTTCTTTACCCTTTTCTACTTGTTTAAGTGACTCATCATACTCTGTTTTAGAATAAGTACGCTTTTCCCCATAACCATTAAAATCTATTTGTGACACTTGATGATTAAAGAATGCAATCCCGACCAAAGAACCTTCTACTTCATTGGATAATTTATAACGCAATACATATTGATTAGGTTCAAAACCCCTGCCAGTAATATTTACTATCTTCCTCAATGGATGGTATATAAACATTAGACAGTAAATCAAATGAACAATTATAGGTAACATTGCTATTATTCAAAGCGTAGAAATCAATTGAGTTAGGATAATTACTGTACTTCACCTCGCCATAGTCTGATGTTCGTTCAACACTAAATGGCTCTATATAAACAAATCCTGATTTACACGCTTCTCCAATATATAAATCCTCATAAATTAATTTTGTAAATTGGGAATTGTCAATACTATCTGTATCACTTGTAGCAACAGGAGCAGAGGTTTCACTTTCGATTGGTTTTCCTTGGCGTGCACACCCGGGAAGTAATAATCCTATTAGTAATGCTAGGCCAAGTGCTATTGTTTTCCTCATCTACTTTTCTCCTATATTTAGCGTTCAACATCTCTAATCCGATTTCAGCTAACGTTCCGGTTTTACGACGCCGACGAACCGGACCAGCGGAGCCCTTCCCTATAGCGGCGCTTGCCGCCCGGTGAGACGGTTTGGCACGCATTCCCTTGAGCACGCCTGAAACTTGAAAACTGTGTTATGTGAAGTAGGCTGACTCACAAAGCCAGATTCAGCTAGGGATGGCCGAACCTTTAATCATTATCTGACAGTGTTATTGTACGTTGTTTATTCTTCCTATGTATTTTACATCCAAAAAAACGTATAAATTATGTCTTCCTCGGATAATTCTTTATTTGGATACTCTAAACTCTTGTTAAAACATACTTCATATAATTCACCAATTAATCTTATCCCTTCATCTATTCCCAATTTGTCGATTCCCTTCATCGCAACCGTTGCATCAATTCTACAATCAGAAAGAACACATATTTTGTCCAAATGTGCAAAAAACTGATCTCTATATGTCGTGATTACTTTAACCATATCACTTGTTTCTAAATAACCCTTAACTTTTTTTATTATTGTTTTAACTTTATGACTATTTTTATAGTCAGACATTTGACTTATTACATTAATAGTTTTTGACAATGAAAACTCCTTTTCTCCAACAAATATCTTACTTAATCCTAAAATAATTTTATATGGCAATGACTCATACAATATTGTTCTAATTGCTGAATAGTTAATTTTTTCTCCATTCTCAAATCTTCTATTCCATTCCTTTTCGACTGTTTCAAATATGTATATTGTATTCTTAATTTCGTGGATTTCATTAAACATTAAATTAATATGCAAATTGAGCCAATCCTCTTTACTATTAACGTCGTTATCAAAATTTTGAATCAATTGAGATAAATCTATTTTGCTTTTCATAGCTGGACTCCCTTACAAATTCCTGTTTATAGATAAGATAGAATAACTAACCATTAGTTCGTAGTTTGCTACTACTACGAGACAATACATTAAATAATCACGCCACGGATGGCGTGCCTCTTCAGCCTATTTCACATAACGTCCCGGTTTTACGACGCCGACGAACCGGACCAGCGGAGCCCTTCCCTTTAGCGGCGCTTGCCGCCCGGTGAGACGGTGTGGGCAGTAATGACCTCATGAACTATCTATTTATGCATACTTCATGCTGTGCCCCTTGCGTAAAAGCCTGTTATGTGTAGTACCGCACTGTATGAAACAATAACGATCATGCCTTCTTTTACATACTTCAGCTAATTACGCAATATAGATTTTAAAATATATTTCCTATATATATAAATTATCAAAATGAAAAATGAAATTACTATTAAGTGGTTGCACAATGAAATATAAATATTGCCGCCATCAAAGATTGATCCTGAGTATTGTGACCAATGCCACGGAAAAATCTTAACTACTGGTAAATTAACAATCTTAAGCTTATTAACTATGGCTGGGCCTAAATCAATTATATCAGGAAGAATACCACCAAAAAAGCATGAAGCGAAAACAAGAGTATACCTAGATTTAGTGAAAATAAGAATACCAGTTAATATAAGCAGTGACAAAATGACATCAACTTTCCCCTTTAATGGATAAGAATGAGGTAAAATATCTAAAACTCCGTGTAAAATAACATTTGTTGAAACACAAAAAAATAATACTCTAGTCCTGATACGCTGTTTATCAGAATATCTTTTATCAAAAACTGATGATACAACTATTCCACTTGCGATAGCACTTGCAGTATGAAAGACTATGTTCAGAAAAAACTCCCCTTTCTGAATAATTGTTACCACCTTTAAACTATGTAAATAAAAACAACAATGTAATTTGCGGTATTACACATAACGTCCCGGTTTTACGACGCCGTCGAACCGGACCAGCGGAGCCTTTCCCTTTAGCGGCGCTTGCTGCCCGGTGAGACGGTGTGGACAGCAATGACCACATGACATTCTCTTTATGCATACTCCATGCTGTGCCCCTTGCGTAAAAGCTTTGTTATATGAAGGCTGAGGCTTACAGAGCCCAGGGTTAATAGCACCATTGGATCACATTAATTCAATTAATACAACCGAATATGATCACAATTTAGTTTTCTATTGAAAATCTTTACCATAATAAAATAAGGGATTACAATATTTATTATTAAAGACAATAGATCAATTAAAACTCCAGCGTTCCCACAGAAAAAATTCTTTCCCAAAAACATAACTCCAAAATCGTGATGTTGATAAATTGTTATCCAATTTAAAAGACCGCCATAACCATATACAAAAAGAGATTCCGATTCTTTAATCGGAGCTACTGGAATACAAAAGCTTAACAAGACTAGGTAGTGTCAATAGTTTTGTGCACATTTTTAAGAATGCCTCAGGTAAAGGTTCTTAACTGGTCTGTTCATGCTCGATGCCTGTAAAATGGCCGTTTAGAATGTCCATATTCATATATCGTTTAGAA
>JAEZTB010000035.1 GCA_023443745.1 Bacillota bacterium
ACCTGAACCTCTTCTTCATAATAATAGATGCTCTTTTCTAAGCGGAAGCTCTTAAAAGAGCGCAGTACGCAGGCGGAACGGTAAGAATGCGAAAGCTTTCCAATATCCTCTACCCGTTTCCCCGCGAGGAGAATGATGGGAACGCAGAATTTCCCTTCTTCTGCTTTTTTCTGCAGCTCCCCCAAAAAAAGCTTCGTACTCATCCCCCGTCTCTCAGCCATTTTATCACAATATACAAAGCCGATTTCATAGTCCTCCGCAAAGCCCGGCATATCTTCAAAACAATGGTCGCTGTCAGAGCTTAAGTAGTTTGAGCAATTCTGAAATAAACGCTTCCTCATGGTTCTCAGTTCCTCATCCGACAACTCCTCCAAGGCAGCAATGTTGTCAAAACAGATATGTATATAACGCACGCCCTTTTGTTCCCCCCATAGACCGCCAATATAATCCAGCGTGGCCTGCTCATACCTTCCCCGGAGAAGTCCCATCAAATTCTGGGTAAGACGGGCTCTCTCCATCTTTTCACGGTCTGCTTCCTTTCGCACCACGACTTCCTTTTCTCTGACGGCCTGCCTTAAAAGGGTAAGCAGACTCTCCTTCTGCACCGGCTTTAAAATATAGTCCATACAGGAATAGCGCAGAGCCTTCTGGGCATATTGAAAATCGTTATAGCCGCTAAGTATAATGAATTGGGCGGCGGAAATATTCTTTTCCCGAAGTTCCACAAGCAACTCTAGCCCGGTCATCACAGGCATACGGATATCCGCAATAATTAAATCCACCCGGTTATACAAAAGAAATTCAAGCGCCTCTCCTCCGTTGGCCGCAGTCTTTATAATTTCATAGCCTTCCGCTTTCCAGTCCACAAGAACCGAAAGTCCCTGCAGAATAAAAGGTTCGTCATCCACTAACAATACTTTCAGCCTCATCCTACATCCTTCCTCCTTGACCTATCTCCCTGCATTTACTTTCTTATTCCCTCTGCATTCCATACGCCTTCCAGCCCAGAGGCAGCACGTTTACCGGAACCTTGATCAGCATGCAGGTACCAATTCCCTTTTCGCTCTCCAGCTTAAACTGTGCCTTCCCGCTGTTACCATCTTAAGCCGCAGGCAGGCATTACTAATTCCTACGTGTTCGTTTTCTTTGATCGTCTCTATGGTGCAGCTGCTCATTTTTTCCTCCAAAGCCCTGACCTGCTCTTCGTCCATTCCTTCGCCGGTGTCCTCTACCTCCAGATACAACCAGCCCTCTTTTTCAAACGCTCTAACATATATCCAGCAGGGGGCTGCTTTATTTTCTATTCCATGGACACAGGCATTTTCCACGAAGGTAACCAGCGTCAGCTTGGGAAGAGAATAACTTTCACATCCCGGTTCTATGACAATTTCATAGGAAAGCCTCTCTCCGAACCGGTATTTTTGCAGGTTCAGATATGCTTCGATGAATTTGATTTCCTCCTTTACCGACACTAGATCGGAGGTCCAATTCACGTTCTGTCTCTCAAGGACTGCCAGCTGCTCTATCATCCCCGCAGTCTCCTCCTCATTTTTTAAAATGCTGTGCATACGGATGCTCTCCAGCACATTAAAGAGGAAATGTGGGTTAATCTGGCTGTGCAGCGCAAGCAGCTCAGCATTTTGTCTGGAAATATCCATCTCCTGACGTGCCAGCCTGTCCTTGTACACCGCCTTAATGAGTTCCTGACTTCGTCGTACCATCCGGTTATAGTTTCTCATCAGGCTTCCGATTTCGTCCTTCCCCTTAATGTCTTTTATCTCTTTTAGGCTTTCCGCCTCCACCTCATCAAAGGCCCTGCTTAGTTCCCTTAACCTGCTGGTAAAGGAATTATTGATGATATATGTCAACAGCCAGGGAAGCGCAATATTCATGGCCAGCATGAACAAAATCAAAGGAAAGTGGTTCCAGATCTGCCGCGTTATGGTGTTTGTAGGGCGCATCACTAGGATGCGGATGTTTTCTCCGTACAGATTCCACTGCGTCTCATAGCCGATTCTCTCCTTCCCAGTCAGCCGCTCGAAGTTCTGCGTATAACTGGAACGTCCGTTATTGGTGAGTAAGATCTTATCACCAATGCAGACATAGACGGCCATGCTGTATTTCATATTTGTAATTTTTCTAACGAGTGAATTATAATCCAAGTCAATCCTCACCAGCTTATCTCTGCCGGAATTCTTAAAGTAATTCAGCTTACGCACCAGTGAAATTCTTCTTTTTGAGCTGGCAGAGGGATTATAATCTCCCACATAATAAAAATGAAGAATCATATCCTGCCCCGAATCCTTAAGCTTCCGGTACCATTCCTCCTCTTTCACCGAGGATAGGCGGTAAAAGTGTCCGCCGTTGACAATCGTTTCGTTGTCGGTAAACAAGACCATGCCGGTGCTTCCGGTCCCCCAGCTGGATTCAGAAAAAACCAGCTTTAAGAGTTCCTGATTCGCAGCATAATAATCAAGCCCTGATTCGTACTCCTTGTTGAGAAAATCATTGACGGTGCTATTCACATAGATACTCTTCGTCATGTTAACTGCTTCTTCCAGGGTGTAGGACAAGTCGAACTGCACCGCACTGGAGATATTCTTCATCAATAGGTTCTGCTCCCTCGACTCCCCCTGAAGCAGGATAGTTAAAATAACGCTGTCCGTAGCCAATAACGGAAGAAGCACACAGCAGACGTAGACAATCATCAGCTTTTTCTTCACATTGAAGTCGTTCATCTTATTCTGGATATAATTCCACAGCCTCGCCATACGTCCCTCCTCATACCTTTTATCAGAAACACGAAGAAATAAAGGCATTTGCCGCAATAGCTTCTTACTTCCTGATACAAAGGCACATTCCACAGCCTTTCCACAAAACCTGCCTGTTGACATTGTATCCTCGCTGCAGCCTTTAAGGCTCTGCAAATAATGCCTATTTGTTCTCATTTTTTGCTAAGAAAATTAATCAATAAATTCTCTTCAGCAAAAAAGATGAAGTATAACCAGCACAGAAAATATTAACAGTGTTTAAAAGACAAAGGAAGCCAGCAGAGCATGTCCAGAAAGGAGAATTATATGATACAATATTCCTATTAATTTATAGTTTTCTATAAAATTGCAGTAATTGTTAACCAGCCCTGTCATTAAAACAAAAAACCGTTACACAATTCAAGTGAATCTTTCACTTTTGTCATGTAACGG
>JAEZTB010000046.1 GCA_023443745.1 Bacillota bacterium
TGATCGCCATGTGGCTGGGCGCCTGGGTCAGCGGCTGGATCTCCGCCACCGGCATCACCCTGCCCGCCTATGTCGGCGCGATGCTGGTCGGCGCCTTCATCCGCAACCTGGACGACCGCACCGGCTGGATCGGGATGTCGGTGCCCACCACCGACCTGATCGGCAACGTCTGCCTGGCGCTGTTCCTGTCGGTGGCGCTCATGAACCTCAAACTGTGGGAGCTGGCCGGGCTCGCCTTGCCACTGATCCTGAACCTGGTCCTGCAGGTGGGCGCGGTGGTGGCGTTCTGCGTCGTGGTCTACCGGCTGATGGGCCGGGACTACGATGCCGCGGTCATGGGCGGCGGCTTCATCGGCTTCATGCTCGGCACCACCGCCAATGCGATGGCGGTGATGCGCACTCTGGTCGAGCGTTACGGCGCCGCGCCGCGGGCGTTCCTGGTGGCGCCGCTGGTGGGCGCGTTCTTCATCGACTTCACCAACGCGCTGATCATCACCGGCTTCATCAACTTCTGGAGCTGACCGGCGGCGGGATCAGCCGCCGGCCCCCTCCACCGCCGGGACGACCCGGACGCCGGAGACCCGGGATGTCGACAGCCGGAAGCCCTCCTCGCCGGCGTCGCGCAGCAGGGTGAGTCCGCGGCCTTCATAGCGGCCGGGCTTGCGCCGGACCAGCTCGACCGTCACCGGCTCCCCGGTGCCTGCGTCAGGGAGGATGTCCAGATGCAGCACGTTGCCGGCGCCGCGCAGGCGGTAGCCGGCGCGCAGCTCGCTCGAGCGGTAGTGCCCCGGTGCGGGTGCCTCGGCAAGGACCCCGGGGGCCGGATCGACCAGGGCGGCGATCGCCGCGTCCGCCATATCCTGGACCGGCTGGTCGCTGCGGTTGCAGAAGACGGCGATGCCCAGCCGCTGCTCCGGCAGCCGTACGTACAGGTGCCGGAACGCTTCCGCCCCGCCCCCGTGCTGGACCGCGGTGTGGCCCAGGCGCGTCCCCAGCATCAGTCCGGCGGCGAAAACGAAGCCGGTGTCGTCACGGAAGGCCGGCGATCCATCCGCCAGGGCCCCCGCCTCGGTCATGATCCGCGCGACCTCCGGCGTCCAGACCCGATGGCCCCGTTCAATGTCGTATTCGTAGCGGGCCAGGTCGTCCAGGCTGAGCATCAGCCCGCCTGAACCGCCGAAGCGTGGATAGGTATCGCGACGCTCGAAACCGGCGTCGCCGAGAACGTAGCCGCGCGCCAGCTGATCGGACACCGGATCACGGTCGTCGAGCACGAAGCTGTCGCCCATGCCCAGCGGATCGAGGATGTGCTGCCGGACATAGTCCGGGAACGCCTCGCCCGAGGCGCGCCGGACGATCTCGGCCAGCAGCAGGTAACCGCCGTTCGAATACGCGGTTGCGCTCCCGGGGACGAAATTGGTGTCCCGCTGGGCCAGCTGCAGTTCCAGGGCCTGGGCCATGGTCACGTCAGCGGCGGACGGGTACCCGCCCATGCGCAACAGCGACAGCGAGTCGCGCAGGCCGGCAGTGTGGTTGAGCAGCATGCGGACCGTCACCGGCTCCCGGTAGGTCGGCAACTCCGGAATATGCAGGCGGACGTCATCGTCCAGGGACAGCCCGCCCCGGGCCACCAGCTGCGCGATCGCCAGGGCAGTGAACTGCTTGGAGACCGACGCGGCGTAGAACAGCGTGCTCCCGTCGATGGGCACGCCGCGTTCGATGTCCGCCAGGCCCGACGCCGCGAATCCGATCCGTTCCCCGCTCCGGTGCGCTGCCACGGCGCACCCTGGCGCCGCCTCGAAGCCCGGGAGCAGGTCGCGCAGGTCCGCATCCGCGGCCGAAGTGGTGCCGCCCAGCACGAGGCCGAGCGCAATCGCAAGCGAAGACAGTGTTCTGTTCAAGGGCGCATCTCCCGCGTGGCGCGTCGTGAAACGGCGCATCAGAAATTGAACCGCAACCCGACCGTATAAGTGCGCCCGATGACGTCGTAGAGCGAACGCACGGTTGCGAATCCGCCGGACGTGATCGGCGGATCCTTGTCGAACACGTTCCGGACCGTACCGAACAGCGACAGGTTCCCGGTCAGGTCATACGCACCATTGAGATCGAAGTAGGTGCGGCTGGAGGCCTCCAGCACGTTCCGGTCCTTTTCGGTGAACGTATGGTTGATCTTGCCGCCGCCGACGTGGCGGATCCCCAGGCCAAGCGTCAGCGGCCCGGTTGCATAGGAAGCGCGCAGCGAGCCGTTCCAGTGCGGCATGCCGCCGACGCTGGCGATGGTGGGCTGCTCGACGCTGCCGGCCAGCCGGGTGACCACTTCGCCGTCGTCCAGATCCAGGGTATCGACGTACGAGACCAATGCGCGCAAGGTCAGGTCACCGGCGCCCAGCGGCTGGCGGTAGAGGGCCTCCAGGTCGGCGCCGCGCAGCTGCATGGTCTGCAGGTTCTGCGGCGAAGTGTTGACCTGGCTGATCCGTCCATCGTCGCCGCGGGTGATCAGGCTGCACAACTGCGGCTGGACACCGAAACAGCGGTCGACGATGGCGGCGGCCTGCAGGGTGATGATCGCGCCGTCGATATCAATGTTGTAGTAGTCGAGTGAAAGCATCAGGTTCGGGTGGGGATTGACCACCACGCCGATGGTCATGGTATCGGCCTCCTCCGGCTCCAGCCCCGGATTGCCCGACGAGAGCGACTGCACCGAATACGTCGCCCCGAGCTCCTGGTCAAGCACGCTGAAGATCGAGGTGGTCGATCCGGAAAACAGCTCGGAGAGCGATGGTGCGCGGATATCCCGCGAGCGCGTGGCCCGGAGCCTCCAGACATCGTTGATGTCCCACAGGCCGCCGACCTTCCAGGTCGTGACCGTGCCCGAGGTGCTGTAGTCGGTCACGCGCCCTGCCACGTTCAGGTCCAGGGCCTTGGCCCACGGCCTGTCGTTGACCAGCGGCACGACCACTTCGGAGAACGCTTCGCGGACATTGACCGCACCCTCCCAGGGCACCGTGTTCCCGGTCACGAATTCGGCTGCCCGCGACAGCTCGTCGGAGGTCACGATCGCCTCCTCGCGCCGCCACTCCAGGCCCGCGGCGATCGATACCGGGCCGGCCGCGGTTTCGAACGGCTCGCCGGAGACGGTCGCGGCGGCCGCGTGCTGCGACAGGTCCCAGTGCCGCCACGATGTGTCGACCACATAGCCCAGGGCGTCGGCGGACGGCGCGCCCTCGCCGAACAGGTTCATCGGCACGCAGCCGGCTGCCCGGGCCACCGCATCCCGGCACACGATGGCGCCGGTGACGGGGTCGAACACGGCATCGATCGCGGCGTTGTAGCGGGAGGTGATGCGGTTGTTGTGCGCCAGCATCGTTGATTCGCTGCTGCCGTAGGTGTAGTAGCCGTCCCAGCTCCAGGTGTCGCCGAAGTAGCCTTCAAGGCCCACCACCACGCGCTCGGTGCTGGACTCCTGCTCGTTGATGGTGCGCGCGTAATCCCGGCTCAGGCGGCCCATGGTGAAGCTGTCGATGCCGTGCGCATCCATGGCCTCCCCGATCGACCCGGGCAGGAAGGCGTTGTCGCGGTGGATCCGGATGTTGTTGTCGCTGCGGGTCAGGTTGGGGATCGGGCTGGAGTCGGACCTGGCCCATGCCCCCTCCACGTACAGGGTGGTGGCGTCGGTGACGTCGTAGGAGACGCGGCCGTAGACGTTCCGGCGCTCCTGCGGTGCGGCCAGGGTCTGGTTCACGTGGGTATAGGCACCATCGCCGCCGATCATGCTGTTGCCGGAGACGACCTCGCCATAGCGGAACGGGACCGGGTCGCCGTTCGCATCGAAATGGATGCCGGCCAGCGGACCGGAGTTGATCAGACCGCCAAAGCTGTTCACCGCGCTGACGACGTTGGGCACCACCAGGATGCGCGGCTCGCCGTTCTCCGGGGTGTAGGCGGGATTGGTGATGGTGCCCCAGCCCTGGGCGCCCCAGTCACGGTCGCCCAGCCGGGCGATGCCGCTGTTGTCGGCCACCTCGGCGCCGAACAGCACGTGGCCGCGATCGGCTCCGAACCGCTGGCCGAAGGCCAGCGACACCCGCCGGGAGCGGTAGTCGCCGTGATCGCTGCTGCCGTAGCTGGCTTCGCCGCGCACGCCTTCAAGCTGGTGGTCGAACATGAAGTTGACCACGCCGGCCACGGCATCCGAACCCCACGCCGCGGACGCACCGCCGGTGACGATGTCGACATTGCCGATCACCGCCTGGGGAATCACGTTGATGTTGACCGGCCCGGAAATCTGGGTGGGCACGAAGCGCTTGCCGTCCACCAGCACCAGGGTCCTGTTGAAGCCCAGGCCGCGCAGATCGAGATAATGCCCGCCCGACCAGCTGGCGTTGTTGACCGTGCTGACCGGGGTCATCGAGGGACGCACGGACGGGGTTTCATTGACCACGTCGGCGATGTTGGTCAGGCCGGACGCCGCGATCTCCTCGGCGGTGATCTGGGTCGTCGGCGTCGGCGCCACGAACCCCCCGCGGCGGACGCGCGAAGCGGTGGTCACCACCGTGTCGAGCTGCTGGATACGCTGCGCGGCCTCGTCCGCAGCGGCATTGCCCGATTCCGCGGGTGTTTGGGCATGGAGCGCACCCGCATATGCGGCCAGTCCGATGATCGCCGTGCAGGCCACCGCCAGGCGGCTCCTCGCCGGTCGCCGCGGCAAACGCGTTGCCAAGGGGTTCACGGACGCAACATCACTTTGATTCGACACTTGGATCTCCTGTAATCGCCGCACCGTGACGGACGCACAATGAAACCGGCTTTGCCTATGCCTGACGCTTTTCCAACATAGTCAGGCGCTGGCGGGCGGGGTAATGAAAAGATCGCTGCGACCCATAGCCGGGGGCTAATCGTCTCCAGCGGCTCCGATGAAGTGGTCGTACAGCACCCGGTTGACGGCGGTCCTCACCGCGGGATCGCGGGTGCCGTTGGTGATCACCACGAAGCCGTACTTGCGGACCGGATCGAAGAACATCGAGCTGTAAAGCCCGTAGGCGGAGCCGGTATGGCCGACCAGGGTGACACCGGGAATCAGGGCACGATCGATGCGCAGGGCCAGCCCGTACCCGGCGTCCGCGTCGATTTCCACCGAAGGCGACTGCATCAGGGCGGCGTGCCCGGGGGACAGGACCCGGACATCATCCCATTCGCCCAGGTTCATGTGCATGAGCATGTACCGGGCCAGGTCAGGTGCTGAGATCTTCAGCCCGCCGGTCGGGGAAAACAGCGGCGCGCTGTAGCCGGGCCGGTAGTCGTCCAGGCGACTGCCCAGGAGCGCGTAGGCCGCATCCGAGCGCACGAAGCCGACCCCCTCCTGGTGACGGTAGATCTGCGCGATGCGGTCCGGATCCAGCGCGTCCGGCAGGTGCCCGCCATACAGGCCGAGCGGCTCCAGCACATGTTCCCTGACATAACGATCGAAGCGCTGGCCAGACGCCCGCTCCACGATTGCCCCGAGCATGTTGTAGCCCAGGTTCGAGTACTGGTAATGGGTGCCGGGTGCATGGCCGGAGTAGCTCTCCGCCCAGCTCCCGTTGGTCGCCGGATTGATGATGTCCAGGCTGTGGTAGCGCTGGCTGTCGGTGATGGACGAGGTGTGGTTGAGCAGCATCCGCAGCGTGACCGGCGTATCCGGGAAGCGCGGATTGCGCACCGCGAAGCCGAGCAGCCCGCCGGCGTCGTCGTCCAGCGACAGCCTGCCCTGCTCCACCAGCTGCAGGATCGAGGTGGCGACGAACGACTTGGAGATGGAGGCGATGCGGAACACATCGTCCTCCGCGAGCGGAGTGCGCGCCTCCAGATCCTTCCAGCCCAGGCTGCTCCGATAGACGACGGCATTGTCGCGGACCACTACCACCGCCAGGCCCACCGTGTCGTGCTCGGCCATCAGCGAAGCGAGCGTCTCCCCGATCCCGTGGGCGGACGCCGGGAACGACGCCATCCAGGCGGACAGCATGAACAGGCACCCCGAAACAAGAATGGCAACCTTGCTGGCAAGGCTCCGGACCATGGCTCCTCCTCCCGGGAATGCGGCCACGCAACACCATGCATAAATCCCGGCCCACTGTCCTGCACCAATCCTGGGGTGGAACATGCCCTGCGGCTATGGCTGCCCATAACCCCAGGTTCTGCCCCGTGCAATCAATGCAACCCCCGTTTCCGGACCTTCGCGTTAGGCTTTTCACCGTGCCTGTTCCATCCGGAAAGCGGCACGTGTCCACCCGCCGGAGACAGCCTGTTGCCCGTCTCACCACCACGACACGGAATGGGTACAACGGCAATGCCAACAACAGGCCAAACCCCTGAGGTCACCGTCCTGGGAGCCGGCGTGGTCGGAATGGCTACCGCCTGGGCGGCCGCCCGGCGCGGGCTGTCGGTGGAGTTGATCGACCGGGCCGCAGGTCCGGCGCGGGGCGCTTCGTTCGCCAACGGGGCGCAGCTCAGCTATGCGTACACTGACGCCATGGCGGGCCCGTCGCTGTGGAAGCAGATCCCGGCCCTGCTCAGCGGCAGCGATCCCGCGTTCCGGATCCGGCTCCGGGGGAATCCGTCGATCTGGCGCTGGGGGCTGTCGCTGCTGAGCCATGCCAGCCGTGCGCGGATGCAGCGCAATACGCTCAGCACCCTGGCGCTGGCACGCGCATCGCAGCAGGCGATGGCCGGACTGCTGGACCGCCACCCGATCCAGTTCCAGCACCGCACCGCTGGCAAGCTGCATTTGTACTTCAGCGATCCGGCCCTGCGCGCCGGGGCGCGGATGGTGGAATTGAAGCGCGCCCATGGTGTGCGGCAGACGCTTTTGGACGCCGAGGGCGCAAGGCAGGTCGAGCCGGCGCTGCAACAGGTCGCCGGGATCCGCGGCGCGGTGTATTCCCCGGACGAGGCGGTGGGCGACCCGTGGCGTTTCGCCTGCGGGCTGCTGGAGACGCTGCGCCGCGATTATCCGGTAAGCACCCGGTTCGGGTTCGATCTGGAAACGCTCCAGCGCAGTGGACGGCACTGGCTGCTACGCTCGCGCGAAGGCGAAGCCGTCGAAGCGCGCCGGCTGATCGTCTGCACCGGGATTGACAGCGCGGCGCTGCTGCGCCCGCTCGGCATCCGGCTGCCGCTGATGGCGATCAAGGGGTATTCCTTCACCGCGCCGCGCGGCCCCCAGGCCCCGGCCACCAGCATCACCGATACCTCGCGCAAGATCGTGTTCTGCCGCCTTGGCGAGCACATCCGGGTGGCCGGGCTGGCCGACATCAACGATTGGGATCCCGGGATCGACCAGGGCCGTTTCGAGCGGCTCGTGGCCCTGGCCCGGCAATCGCTACCCGGGGCCGCGGACTATGCCCGGATCCGGGATCCCTGGGCAGGCCTGCGCCCGTCCACGCCTGCTTCGGTCCCGGTCATTGCCAATGTCCGCGAGGGCCTGACCTGCAACGTCGGCCACGGCATGCTCGGCTGGACCCTGGCCATGGGCAGCGGCGAGCGGGCGGTGGCGCTGGCCCTCGGCGAAGAGGCCGCCTGAGCATGGCCAAGCCCCTGGCCATCGCCTAACCTGTGGCGATGCGTCTGCGCCACATCGAAGTCTTCTACGCGGTCTACACCACCGGATCGATCAGTGCCGCCGCGCGCTCGCTGCACGTGTCGCAGCCCTCGGTGAGCAAGGTGCTCCACCACGCCCAGGCCCAGCTGGGCTTCGAGCTGTTCACCCTTGTCCGGGGCCGGCTGGTGGCGACTGACGAGGCGCACGCGCTGTTCGAGGAAGTGAAGGAGATCTTCGAGCGCA
>JAEZTB010000019.1 GCA_023443745.1 Bacillota bacterium
GGACGGCGGCGTTTCGCAGCAGTGCATCGGTGGCTTTGGGTTTTGCCTTGGCCTGCTTACCCGCCGACAGCATCGCCTTTTGGGTGGCGAGAGTGGGCAGCCGCAGCAGATCGGCGGTAATGAAAAAGAGCCCTGCCGATAGGAGGACTCCGAATAAAAAGATGTAGATTGTCATGGGTGTCCTCCTATCTTCGATATTCGATGGGTTGCGTGAGCTTGATGACAAATGCCGTAGAAACGAAAATCACGACGGCGCAGATGGTCAGAATAATCTGCCCCAGCGGTGTGTGCATCAGCGTATGGTACCAATCCTTGTTCAAAAAATACATGAGCGGGATATTGCCGACGACGAGAATCTGCATGATGATGAATTCCTTTCTCGGCTCAAACACCATGTTTTCCAGCTCACCGTTAACCACCCGCATATCGGACAGCTTGCTGACAATGGGCGTCAGGGTGGTCTTGAGGCTGCGGTCGTGCTGGCAGGCAATGAGGGCATCACACCATTCGACATATACAGCGTTGTCGATGCGGTCTTTCAGGTCATGGAGCGCCGCCGTCACATCGGGGTCAACCAGCCTGACGCGGGACACGAACCCCTTGAACACCGACAGTACAGGCGGGTTCAGGTATGCGATATTTTCCTCCACCGCCGTCAGGATGTCCTCGTTTCTGAGGTAGGCCGTGGTGATGATGCTGAGTGCCGTTTCCAGCTCCGCCGCAATGTCCTTTTTGAAGTGGCTGGCCGTGAGCTTTACCCACCAGAAGGGTAGGAACATACAGCCTGCCGCCATCACAGGAACAAGGAAAAAGTTCGAGAGCATGACGGCGATGGATGCGCCCACGGCAAAGCATAACAGGGATAGGGCGCAGAGCATGGGAAAGCGTGCCGTCCTGCCGGTTACCTTGAGAATGGATTGCACCTCGGCAATTTCACGGCGCAGATAGGACTGCTTTTTCCTGCGGGTGAACTCGCCCACCTCGTCACGGAGGGACTTGGGCCTGTCGGTGAGCTTCCCGAATACCGCGGCCGTGAACTCCATGGGTGTGAGGCCGAGTAAAATAAAAAACCCTGCAATCATTCCGATGCAGGCGATTAAAAGTACCGTTGTCATGCGCTTTGCGCCTCCTTTCCCCGCAGGCTCTCAATGACCGCCTGGGGCATGCCGTTTTCCAGCAGCCGTTTGGCAAGGCTGTCCGAGATGGTGTTCACCTGTGCGTGTGTGCCCTCGATGATGAATTTGCCGTCCTCCATGCGGTTTTCAGTGATGACATACTGGAACAGCGGCCGGTAGCGCCTTGTGCCGTCCGGGAGGATCTCGCATTCCTGAATCTCCATCATGCGGCGCTGCTTGTTTTCGAGCTGCTTGCAGAACACCACGATGGGATAGGCTTCAGTCACATAGTCCATGAGGGTCTGGTCGGACATATCTACGGCTCGTTTGCATAGAGACACCATTCTACGGTAGGTGGCCTCACAAGAGTTTGAATGGATCGTGGTCAGCACTGCCACGCCGGTTCGGGCGGCTTCCTGGGCGGCATTGGCCTCCGCGCCGCGCATCTCGCCCACCACGATGATGTCCGGGTTAAATCGGAGCGCATAGTCCAGTAGGTTGGTCTGGTCGATACGCTGGCGGTCATTGTCGCTGTCGCGGGTCAGGGTATGGATGACCGAATTGACCACCCTGCCGTCTTTTTCCCGCACCAACGCCAGCTCACGGGAGCCGTTCTCAATCGTGTAGATTCTCTTGTTATCCGGCACGGTGGTCAGCACCCAGCCTGCCACGGTGGTTTTACCGGAGCTGGTGGCTCCTGCCACGCAGACCGATATGCCGTAGCGGATGCAGAGGGACAAAAAATCCAGCATGGGATCGGTCGCCGTGCCGCTCCTGACAAAATCCTCTTTCTTCATGCTCTGCGGGTTTACAATACGGATGGAGGCCGCCACACCCACATCCTCATCTACAATGGGACTTTTGAGTACGGCGATACGAATATTTTTACTGAGATGCCCCAGCACGATGGGGCTGGCGTTATCAAGCACCATGCCGCTGATGTGAAGCATCCTGCGGATCACATTGACGGCGTGCTGGGGACTCTCAAAGCGTTCCTCCAGCTTGACCGTGCGGCCGTCTGAATATTGCACCTCAATATCCCGCCACGAGTTGATGTCTATTTCCTCAATGCCGGTGCCGAAGATGTATTTCGTCAGAAATCCGAACTCCGCCATTTCGGTGTAGAGGGCGTCAGCCAGCTTGCCGCCGCTCATGCCATTTACCGAGACACGGCGGTCCTGGACGTATTTGGTGATGTAGCGTTTGAGCTGCGCCTTGGCATCCTCGCCGCCCACAGTGATGAGGGTGCTGTAATGCTCGGAGATGTACTCCTGCACATCGGCAAGGACCGATGAGAAATCCTTTCCCTCAGCTTCAGGCGTAAAGAACAGCGTATGGGCGCGGTTTGCGCCTGCAAAATCCACCGGGCGGTTGACTGCTGACTCCTGCCCTATGATGTGGTTTAAAGTGGGAGCCGCCGGGGATGCGGACTGCTGGTTCTTTGCCGGTTCTTTCTGTTCCTGTTTAGCCTGCGGCTTATTTTTCCCTTTGGAAAATGCCGGAGCATTTCTCTTTTTTCCTAACATCCGAACACCTCCTTTGCAATTTTTTCGATTTCCCTGCGGAACAAACGGCTGTCCTTCAGGGACAAATCCGCAAGCAGATTCCCTGCGAGGTACTGTTCCTCCAGCTCCTGCGAATGGATCAGGGTAAAGGCCACCGAGCCCAGCGCCTGCCCGATCTGCTCCCCGGCCTGCTGGGGCTTTACATTGCTGGCAACCTTGTATTGCTTATCCGCATCCCACTTGGAATCCCGGAGCAGTGGAAGCTGGCTGGAGAGATAGCTTACCGATTTGAGGTCTGCGTTGGCAAGGCGCAGGACGCTGTCGGCCTCCATGAGCGCCACGGCGGAGAGGATGTCGTTTGCGATATAGCTGCCGCAATCCACCACTACGAATGGAGCAATTTCCCGCAGCCCATCCATCAGCTCTTGGGCTTGTATCTGTTCATAGGGCGGGTAGGTGTATTCGTTCTCGCCCTTTTTCATGCCGAGGATAGTAAGATAGCTGTTCTTCTTCAGCGTCACCAGATTATGCTTGATGAGGGCTTCCGTCACATGGGTGGCGGCAAGGATACTGCCCAGGGAATGCTCACACTCCAGTTCGGAGGGCGGGCAGATGCAGGGCAGCATGGGTGCGGTCGCATCGCAAAGCAGAAGCACCACATTTTTCTTCCGGCCGGCAAGATGCTTTGCGAGCTTTACGGCTGTAACCGTCTTGCCGCTGCCGGGGGAACCCCAAACAGCAAGAACGCCGCCCTGCGGCTCCTGCTCCGGCTGGGCATCCTCCCCCGCAGGCTGGCGTGTGAAGATGCCCTTTTTCTTGAAGTTCAGCATCACTGCACCCCGCTTTCCGCGGGTACTTCGGACACAGTGCCGTCCTCCGATTCCTGAGACTTAGGTTCAGAAGAGCTGTCCTCCGGCTGCTCTACGGGATACAGGGCGGCGATTACCTTATCCTGCGCCTCTATAAATTTGGCGGTATTGGCAGGAGTGCCGCGGTAAACGAGGGACAGGTGGAGCTTGCCGTCAGCCTCCAGCTCCGCCAATACCTTGCTCTGTTCGGGAGATACCAGCAGGGTCACCGTGGAAGGCAGCTCACGCTCGTCCTTTTCGGATTTGGCTTCGCCGGTGTTGGCATCATAGCCGGAGGAGGCGGTTACGCTGATGACCTCCACATATTTCAGCTCGGCAGGGATGACAGTCATTCCTTGCTTCTTATAGTCAGCGGCAATGACCGACACGATGTCGCCGCTCTGGAGCTTGCCGGAAAGACCGTTTGCAAAGCTCTTGATGGTCACCGATATGGCCTGCTTGGTACCGTCCAGATTGTAAAGATAGGCATTTTCCGCAGCCGGGGTGTCGGACAGCTTGGTGTTTAAGATATAGTCGCTGATGGAGAGGTCGGCCTTGGCGTATTTGCCGATGACCGTTTCGCTCTGGCGGATGACATTTTCGGGCAGTCCGAAACCGCCCACCTCCACGGTCTGGACCATATCCTTGGTGATTTCCTCACCCGCCTTGATCTCCTTGGTCACGCGGACAATCTCGGTTTTCTGGCTGACGGATTTATTGAACAGCGGCGTCACCCCGAAGCAGATGAGCAGGGACAAAAGGATGCAGATCACACCGACAACCGTGCGGTTTTTGAAAAGACTCATAGGATTTTCCTCCTTAAATTCATTTGATGCTTTTTAAATGGAAGCGTATTTCTTGCGGCTGTGCGCCCTGACCGCCTTCGGAATAAAGGCGGCGGCCGCCAGCGAAACGGCGATACAGGCAATGAGAATGGTCTTTTTTCTGCTGATATGGATTCTTTTCATAGGATGTTTCCTCCAATATTTAGAATGGTTACGGCAAGAAAGCCGAGGGATAAAAACGGCGCCATGGGCAGGGATGCCTGTGCCGCTTTCTGCGGCTTCAGTTTTCGGAGCCTTCTGATGGTTTGGGCTGAGAGGTAAAAAAAGAGGGATGCGGTCAGGCCGAATATCAGTCCGGCCGTGCATCCCCAAAATCCCAAAACAATGCCTGCGGCGGCAGTGAGCTTGATATCCCCGCCTCCGACGCCGTCCGGCTTGCATAGGGCGGCAATCAAAAGCGGCAGCGCCGCAAGGATGCCCAAAAACTTGACGGGGCTGAAATCAATCAGCCCCGTCAGTGCAATCAGGATGCAGATGCTGTCCGGGATAATCCGTTTGCGGAAGTCCCACACAGAAGCCGCCATAAGCAGAGAAAAAAGCACCGCCTGTGCGATGCCGTTAGTTAGCGCCGCCATAGTTGAACATATCCTTGATGCGCTGGGTTAGGGTCGGCAGCACCGTTTCCCCGAACAGGGCATACAGTCCCGCAAGGAGCAGGGCGCCAAGGACAACCGCCAGCAGGATTTTGATGGCCGTGTCAATGTAGCCCTCCCCATGGTTACCCGAAAGAATACAGCGGGTTCTGACAGCGGCTATGGCAGCCTTGTTCTTCAGCTTGCAAAAGAGATGTTTCATGGATTTTCCTCCTTATTCAAAGTGGTAGGTCACAGAGTAGGTGATATTGGACTTGTTGTACATGCACGAGTGATTCGTATAGTAGTAAAACTCCAGCTTGGTATACACGCCTGCGCCAAGGGTACGGCTGAAGGTAATGCCGTTTGAGGTAGTGCCGTAATCAAGCTGATCCCACTGGCCGGTCAGCTTGTTGTAACCGCGCACTCTACCGAAGTCCGAACCACTGTGGCCGGAAACAGGTGGAACAGTGAAGGTGTACTCGGTGATGGTAGCACCCTCAAGACCATTCTCTAAAATTACGGAATCGGGTCCGGTGAGCGTCATGCCGCCGCTGCCGTTTGAATCAGCCACAAAGAATACGATGGCAGACCATGGAGATTCAGCGCCTGCGGAATCCACCGCTTTGACACGAACTACATTTCTCCCCAGCGGGTAGGTCTGCGTTTCAGAGTTTCTGCCCTCCCAAACGAGGGTGACAGGATCACCGTCCGGGTCGGAGCTGGTGGCCTTAATGGTGACCGGCGTTCCCGGCGGTACACTGTTGCCGCTTGGCGTTCTGGTAATGACCGGGGCTGTCGGCGCGGAGTTTGTGATTGTAAATGTCCTGGATACCCACTCCGAATACAGCCCGGTTGCATCCCTGGCACGGACACGGACGGTGTGCGTGCCAACGGCATAGTAGTTGTCAGCCGCCTTGTTTTCCCATTCCAGCGTGGTAGCATCGCCATCCGCATCGGACGCCTGGGCGCTGATATTGACAAGGAATTTGCCGTTATTCGCTGTACGGGTAGGAGTTGCGGTCAAGGTTACAGTCGGTGCGGAGCTGGTGATGGTAAAGGTCTTTTCTGACCAAGGGGAATAAGCTCCGGCAATGTCTTTTGCCCTGACACGGACGGTATGGGCGCCTGGGGCATAGTAGTTGTCAGCCGCCTTGTTTTCCCATTCCAGCGTGGTTGCGTCGCCGTCCGCATCGGACGCCTGGGCGCTGATATTGACAAGGAACTTGCCGTCCTTGACCGTGCGGGTCGGTTCGGCTGTGAGGGTAACGGTGGGAGTGGCATTGGTTACGGTGAAGACTTTCTCGGTCCAGGGGGAATAAGCCCCGGCGATATCCTTTGCCCTGACGCGGATGGTGTGGGTACCGGTTGCATAGTAGCTGTCAGCCGTAGTGCCCTCATATTCCAAGGTCACCGCGTCCCCATCGGGATCGTCGGCACTGGCGGTAATATTTACGAGAAATTTGCCATCCTTGGCGGTACGGGTGGGAACTGCCGTCACCACAGGGGCATTCGGCGCCGTGTTGGTTACCGTGATGCTCTCCGTATGGGAGGTTACACGCCCTGCGCTGTCAGTAACGGAAGCGGTCAGGATAAAGTCGCCGGTGTCATGGATGGCGATCCTGCCGCCGTCATTGCCCAAGGCGCCCTGATAGGGTGCAACATTCCCGTTCTTTTGCAGCGTCCAGACCACGGCATAGCTGCCGATGTGCTGGACATCCTTTGCGGCAGCATTAAACTCCGCACCGTAGTGAACGGCCTGCGGCATGGTGAATGCGTACTGCACCACCGGCAGGATGCGGATGCTTTCGCTGTGGGAGTAGCTGCGATTCAGGTAATCGGTCATGGCTGCGGTGAGGACATATTCGCCATCGCCCTTAAAGGTAATTTTGCCGCCCTGGGGGTTGAGGCTTCCACTGAATGCCTCAGTGAGCGGAATGCTCCCGCCGTCCTTGCTGACGGACCACTCCACCGGCAGCACATTGTTGTTGCCATGGGTTCTGAGATCGATGGCGGTATCGGTGTAGGCAAAGGCGGGAAGCTCAAAGCCGATGGTCAGCACGGGAAGCACCTCGCACCTGTCCTTGCTTTCGTACAAAAAGACACGGCCTGTTTCATCGGTGATTCTCGCCACCAGCTCATAGATGCCTGCTCTTTTGAAGCGGATGGTGCCGCCATCGTTTGTGAGCCCGCCGCTGACATAGGTCGGCCAATCCTGAAAACCATAGGTGTTATCCACCAGCCATTCGATTGTCAGGCCGTCCAGATCGGCGGCTGCAGTTTGGACCGCGATATCGGTGTCGGTATGGGCGTGCTTTGGCAGGCTGTAGCTTACGGCAGGCACAGGATAAACCTTGAAGCCCTGCTCATAGCGGTAGCTCCTGCCGCCATCGTCGGTGAACTCCGCTTTCAGGACATAGCTGCCCTTGGAGCGGAACTTCAGATTGCCGCCGCTGTTGCCAAGCGTACCCTCCGCCGCATCGGTGAGGGATACCTCTTGGCCGTCACGCAGCAGTGACCATTTGGCGGTATGGCTGCCGATCTCCCCGAACACCGCTTCCACCATAACGGTTTTGTCGGTGTGGAAGATTTCGGGCAGATAAAATCCCGCGGAGCCTACCGGGTAGACGGTGATGCCAGCGGTACCGGTAAACACTCTGCCGGTTGCATCGGTGACGGAAGCGGTCAGGGCATAGACACCCTTATCCCTGAAACGGATACTGCTATGGTCGGGATTTCCCTCGATCCATGTACCGATGTCGGCGGGTTCGCCGTTTCGGGTCAGGGTGTAGGCCAGCGTGAGGCCGTCCGTTTCTTTTGTTTCTGTCTGTAAAGTGATGGTTTTATCGGTATGGGAAACTGCCGGCAGGGTGAGTGTTACTTCCGCCACAGGATAGATGGTGATATTGCTTTCGGCAGTGATGATTTTGCCCAACTCGTCTGTGATGGAAGCGGCCAGCGTATAGCTGCCCTTTTCCTTGAACAGCACTGTGCCGCCTGTAGCGATCAGCTCTCCGGTAAGGGTTTCGTCTATATCAGCAATGGTTCCGTCTTTTTGAAGGGACCACACCACAGAATTGGAGCCGAGATTCTCCGTGGTAAGCTCCACCGCCACGGCCGTGTCGGTATGGGCGGTTTCAGGCAGCGTGAATGCCGCCGTCACCACCGGGTAGATGCTGACCGTCTGCTCATGGACCACCGTGGCGCCCCGGCTGTTTTTTGCTGTGGCAATCAGGGTGATGCTGCCGGTCTGCGTGAATTTCACCTTGCCGCCATTTGCGGACAGCACACCGTCTGCCAGCTCGGAAAGCTCTGCAGGCAGTCCGTTTCTGAGCACTGACCATGCTACGCCGCTCACATAGCGGCTTTCCGGCTTGATCTCAATTTCATCGGCGGTGTAGGCGGTTTTGGGCAATGTGAAGCTGAACTGCGGGGCGGGAACGTAGGAAGAGCCGCCGCCACCGGAAGGTTTCTCCTCCGGCTTGGGTGTTACGGGCGGTTTCGGGGGTTCTTCTTTCTTGATCTGCTCCTTTGCCTTATCCGCATCCACCAGCATTTCAAAGGCTTCTGCACGGGTGGCTTTGCCGTCCGGCTTTACCGTACCGTCCGGGTAACCGTTCACAATGCCGTACTTTTTCCCGGTGCAGACACAGGCTTTATCCTCATCACCAAGCCCGCCGTCATCTGAAAAGCCGGTAACGCAGGGGCAGGATGCATCATGGTCGCCCTTGCCGATGGCCCTCACCAGCATACGGACCATCTCCATGCGGGTGATGGGTTCGTCCGGCAGGAATTTTGTGCCGAAATCATCCTTTTGGATGACGCCCGCAATGATGAGCGCCTCCACATGCTGCTCAGACCAGTGACCGGCAATGTCGGTGAAGTGAATGGTGACTTCACTATCATTCGGCTCCGGCAGCTCCATGGTCCTGGCAATCAGAGCTGCAAACTCGCCTCTGGTGATGATCGCGTCGGGGTGTACCAGACCATCGGGATAGCCGCTGATGACGCCCTTGTCCGTAAGGATCTGAATGGCTTCCTCCGCCCAATGGCCTTTCGCGTCCTCAAAATATCGGCTCACCGCGTAGACGCTGCCCGCAAGCAGGGAAACCACGAGGCAGATCACGAGGAGGATGCCGAGAGGTTTTTTCATCTTTTCATTCATAGGTTACCTCCTACATCCCGCCCATAGCAGGCTGGCTTTGCTCCTGCCGGGGTTCGGGAGATTCCTGTTTCTGTGCGGCGGCCTGCCCCTGGGTGAGCGCCTGTTGGTAGGCGCCGATGACCGCCTTGTCGAATTCCGCTTTGGCCTCCTTCGTACAGGGGAAGCAGATATCCTTGTATTCGCCGTTTCCCGCCTTATAGCTGGGCATGGAAATGAACAGCCCCTTGGAGCCCTCCATGATCTTGATGCCCCGCACGGCAAAATCGCCGTGGACGTTGACCGAGGCGGTGGCCTTGCAGCTTCCCTCCGGGCGGATGGAGTGGATTTTCACATCGTACTTGGGAACGGCCGGTGTTGTATTCTTAGGCATGATTTTTCCTCCTTCTTAAAATCTCCGGCATCTTTAACCGGCGTAGTTGAACATCTCTTTGATGCGCTGGACCAGGGTCGGCAGCACCGTTTCCCCGAACAGGGCGTAAAGCCCCGCAAGGAGCAGGGCGCCGAGGACAACGGCCAGCAGGATTTTGATGGCCGTGTCAATGTAGCCCTCCCCGGCATTGCCTGAGAGGATGTGCCTGCCACGGAATGCGAGGCTGGCGGCGGTATTCTTAGCCGCCGCGATCTTGCGGGAAACTGCGGCTTTTGCCTTTTGGATAAAATGAACCATATGGTTTTCCTCCGTTCTATTGATGGAGGGCATAAGAAAAGACAGCCCAAGGCTGCCTACATACTCATGCCCATTGTTTGGGTTTGCTCGGATGCTTCAAAGTCAATCTGCCGGAACACCTTGCGGTCCACATAATAAAATTCGCTGCCGGCATCATTGTATAGTTCAATGATGTCTGACATGGAGAGCGGATGCCCTGAAAAACCGGGGGGCTGCCGTGTGCTGAACCGCTCATAGATGGTTTCCGGGTCATTGGTGTCGAGCTGCCCGTCATAAGCGATGCGGTAATCTCCGGGGGATGGTTCTCCAAACTGCCGCACCATTTCTTCATAGGGTATAAACTTCATGTGAATATCGACGTCCGGTTTGAGCTGCCAGATGCGGACATTTTTCAGCGGAGCGGCGGTTTCTATGCCGCCCAGCCGTTCTCCGGCAAGAAGCCGCTCCATCACGCCATCCGTCCACTGCGGCGTTAGGGAGCGGCTCTTAAGCCAGATGGACAGCTCATCGCTTTGGAAGATGCTGTCCACCACTGCTTTTTCTTTTTCTGTATAACCGGCCGGGTTTCCATAGTAGGAAATGAGGCCGTTTTTCAGGGTGATCCCCGGCATGGTATCGCCTCCTTACTGCATGGTCATCCCTCCCATTTCGGAGGTGTCGCCTGCGGTTTGTGCCTGCCCCTGCAGCTCCACCAGCTTTTCCCTTGCCCAATCGGGCAGATGGCTGTCCGCCAGCACACCGATGAAATCATTCCGGTTCCACCGGGTTTTCTCACCGTCGCCTAAGTTGGTGGCATAGACAGCCCTGCCCCTGGCATCGGCATGGGAACCGAAGCCCCCGGTACAAAGCCAGAGCTGATCCTGGGGTGTCAGGCATTTTTCCCTGAGATTGCGCGGCGACAGCACCACCACCTTGCCCTCAAAATCCTGCTTTGCCGTATCGGGCAGGCAGTGGGTATGGTCAAACATTCCAAGGCCCTGATATGCCCTGCGGTACTGGTTGACAAAGCCGTCCAGTACCGCGGGGTGGCTGTCCGCCACAAAAGAAGTACGGTAATCATCACCGAAGCTGTTTTTATCGGGAGGGATATAGGTCTGCTTCGCCCAAGCCTTGTTGTCCTGGGAAACCCGGCCGTCATAATCCTTATGCTGAATGCTGTTGGCAAGGACATAGGCTACCCGGTGGTATCCGAATTCTTCGATGACGCTCCCGGCGCAGTCCGCTTTCAGCCGCATGCCGTCAAAGTCACGGCGGATGGCCGCTTCAATGGCATCCTTGCAGGCGATATTTTCCTTGCGGCTTTCCTTCCAATAATCCAGCTCGCCCAGCCGTTTGGCTTCTTCGCGGGAATAAGGATAAACATAGAGGAATTCTTTATCTGCCATAGACGATTTCCTCCCGCAAAATCAGCTCATCCAGAGCCGCAAGGCAGATGCCGCTTTGCGCCAGCACCGAAATAATGCCGGTCGGCACATCGGTGATATCCTGCTGGATGTCAACCTCCGCTACCGTGATTTCACCGCTGTCCCCATCCGCATAGGCTTCCAGCTTGGCGCCCTTGGGAATGCCCGCTTCCTCCAGCAGATAGTCGGGAATGTGAATGCTCTGGCTCTCGTCCAGCAGATCATGGCAGAGGAAGCAGCCTGCCACCCATTCGGCTGGGCTGTTATCGCAGCCGCATTGTGCACCGGTTTCCGGCTTTTCATCGCCGCAGTTATTGCAAAGGCCGCAGGCTTTGGCAAGGTGAACCGTCATATCGCTTGCCAGCTCGCTGAGTACAGTGATAACATTGGTAAGCTCCAGCGCCGTCATCTCACCCTTATGGATGACGCATACACCCTCGGCAGCCATCACCGAAAGGCCCCCTGCATCGGTAAATCCGCAATGCTGCTGGATATCCAGGGGAATTTGCAGGATCTGCTCTTTTTTCTTCTGATTATTTTTCATGGTCTGTTCCTCCTTCAAAATGCTTGCCCCATGACAGGGCCGGTTTGTTCTTGCTGTTTGAGTTCCTCGCAAAACTCCTGGAATTCCGGAATACTCGGCTGGAATTCCTGCATCTCCAAGGCCAGCAGCAGGGCGTATACCTGGTTCATTTCCGCCATGAGTTCCCGCAGGCGGTTGCTGTCCATCTCAGTGCCCATCATTCTGGAACGGGAACTGAAGGTGATACGGTAATCATCGGGGCTGTCATCCGTGCTGATATCCATCAGTATTTCAAAATTCGTATCGTCAGAGGCAGAGATGTACGCCCCGCCGATACAGCTTTTCATGGTCTGCCGTCCCTGCGTCATTGTTTCTATGAGCGCGGCGGCGTTTTTCAGCTTTTCCAGTTCGGTTGTGATCTTTGGCTCATCGGTAAGGCGCGGGAAGCTGGGCTGGTAATCAATCAACAAAATGCTTTGACCCGGCCTCAGGTATTTGGCATAAAGATTGGGGAGATGCGACTCCGCATTTTCCATGGTTATCTGGTGCGGGTAGTATTCGATCTCCGCACGGATGTCCTCTTTTTGTGCCTTGGTGAGCGGGTTCGCATCCATCTCGCCGTAGACGTCATCCTCACAGATTCCCCTGTAGGCGTCATAGGCCACATACCCATACGATTCAAACCTCGTGCATTTCGGAATCTCCAGCTCCGCCAGACTGTCGGGGTCTTTGAGCGCCGCCAGATAGACCTCCTTGCCCCTGGAAATGAGCCAAGCGCGGAAGTCCATAAAGCCGTCGTCCGACATATAGTCGTTGAGGGTGCAGGAGGCCGCAAACACGCCTCTGGTGTCTGCAAGGTCCCTGTACTGCCTCAGAAAATTGGCCCACACAGCGATTTCCTGCGGACTGTAATCCTGCAGCTTTTCTTGGGTCACACGAAGTACGCCCTCCAAATCGGAGCCGCTCACCTCGCTGTTGACCGAATCAATGATGTGCCAAAAGGTGTTTTTGTCCATTTTCATTCCATGAAACCTCCTTCACCGAATAAGTTCAATTGCATCGGACCATCCCGCATCCGTTCTTGCATATCGTAGTTGGCAATGAGGATTTCAGAGAACTGCGCCCCATTGTCATATCTTTGCTTGATGTTGTTGATGCGGGTGTAGGAGTCGATTTGAATACCCGGCGCATCATACAAATCCCGAACAAATCCGCAGTCATTGTAGGACAGCAGGAATTTGCCCTCGATCCGCAGCAGTGCGTCACGCAGGCGGATGTGATCTTTTTCCGTGAAACCGTCCTCGCCCACGTTTTTGTAGTAGTTCTCGGTTTCAAAGTACGGCGGGTCGCAGTAGAAAAAGCTGACGGGACGGTCATACTGCCCGATCAGCTTCTCGAAGTCCTTGTTTTCAATGACTACCTTGGCAAGCCGCCTGTGGGCCTGCTCAATCAGCGGAAAATTGGACCACATGTCATGGGGCTGGCTGCCGTAGCTTGTCAGCCCCGATGCGTAGCTATAGCGGATGAGCTGGTAAAACCAGGCTGCTTTCTGCACATCTGAGGCAGGGCTGTCGCGGGCCAGGGTGTTTTTGACAAGGTCAAAATCCGCACGGGCGTTGAGGACGTAACGCAGCGCATCCATGAGTTCCTCCGGCTTTTCCCGCACACAGCGGTACAGGTTGACAAGCAATCCGTTAAAATCGTTATACACCTCAAAGTCATTGCCGGGAAACTTGTGAAACAGTATCCAGCCGCCCCCGCCGAATACCTCAATATATCTCTCATAGTAGAGAGGAAACAGGGTGACGATCAGCTCACGCAGGGATTTCTTGCCGCCGATCCACGACATAAAGCTGTTCAGGAGTCATCACCTCCCCCCAGCGGCAGGCGTATCTGCGTATCGTCAAACGCCGTGAGGGAACGCCTGAGACCTGTGATGGCGGCGCTGATTCCGCTGATGCGGTTTCTCATGTGCCGGATGGTCAGGCGTACTTCTGCTTCGGTTTTTGCGTAGAAATAGCCGCTTTGGTCGCTGGCAATGGGGATACCCTCACGGCGCAGGGCATTGACAAGGTCACGCAGCTCCTTGCCTGAAATGCGCAGTGTGTGTTCCAGTGTCCTGCTTATGACGGCATTTTCAGCACCATGGTGATAGCGGTGCAGATACTCCGCAAGCTGCTCCTTGAGCATCGTTGCCTCCTTTCCGGCCGTTTCCCCGGAAAGAAAGACAAGGCAAAAGGGCGCAAAAAAACAGGGCCGCCTCCTGTTGGGGAAACGGCCTTGTTTTGATGTTGGGGTCTAAAAAAGCACAGACATCATTGCCTGTGCTACTTGATGACGCCGAACTCTCTTAAAACTGTCACGCAGTCCTTGGCGCCCTGGATGTACAAATGCTGGCTATACGCGCCCAGCAGAAGCTGCATGGCTTCAAAGTATGCGTCCACCAGTTGTTTCAGCTCGTCATCATACTTCGGATGATGCTTTACCAGCATCGATGTCTCTACTTGCTGCTTTACAGCTTCCCGGACATCGGCATTGGATTCCTTCAGCTCCGCAAACGCCGCGTCAAGGCGTTCATCTAACGCAGTCTGCAGGGAGTCCTTCCATAGTTCCATCCTGCTCACCTCCTTCAAACACAACACAATGCCACAGTTTTTTGAAAATAGCTATCTAAAAAGCTATAAACTGTGACCGAAGATTTGTCCTTGCTCCTGGGGTTCCTTGCTGAACTCACGAAAAAACTCCTTTTGGTTTCTGGCGATATAACCGCCTGTGCAGGGCTGCAGATTGAGGGTTTCAATCTCAGCTTTGCAGTAGGCGGCATAATCGAAGTACATTCCCATTGGAGAGGAGGGATGGACAAATCCTCTTTTAGATGCCAAATCCTTGCCGAACTTTTCCCAATGCTGCTCGGAGGGGATAAAGTCATAGCAATCAAGGTTTTGGGAGATATCCAGCGCCTCATCCAGCCGGGTGCAGTCCTCCAGCTTTATGGCTGCCTGAAATCGCTCCCGGAAGAACGGCATACCCTGCCCCTGTTCCTCCAGAACATAGCCGAGATTGTTCCCGGCCTGAATCAGTTCTTCCAAAGACTCATACTGGTCTGCAATGCCCGTAATATTGTCAAGGCAGCATTCCGCCTCCAGTAAAACCGCACGGCTCCATTCTGTAATCCCCAATTCACCCATCGCAACCGCCAGTTCATCCGGTTCGCCTGTGCTGATTTCATGGTCAGGCAGCTTTACCCATATACCTGACGGACAGCTATGGGATGCCACCTTTATTTTGACGCCGGTATTGCCGCCAGTCATTTGCTCCAGATTTTCGCCGGTATAGACTTCATGGCAGGAATAGTTTTGTTCCACATAACCGCCTGATACAAATACACCGCCGTTTTGCTCACGGATGCTGCGGCCCCACCGGTTCAGGTCAACGAAGAGAAGCTGAGAGGGTGTGGCCTGATGCTGGTGTGCGGCAATATATTTTCCGAGAGCCGCATCGTCATTTACCCCATAATAAAGGGAATAGCTGTCGAGCTGCTCGGTGAGGTTGATGAGATCGGCGGCGGTTTCGATGGACTCAAGCTGGGAGGCGCCTTCCATGAGATAACGCTCCCGGATTGACATTTTTGAAAATCGTTCATTAAGGAATGTCATTTCCCCGGCGGTGCCGGACAGCTCTTTCCATGGGTAAGGGTATGGATAGTCTTTCATGTGCTTTCACCTCATTTCCATATGCTGTCCGGGGTGCGAAAGACATTGCTCTACTGTCTGCCCTGCGGGGGAGTAGAGGATGCCGTAATCGGTGCTGACCGCCTTGTTCTGCTCCATGAGCTTCTCTCCGTAACGGTAGAGGTTCTGGCTCTGGAGCAGTTCTTCCTTGAGCGGGATGGTGCATTTGGCAAGCTCTGCTTTCGCGTAATCCGCAGGGGAAGCGATTTCACGCAGGAGCCGGAATTCACCGGCTTGGTAAGCAAGATCCAGCGCATTCTCCAGTGAAATATCCTCCGGGGCTGGCTCCAGCATGGCCTTGCAGACAGAAGCCTCCGCAGTACCATTCAGCCTTTTAAGCTGTTCGGCAAGCTCATTGACCAGATCGTAACCGCCGCCGTTTGTTTCCTCCAGATGATCGGTAATTTTCTCCGTCAGGCGGGGAAGGCAGCAGTCCATGGCTGTAAACGAGCATTCTTTGAGTGATGCAGCTCCCACTTTTTCAACTGCCCGATATAATTCCTTATCGGTGGCAGGCAATTTCAGTAATGCGGTCAGGTCGCTGTCGTATTCAGGATCATTAAAATATCCCTTGGTCACTCGGAGAAGCACGGTATAATCTGGCTTTTCTAAGGGGATGGCATCACCGCTATGGTAGGTCTGTGAAATCTCGCCATTCTGCACTACATATCCGTGCGGTGTGAACACGCCGCCCTCGCCCTCGCGCATCTCCTTGCCGATTTTACCGAAGTCCAGGCATGCGTAGATTTCATCCGGCACATTTTCGAGCTTCGGCACAAAGTCGTTATCCGCATAAAATTTGCCGAGAGCTCTGTCGTCATGGGCTTCATAGACGATCTGGCAGTCCTCTGTGCTATGGGTCATGTTGATGAGACGGTCTACCCCGATAGGCGCATAGCTTGTTTGGATCGTATCCATCATGACCAGTCCCTCGAAACAGTCCATTTCCCATTCGCTCAAGGAAGATAAACGATGGGCGAGATGATTCAGCTCATACAGATTCGTATTTTTGCTGATAAACTGCGGCAGATAGTCCAGCTCGCAGCTTACGATCTCCGAGGAATAGATAACGCGCTCATCGGTTATGCGGGCCTTGTCCAGCGCATCCAATATTTCATACGGCGTAGCGGGGAGTTCGAGTGTGGCGGAGGTTTCTGCCCCAAATTCACCGGGACGGCTGATTTCTATTTCAAAAATGCAGCCGCTTTTCACGCCGGGTTCCTGCCGGTGCGAAGGATGGGGGACACGAAGCGTATCCCATCCAAATAACGCACCAGTATGCATCATCTTTACTTGTTCGGCAGTAATACCGTGTTTTTCGTTGTAGCTCTTGGCGATTACCCGATTTGCTTTCTGATTTTCCGTATTGAGATCGGAACGGCTAAACCCTTTATTCCCATACTCAATGATCATGATTTCTCCGTTCCCATTCACAAACATGCATTTTTGAGGAAGCCCGTTTCTTAATTGTTTATCCAAGCTGTATCCCTCCCATCTGCTGACCTTCGCTCTGGGCTGAATCAGGACCGTCAAGGCTCTGCTTCCAGCCTTCGTACATCGTTTCAAACATCTTATCGTTTTTGAGGGGGTAGGTTTGGGCATTTTCCTTGGCCCACTCGTAGTAATTACCGAAATCCATACCGCGCTCCAGCAGTATTTGGGCCGCTTCCGCATTGCCGATATTGATGCAGCCGTGGAGCGCCCTGTAATTGTGGGGAGCAACGTCCATGCCCTGCTCCAGCAGATGGGTGACCGCCCAGGGACTCCGCTGGAAGGAGTGAATCACCTCGGCTGCAACTTCATTCGCGCGGATGCCTTTCTTCACAAGCTCCAGAGCCGTGTGGTAGTCATCCTTCATGGCCGCTTTTTGCAGCAGCCAGGGATTGGCGCCGCTGATCTGCTCCGGGGTGGCCTGCTTCAGTAAGATATTGGCGATATGCCTTTGTTCGTCAAGGGCATGGGCGATGACATCACCATAGTAGGTTTGGGGAAGATCGGCAACGCAGAGTTCGGCCTGTTCATAAAGCAGCCGTATCTTTTCGGCATCACCCATATTTACAGCGAGTGTACTTGCCTTGAGATATTTCTCGGCAGGGATATCCTTTGCATCAGCAAGCAGGAGCATGGTCATTTTTCGGCCAACTTCGCCCGGTCTGCCCGCCGCATGGAGCAGCAGATTGTCGGCCTGTTCCCGCACCTTTGGGTAGACCTCCTGAAACGCCGGCAGATTGCCGTCCGCAATCGTCAGCACCGCCATGTCATAATCGCTGATTTTCAGAGGCCGCTCACCGACTTCGTTGACAAATTCGGTAATACTGCCCGTTACACGGCGCAGAAGCTGTTCCACTCCCGCGAATTCTTCCCGCAGCTTGCTCCGGTGTTCCACAAGGCTGTCGATCAGCAGCCGTTGTTCCTCCTGGTTCAAATGCATGAGCATGCCGCCGGAACTCTCTGGTTCTCCCAGCCGTACATATCTGGCATGGGTAGCCCTATCTCCGTTGAACGCTTTTGTTATCGCGGAGGCGGTGAGATACATCCGGTCAAGGTCGCTTCCGGTTTCTCCGAGGGTTTTGCCGGTGATGAAGTTTTTTGTGATGTGCTTCTGGTTTTGTTCGTCGTACCATTTCAGGTAGACATCCAGATAGACGCCCTCGCTGCCGCCGCAGTCAACGGTACAGAAAAATCCCGCATCTTTGGGGATTTCTTTGCCGTTTGCCCATTCGTGATCCAGTAAAAAATATTCGTCAGGCAGATAGCCGGTGCTTTCGAGCCGCTGTTGAAGCTCGGCAAAGACCTCCTGCGCCGTGCGCTGGCCGATGCGCCGCACGGTTCCCGGTCTGTCGGGATTGGATTCCCATATATCGAAATCGATTGTTTTCAAGCTACATTCCTCCCATCGTCAACCCCTGGTCGGGCTGTTTTTCCATGTTCATTTCCTGCACCCGAAGGTCAAAGGCGGTCAGGTAGGCGTGATAGTCGCCCTGGCCGGGGCTGCAGCGCAGGCAGTACCGGTATCGCTCCGTTTCAATGACATAGCCGTAATTCTGCTGCCAGCCGCCGCTGATTTCACCGTCATGTCCGGCACAGTAGCGGTGCATGGCGCTGAGATCCTTCAGCGGTCCGGTTTCCCGCAGCTCATTTACCAGCTCGGCCAGCTCATCTTTGAATTCGGGGTTGTTCAGCGCCTCATCACCCCTCGGCCACCATGTGTGCCAGAACTCCTTCCCGCCGCTGCCGAAGTCGATTCGGACATGACCGATAGCACCCATCTCCGCATCCTGTTCTTTCGGGAGGGCGAAAAAAAGACCCGCCTCATCGGGAGAGGCAGGCCGCAGTGTGAACTTTCGTTCATCGGGCGCAAGAGTTATTCCGTGTTCCTCACAGAACTCCATAAGAGTCAGGGACTCACCGAGGAAATTCTGCTTGCCCCGCAGTCGGCGGAAGCCTTCCTTGGGAATCGTGACCGGCTCCGGTGTCAGGACCGTTCCGGCATGATTGACGCCAACCTGATTTTCTACGGTTACCGGCCTGCCGGGATCATAATCGGAGCCGCGCAAATCGTAGCAGTAAAAGCCTTTCGGCAGGGTAAAACGGTCAATGCGGGAGTTGGTGAAAAGCGACGGCTTTCCGAAAAGCTCCACATGTTCATATTCTTCTTTTCTGGCGTTAACGCTCATTTTTACACCTCCGTGATAAATATCAGCATTGTTCTCCTACATACCTAAATCCATTTCCATTCCACCGCGCATCTCAAAATATGCCTCCACTTCCGCATCTGTGGCGGAGGGGAACTCCTGCGGTTCCGCTTCACCCATCTGCATGGGTATGAGCTGGGGCAGGATCTGCTGTAAGAGCTCCTGATCCGGGCAGCGGTCGATAAACTCGCCCATCGTGTTCAGGATGAGATTGTCCATGGTATCGGTGAGGATGATCTCCCGTGCATCGCTGTGCTGCATAATGAAGTTGGCGATATTGGAGGGGGAGTGTTCAAACCAGTATTCGCTCCGATATCCTTCATAGGGATAGACATAGCCCCTGACTAAATTATGGCGCTCAAACATTTCCCCGATCTCTTTATTTGTCATAGCGTGTTCTCCTTTCGCAATATTGGGTGGTTATACAAAGACCGCCCCGTCGCACCATTTTTTCATGGCATTGTAAAGCAAATGTACTTTGGTCTGGCCGGTTACGCCGCGCCATCCCGATGGTTTGAACTGCCTGAGACCATATTGGCGTTCCCCCTCAAAATATACCAGGATTCCGATATCGGCCGGTATCTCACAGACGATTTTGGGAGCAAGGGCTTTCGGCACGCAGTAGTAGTTTTCATTTCCATGGAAGTTGTGGCCGTTTGCACTTTTGAAATCAGAGTAGGTGATTTTGACCTCAAAACAAGTGACCATCATCCCTATTTTCCAGTTATGGCACCGCAGTACGCAGCCGTGGCATTTCTGATTATTTTTATCTGTGCCGCCGTCGCGGAAGCACTTTCCGGGTTCGTGCATATGCGCAGCCGTGCGCTGATCCCTCTCGGAAAACCGCTCGGCGTCCAGAAGCCTGCAGAGGTATTCCTCATTCTCGTAATAGTCCTCAAACCGGATGCTGTCCACGATTCCTGTGGGAGTCCACACCTCATCCGCCCATCTTATGGTTCTCTTTTGGGTATTCAGCTTTGGCCGGTAATGATGGGTCAGGGCTTTGATCCGTTTTGTTAAATCCGTTTCCATCGTTCACCCCTCATCCCATCTTCATACCGCCGAGTGCCTGCTCGTCCTGATGTCCGTCAACAATGTCCTGCAATGCCTGCTCTGCGCTGTCCCGCCTGAGAACATAACCCCCCGCCGTGTAAGCCCCGCCGTGATTGGAATAATACTCAATGCCGATTTTCGCATAGTCCAGATAGGGCTGGACGCTCTCGTCAAAGGGCATCACGCCTGTTTCCACAAGATAAGCTCCCAGCTCACGGTCCGTGCTCACCTCAGAAAGCAGCAGATACTGATCCAGTCGCTCTCCGATGGCGATTACATCATCCAAGCTGCTCACGGACTCGGCGTTCAAAGCGCCTTCAAATATGCGGCACTCGTCACGGTCCAGGCCGCCGGTGATTTCTGCGATCCGATTCAGTTTTTTGAACTGCTCAGAACCGTTTACATCCGCGTTTTTCAGATACTGCCCGATGCCCCATACGTTGCTGACCGCACCAACGATGCGGGTGGAGGCAATGTCATCGCTGATATTGTCCAGAGCGGCCCACGCCTCGCCAATTTCCGCGGGAGTGGCCGGCAGCGGCAGATACACGCCCTCATAATCATCGGCACGGGTCAGATGAAGTGTTATCATAGCTGCATTCCTCCCATCTCCATGCTCTGTGAATCATTTTGGCGGAGCAATTCCTCCACAGCGGGCGTGCAGCCCCGGTATGCGATGTAGCCGTAATCGGTAAAGCTGCCGTTTTCATTTTGGATGCGGTGTTCCCCATATCCTTTGAAATCAATGTATTCCTCCAGATTCTCATCAAAATCGTAGTGGCCGGAGTCTATGATCATGTATCTGCCATATTCCGTGGGGGTTTTAAGCCCAGGCACCACAGTGAATTCATAGAAATTATCCGCAAGCACTACCACATCCTCCGGCGTTTTGGGCTGTGCCATCTCAACAATGGCGTGAAAAGCATCCCGCGCCTGTTCATCAAAGCCTGTATAGCTCCTTGCCAGATTGTTCAGTGTGTACAGATGCTTGCACAGAGGATAGTCCTCTGTGAAGATTTGATGGACCTGTTCGCTCATGCCTTCGCAGTCCAGATGAGTGGCACAGGACTCAGGAGATTTCAACCCCAGCCGATTCACCGCCTTTTCAATCTCTATCTCCCAGCAGGGCAGATACAAATATTCATATTTGATGCCGCTGTGGTAATCGCCGGATTCCAGGGTAACGGTCGCCGCATCATCGCTGCGCCAGTGGTATTCTGGAAACTGCTCACCGTTATATACCTGTTCCGGTGTGTTACCGGTAGGATACAAAACGCCATAGGGCGTAACCACCCCCTTATTGATGCCAAAGAGCTTTCTGCCGATGGCGGCAAAATCCGTATTCTTCATCTCATCCATCGGTATTGCAGTTCTGCGGCAGAGCTCATATCTCTGCCCGATAGCGGAAATATCGGAGAAGTCGGAAATCAGTGCATAGCAGTGGAGATTGAAGGTGAGATTGATGAGGTCTTTGACCTCTGTCAGCTTTTCGTATTCCGCAGCAGCATAGAAGGTATTCAGCTCATTCTTATCAAAGCTGTCCATTCTCTTGGCGAGGTACTGCACCTCATCGGCATTGACCAGCGTTCCCGCCAGAGCCTGCAAGCCTCCGTGACCATTCTGAACGGCATCGACCAGGCACAGCTTTTCGGTTGTGATGCCAACACCGATCCTATCCATAGCTTCCTGCAAATCCGGTTCGGTGGCAGGAAACGCAATAACCACCGTGCGGTAGGAGGGGGCATCATGTTTCCGCAGCTTTATTTCTAACATTGGATTTCCTCCTTTCTGTTTTTTCGGTGGATTTTCTCCATATCGGTTCTGAGGCAGTCTCCCTCAGAGCTATAGCATACAAATCCGTGTGAGGGATATGGACAGTTGCCGCAGCTTTTGAACGGACCGCGGGGCCGCCCGTCCGGCGGTATTCTGCCTACTGTCACGAGGCTATCCGAATCGTAACAGGCATTTCTCTTGTTTTTCTTGTACCGTATCAGCATGGTTCTCCTTTCCGAAAACAAAAAAAGCCGGAGAATGGAGACGCTTTCACGCCTCGGTTCTCCGGCCCTTGAGAGTTTTCTTTTCTGTTTTTAACTGATAAAAGAAAAGGGCGCCACTTTACATGGACTGTTCCTGCATGGTTTCAATATCTATCTGCTGAAGTGCCGCGATTTGCTCCCTGACATCCGGCAGCAGGCCCTCGATCTGCTTCTGGATGCCGATGAGGTTTTTCTCGTCCGCCTGCGTCAGATCGTATCCAGCGTCAAAGGTATCGTTGATGCTCTGGTAGATATCAAGAAGCTGTGCATCGGAAAAAAGGCGCTGTTTTTCGATCAGGCCGGAGCGGATGGCAAAGTTCTGTTTTGCTTCCTTATAGCCATCCAGATAATATGCTCCATTCGACACGCCGGTGCCTTCGTAGTCCCGCTCCCATGTGACGAACATATATCCGTATGCGGTTTCCCGGCCAGCAAAAACGGCGCCGTTAAACTCCGCCAACAGCCGGAAGTCCTCATCCAGCGCTGTGGCTTTCAAGAGTGGCGCCCTTTCTATCGCAGTCAGGTACTCACGGACTTCTCTGGAAAAGGGCGCCACCTTATGATATAGATCATCCGCTTCGGGAGAGCGGACGTCGTTGGGGAAGATGCACATATCTCCGCTGGGTTCCACATGGCAGGCGGAACGACCGTTTAGCAGGATTGGCAGTGCGTTTCTTTCCGGCGGTGCGGTTTCAATATTATGCTTTGCAAGGATACGGGAAAGCTCGGTGAAAAAGTTTTTATTCATGTTGATTGCCTCTCTTTCTTACGAACGCAAAAAGGGCGCTGACTTCATTGGCTTTCAATCAGCCATAAAAATCAGCGCCCTTTAGCAGTTTCGGTTTATTCAATTGATTCGGTTTTAGGCAGCGCCCTTTTTAATTTTGCTGTCCTCTGAAAAAGGGCGCCACTTCTGATTGCTTTGCTTGCGGGTTTGAGTCCTATCAGAGTGAAGCTGTTACCCCAATAAATCTACGAAAAAGGGGCTTCCACTTTTTACAGTGAAAGCCCCGGAAAGGCTTGGATTTACTGGCTTTGAGACCAATAAATCTTTTTTACCTTTTGTTTTTGGTGGAGGCGGCGGGAATTGAACCCGCGTCCGAAACCATATTCACAAGAGCATCTCCGGGTGCAGTTCATGGTCAACATTCCCTCTACTGCAAGCCCATGAACAAGCTTGCAGCTTCAGTAGCTTCATTTGTCATGCACGACTCAAAGCTTTATCGTGTCACGTTCACCACTGTCGACGCCCTATCCCAGGCCGTGGTACTCCCGGGTAGGACGGCTGCCTAATTAGGCTGCGTAAGCTAAATTGCTATTATTGTTAGCGTTTAATTAAGTTTCCCGTTTTTTTAAGTGGCCTACGAGAATCCACTACCCGCTTCTCCGGCTTCAACAATCCCGTCGAAACCTTAACGCCCCCATAATATTGGTCTTAAGACCTGGTGCGCTAACAAACCTATTATATCATAATCGACTCTGCTTATGCATTGTCGGTTATTACCTTAAGGAGTCCTTCATCCTACGGTCAATCTCGCGCATGGCATCCTTTTTGGCGATGCTATCGCGCTTGTCATAAAGCTTTTTACCTTTTGCGACGGCAAGCTCTACCTTCACCATACCTTTTTTAAAATACAGACTCAGCGGTATAAGGGTAAGGCCCTGTTTTTGAGTATGCCCGATGAGTTTGTTTATTTCCGAACGATGGAGCAGCAACTTTCTTGTGCGTAAAGGATCATGGTTGAACCTATTTCCCATATCATAAGGACTGATATGAAGGCCACTGACGAAAACCTCGCCGTTTTTAATGGTGGCATAGCTGTCCTGAAGGTTAGCACGTCCTAAACGCAGAGATTTTACTTCGGTGCCGGTAAGGGCAATCCCTGCTTCCATACATTCTTCTATAAAATAATCGTGCCGCGCCTTTCGGTTCTGGACGATGGACTTTGTACCTTCTTGAGCCATGACTCTCCCTTCCATCCAACCTGTCTAAAATGGGATTAAAAAGCCTCCCGCTTTTGAGGAGGCATCTTTAAGTATACACTGCTTCATGGTTATAGTCAACCGGCGCATGAAAACCAAAAAAGAAAAAGCTCGATAGTGTTTATCTATCGGGCTTTTCCTTGGTACACCATCACGGGCTCGAACCGTGGACACCCTGATTAAGAGTCAGGTGCTCTACCAACTGAGCTAATGGTGCATATCTAGTTGTTTTTGGTCTGTCGTCTGCCGACATTTTTATATTATACAGATTGTTATTGCCCATGTCAAGCACTTATGCAACCAAAATATTTTGCAATTATTTGTAAGTTATATGTTAACTCTTGGTAGCTATTAGTGATTCCGTCTGTTCTAGCACGCATCACAAGCTTTGATTCATTAAAATAGAGGCTAGGATGTGATGCCTAGCCTCCCTGAATCTTCTATTTTTCAATCTTCATAACGCGCATAGCATTTAATATGGCCAATACTGCAACTCCGACATCTGCAAATACCGCTTCCCACATGGTAGCGATACCACCGGCACCCATTAATAGGACAACAACTTTAACTGCAAGTGCAAACACAATATTTTGCATCACGATGCTTCGTGTCTTTTTGGCCACATGAATAGCGCTGACAAGCTTCGAAGGCTCATCGGTCATCAATACGACATCCGCAGCTTCAATGGCCGCATCGGAGCCTACACCACCCATAGCGACCCCGACATCCGCACGGGCCAGGACGGGAGCGTCGTTGATACCGTCACCCACAAAAACAAGCTTTCCTTTAGGAGACTTTTGTTTATCCAATATCTCCACCATATCGACCTTTTGGTCGGGGAGCAGCTCAGCATGGACTTCATCCAGCCCCAGATCCTTACCGATTTTTTGACCTACGGCCTTGCTGTCACCTGTAAGCATGACAATCTTTTTAACACCTAAGGCTTTTAAAGCCTTAATGGCCTTTTGACTGTCTTCCTTGACTTCATCGGATATAACAATATACCCGGTGTAGCTGTTCTCAATGGCCATGTGAACAATGGTTCCTATCTCCTGAGCTTCCTCAAAAGGAATGTTCTCCTTTCTCATGAGCTTGCTGTTTCCGGCAAGGACTGTCTTCCCTTGAACCTTTACTTTTATCCCATGACCGGAAATCTCGTCATAATCGGAAATTGCGCTTTTATCAATTTCCTTTCCGTAAGCCTTCTGGATGGAAAGGGCAATGGGGTGGCTGGAATAGCTTTCAGCGTATGCGGCATATTCCAATAGCTCTGCATCAGGTATGCCCCTATCCGCCAGTATCTTTGTCACCTTGAAGACGCCCTTTGTCAATGTACCCGTCTTATCAAAAACAACAGTGTCCACGTCATTTAATGCTTCTAGATAATTGCTGCCTTTAATGAGGATACCTTTTTTGGAGGCTCCGCCGATGCCTCCGAAAAAGCCTAGCGGGATGGAGATCACCAAAGCGCAAGGACAAGACACTACCAAGAATACCAACGCCCTGTTAATCCACTCGATAAAGGTTGCCCCAGGGATAACCAACGGGGGGATAATTGCCAATGCAGCAGCGGCAAAAACTACGGCAGGCGTATAATACCTTGCGAATTTTGTTATAAAATTCTCAGTAGGCGCTTTTTTACTGCTTGCGTTCTGTACGAGATCAAGGATCTTGGATACGGTGGATTCACCAAATTCCTTGGTAACCTCTATGGTGAGAAGTCCGTTTTTGTTGATTGAGCCGGATAACACATCGTTTCCGGCTTCAACCTCTCTGGGCAGAGATTCGCCCGTCAACGCTGAAGTATCCAGCATGGACCTGCCTTCAATGACTTTACCATCCAGAGGTACTTTTTCACCGGGCTTAACAAGAATAATATCACCGATGCTGACCTCTTCAGGCGTTACTCTTTTTATCTCGTCGCCTATTTTCAGGTTGGCAAAGTCGGGACGGATATCCATTAATGCAGCAATTGATTTTCTTGAACGATTTACCGCTATATCCTGGAACAATTCTCCGACTTGATAGAAGAGCATAACGGCAACACCTTCAGCAAAATCCTTAATTGCGAATGCGCCGACGGTGGCTATACTCATCAAGAAGTTTTCATCAAATACCTGCCCGCGCAGTATGTTTCTTGCTGCTTTTAGCAGTACCTCACCACCAACCAAAAGGTAGCTGACAAAAAACATGCCAAATCCTATCCAAAAGGTCGGCTTTAATAGGATAGCCGCAAAGAAAAGAGCTGCACCTATACCAAGCATGATCAGCTTACGCTTATCCAGGCCTTCATTATGATCGTGGTCATGATCGCCGTCTTGTTCTTCACGGCTTTCTTCAACCATCGTTATACCTGACTCGATTCTGGTTGCTATTTTTGACGCTTCTTCAACAATTGCCTTGAGTTCACGTTTATGATACACCTCAAGAGTCAGTTTCCTTGAAACAAAATCCACGGTTGCATCCTTAACCCCGGGCAAAGCTTTGATTTCCTTTTCAATTTTAGCTGCACAGTTGGCGCAGCCTAAGCCCATAAGCATTAATACCTTTTTTTCAGGCTTTGATACCGTCTTTTCCTTGACTTCTACATGAGGCTCAAGCTTTTTAATAATGCTGGTTGAGGCATCAACAATAGCGTCCATGTCTCCATCCTGTCGTGTTTCGATGGTCAGCGTCTTTGTTGCAAAATTTAAAGAAGCCGAAGCGACCCCTGTGATTTTATTTACTTTATCCTCTATTTTTGTTGCGCAATTTGCACAATCCAGACCATGTAATATAAATTCTCTTCTGATCCCCTTCGCCACAATATGACCTTCTTTCATTATGCTTTCTATTTTTCGTTGATATGGATTAAACCCTGGTCGAAAATTTGCTTAACATGAGCATCATCCAGTGAATAGTAGACGACTTTCCCGTCTTTCCTGTTCTTGACTAATCTTGCCTGTTTTAAAACCCGTAGCTGATGGGATATGGCCGACTGCGTCATGTTGAGGAGTACCGCAATGTCACAGACGCACATTTCCGACTCTACCAATGCCCAAAGTATCTTTATCCTTGTGGAATCTCCAAAAACCTTAAAAAGCTCTGCCAGATCATAGAGATTTTCTTCGTTCGGCATTTTCTCCTTTACGTTATTCACTACATCCTCATGGATAACGGTACAGTCACATCTATCCAGTTCATCTCTTTCAAACATTTTCCTACCTCTTTTCATGCATAATATGAACACTTGAATAAACATTCATATATTATGCTTTCATTATATGCAGATAGAACAATTATGTCAATATAAATATGAACAATTGTTCAAGTGTTAAAGTGATCCTGCTAAAGTAGTGTAAAAAAAGAGACCCTGACAAGGTCTCCTTCAATAGTCAATCTAAAGTCTATTCTGCTGGTTCAGATTATACAATCCCAGTTCCATCCCATCATATTATTGGAAGAGTTTTAAACCCTTCACTCAATAGTTCTTCAGGGTATTCGCAGTCCTCAAGCTTACCGGAAGTATATTCCTCATAGGCGGTGAGATCAAAGTTACCATGGCCGCTCAAGCAGAACAGAATGCTCTTGGCCTCCCCTGTTTCCTTGCATTTAAGGGCCTCATCAATAGCCACTTTAATGGCATGGGACGATTCAGGCGCCGGTAAAATGAGCTCGGATTTGGCAAATTGAACAGCAGCCTTGAACACCTCGGTCTGATGGACGGCACGGGCCCCAATAAACCCGTCATGGTAAGCCCGGCTGACCAGGGCCGAATCGCCATGGTAGCGCAAGCCGCCGGCATGGATTCCGGGAGGCATAAAGCCATGACCCAGAGTGTACATCTCTACAATAGGGGTAAGATGGGCTACGTCACTATAATCAAAAGCAAACTTGCCCCTGGTAAGGGTAGGACAAGCAGCGGGCTCTACTGCTATTATTTCGGTATTTTTCCCTTCTCGGATTTTATCTTGCAGGAAGGGGAAAGCAATACCGCCAAAATTTGTTCCACCACCGCAGCAGGCGATGATGGTGTCCGGATATTCATCAATTTTGGCCATTTGCTTTTTGGCTTCAAGGCCGATAATGGTCTGGTGAAGGATGACATGGTTTAAAACGCTTCCTAGTGCGTAATTGGTATCACTATGAGTGGCCGCATCCTCAACTGCCTCACTGATGGCAATTCCAAGGCTTCCCATGGAACCGGGATCCTTTTCAAGGATAGCACGACCGGCCTCAGTCAGGTTGCTGGGGCTAGGATGGACTTTAGCCCCATAAGTCTCCATGAGCAGCTTTCTGTACGGCTTTTGCAGCGAACTGATCTTGACCATGTAGACCGTACATTCCATACCAAATAACTGAGTGGCAACTGAAAGGGCTGTTCCCCATTGACCCGCGCCGGTTTCTGTGGAAAGGCGCCTGATGCCTGCTTTATGGTTATAATAAGCCTGAGGTATGGCGGTATTCAGCTTATGGCTCCCCGAGGGGTTATTGCCTTCGTATTTATAGTAAATACGGGCAGGTGTATCCAGAAGCTTCTCAAGGTTATAAGCGCGACAGAGGGGTGACGGACGGAAGGAACGGTAAAGCTCCCTGACCTCTTCAGGAATAGCAATGAAACGTTCATCAGACATTTCTTGCTTAACTAACTCCTCAGGAAAAATAGCCAGCATCTCGTCGGGTGCAACAGGTTTTTTTGTTTGGGGGTTTAGATAAGGGCTTAGGCCTGGTAGATCGGCCCGAATATTGTACCAGCTCTCGGGCAGCTCGTTCTCAGACAAATAGACACGATAGGGTATATGATTTGTACGCATAGACATTCTCCTCTCATCTCTTTCAAGCTTTTCTCAACTCATCTGTTCTTGTATAAAAACTTTTACAACCTCTATTGCAAAACATTTTTATACTTTTTTATACTTTGATATATAATAACATCCCTTAATTTGACATGTCAATCTTAATCTTTCAACGTATACGCTCTTTACTTTTCTCAAAAACTTGTTTAAGATGTGACATACAGGCGGTGCTTAATCTTTATGAATAAATTTGATAAGTTTTTAAGACACAGACAAAGTCTCCTTGTGCAGTACAAGATGGGTGACCTGACTAAAAACGAGTTTATCGAAGAAAATTTTCAGTATATGGAGAGCCTTGGCATTAAGCCTTTCACACGGGTGGATAACGTTAAAAAAGCAGTTTATAACTATCACTATTACAATGTCAACGCAAAGTACTGGCAATGGATAGCCAATGACCGCAAAAACACCGAGAAGGAACGGCAGGCCTATTATACCGAGTCTCTTAATTACTATCATCAGAAGGATCAGGCCACTCTCTCCCTGCTTCGGTTGATAGATTTTAAAGCTGAGGCCTATTATGTGAATGTCAAATCTCAATTATTGAAAGACAAGCTCATTGAGATTGTTATAACGGATCCTGATATCTTATTGGAAATAGATGCCTACCATCCATTAAGCGGCTCTACCGACAGCGACTATCTCATTCTTCACACTAAAAGCAACTGGATTGCTAACGCGCTTAAAACGAACGGTATTTTGCGAGAGGACAAACGCCAGTCCTTGACTGACAACTATATAAATCAAAAATACTAGTCGGATAAATGAGCATCCACATATAATTTGCATAGTATGTACTATTACAAATTGTATGAAAGGAATCATTGCCATGGGTAACCGCACTAATTGGGACGTCTGTCCCAAGTGGGTCAGGTTTCAAAATGAGGATACAAGATTCAACAACAATAACAAATGGGATGTCTGCCCGGATTGGGTCAAATTTGGAAATCGTGAAACAAGCTCTGAAGAAAATAAGCATTCTCAAGAGTGCCAAAAGGAAAAACCAAGGCATGTCCATGAGTTTTTGGGCAGCACCAAACTAGCAGAGGAAGAGGACGAAAGGCATAACCATCGATTTGCCGGTGTCACCGGTGAAGCCATACCTTCTTCCCGGAAAAACCATGTTCATGAGGTATGCACAAGAACGGATTTCTTTGATCATTTCCATGAGATTGAAGATGTTACAGGCCCTGCAATTGATGTCGGAAATGGCAAGCATGTTCATTTTGTAAAAGGAAAGACAACTGTTAACGATGGACACTGCCACAGATTCCAATTTGCCACCTTGATTGAAAGCCCGCTTCTTCCTCAGCAAGATTGCAATTGATTATAGTTTATTGGTTATAAAGCTCATAAAACCTTTTCAATTCGCATAATAAAAACGACCGGTGACCGGTCGCTTTCTTTTATTAAGAATCATTTTTTTCTCGGTTCAGAAGGTGAAGAATTAGCCATGTAGCCAGACCTGAAAGTATAATGACCAGATAATCAACGGTCGCAAAGGGTAAAAGGCCGAGGGGTTCAAAGAAAAAACCGGTTCCGAATTTGAATAGCTTTCCGTCTGTCAGCACCAATTCACCAATATACATCACGATCGTCGTCAGCACCGCTGCAATTATCGGGATAGTGATTGAAAGCAGCTTTCGCTTACCGAAGAAAATACACCCGAAATAAACTCCGAAGGTCACGCCGAAAACGATAAAAAACAGGCTCATCAAGAAGGCGGAAAGCGGAGAGATGTTCAATGTGCCGTTTCGGTAAAACGCAGTAAAACAGGCGAGAATACACAGCCCCACAAACACAGCGACACATACAGCCTGCGCAATCAACGGTTTCTTTTTAGAAGTGTCATTCTCTTTTATCATACGGGTAAAACCATGTATCAGACCGATGACGGTCAGAACAATAATGATTGCGATGACATAAAAATGCACCTTATACGCAGGGTTGTTCTCGGCATATATAGGTTCCCCTATGGACTCCAATATTTCCGGTGTTGCGATACAAAGACTGTATTGCCATGATTCAAGGGGAAGCTTCGTCTGAGTATAGCCCTCAATGACTTTTATCTGTTCAAAACCGATTTCCGTGCCGAGAAAGATTGTGACACCCAGGGCAGAAGCAATGGTCATTGAGTATTTTTTCCATAGCTTATAAATGACAGGGAAAAGAGCGGCAACCAAAATGAGTGATATACAAATTGGTGTGTACGGAATAATATACTTCGGATATTCTGCAGTGTCTATTGCACCGCTTCGAATATAGTGAGACAGTGTTTTAACCCCCATATAAATGGGATAGGATGACAAAAGAAGCAGGAGGGTAAGAGATGACAAATAAAATAACCGATACCTGTTTTTCATAATCAGTACTCCTCACACGACCGTGTTTGTAAGCAACACCACGGTAATAACAATAATCAAAACCAGAAAGCACACACTCGAAAACGCTGTGAACCTTTTATATGATAATATGTTTTCAATCCGCACTCTTGTTTTTGCACCTCCGAAAGCGGATGCAAACATAGTTTTGTTTGATTCGCAATTTACAAGTACTGTGGCATATTCCCTCCGTTTTTCCACCCCGTATTTTTTAAGCACTTTTTCATCACACGAAAGCTCCATATCGGCAAAAAAGCACTTCAGCAGCAACCAAATAAACGGATTAAACCAATGAATGCAGGCCGTCACAACAGCAATCACACGCCACAGATTATCTCCACGGTGTATATGGATGTTTTCATGCTGTAAAATAAACGGAATATCGTCGTCCAATAGACCTTTTGGCAGAATGATTCTAGGTTTGAATACTCCGTATACGGCCGGCGATAAAATTTTATCCGATGCATATACATTTTTGCTTATAAGCTCTGCATTTTTAAATTCAGCTTTGGTAATAAAATAGAGCGATACCGATGCTATCAGCGCGGCGGCGGCAAAAACAGCCCAAATAACAGAAGCCACTGAAAACACATTTTCAAGTAAATTTGTCTTGTACACAATAGGAAAATAATCTTCAGCCGCCATGATACTGTTTGTCATCGAAAACGCCGGTAAAATGCTTGTTTCTTCGTATATAACAATCGTTTTGGTTGTCAGCTTCGAAATCACATTCATCAAGCTAAAAGCGCTTCCGATTCCGAAGGGAATCAAAAAACGAACACACGGAACCAACCAGAGCACATAGGGAACAAAGCGCGGTAATCGTTTTATTTTGCGAATAATTAAAACAACAAATCCGGTTAAGGTGCCGAGAATACTCATATTCAGTATCCAATAGAACATTTCACCAAGCATATGCTCACCGCTTTTCTATCATCTTCCTCAATTCGTCAAGCTCATCTTCAGACAAGCTTTCGTCTTCAAGCAGGGACGAGAATAAAGCTTTCTTTGAGCCGTTATAAAGCTTTGAAATCAGCGTCTCGGTTTCAGCCTTTCGGACTTCTTCTTTTTTTACAAGAGATGTGCACATAAAATTCGGTTCGGTGCGTAAAATGATTGATTTGTCGACGAGCTTTTTTATCACAGTGTAAGTTGTGTTTTTATTCCATCCGTATTCCTCGGATGCCCAGATGCTTAGCTGCTTTGCACTCACAGGCTCACTGCGCCAAAGAAGCTCCATAAGCTTAAGCTCTCCATCAAAAAGTCTTGTTTCCATTCTACTTGCCTCCCAGACTATTGCTCTCGTCTATATACTATCGCAATAGTCCGCGCTTGTCAAGAGGCTAATCAGGGTCAAAAACGCAGATAGCTGAGGAATAAAACCTCCCGTTAGCCCGTCCAGGAAACCTTCATACAACTGGTTGATGCGTCTGGCAATAATACAATTATGCTTCCGTTCCCGTTGTTTCAAAAGCTGGATTTGAAAGTATTCTATAATCTGCAGATTCCGAAAAGCTATCTTAATCTGACAGAAGATATTGCACTGCCTAAAGGACCATTCGCCTGGGTTGCGAACCAATCCGGCCACCTTGGCCTGTACAGGTACATAGAAGGCACCGGAGATCACTTTTCGACCTTCCAAACGAATCCTCGTATGATTGCGCAAAAATTTATTGAAGCGGGCAGGCCATAACCAAGTATCTCTACCTGTGTATATTATTCAAATTGCGCTAATGCTGGTCAGCATTAATCATAAGTCTATATGCGGTGAATAATATGTAATAATTATATTTAAGAGGTAACTAAAATGGAATCATATATTAGAGCTGAACCAAACGTAAGAATCTTTGTCAACGATATGAATCCGTCCGGCAAAAAGACAATCCTGTTTATTCACGGTTGGCCGGCAAATCAACAAATGTTTGAATACCAGTATAATCAACTTGTCCCAATGGGATACCGCTGCATCGGAATTGACACGAGAGGATTCGGCAATTCGGATAAGCCGTTGCGGGGTTACGATTATGATCGCCTAGCAGATGATGTTTTGTGTGTCGTAAAGACGCTAGGATTACATAATTTCACTCTGGCCGGTCACTCTACAGGCGGAGCAATCGCCATTCGGTATATGGCGCGGCATAACGGATACGGAGTCTGTAAGCTTGCCCTTTTTGCGGCTGCGGCTCCCAGCCTTATTCAACGACCGGATTTCCCTTACGGACAGAAAGCAGAGGATATAGAAAAGAATTTTATTCAGGAAGCATACAACGACCGTCCTAAAATGTTGCGTAACTTTGGAGATATTTTCTTCTATCAAAAAGTGTCGGAGCCTTTCCCAGATTGGTTTTTCCAGTTAGGGCTACAAGCGGCATGGTGGTCTACCATAGCGATATCCGAATCATGGTTGAAAGAGGTATTATTTACTGATCTTACAAAAATACATGTTCCGACATTAATTATGCATGGCATCCACGATCAGGTTGTTCCGTATCCGCTGGGTGTTATTCAGCATGAAGCAATCAAAAACTCAAAGCTGATAACATTTGAGAATGGCGGTCACGGATCATTCTATGATGAACGAGATATGTTTAATTGGGAACTGGCTCAGTTTATTGGATATTAAATAAACGCTTTACAGACTTTCAAGTGAGTAGTATCTATCAAATTGAATTATTTATGAATAACATATTAATGGATAATACCTCCTTTGCTATTATTCTGCGGTTAGCGAAACCCGCTTTATTTTAGCAAATGGTGGTATTATTTCCCATAGCTTTAAGCTTTTTGGAACCACCTTCACATAGCAGATGGTATTCAACTACAAAAAGAAAAGCTGTCGATAATAATCGATAGCTTTTTCAATGGTGCCGATGGCCGGACTCGAACCGGCACGGTGTTGCCACCGGTGGATTTTGAGTCCACTACGTCTGCCAATTCCATCACATCGGCATGTTGCTTTATTATATTAGCACATGGCTCTTTCAAAATCAAGACTTGTATTGCTGCCACTCTGATTGATTTTAAACTTAAGCTTTACTACTCGGATGTGATTTTTTCTATAATGGTCTTGGCATCATCCTTGAAGCTAACGCTGTACGTCCCGGCCTTTATGGATTGTTCAAGTTTTTCCTTCTTTATCATAATCTCAAACTCAATGGAGCTTTCAATGATTCCGGCGTCATAAAGTCTTTTTGAGACCTCTGTAAAGGATTCATTTTGGTGAACAATGAAAAGAAGGGTACCGTCAGCCTTTCTCTTGATATCTTCTCCCTGTTCAAAGCGATCCACCATCCCCAGCTTCCGGGCCAATCCGATAACTTCCGTATCAGAGAGCTCCGGCTTATAACCCATAAAAAAAATAACACCGAGCAGTGAGGTCAGAATGATTCCCAGACCCATTCCCAGAAGAACGCTTTTCCCATCAATCAGCTTCACTTGAAATTACCTTCCCATTCTGGCAATCAGTTCAATTTCTCCCTTGCCACAATTCAGTTGACGAGCAATTTCAGTACTGTCCAGTCCTTTTTTGGCAAGCTTCATGATTTCCCGGCGCTTGACATCAAAAGTAAGCACCTTGCCCTTACGAACAGGGATTGTCTGATTCTCCGAGCTTGTATGGCTCTCTCGGACTGGCTGTTTTTCCTCATCAATGATTTTTTCAATAGAAGCCTCATCATATAAAGGTGCGGCATTAATAAGCTCCGCCGGCTTTAGGGGCGAGTTGAAAAGCTCAATTTTCAATTCGGCCTCCTTGATGGAACCTGTCAGACTTGTATGTTTTTCTTCAATCTGAGTAACGACATAATCAGAAAAACGGTTCATTTCGGAAATGAGCTCTTCTGCATCCTCAATAACCTTTATCAAGTCTTCTTTTTTTTCTTTCACATCAGTGCGATAATCATGAAGACGGCGTTTTTCAGCCAACATTAGAAAAAAAGCAAATAGGGTAATGACCGATCCGATTAGAATAATGCAAGTAAAGAACACTGCCATTTCATAACACCTCTATCATTTCATCTTAAGTAAATCATGACCTTTTTGTATATGTAAAAATTCATGCTTTATACTGACATCACCGGTTACCTATGAAACGTTTCCCGCAGAAACGTTTCTTTAATCAAAGATTTCGAACCCCTAAAGGCAACGGGTACCGAGTCAGTGAAACTCGAGACTGGGGACATTTAAACTCTCGTTATAATCTGATATCAATAGTATGCCGCTCCCGAACCCTTGGTTTTAACAGATCTGATTTATTCTTGTTCTCATCCTGAGCGTCCTTTTCCTTCTTCCCCTGGCCTTTGCCTCTGCCTTGATTTTTTTGCTTCTCTGTTATGACGGTTTTCTGGGCTTCCTTTTGGGAATGCACGCTTTTGGTATCCTGATGGGCTCGTTTGATTGAACTCTCTGCTTGCTGTTGAACCTGACCCATAACCTTTTGATGCTCGGAACTCTGAATTTTAGCCATTTCATTGACTTTTGGCATGAGTATCTGGTAATCTACCGGTCTTATTGACATACAGATTCCTCCTCTTTTTAAAGAGTTCCGAAACGGATATCGACCCCATCACTATAAAGTGTACAATATTGAGCCTCCTCTTTAATATACAACATGCTGTTACCGATGGCAATCCTTACCCCCGGATATACGCTGCCCAATACCCTGATTTTTCCGTTTGCTCCATGCTGAAGCTTTTCTTCGATGTCTGCAATCTCTTTTTTGTATTCCTGAAGCTTATTCTCATAGAAAAATTTAGCACGTGTACTCTTAGCCAGAATTTCACGCTTTTCAAGGGAAAGCTCACCGATATTTTTTAGCTTATTTAGAAGTGTAATGGCTTGATTGGACTTTAAAAGACCTTCCTCCATTTTGATCAGGTCACCCTTCAGAAATTTAAGGCGCTCGCGAAGATGAGGATCTACGCCTACCTCCACAATTGTCGCCGTTGACATCTGGCTGCCTAGATATTTAAGCTCTACAAGTCTCCCGACACGGACAGTACCACCTACCAGGAGGGCTTTCCTGCCACCAAGTTCAAGCTTGTTTCCGCACTTGATATCGCTATGCATGATAGCCTCGGCCTTGATATCACCACGTGCTTCTATAGTGGAGCTTTCAATGAATTTCGCGATGATGTCTCCTCCGGCTACAAGCACTCCCTTATTGTTGCCAACCATGCCTCTCTTTAAGATGATATCACCGCCAGCTTTTAAGGTAGCACCTTCCGCAACTCCGTTAACTTCAATGTATCCCCCGGCCTCAATTTCAAACCCTGAAAGAACATTGCCCCGTACGACGACATTTCCGATAAACTTGATATTACCGGTTGAATTATCCACATCAGCCTTAACCTCATGAGTTGCAAAAACGCTTATCTTCCCATCGGCATAGAGGAGCTGGCCGTCAATATCCGCAAAGAGCTCCTGACCATCAGAGCTTAAGACAACATTTCTTCCTCTGTGAATGACAGCAGGCTTACCGTCGATAGCCTTAAGCTCTGCTCCCACAAGATTTTTTCCGTGCCTTCCGGGTATGGGAGGGATGAGCTCAGCAAGCTTCTGACCTTTGATGATATTTTCAATCAGATTCATATCTTTAAAGTTGACAGTTCCGTCTTCCATAATAGCGGGTTTTCTGTCTTTATTAATATCAATGAGATAACGTACTTCTCCGTTTTTCCCATTTTGAGGGCTCACACCCTCGGCAGCCAGCACCTGTCTATTGTAAACGGGATTTGACGCCAGCTCTTTGATTTTCTCCTCACTCATACCAAAAACTACGCCTTTTGAATACAATGCCTGTACAATAGCCCCTATGGTTGGAAGTGCCCCATCACCTTCAGGCGGGCTCAATACAACAAAGGCTTTCATTTTGTCCTGAGAGACTACGGCCTCTACTGAGCAATCAATCCGAGCTTCTTCTTGTGGTTCTGCAATTTTTACGGGTTCGCCATCACAGCGTTTAATGGCATCGGATATGGTATTTGCATTGAAATTACGAATTTTTTTTCTGTGAATGAGACTAAGAAAATCAGTTTCGTTTATTCGGGAAAAAAAGTCCACGGGCTTAGAGACCGTGAGATAGACACCGTCTTTTTCATAGGTCAAGCTATAGCCAGAAATTTTGTGCGTGTTTTCCTCTTGCATTTCAAAACTCCTTACAGGATCGCGCTCTTCTGCCTCTCCAGTTTACCTCTCATCCTCATAATGGCTTTGGTATGAAGCTGTGAAATTCTTGACTCAGAGACCTTCATAATGGCGCTGATTTCTTTTAGCGTCAATTCTTCGTAGTAATAGAGTGTTACAACGATGCGTTCCTTTTCCGGCAGCTTCTCAATTGCTTCTGATAGGGTTTCCTTAAGCTCGACAATCTCCATGCGCTGTTCGGGCTGATTGATATCCTTGTCCATGGAAAGGGGGTCGAAGCCGGTTTCATGGTTTTGCTCCAGGTAATCTTCCAAAGAAATCATCTGGGACATGTTAACTTCCTGTAATAGCTTGTTGAGTTCATCGGCCGTTATGCCAAGCCTGTCAGCTACTTCCTGATCCGATGCCGAGTGCCCCAATTGGTTCTCTATCTCAAAATAAGCCTTTTCAAGCTCCTTCCCCTTTTTCCTCAATGATCGGGGTGCCCAATCCTGCTCCCTGATAGAGTCTATAATGGCGCCTCTTATTCTAAGTGAGGCATAAGTCTCAAACTTGACCTTCTTAGACAAGTCAAATTTATCGATGGCATCAATAAGGCCAAATACGCCATAGCCTACCAAATCATCATATTCTACGTTGGAGCCAAAATAAATGCTTAAGCGACCAGCCACAAACTTGACCAGATCGGCATATTCAATAATTAACTGCTCTTTGATGACAGCTTCCTTTAATTCGCTGTATCTTTTCCATAATTCCTGCTGCCTCTGAGAAACAGATGCCGACATCTTTACCTCCATCTTCCTTTCAGAAGGATCTGACACAGGAAGTCATCTTGATCGTATATTTTAACTGACCTTATAGATTCAGTTCTTTTTTGATGAAGTCTGCAACCGGAAGAGCGTCGAATTCTTCATCTGTGCTTTCAAAATCCAGATCGTCATCAGCTACAAGATCCAGTGACAATCCCTTTGTTTTCCCTGCTCGCCTCTTGCTTATCTCTTCGTTGTTTTTTTCCTGCTCAATCCGCTTTTGCTCCTGTAGTATCTCCTCATCCTTTATCCTTTTTGTTTCCAGAACACCATTTATCATATATTTGATAAAATGTCCCGCTATATAGAAGACGACCATGATAATGAGCATATTGAGCATATTTTCTTTATTCGATACCTTTTGTGCACAGCCCCCTGTACCTACAATAAGTGCACTTGCTACAGCCATCAGCAGAGGCAGCTTACGGACATAATCCATATAACACCCTCACTTATATATATTTGACCCCGGAGCCGATAGTCTTGACCATGAGCCGTCCGTCTTCTGAAGAAATCTCAATGGTTCGACCAACATTCCCTCCTGTATCTTCACTTAAAATAGGAATACTCATCTCTGCAAGTATCATACGAGCAGCTTCACTGTTCCGCAATCCTATCTTCATGGTCTCATTGGCGCTTGCAAAAGCGAACATCTGGGCACCACCGGCTATCTTAGCAACCAATATTCTGCGATCGGCTCCAAGAGCTACCATTCCATTTACAAGGTCTACAATGCCTGTATCTGCAAACTTTGCGCGATTAGTCGTGGCTGTGGCAATTCTGGAGCTAGGCAGCATAATATGCGCCAAACCTATTATTTTTCTCCTATAGTCATATAAGGCAATACCCACACAGGACCCAAGACCCAGTGTGGTTAAAACGGAAGGGTGGTAAGCTACCTTAAGATCAGCCATCCCTACCTTTATCAGCTCAAACATTATACTACCCCTAATGCATGCAGCAAACGGACATAAGAAACCTCATCCGGCACCAGGAACAAATTACCGACAACGCTGTCTAACCCGTCTGTGAATTCATTTTCTATATATAAAACGGTATCTGAATTCTTACTGAATTCAATAGCAGGAACACTCAAGATGGCACCCGCCATATCAATGGCAAGACCAGGAACACCGGGCATAATTTTCAGATTTGTTAAATTCGATAAAGCCGAGAGGTAAGAGCCCGCAAGAATATTTCCTATTTCCTTTAAAGCTGAACAGGTCATCTCATCATATTCCAACTCGGCTCTGGTAGGTCTCCCCATTAAAATGTTAACAAGTAGCTGGGCACTTTGGTAATCGAGAATAAACATCATACTGCCGTTAATATCGCCGTGAACACTTAAAAGAAGTCCTACAACCTGTGTCTCAGCACCGCCAAGGACATCGCTGACCTCGGAGAACTTCATGACTTTTATCTGAGGAACCTTCATATCAATCTTTTTATCCAACATTTTAGCGAGAGCGGTTGCTGCATTCCCTGCACCAATATTCCCGATCTCCTTGAGTACATCAAGCTGAAAGCTGTCCAGAGCGGTAAATTCAAGGCTGTCCGCCATTTTGTCACTTCACCTTTCAGATTATTCTTTCGTTACAAGCTCCATAATAAGCTTCTCTATGTTGAGAAGAGTGATGAGCCTTCCTTGAATATTGGCTATACCGATGATATAATCCAGGCTTCTGTCACTGGTGATGGAAGTCACACTCTCAATATCATTTTCTTTTAATGACACAACCTCAGCAACTGCGTCCACAATAACCCCCAGTGTTACATCATTAAATTTAAACATGATAATACGCGTGTCATCATCAGCTTCTATTTCGGGTAAGCCGAACTTCAAGCGTATACTCATGATGGGAATGATCTCACCTCTTAAGTTAACCACACCCTTCATGTACACGGGAGTGGTGGGAACTCTGGCTATGTTCAAGGCTTTTTCAATAATAGAAACCTTATGTATGTCTGCTCCAAACTCTTGGTCTGCCACTTTAAACACTACAAATTGTCTGGCTTCCTTAACACTATTCTTCGATTCCACAGCTTTGGACCCCCTTTATCTCCATACAGCTTTTCGCTCACAGGGCAAGCGAGTTAACATCCACAATAAGGGCTACATTGCCATCACCTAAAATGGTAGCACCTGCAATACATTTCACACTTGCCATAACCTTGCCGAGAGATTTAATTACGATTTCCTGCTGACCAATAAGTGCATCGACTGTAAAGGCCGACAGCTTATCTCCCTTTTTGACTATGACACAGGTGAGATACTTCTTCTCACTGTCCGCAAGCGTGCCCGGTACACCCAAAACCTTGTCCAGACGGACAACAGGAATGACCGCCTCGCGTAAGATTATGACCTCCTGATTTCTGACCAGGCGAAGATCACTGGGCTTAATATTGTCTATTTCTTGGATGGAACCTAAAGGTATGGCATATTTCTCATGACCGATTTTAACCAGGAGGGCCTGAATAATGGCCAGTGTCAGGGGCAATCGAATGATAAACTTGCTCCCTTTTCCCATCTGTGTTTCTACTTCAACAATGCCACCCAAGGCTTCAATCTTTGTTTTAACTACATCCAAGCCAACGCCTCTGCCTGAAAGATCCGTTACCTTATCAGCAGTGCTGAAGCTGGGCTTAAAGAGGAACTCAATAGCTTCCTTGTCAGAAAATGATCCTACGATTTCCGCAGATTCAAGACCCTTTTCTATAATCTTCTTTCTAACCTTGTTGACATTAATGCCCCGACCATCATCCTCTACTTCAATGATGACATTGTTACCATCCTGATAAGCACGCAGATAGATATTCCCTGCTGTGGGCTTGCCCACCTTTGATCTTTCTTCATGGGTTTCCAGACCATGATCGGCGGAATTTCTGAGGATATGGATAAGGGGATCACCGATCTCATCTATAACGGTCCGGTCAAGCTCGGTCTCCTCACCTGACATATGCAGTTCTATATCCTTGTCAAGTTCTCTCGCAATGTCCCGTATCATTCTGGGGAATCGGTTAAAGACTGTTTCAACCGGCACCATTCTAACCTTCATAACAGCGTCATGTAGACTTGTGGTAATTCGTTCAAGATATTCAATACTCTCAATATCTGCATCGGTGCTGCCACGGCTTGCTTCGTCCAACCTTGTTTTAATGATGATAAGCTCACTCACCAGATTCATGAGGGTATCCAGCCGGTCAATGTCAACACGTACTGTTTTTCCTGTCTTTTGAGCTTTTTTACCGGACTGCTCTTCCTTGTCGGAATTTTTGGAGCCTGCTTCTGCACTTTTGCTGTAGTCCATAAGTGCCGCTGCTGCCACCGCTGCTTCTTCCTTTGAGAGGTTTGCATCCATATTCTCAGGGTGTATGGCAACAACTTTTACGCTCGCGATCTCCGCAACGGAATTGATCTCTCTTTCAAAAAACTCCTTGGACTGTTTGGTTATGACAATGACGGTAAATTCATAGTCAAACCTTTCGTCTTCTATATCTTCAACCTTGGGAACCGATTTGATAACCTCGGAATTCTTCTCTAAAATCTGGAAAACGATAAAAGCGCGAGCTGCTTTTAAAAGACAACCCTTATCAAAAATAACATGAATCTCAAAAACATTCATATCAATCTCGAGGGCTTTATTGATAACATTAACATCGTATTGGTTAAACTCAACGGTAGGCTTGTCCAAAGCATCCGCTGATGCTTTAGGAGCCGGCTTTCCGGCACTGTTTTCCTGAGTATGTATCGCACCACCGGTTTTTAAAATATTAGCCAGAGCTTCGATTACATCGGTGAAGGATTCGCTGCCCTCATGACCTGTAGCCATAATTGTGTTAACATAGGTCTCCAAGGCATCCAGACACTTAAACAGTACATCCACCATATTTGAATCGGCTAATATGCGCTCATTGCGAAGTGCATCCAATACATCTTCCATATCATGGGTCAAGACTTGCATCTTGGTGTAACCCATGGTTCCCGCCATACCTTTTAAAGTATGGGCAACACGGAAGATTTCGTTAAGTACAGCCTTGTCCCGATTATTTTTCTCTAACTCCAAAAGTGAGGAATTGAGAAGCTGTAAATGCTCTTTTGACTCTTCCACGAATATGTCGAGGTATTGGTTCATATCCATTACTGGCGCACCCCCATGAAATTCATTATACAGGTTGGTATTTCTTGCAGAGGAACGGTTTTATCCACTATCCCCAGCTCTACAGCTGCCCTGGGCATTCCGTAAACGATACTGCTGCTCTCGTCTTGCGCAATAACAAAGGCAGATTTCTTCGTTTTTAATTCTGTCAAACCCTTACTTCCGTCATTCCCCATTCCCGTCATTATAACACCAATAACAGGCTGGGTTTGCGCCTTGGCCAAAGAAGTCATCATAACATCGGCGCTGGGTCTGAATCCCCCGGTTGGTGGATCCTTGGTCAGCTTAATACGTGTAAACTGACCTTCACTTACGAAGGTTAAGTGATGATCGCCCGGCGCTATATAAACTGAACCTGCTCGAAGAACATCATTATCCTCCGCTTCCTTGACAAAAAGCCGGCAGGTTTCATTAAGCCTGACAGCTAATGATCGTGTAAACCCGGGCGGCATATGCTGCACAATGACAACAGCTGCCGGAAGGTGGGCCGGAAACTCAGGAAGGATAGTTGAAAGCGCTCTTGGGCCGCCAGTGGAGATTCCTATTGCTACTATATATTTCAATTCAGCTGATCCGTCTTTTTCATCCAGATCGCTTTTGAGTTCTCTTTTTTCTAAATGACTCAGTGTTTCTGCTTTTTTCAAGGTTCGGTTGGCAAGCTTGACCTTGGTAATGATTTCGTTACGTTTGACCTCCGAAGACAAATCAAAAACGCTTCCGGGCTTTGTGATAAAATCAAAGGCGCCGAGCTCCAGTGCCCGTATGGTCGCATTAGCTCTTTCCAGTGTAAAGCTGCTAACCATAATAATGCCATAAGAACCCTGCTTTTGTAAATTTTCAAGGCAGCTTATCCCATCCATTAATGGCATCTCAACATCCAGAGTAATGACATCAGGATTAAGCTCTCTTGCCTTCTTTAACGCTTCAAGTCCGTCTTTTGCAACCCCTACCACATCAATCTCCGGATCCTGCTCAAACACGTTCTGAATAACCCTGCGCATAAACGCAGAATCATCCACGATAAGTACCTTTATTTTGTTACTGTTCATTTACCAGACCAGCCTTTTTTAAGCAATTTCCTCTGTGAATCAAAAATGTAACCAATGATCCTTTCTCGATCCATATTCTTTATATCATCAAATACAACACCGACTTCATAACTAAATATACCCTTCTCTTGGACATTATTCACACGAACAATTCGTCCTATAAAACGCACCTCTGTCCCAACATTGATAATGCCCTCCAAAAACCAGCCATTACGCGGTTTCTCTTTAACCAGAAGGCAGATGCCTCCTCCGCTCAAATCCTTGGTTATAGTCTCCTTAAACTCTCCGCGACCTTCGCTTTTTGTCTCTTTATGTTCAAACGAGCGGTACTTGATGTTCAATAAGCAACTGAATCTGAAAAAGGTTCTTCGCTGCAGACGCTCTTCTTCCGATCTGGGTTGTATTCTTAAAAGATAAATATTCCCCGACACTTTTCGCTCTAAATAAACGGCCAGGAATTTAAACAAGTCCCCGTTCCGCTCGTAAATCACATCCATGAAAGTATCCCGATGAACCGGATAAAGCCTGCCTTCATGGATGGGAGCCAAAATCTCCATCGTGCCATCAGACAACAATGCTTCAAACTGACTTACTAATATCGGCGCAATACGTTCGAATTTGCTGTTATACAACTCCAGCTCAAGTTTGTTACCTAAAGTAAGATTGATAGCTTCCATCTAAACAAACCTCATTATATTTATATTAGCCTATTAAATTCTCAAGTTTCACTTCGTATGGACTAAAATAAATATTTTAGCCATTTCTTAATTAGTTTAGATTATACCATATTTCGAGCGATTCATGCACCAAAAATAGACAATAGTTTAGAAATAAATCCCTTCGCTCCCTGTATTCTGTCAGAATTTACAGAGGAAAACAGGTTTTCGGCAACCTCCGTCATGTTTTTAGAAGCTAAGCACTTAGGACTGTAAAGGCTAAAGGGCTTCTGCATTTTGACACTTTTTGTCACAGTGTCATCATATAATATATACCCAAGTTTTAAAAGCTTAAATGACAAAAATTTTTCAGAAACGACACTGAGTTTACTGGCAATTTCCTCGGCTTCCTTAACAGTTTCAGCTTTGTTTACTAAAACCTTAATTTGTTTTTTACGATCTCTCCTTGAAACCATCTTAACCAGAGCATAGGCATCAGTTATAGCAGTAGGCTCCGGAGTAGTCACAAGAATCACTTCATCCGCAGCCATAATAAAACTCATGACGTTCTGCGAAAGTCCTGCTCCTGTATCAATGAGTATGACATCGAAAAGCTTGTCAAGAAGATTAATTTTTGTAACAAATTGTCTTAGTTGCTTACGGTCCAGACGGATAAGCTCTTCCACGCCCGAACCCCCTGACAAAAACTTAATATTATCAGGTCCGTCTGTTAAAACCTCGAATATGCTCTTTTCCTCATGAATGAGATCCAAAAGTGTATACTTCGGAACAATTCCGAATAGCACATCAATATTGCCAAGACCAAAGTCCACATCTAGAATAACGACCTTTAAACCCATTTTGCTTATGGCAAGAGCAAGATTAATGGTGATGTTGGTTTTTCCGACACCTCCTTTACCGCTGGTAACGGTTATGACCCTTGCTTGCTTGGAAGGCAATTCTTTCACGCCCTCCTGGCTTTCATCCTTAAGCTTCATATGATCCATTATTTTTCGGAGTGTTTCTGCCTGATCGTTCATGGTACCTCAACACCTCCTCTGATGAAGGGTTTAATCTGCATGCTGTCTTTAGCCAAAATACTTGTGGCCAGCTGCCTGACGTCGGCAATATCCAGATCATCAGGGACACTTTGACCGGCTGTGGTGTAGGAAAGGGGCTTGCCAGTCAAATACCGCGCATTGAGGATAATACCGGGGACCGGCGACTCGTCAAGTTTGGTAAAAAGAAGCTTATAGTTTTTAATAAAGGCATAATATTCACAAATTTCTTTTATGGCCATACGGCTTGTGTTGCAGCTCATGACCAAAAAGGTCTCATCTGCGTTGACAGCGCTTATCAGCGTTTTCAGTTCATTAAAATGTGCTTTGTTCTTATGGCTTCTCCCTGCCGTATCAATAAGGATGAGGTCATTATCCGACAAACGTTCTACCGCATCCTTTATTTCATTGGGAGAATAGACCACATTCACCTGAAGGTTTAAAATTTCAGCGTAGGTTTTAAGCTGTTCAACCGCCGCTATTCTATAGGTGTCAGCCGTGATAAGCCCCACCTTTTTTTGCCGGGTCAGGGTGAAGTCAGCCGCAATTTTAGCTAAAGTGGTAGTTTTTCCAACACCTGTAGGCCCAATGAATAAAACCACATGGGGTTTGTGATCTTTGATTGTTATGGGTTCAGGTTCACCCATAAGCACCGTCATGACCCTACCGGCAAGCCCGAAAATCTCTTCCCGCCTAAGTGCATGGCCGCCTCTCTCAATAATTTTGTCTATGATCTTGTCAATGAGCCTGGGCTCCACATCTTGCTCATAAAGGATATCTCTCAAACAGTTCAGGCTTTCCTCACAAGGAACAGTTTTAGGTGCAATCACAGGAGGAGCTTCTGGTTTTTTTACCTGTTCAGGCTGATCCTTAACCTGCACAGCCTGATAAATTTGATCCAGAATATTACCCATATTATTGACCTTGCTTTCAAGATCCGCTATTCTTTTGTTTTCCTTTGCATGGGAAGCATCGGATAAAATAGCCTCTCGAGCTTTTGGCTCGGGCACTTTATATTCAGGACTAGCTGTTCTTGGTTCCTTGTTTGTATAACCGTATAGATTAGGCTCAGGATCTTCCCTCACCACGGAAGACCGCAATGGAGGCTGCTGATAAGTTGAATAAGCGGTCGCCGGCCTCTGTTGGTAAGGATTTGGCCTGGACGGACGGACAAGATCATCATCGATAGCCGCCACCACTTCGATCAAGGGTTTTGCAAAAATTCCGAAAAAGCCTTTGGGTTTAACCTTACGGCTATTCATGATCACAGCTTCACTCCCAAGATCCATTTTGACCTTGAGCAAGGCTTCCTGCATATCCTTGCATGTGTACCTGCGTATCTTCATTTTGTACCCCCGATCCTTTCTTTTTGGCTTTTATTGCATTTTGCCGACATCTTATCTTCTTTGAAACGTTTCCTTTTAAATACTGACCATACCCACGGCATTCACCTCGAGAGTAGGATCAAGCTCGTTGTAGGACAGCACAACCAATCCGGGAATAGCATGCTCGGTGAGCCGCTTAAAATAAAGCCTGACCACAGGAGATGCAAGGATTATAGGTTGCTTTCCTTTTTGCGCCATTTTCTCAGACATGCTGGCCGCATTGGACACAATGCGGTTGCTTACGGAAGGCTCCATGGCCATATAGGACCCAGCTTCAGTTTTTTGAACAGAATCCAGTATCATTTGTTCAAGCTTTGGATCCAGGGTAATAACCTCTGAATTGCTGTTGTTAAGATAGGTCTTGGAAATAGCCCTGCCCAGGCCCTGGCGGACATATTCCGTCAGCATGTCTGTATCCCGGGTTATGGGCGCATAATCAGCAAGAGTTTCCAAAATGGTAACCATATCCCGAATGGATACGCCCTCCCGAAGCAGGTTGGCTAAAACCTTCTGTATCTCGCCCAAGGCCATGATCTTAGGAATTAATTCGTCAACAATGGCCGGGTACGTGGTTCTGACATTATCAATCAGCGTCTGGACATCCTGCCTGCCTAAAAGCTCATGGATGTGACGTCTGACAATCTCAGTCATATGGGTTGCTACAATGGATGGCGGATCAACAACGGTATAACCCATCATTTCAGCTCTGTCTCGCATTGTATCGGGGATCCAGAGGGCCGGCAGACCAAAGGCAGGCTCTGTAGTGGGGATACCGCCGATATCCTCGTCTGCGGTGCCGGGGTTCATCGCCATGAAGTGATCCAGTATAAGCTCTCCTCTAGCCACTTCAACACCTTTGATCTTAATGACATATTGATTGGGAGAGAGTTGAATATTATCCCGTAAACGGATGATAGGAACAATAACACCCAGCTCGAGAGCCAGTTGGCGGCGTATCATGACCACACGGTCCAGGAGATCTCCTCCCTGATTTTTGTCCGCCAGCGGAATGACCGCATAGCCGAACTCAAGCTCGATAGGGTCTATTTGAAGGAGCGAGACCACATTCTCGGGTTTTCTGATCTCTTCTACTTCCTGTTCCTCAACCTTAAGCTCTTCCTGTTTGGTAACCTCCTGGGCCATATTCTGGATACGGGTTCCCAGATAGATCAGAAATCCCGCTACCAATAGCAGTGACCACTGCCATAGAACAGGAACCAATATAAGACAAGCTCCCGCGGCTATATAGAGAACACGGGGGCTATTAAAGAGCTGCCTGATGATATCGCTTCCCAAATCTCCGTCGGAAGCCGCGCGTGTAACAATGATACCTGTGGCAATAGCTATTAATAGAGAAGGAATCTGGCTGACCAATCCGTCGCCGATAGTAAGAATGGTATAGCGTTCCAGCACAACTTCAATAGTATCGCCATCTCTCATCATTCCCATGATAATGCCCCCGATAACGTTGAGGGCTGTGGCGATAATGCCGAAGATTGCGTCATTCTTTACAAATTTAGTGGCACCATCCATGGAGCCGTAAAAATCGGCTTCTCGTTGAATTCTTTTACGTCTTTCCTTAGCATCGGTTTCATTGATAAGACCTGAATTCAAATCGGCATCAATGGCCATTTGTTTACCCGGCATGGCATCGAGGGTAAATCGGGCTGCCACCTCGGATACGCGTTCGGCACCCTTGGTTATGACAAGAAACTGGGCAACCATAATAATCAAAAAGACAATAAAACCCACAATTAAATCGTTTCCACCCACAAATTTTCCGAAGCCGTGTATAACCTCACCGGCTTCACCCTTGCCTATAATGAGACGGGTAGAAATGATATTGAGAGATAAACGATAGAGTGTCGTAAAAAGCAGCAAGGTCGGAAAAGCTGCCATAGAAAGTGCATCAATGGCATAAATGGCGTTAATGAGTATAAGGAATGACAAAGCTATATTGATGACTAATAAAACATCCAACAGAAAGGAAGGTATGGGCACGATGATAAACAGGACTATGAAAACGACACATACGGCAACCATCAGATTTCTGTTGTTCATGTAGATTCCTCCGGTATTTTCAATACCATTTTCTTTAGTATTGTTCTTTTTCCACTCAGTATCATACTTGTCGCAGATGCAAGAAACTTGTCATATATCACCATTTTATAATAAAGCAATGCCTAAGACAATAGCATGTTTTTAGTGGGACCGTCAAGCGCTGTCACCCGGCTTCTTGCCTTGAAGGCCGTACACGAAGGCCAGGACTTCAGCCACAGCCTTATACAGCTCGGGAGGAACAGCCTCGCCAACCTCCACAGTATTGTAAAGAGCCTGTGCCAGAGGTCTGTTTTCCATGGTATGAACCTTGTTTTCCTTGGCCACTTCTTTTATGCGCTGGGCCATAAAATCGACACCTTTAGCAAGGACATAAGGTGCTGACATCTTATTGGGATCATATTTTATGGCAATGGCATAATGGGTGGGGTTGGTAATGACCACATCCGCCTTGGGCACATCCTTGAGCATTCGGCGCATGGAAATTTCCCTTTGCTTTTGCTTGATTTTACTTTTAATTTCGGGATTACCCTCTACCTGCTTGTATTCTTCCTTTATCTCCTGCTTGCTCATACGAATTTCCTTCTCATGCTTTCGCCATTGAAAGAAATAATCCACTGCTGCGATAGCCAACAATGAAAAACAGATTTTTATAGCAATATCAAGCGAAGCATTGATGAGATAAAGTGTCAGCGGGCCGATTTCCAAATCCATAAGCTTCATCATATTGGCGAATTCACCTCTTATGGATGTCCATGCAATCCAACCGACAAGAGTAACCTTTGCAATAGATTTTATCAATTCAAATAAAGAACGGGACGAAAAAATTTTTTTCAGCCCTTTAAAGGGGTTGAGGTTTGAGAACTTGGGTTTTAGAGTCTCTGTCGTAAAGAGAAAGCCTATCTGAACATAGGTGCCCAGAGCTCCCATAATCATGGCTATGATAAAAAAAGGTGCCGACATTTTTACAATCTCAAGTACGACATAAGTCACCAGACGCATAATTTCAGAGGGATCCTGGAGATTATAGGCTGACGTTTCAGTTAAAAACAAATGAAAAACCGACTTGCATTCCTGATAAATAAAGTTGCCGAAAATCCTGACTGAAATAAACATGATCAGCAGGATCAGGGTTGACGGAAGCTCCCGGCTCTGCATGACCTGGCCTTTTTTCCTTAGATCCTGTCGTTTTTTGGGAGTTGCCTTTTCAGTCTTGTCCGAATTGTCTGCAAAAAGCTGGAGATTAATAGATTTAAGACCCTTGGCAGGAACCGGCCTGGTTTTAATCCTATTATGAAATTGAAGGAACGCAGCGGTCCGCTTCATGATTTTACTCCTCTTGCCAGCTTCAGAAGCTTGTAAATCTCCTCATAGGTTCCCTGGATGATGACATTAACAATACCCTTAAAAGCGCCAACAGTCAGGAGAATTATGACAAGCCCCATGATTACTTTCACGGGCATACCCAGCATAAAAACATTCAATTGAGGCATACTTTTTGAGATAATACCAAGAGCCAGGTCGGTTATCAGTATAGCGACGGTAATAGGCGCTGCGATTTTAAAGCCGATGATAAAAACCTTGGTAAAAAGATCGACCACCTGCTTTAAGAGCTCCCCGCTAAATTGGGCTTCACTTAAAGGAAGAAGGGTATAGCTGTCCACCATGGCCTGAATTAATAGATGATGGGAGTCGGTAACCAGCATGAACAGGGTGGCAAAGATTGCATAAAAGTCGGCAGTAATGGGTATCTGAACATTGCTGAGCGGATCAAAAACAGACACCATACCAAAACCAATACGCATATCAATCAGTTGGCCTGCTATATAAATACTTGAAAAAAGCATGTAGGAAATGAATCCCAATATAAGCCCCACCAAAAGCTCCTTGGCGATAAGAACCGCATATGCCCCCAAGGAGCTGTATGCTTTAAGATCGGGAACAGGAACCGAATTGGCCACAATGATAGCAAACATGAAACAAAAGCCGATTTTGAAATAGTTTGGGATATTGCGCCTTCCAAAAATAGGGGATAAAAAAAACAAGCCCGTAATCCGTACAAATACAAGCAAGAAAATGTTCCATATATCCATGAGAAAATCAAAGGGTATGGTTGCCATGTGCTCTTCCCCATTCTAAAACGAGAATCTAAATATCCCCCGCCCCGAGTTTCACTGACTCGGCACTGGTTCGAAATCTTTGATTTCGGTAACCGGTGATGTCAGTATAAAACCTTTTACATCCCAATAAAACGCAGCATGTCCTGATACATTCTTAAAGTAAATTCCTTCATGACGGTCAGCATCCAGGAGCCTAAAAGCAGCAGGGATATCAGCATAGCCAGAATTTTAGGCACAAAATGCAGGGACTGCTCCTGAATCTGGGTGGTTGCCTGAAAAATACTGACAATGAGACCCACCACCAGGCCAATGACCAGGACAGGAGTCGCAACCTTCATTATCGTCATCAAAGCATCCCTGGCTATATCCAATAGAAACTGTTCCAATGCCCATTCCTCACTTTAAGAAAATTTGGACCCTATCGCACAAAGGATTTTATAATGGTTTCGGTTAAAAGGTTCCACCCATCCACTAGTAAAAACAGCAGAATTTTAAAAGGCATGGAGATCATAACCGGAGGCAGCATCATCATACCCATGGCCATCAGTGTACTGGCTACCACCATGTCAATAACTACGAAGGGAATATAAAGCATAAAGCCTATACGGAAGGCGGTATTTAATTCACTGATCATAAATGCGGGAACCACGACAGTAAGGGGAAGGTCCGTCAGGTTTTCCGGCGGCTCCACCTTTGCAATGCTGGCAAAAAGCGCCAAATCCTTATCACGGGTATATTCAAGCATATAGTCTTTAACGGTGTCCGCCGATCGATCCATGGTCTCTTCCAGCGTAATTTTGTTTTCAGTAAAGGGCTGAAGAGCATTCTGGTTGATATCGGACATAACCGGTGTCATGATAAAAAAGGTTAAAAATAAAGCAAGCCCTATCACAACCTGATTGGGCGGAATTTGTTGGGTTCCCATTGAATTTCGAAGAAATGACAGAATAATGATGATACGCGTAAATGACGTCATCATGATGAGGATGGAGGGTAACAGCGTCAATACGGTTAGAAGCAAAAGTAATTTTATACTTGCACTGATTTCTTGAGGATCATCGGTTGAATTAATCGTGATGCCGCTGTCAGAAATGGAAATGCCCGGTGCAGCAAAAACCACCGAGCTTAATAGGCCAAGGCAAAGCAGAATAAGTATAAAAAATACTATCATTTTTTTCTTTTGCATAGAACCACCGTCTGTTTTCCTTTAGTTATTTCTTGCTGCCATTTATCTTCTGTAATCGTCTGATACTACCCAGAATGGATTGAGATCTGTCAGCTCGCACAACATGGCTCGACCCGTCAAAATCACTGGATCTGGAGTCTTCACTCTCCCTGCCCTGTTCCTCACTATTGTTTAAGGAGGTCTTCCGACTTAACCCTGAATAGTTTTCGAAGATTTTACTAAAGTCAAAAATGTTGGTGGATTCGTTTTTTTCTTGAGCGGCTTCCTCGGTCAGTTCCTCAATTTCAATTTCAGAGACAAGCTCCAGGCCTTTTTTACTGGAAAAAAACAAAAAAGTTTTTTTCCCTACAAGTATAAGGTAAAGGCTTCGGTCAAGACCCAGGGGCAAGGTCTCAAGAATTTTCATGGATTTAGTTCTGGTCCCGCCTGAAAATTTCTTACCCACAAACCTTGTAGTATAATAGCAAAGCAGGAGAATGATTGCAAAAACAACAAGGAGACCAATAATCTCAAAAAACATGCGGATGCCTTCCTTCTAAGGACAGGATTAACCCACAACCTTTTTAACAGCTTCAATAACACGTTCTGCCTGGAAGGGCTTTACAATGAAATCCCTGGCTCCGGCTTGGATAGACTCAATGACCATAGCCTGCTGACCCATGGCCGAGCACATAATGATCTTGGCCGCACCGTTAAGGGCTTTAATCTGCTTAACGGCCTGAATGCCATCCATCTCAGGCATGGTTATATCCATGATAACAAGATCCGGATTCACTTCCTTATATTTTTCAATTGCCTTTATTCCGTTTTCAGCTTCACCGACAACGGTGTAACCATTCTTCGAAAGGATGTCTTTGATCATCATACGCATGAATGCCGCATCATCAACGATCAGTATACTTGCCATAGGTCATATCCTCTCCCTAAAAATTTCAATTAGAGTAACGGGATCCGAGAGCATTGAAACATTTAACGTTACTATAAACTATACCACTCTGATCCAATCTTTATCAATTATATTTGAAAATTTGACAAATTAAAAGCATTTTCGTTTAGGGATGATCGAAATCTATGTTTCGATTGCTCCTTAGATCAGAGTCTTTTTGATGGATGAATGATGTCTGTTATTCTGACACCAAAGCTTTCATCAATGACTACAACCTCTCCCTTGGCTATGGCTTTACCGTTAACCATAATATCTACAGGCTCCCCGGAAAGCTTGTCCAATTCTATAATTGAGCCTTGCCCGAATTCCAGAATTTCTCTAATTTTTTTAGTTGTCCTACCCAGCTCTACTGCTATCTGGAGAGGGACATCCATGAGAAGGCCAATATTCTTACGCTCAAAATCGGCCAGACCATCCTCGAAGGACTGGAACTGAGCCGGCTGAACTTGCACCGGATTTGATGTAAACACAGGCTGTTGGGGCGGATACTGCGGCATTTGATAGCCATATTGCCCATAGGGATTTTGCTGTGCAGGAGGCATCATCTGCTGCATATGCGGCATCTGAGGCATTTCAACAGGTGCCTGATGCGGTGGATACTGCGTATGCAACGGTTGCTGGGGCATGGCTTGAACAGGCATCTGCGCAGCCGCGGGTGTTTCCTTTTGAGGCGGGGGCATAATCGGGGCTTTGGGTTGATTATGCGCTAACAGATTGGCTACCATCTCTTTTGCAAAAGAAATGGGAAGAATCTGCATAATTTCACTGTCTATAAGGTCTCCTACCTTTAGCGAGAAGAGGATCATGACCATATGGGATTCCCGGTCAATCCTTATTCTTTCAATGTCTGAACCGGAGTCTACACGAGAGGATTCCGGTGGTGAAATATCCACCCGTTTTTCAAACATGGAAGATAAAGAAGTGGATGATGACCCAACCATCTGATTCATGGCTTCACTGATGGCGCTTAAATGAAGCTCATTGAGTTCACCATGAATATTGCCGTAACCATCCCCGCCCATCATAAGGTCAGTAATTATTTTAACATCCTCTTCCTTTATAACCAGAAGGTTATAACCTTTCAAGCCTTGAGTATACTGCACTCTTACTGCTACATAAGGCTTGACAAACATTTTGGTGATCTCTTCCCAGGTTGTTTCCTCAACCCGAGGGGTGGTGATGTTGACCTTCTGCCCTAAAAGTGCATAAAGCGTCGTAGCAGAGGTTCCCATACTAATATTGCCGATCTCCCCCAATGCATCTCTTTCCTCGCTATTGAGAAGCTCAGTTTTAACAACCGGGGTGGGCTCTGCAGATACCGGCTCATCTTCAACATCTACACCGTTCAAGAGGGCATCTATTTCTGCCTGAGATAACATATCGCCCATTTAGTCCTCCTCCTCTCGTAGAATGTCAGTGACCTTGACAGCCACCTTCTTGTTACGAGCACCGGGCTTTCCGTAAAATTTCAACATATTTCCTACTATTACTTCTATCTTTCCATCCACATCCGTATTCAACGGGAGGACATCTCCCTGCTGAAGCATCAAAAAGTCATGGACTGAAAGCGTTGTTCTTCCTAAAACTGCCGTTATGGGAATTTTGGTTTCCTCTACCTTTTGCTCAATGGCCTGGCGGGATTCATCGGTGGAACCTTTCTCAATTAAGGAAAACCAGAGCTTGGTGGTCAGCTTTGTCATAACGGGCTCAACGGTCATATGAGGGATACACAGATTCAAAAGCCCCTCCACATCACCGATCTTGGCTGTAAATGTCACCAAAGCCACCATTTCATTTGGGGACATGAGCTGCGCAAATTGTGCATTGGTTTCAATCCTGTCAAGGGTGGGCCGAAGCTTGGTTACGTTATCCCAAGGATCCCGCATAATGCCCAGCATCTGAGAAATAAGCCTCATAAGGATGGCTATCTCAATCTCGGTAAAGCCTCTTACCCTATCCATTCCCATGCCTCTCCCTCCCAGAATTCTATCGATTAGGGAATAGGCGATGGCTGGATTGATTTCCATAATAATGGAACCCGGCAGGGGATGAAAATTGACAATACCCAATACGGCAGGATTTGCAATGGAATTGGTGAATTCCGAATACTGCAGGGCTTGAACAGTTTGTACATCTACCTGGACAAGGGTTCTTAAGTAGCCTGATAAGAAGTTGGTCAATAACCGCGCATAGTTTTCATTGATGATTTGAAGGGTACGAATGTGATCCTTGGCAAATTTGCTGGGGCGGCGGAAATCGTGGCTCCGTACTTTCTTTTCAGTCGTTTCCTTACTGAACTCCTTGACATCAAGCTCTCCTGTATTAAGTTGCTGCAGCAGGCTATCTATTTCATTTTGGGAAAGTATGTCGCCCACTTAGTTCCCTCCTTAATTATTGCGGAATCCATTTGTCAAAGACTATTCTAAGAATGATCTGCTCCTTGGAGCTCTCGCTTATTATTTGGCCGTAAATCTCTTTCAAATCATCTCTGCACTTCTGCATAGCGTCTTCCGCCCGCACATCTTCCAGGTTCTTCTTTCTGAAATACTCAATCGTGGCTTCTTTAAGTTGACTTAAGTATGTCTCAAAGAATGCTTTTCTTGATTCCAGGAGCTTATTCTTCTCTCCCGCGTCATATATGATAGAAATTGAGGCCATCAAAAAGCTGTTGGGATGATCTTCGGTGCTTTTCAAGTTGAAGAGGGCATCTGTTTTGCTGTTAGCATTATCACCTGTGGCATATAAATTGAACTCAGCTTGTTCCTCAGGAGGAATAGTCTCTTTAACAACCGGTCTTTTGGTAATATCCTCAACCGCTGGGGTTCTGCCGTTAAAAGTAGTAACAAGAAAGATAACCATAACCGTAAGGGCCAGGGTAAGAACCGCAATAATTGCAAGTAAGATTGTATATAATGTTTTTCCCTGCAAAGCGTGACACTCCTTTTATGACGATTGATCTAAGTCATTTATCGTCATTTTTTGCATTCGTATTAATTATTCTGTTAAGAATAAAAGTTTTTTGCTTATATTCTATCACCTGGTGAATGATATCTTCAACCGATTCGGCCACAACAAACTTTTTGCCGTTGGTAAGGGTTATAACCGTATCCGGCGTAGATTCAACTGTTTCGACCCAATCGGCATTAATGACAAACTGAGTTTTATTAAACCGTGTAACAGTAATCATTGTGAACCCTCCTTAAGATTTTTGAATAAAAATGCATTATTGTGACAAGGGGCAGGACTTACCCTGCCCCTTTATCCACTTTTATCGTTTAATGTTGGCAAGCTCCTGAAGGATCTCGTCAGACGTTGTCATAACCCTGCTGTTGGCCTGGAAGCCTCTCTGGGTGATGATCATCTCGGTAAACTGCTTGGCAAGGTCCACATTGGACATTTCAAGGGTTCCGGGAATCAAAACACCGGCTCCGTCCCTTCCAGGCAGCCTTCCCACCTTGAAGTCACCTGAGTTGGTGGTCTGTGCGAACTGATTGGAGCCCACCTTCTGGAGACCTGCGGGGTTCTCAAAGGTAGCCAGGGCTATCTGACCCAGGGGCTGCTGACGGCCGTTGTCATAGACACCGGTAATGACACCGTCTCCGCCGACTGCGAAAGTCACCAGGGTACCGGGGGCATAGCCATCAACACGGGCAGTCTTCACAGAGGAGTCATCGGCGTACATAGAAAGCTGCTCCATGTTAAGCTCGAAAGTAAAGGCTTCAGCTCCTACTTCAGGGCCAGGCGTTAGGGTAATGGCTTTTTTAACACCGAAATCAGTATCGAGATCATTAGTTACAATTTTACCTTTTGAATCAAACTTTAAATACCCGCTAGCAGGCTTAGTGCCTGTACTGGCGTTGTTACCACCGTCCACAACATAGTACCAGGAAGTCTCCGGAGGTGATGCATCATCCTTACGATAGGTATAGTTTTTCCATAGCTTCAGGTTTATCTTGTACTCGTTTCCAAGAGCATCGTAAACATTAATAGGAACAGTAAAATGGGGGGCGAGATTATTTGCACCGTCATCAGGAATACCGTCTCCACCGGTTACTGTTTTTCCATCCGCATCCACACTATCCGTCTTAAGCGCATCGAGTTGTGCAACAACAGCACCCGCTCCGCCCACCGGCTTTTCCGTTGCATCCAGATTACCTGTCAGCACGGCTTCGGTGGTCACTTTGGCCGGAATGATGCGCTTGTTCATATTGTAGATATCTTCATACAGATTAAGGGGCCTGATGGCTTCCTGGGTGTCGAATTGGTAGCCGTCATCCCCATAGGTATACTTCATCCAGCCATAAACATTCTGGCCCGATGCCGTTACCAGGTTGCCCTGCTTGTCAATTGTAAAATTCCCGGCTCTGGTGAAATTATAAGCGCCTTCATTACCGCTTCTTACAATGAAGAAGCCTTCACCCTCAATTGAAAGATCGGTGGGGCTTTCGGTTCTTTGAACGCTGCCGCGACCCATCTGGACATCAATGGAATCCACGTTCATACCAAGACCGATCTGCATAGGGTTGACGCCACCCCGGCCTGATAGGGCATCGGGTGAACTGGCTGATGAAAGTGTCTGTGAAAAGATTTCCTGAAAGGTAGCACGGCTTCCTTTGAAGCCAACAGTATTGACGTTGGCAATATTATTGCCTATAACGTCCATTCGGGTTTGATGAGCCTTCAAGCCTGAAACGCTTGAAAACATGGACATCATCATAAAAAATCAACCTCCTCGAGTTCTCGTTCCGTCCGTCGTTCGGGAACGAACAGCCTCCCGATGGGTCCGGCTGTAATTGTTGACTCGTATAATATCGGTAATTATTTAACTTTTAGTTAGCCGCTAAGCAAACACTGCGCCGTCAATGTTGGTAAAAACATTGTCCTGGAGCTCATCCTGGTTAACAGCCGTTATAACGGTTCTGGCCCTGACATTCACCACAAAGGCAACTTCATCCATAACGACCAGCGTGTCCTTAACCCCTTTTGTCGAGGCCTTGTCTACCGCACTTTTTAGCCGCTCCACCTGATCCTGATCCAGATTGATATTGCGGGCCTCCAAGCGCATTGACGCATGCTTTGACATCTTGACTTCCCTGGATTCGTCGAGGGTCTGATGCAGGATGGTGGAAAAATCTATTCCTCTGCCCTGAATCGGGCTCTTGACAACTGGCTTTACCGGGGCCGCGACCTGATGAATGCTTTGGATGGGACGATTGTTAATATTCATAGTGACTTACCTCCCATCATGTTCCATCGGCTGCGCCGGGATCTTCAGGTTCTCCAGGTTCGCCAGGCTCCTCAGGCTCCTCCGGTTCTTCTGTGCCGCCACCGGGATTGTTGAGCTTCTGTAGTTCTTTCAAAATAGCATTCAGAAGCATTTGCTCAGTGGAAAGAAGGTCTATCCGTTCAGCGGAGAAAATGTTGCCTGCCGGAACCTTGATGCCATCGAGAACTAAACGCAGTTTTTCATCAGTTCCCTTATATCCGGCACGCAATACTCCTGTAACCTTAAATTCGACACCGGTCTTTTCATCCTTGAATCTTATGGTGACTTCTTTGCCTGTCATGCCTTTGACATATTCCTCTTCGTTTTCAAAGGCACCTATGTCCAGGTTATAAGGCTTAATATCCACCTCATCCAAATTAGCGTAAAGCCCGTCGAGTTCCTTGGTAATTGAAGTAATAATACCCTCAATTGAACTGGTTCTGCCATCCGCATTGCTGATGGTTGTTTTACCCAGCATACCGATGATACTGCTGAAGTCTGTTACACTACCGCCGGTGCCAATGCTCTCATCAGAGACTTGAGATATTTTCCCGAGAGGCACATCTGTTTCTCCAACAACAGCACACACCTCGCCGTCCACAACGCGGACCATCTCAACCTTGCCACTGACGTAGCGGGTTTCGCCTGTTTTTTCATCCGCTACCTCTGCTGAAATAAACTTTCCCATCATGGAAAAGCCCATGGAATAGGAAAAGGTCTTGTTCAGGTTCTGCATTTGTTCCAGTGAGCTAAATTGCGCCATCTGAGCAATAAAGTCCGTGTCGGTGGTGGGGTTCATGGGATCCTGATTCTGTACTTGAGTGATGAGAAGCTTCAAAAAATCATCCTTACCCAGTTCTCCTGTATTGCGGGTTTCCTTTGCCTTTTTGGCCTGTTGCTCAATAATCTCTTCAATGGTTCTTTGACTTCCCACACCTGATACTTCTGCCATCATTTATCACTTCCTTTCCTTTAAAGTCAAGCAGTCAGGTCGATTTGAGAACTCTGATCATACAGGCCGCCTGCCACTTGTGCCCTGGTATACGAGGCTTCGGTCACCGGAAGGGGCTTTGAATTCGCACCCATAAGCTTCGATCCGGTTCTGCCGCTCTCCTGCGAATTCTGGGAATGACCCTTATCCTGGCCGTTGCCCACTGAAACGCTAAGACTCTGTACCGTAAGGCCGCTCTTTTCCAGAGCATCCTTCAAAAGCTGCATATTGCTCTCGATGATTCCTTTGACCTGCTCGTTCTCAGCTGTAATTTTAGCCAGAATCTCGCCACGTTCATGGATAATCTTGAGAGACAGCTTCCCAAGGCTTTCAGGCTTTAAATGCATTTCCATCTCTTGCTTATTCTCTCCTGCCATGAGCTTGACCTTCATCATGACCTGGTTGGTTACAGTCTGAGCCAAAGGCTTTTCAGAGAGGGGCAGAGGTGTCTTTTCAACCTTTGCTGTGGCTTCTTGAGGGTTTTGTTGGGCTGAAAGAGTAAAATTCTGATAGACAGATTCCTCGCCCTCCAATACGGTCTGGCCTTGGTATGATTCCGTGTTCTGGTGAGCCAAAAGTGTTTTTTCGTTGTCTCTCTCAGATTTAGAATCACTCTTGCTCTCATCTTTTACGATATCGGGCTTAGGCTGTTCACCGGTCCGAACTTCAGAAGAAAATGGTAAAACCGAGGCCTCACTTTCGCCTTCCTGAGTTTCATTCAGCGTGCTCTTAAGCTCAGATATCTTTTCCTTTATCTTTTGAATTGCTCCGCTGCACTGGGCTTTTAACTGGTCGATCAGCTCTTCTTTGGACGTGCCGGTACCTTCCAGCTCAAGATTGAGAGAAAGATCTCCATCAAGTCCATTCTCTTCTTTTGTCAGTTTTTCCAAAAGCTTTTGGATAGTCTCCAGCAAGTCTTTTATTTCAGGCGTTTGCTGGCCTTGATCCATTTGACCGAGAAGAGCCTTGAGTTTTTCAGCATTACCCTCTAGCAACGCCATTAGAAGCTCCATGGGATTCACACTGCCCGAGGCTGGTAATATAAGCTCCGGCTGTGTTTTCACCTCTTTGGGATCGACCGATACGGTTTCTGTATCAAGCTGGGTCAAAAGATTCTCTAATAGAGCCATCAGTGCTTCCAGGCTACTGATTTGCTTCTGGAGCTCTTCTGCATCCGAGTCCTTTTCTGAAACCCCTTCAGTATCGATTTCCCCGGTGGTCTCTTTAACCTTAGCTTCTCTTGCAGGCTTCTGAGTTCTGGCAGGTTCTTTTACCGTGCTTTCTTTTTCATCTGTTCTGGGCTCGTCCCGGTTTAAAAGCAGGTCGGGCTTTTTAACAGCGTCTTGCCGTGCGCTCTCTGATCTGTCCCTGGCCTGAATTTTTTCATTCAGCAGGTTCATAAAGGTATCATCACTTTTCACGGTGTTTTTTACAGAGCTGCCCTTAGCCAAATCCATAACCTGAGAATTCAATAGAGATGCTGCCACTGAACTATTTTGTATCATATGTTTTCACCTCCTTTCAGAAAAATAATTTATGCATTACCGGCCGAGTTTACGGTCGGAAAGCAGCTTAGTAATTTCCGCGGCTGTTTTGGCATTCATTTCTTCGAGTATCAGTGCTGCCGCATTGGGCCTAAGTCCTTCAAAAATGTCCAGAAGGGTTTGCTGATCTTTCTGAAAGAGTTCCTCCAAAACCTTTGCCGCACTGGCCGGCTCCATCGTTGAAAAAGGCTTGGACAGCGCCGCTTTTTCTTCTAGCTTGTTCTCCTCAGTGACGATTTCCCTGTAGACGGCCTCCGCAGTTGCTTTATCCACCTTCTGAAAGTAATCTCTGAAGCCCTTGGTATCCCCTTTGGCAATCAATGCTGAAAGAGATTTCTTTTCTTCTTCCAGCTTGCTCTGCTCCACTTTAACGGCATCAAGAACGGCCTGATTTTGTTCCAGGATGGTAGCAGAGTCAGATGCGGCTTTTGCATCATTTTTTAATTGCTCGATGGTCTTATTGGCCTCTTCGAGGCTTCCGTCGAGTGCCTTGGTTTTCGCACGATATTCATTATATTTCTCTAAAAGCTCTTGCTCCGTAAGATATTCGGGATCATCCGGATCATATATTTTGGGTAAGGCCACCTTAAGGATGGGATGATCCTTGATCAGCGGCCTTACTGTATCTGCAAGTCCATTTACATTATTTTTAACGGCAATATAAAAAACCCCTAGCGAAACCACTGCCACAACCAATAATGCCAAAAGCACTACAAGAATTGAATGAAATATGCCTGCAGGCATTCCAACACGGTCGTTTTTCTGAGGTACTGGGGTCCGGTCTGATTTTTTCTCTTTCTTTGCCATGAACGATCTCCCTTAGCCGGTTCTATCCATTTTTGAGGCTTCTTTGTAGCTTACGAGCTCGTCCACACGCAGCTGCTCCTTTAACTCTTCCTGCTTCAAAAATACCTGGAATTCCTTTTCCTTGAGCTTCTCCAATACTTTTCTTTCCTTCATGATTTCGACGAGCTTTTCTCTAATTTTATCGACATATTGCTGTTGCCTCTTAACGTTTGCCTCCTGCCATTCCCTTTCCTTCTGAAGGTACTCCAGATAATTTTTAAGCTCCTTTATCTTATCAGGCTGAATGATACCGCTGCAGGCACGCTTAAAGTCATGGAGACAATGCGCGATACCCTCGTCAATGACAGCAAGCTTCGCCTTTTCCTCCTCCAGCTTCATAACAGCAATTCCCAATTCATTTTTAGTACTTTTCTCAAGCTGCTCTTTTAAATTTAAAAATGTCTGCAAACGGAATCTAAAGGCTGGTATAATTGAGCCCTCCCTTATTTGATGGCTTAGTATACATTTCTTAGCCCTGAACGGCCTGTTTTAAAAGCTCTATGGAATCGTTACAGGTGAAGCGCTCAAAGGTCCCCTGGATCAGAAATTCCTTTATACCCTCATTGAGGGCAATGGATTTGTCAATGGAGGGATTGCTTCCTTTTACATATGCTCCGACATTAATGAGATCCTCCGCATCCCCATAAACCGCCAGATTTCGCCGCAGCTCATTGGCGGCTTCTTTATGTCCGTCCTCCACGATATCGTTCATGACACGACTGATGGAGGACAGTACGTCTATGGCGGGATAATGGTTACGGTGGGCCAGCTTTCTTGAAAGCGCGATATGCCCGTCCAATATGCCGCGAGCGGTATCGGTGATGGGCTCATTCATATCGTCTCCATCGACCAGCACTGAGTAAAGACCGGTTATGGAGCCTTTATCAGAGGTTCCGGAGCGTTCCAGAAGCTTGGGCATGATGGCATAAACCGAAGGTGTGTAGCCCCTGGTGACAGGAGGCTCGCCCACAGCCAGGCCAATCTCCCTTTGAGCCATGGAAAAACGTGTTAACGAATCCATGAGGAGGAGAACATCCTTGCCGCAGTCTCTGAAATACTCCGCAATTGCGGTGGCGACCAAAGCTCCCTTTAAACGGATCAGCGCAGGCTGATCAGAGGTTGCAATAACCACCACAGACCGTTTCAGTCCTTCTTCACCCAGGTCTCGCTCCAGAAAATCACGAACCTCACGGCCACGTTCGCCGATTAAAGCAATGACATTAATATCGGCCTTGGTATTTCGGGCAATCATACCTAAAAGGGTGCTCTTGCCCACACCGCTTCCTGCAAAGATTCCCATACGCTGCCCTTTGCCAATTGTGAGAAGGCCGTCTATGCACTTGACTCCCAGTGGGAGAATTTGCTGAATTCTGGGACGGGTCATGGGATTGGGCGGCATACTGCTGACAGGATAATAGGTTTCTATTTCCACAGGACCCTTATCATCCATGGGACGGCCCAAGCCATCTAAAACGCGGCCCAGAAGGCTCTGCCCCACACCGACCTCCAGGTCCCTGTCGGCTGCCACAACAAGGTTTCCGGGCCCTATTCCGGCCATATCTCCGATAGGCATCAAAAGAACATGCTTTTCTCTGAAGCCTACAACTTCGGCCAGAACCGGCTTCTCCTGGGATGCACTAGGGGTGCGAGGCTCCGACATCGCACCAACATGCTTCGCCCCGTAGATATGACATAAGGCCCCGATATGCGTTTCGGGGCCCTCTGATTCAATGGTAAGGCCGACAACCTTGGTCACCTTGCCCGAATAACGGACAAAGCTCTTGGTATCCAGCAGCCTTTGATATTTATCAAATGAAATATTCTTCATAAGCTTAGCCGAGACTCCCCTATCAATCAGATTTCACGTTCTGTAAGGGCTTTTAAAACAAAAATGGGAGGTTATTGTTTTAAGAGCCTAATACCTCAAAAAAGGCCTGCCTGATAAGCTCCAGCCGGGTATCACTACTTCCGTCCACCGACCCGAATCCTGTGTCAATGATACAGGAGCCATTTGCAAGAGTGCCGTCCTTTTTGATTTCCAGCTCATCAAGACCCTTTATCATAGACCGAAGCTTTTCCTCATTTTCTATAAGTACTTCATAATCCTCAGGGGATACTCTTAAAATAATATGCCCGTGATTGGAGCAGGTACTAATTGTTTCTCTCACTATTCCAAAAATAGCTTCCCGGTTATTGCGGATTTCATTTCCGACCACCTTTGCCGCAATATTGAGCACCATATCCACCATATTTTGCTCGAGAGAAGCAAGGGTCTCTTCATATTCGCTTTTGCATCGATCCTTGAACTCCTGAGCTTCTGCAATAAGCTCATTATAGTTCTGCTGGGCAAGAATCTCACCTTGGTGGTAGCCTTCCTCCCTGGTCTTTTGAAGAAGCTCCTCGGCCTCACGATGTACTGTTTCTCTGGCCTCGGCCATAATCCTTTCAGCTTCACATCTCGCTTCATGGCGTATGAAGACGGCTTCTTCCTTTGCCTTATGAACAATATCCTGGCTGATTAAAAGCTCCTGATCCGCTGGGTCAGCTTGATCAAAAAGATCGTCTTCCAGAGCAGAGTCATCCAGGTCCTCCTCGCGATGTGTGTACAAAGGAGTGGGGACCTTGACTTGATAGGGATTTCCAATATTCACCTGGCTGCGTTTATATACGCCATAACCATAGGAGTTGCTATACAATGATTTCGTCGCCTCCACCACGAGAAATTATGATTTCTCCGGCATCCTCCAGCTTTCGGATAACATTTACTATTTTCTGCTGGGCTTCCTCTACATCCTTGAGACGGACAGGGCCCATATAGTCTAAATCTTCCTTAATCATATCTGAAAGACGCTTGGACATATTATTGTAGATGACACCCTGAACCTCTTCGGTGGCCCCCTTTAAAGCCAGCGCTAACTGGCCGTTATCAACTTCACGCAGGAACCGTTGAATGGCGCGGTTATCAAGCTGCAAAATATCCTCGAACACAAACATTCTTTTGCGAATTTCCTCAGCCAGGTCGGTATCTTCAATTTCAAGGGTATCCATAATGAATTTTTCCGTTCCTCTATCCACGGAGTTCAAGACATCCACAATAGCCTGTATTCCGCCTACCGCCGTAAAGTCTTCGGTTACAAGAGCAGACAGCTTCTTTTCCAGAATCCTTTCGACTTCTTTAATGATTTCAGGAGAAGTTCTGTCCATGGTTGCAATCCGCTTGGCTACATCGGCTTGCTTGTCCTGGGGAAGGGCCGACAGGACAGCCGCGGATTGATGGGGCTTTAAGTAGGATAAAATAAGCGCGATGGTTTGGGGATGCTCACTCTGGATAAAGTTAAGCACCTGAGAAGGATCCGCTTTTCTGACAAAGTCAAAAGGCCTGACCTGAAGGGATACGGTGAGCTTATTGATAATTTCCATGGTCTTTTCGGTTCCCATGGCCTTCTCGAGAATATCCTTGGCATAGCCGATACCACCCTCGGTGATATACTGCTGTGCTAGACAAATCTGATAGAATTCACTTAGAACCCTATCTCTCTCGCTGGGGGATACCGTTCTGATGTTGGCAATTTCAAGGGTGAGCTGTTCAATCTCCTCTTCTTTCAGATGTTTGAAGATTTGCGCTGAACGCTCGGGCCCAAGGGTGATTAAAAGCATTGCCGCTTTTTCTCTGCCTGACATCTCCCTTAATTGATCATTCTTTACGGCCATACTATCCTTGTACCTCCGGGCTGATTCAAAAGATACTTACTCCCAATCCTCGGCTATCCAATTTCTCAAAAGCTGGGCAACCGAATCAGGATTTTGCTGAACGAATTTCTCAATCTGTTTCTTAAGCTCTGATTGCTCTTGAATATTAATATCTCTGATCTCTTCCCCCGGCTCCATGCCAATGGCACCCACACCACCTGCCGCAGCAGCCTCCAAAGCAGCCGTCTGAAGCGCTTCCGGACTCTCCTTTTTCTTTGGCAGAGCAGTAATGACCATAACAATTAAGAGAAGCAGCATCAAAGCGTAGAAACCAAAGCGGTCAAAGAGCTGGCTTACAGTATCCATGATTGTAACCTCAGCCGGTGCCTCAGCGGCAAGCTTTTGGACACTGACGCTGATATTCTGGACAGGAACTCCGGTAGCCGCGTAGACTGATTGTCTGACTTGTTCCAGGTATTCGGGGGTAAGGCCGTCAGATACTTGTATCCTGTTACCATACCAAAGGGAAACAGACATGGTGGTTTGATCGCTTATCAGTTTCCCTACAGCCTTTTCAGCTTGTTCGTTGGTTTCATTAAAGAGACGGTCCTCAATGACATGATTTTTGTCATACTGAGAATTCCCGTTCTCTCCCATCTGATAGGTTGTAGTACCCTGAGGATTGTTGTCTGTACCCGGTACGTCTCCGGCATTACCATTGACAAGCTTCTCCTCCAAAGTTTCCTTATTTTTGATAAAGCCCACGCCATCTTCATCAGGCGCTTCATATTTTGTGGAGGCGCTCTTTAGAGTATCAAAATCCAAAACAGCATTTGCCGACACACTGATGGTGTCGAAGAAATCGCTCTGGGCAATACCGATTTTAAAGAAATCATAAACCTTATTTTCCAATTCCGACTGTCTTTGACGGCGCATTTGATCCTGAGTATTAGCTCTTACAAGATCTGACTGCTCCTCATCCCTCATCAGCGGATTAAGATTTTGGTCTACAATGGTAATTTTCTCAGAAGGAATGCCAAGAGATGAAGCGACGACCTTGGCCGCTGCCCCCACCTGTTCAGGAGTCAGAGCCTTTTTGGTTTTGAGCATGACATAAGCGCTGCCCTCTTTGGCCTCTTCCGCATTGGGTCTGACCCAGTAGGTTTTTTCAGGTTTTGAATATTGAACAGTTGCATTCTCAACGTTTTCAAACTTTTTAAGCTTATAAACAAGATCATTTGTTAGATAATGCTTCCAAAGATTTACCTTATCCCCCTCGGTCGCTGTAAGGGATAATTTGCTCCATGTGTCGGCAAAAGTGATCTCAGGAGAAACAACGCCCTGAGTGGTGAGATCAAACTCAATATCCTTCTTTCTTCTGCTGTCAACAAAGATTTGGTTCTCACCCTTCTTATACTTGATATTATTTTCGGTGAGATAGTTTACCACAGGCTGGAGGTTCACTTCTTCTTGAGTGTCAAAAAGAGGCACATAATCCACTTTTAAGGTTAAGACCAGCGTAACAGCGACGGCCAAAACCAGGATTCCTGCCATAATATAGATGCGCACTTTCTGGCCCTTTTCGAGTCCAATCCAGAAATTCTTTATCTTATCTAAAAGTTTTGTCATTCCTTCCGGCATAAGCACAGCCCTCCCGATAAAGGCTTATCTAAAGTTTTTTGACGCTTTTGTCTTAAGTGTTGAAAGGCTTTTACACCTGCATTCTCATAATTTCCTGATAAGCATCCAATACCTTATTACGCACTTCAAGAACAAACTGAAGGGATACTGACGCTTTTTCACCGGCAATCAATACCGAATGAATATTGTCTGTTCTTCCTGCAATAAAGTCCTCGGTTATTTTACTGGACTCCTGCTCAAGGCTGTTGACATTTTGAAGGGCCTCCATCAAGAGCTGTTTAAAATCAATTCCTTGGTTTTTTTCACCGATGGGATTTATCTGCGATGGAACTATGAGATTCTGAACAGAATTTATTCCTTGAACTGCCATCTTTACATCACTCATTTCTCATCCTATTTTTTGCTTCTCCTCATTCTAACTGCCCAGTACCGTATAGGACTATAAGTCTATCGTCTTAAAATATCATAGGTCTATAGACCTATGATTCTAACGACCTATTTCCAACGCTTTAACTGCCATTGATTTAGATGCGTTAAGGGCCGTCACATTTGCTTCATAAGCACGGGTTGCCGATATCATATTCACCATTTCAGTAACAACCTCTACGTTGGGCATTCTCACAATACCGTTTTCATCGGCATCGGGATGCCCCGGCTCATAGACTTCTTTAAAAGGAGTAGGATCCTCAACAATACCGGTTACCCTCACGCCACCCCCGGCTAAATAGCGACCACGGCTTTGCTCAGACAAATACTGGGAAAACGGAATGTCGGCCTCTTTTTCCTGAAACGTAACCGTCTTTCTGCGATAGGGCGTTCCTTCGGTAGTTCTAGTCGTATTGACATTGGCGATATTCTGGGCGATGGTGTCCATTCGGAGGCGCTGGGCAGTCAATGCCGACGCACTGATATTAAATGAATTAAAGAGTCCCATAATTAACGACCTCCTTTAATGACATTTCTCAGCTTTTGAAAATCTCCGTTCATTTTTTGAATCAATGTATTATAACGGATGCTGTTGGCTGCAAGTAAAGCCATTTCGTGCTCGACGTCCACATTGTTCCCGTCGCTCCTATAGGATGAGTTACTAGGATCTTCTGTTATTTGCATGCTCTCTCCGGAAATTCTGGAGGTCCCCTGAGAAATCCGTCCGGTCTTCATCTCACTGTCCAAAAGCTCTTCAAACTTGACCACCTTTCTTTTATATCCAGGTGTATCAACATTTGCGATGTTTTGCGAAATGACATCATTTCGAAGCCATGAAACATCCAAGGCCTGTTCAATATTTTTCTTGCTGAAAAGAAGATTGGATAGCACAGAATCATCTCCTTTTAACGATTGCAGGAAGCAATCTTTTATCATAAGTTTAAATGGGCAACATGAACGAACACATTTTATGTGTATTTACATATGAATATACCACAATATATGGACTGTGACAAGAAAAAAATGTAAACTTGCAAAATATTCTGCTTGATTTTCTCATATTTTCTGAAATATTGTCGATTCTTCAACGATCAGCCAGACAATGGGCACTTAAAACAATAACCGCTTCAAAAATGGGAGTTATTGTTTTAAGAGCCCGAAAGGGAAAAATCAGCTTTGTCTCCATAACTTTCTACTTATAAAGAAATGCTGTTAAGCCATAATAAGCATTGAGGAGGTGAGATTAATGGCAAATAACAATTCAAACAGCAGAACACAGTTTGATAACATGAAGTATGAAATCGCTGGCCAGCTGGGTATCAACTTAAAGCAGGGCTACAACGGTGACCTTACTTCCCGTGAAGCTGGAACAATAGGTGGTAACATCGTTAAGAAGGTATTCCAGACCTACACCGGCAATCAGTATCCTCAGGTTGATGCAACAAAGCAGCAGAGCAAGTAATTAAAACCTAGTACCATAAAAGGGGCTGTATCGTAGTTCGATGCGGCCCCTTTTCTTTAGTCTCTTTTATTCAATTACATCTTGTCTTCTTCAATATCCTGATATTTCAAGGTTTCCTTGTTGACAACAATTTTTTCTACTTCTTTTTCAGCGTTCTTATCGGCCCTCTCATCCGCTGCATAGGTTTTATCGCTTCTGTGATGGTGATCATGATCGTGGTCGTGATTATGACTATGACTGTGATTGGGTTCAAAAGCATGCTTAATTTGCTCAATAATGCTCGGGATATTTTCCAAAGCCCTATCCAAAGCAGCTCCCGGGTAAGCAGGAATCATTTTTATTGTATTGTTTCTGCCCACTACCATAAAAGCAACAGGATTTATGCTAACACCGGCACCGCTGCCCCCGGCAAAAGGGTAACTGGTACTTTCACCTCGCTGCTGCTCCTTGGCGTATTCTCCTCCACCTGCCGCAAACCCGAAGGCGACCTTGGAAACAGGAATAATGACAGTCCCGTCAATAGTCTGAACCGCATCACCGACGATGGTGTTAACATCCACCATTTCTTTGATGCTTTCCATGGCCGTTTTCATAAGTTCCTCAATAGGATGCTGTCCCATAATTTTCACCTCGATTTTTCCTCATTTTTTTACGCTTGTTTTCTGCTACCAAAACTATAATATGGATGATTCGCACGCGTAATATGCAGGAAACGTGAAAATCAGAAGTCTCTTTTTTAAAATCGGGATAAAAGTCAAGAATCAATCGTTTTTGAGGAATAAAGGGTATCATTATACCGAGAATGCCCCAGACTCCGCCGTACAGCAATGCAGTGGCGGCTGCATCCCCGGTTGCCAGCCACCCTTTTATAGATACATCAAAAACTTCCATGTGCTTTTTGAGGTGCCGTCTGGTATCCTTGGAAAATTCCATCTTCAGGACACCGGCCAACCTCCCTTTTTTTGTTTTCAGCTCCTCCGGGACATCCTTCTTCTTTTTTAAGAGAAAGCTAAGGCCACCCTCTTCAAGATTCCACTTGAAAAGAGTCAGCAATCGATAGAACATCACCCGGACCTCCAGATGCAAGCCCTTTGCGTCAACAGAAGCCAAAACCATAAAGGAGAGCTTAAGCCCGGAGATGATAACAAGTAATAAAACCAGAATAATCAAAAAAGCCAGGAAAAACATGAAGGTACCTCCACACTTATGTTTTCCGGCTTTTAGCAACTTATTCCACTCATTTCAGGAGCAATCGAAAATATAAGAACCCCACTTGCTTCAATCTATGGGAACAGTCTCCATAACTTCCTGAAGTTCATTCATTTCGATTGCAGGCAAATCCTTGATGGAACTAAACCCGAATACACGAAGGAATTCCTCTGTGGTTTCATAAAGCTTGGGCTTTCCCGGTGTATCATCACGGCCCGCCTCCCGGATAAGATTGCGTTCAGTCAGCTTTAACAAAACACTCTCGCTATTTACTCCCCTGATCTGCTCAATATACGCTCTCGTAACAGGTTGGTTGTAGGCAACAATGGAAAGTGTTTCATAAGCGGCAGGAGTAAACCCTTGCTTTCGTCTTATTGAACCGAGCTTGACCACATATTCATCGAGCTCCGGTTTGGTGCAAAACTGGTATGTATTATCGATTTCCCGCACCATGATTCCCCGGGCCGAGTTTTGATATTTATAAATCAGCGAAGTCATAATACCTCGGGTGGTTTTCCTGTCATGGCCAATGATCTCAGCCATTTTATCCAGGGAAACCGGATCACCGGAGGCAAAAAGCACCGCCTCTATGATAACCTCTGCATCTTCAATAGCACTCAAATATCATCATCCTTTATTAAAGTCATGGGATCGGGTGAATCCTGCATGTCAAGAGGAGTCATATATATTTCTCCGAAGGTGGTGGGCTGGTCTACAACGGCACGTCCCACCTTAACGATTTCCAGCATGGCCAGAAAGCCTGTGGCCACCTCGAGGCGGCTTTTCTCAGCCGTATTGAAAACCTTTGAAAAACATACCTTAAGGCCCCGGCCCAACATATCCAGAAGCTCTTTGACCTTGGATCTTAAGGAGACCTTTTCCTGATTGAGTATTCGCTTCATCTTTTTTGACACGTCATTCATTTTGTCCCGATAGCGCTTCATCACATAAGCAAAACTGGTACGCAGGTTTCCCGGTGAGACCTCCAGCTCTTCTTCCACATAAACTTCAGGCAGCGCCTCGGGAAGCTTGTAGTGAACGCGTTCCCACTTGGTTTCCCGCTCCTTAAGAATCTCTGAAAATTCCTTGTATTTTTTGTACTCTACGAGCTTCAGAATAAGCTCTTCCCTTGGATCCACCTCGTCCTCAGCCAGAATCTCCTTACTGGGCAGCAGCATCCGGGATTTTATATGGAGCAAGGTCGCGGCCATGACCAGGAACTCTGATGCAATCTCCAAATCCAGCTCCTGCATGGCATTGAGATAATCCAGATATTGCTCGGTAATCTCCAGAATGGGAATGTCATAGATATCAATCTGATTTTTTTCTATCAGAAAGAACAAAAGGTCAAAGGGGCCCTCAAAATTTTCAAGCTTTAAGGTACAAGCGTCTGTTAAGGAACTTTTCATGCCAACCTCTAAATCCAGTCAATTTTCATGGCCTTCCGAACATCTGCCATGGTTTTGGCAGCAAGCGCCTGTGCCCTTTGGTTGCCCTGCCGGATAATATCCTTGATATCGTCAGGACGTTTTGCCCATTCCTGGCGTCTCTCATAGAGAGGGGTCATAAGCTTTGCCACATTCTGGGCCAGCATTTTTTTGCAGGCGACACAACCAATCTCACCCTTACGGCAATTATCCTCGACCATTGCAACCTCGGCCTCTGAGAAAAGCTTATGGTAAGCAAACACAGAACAAACCTCAGGATGGCCGGGATCTGTTTTATGAATCCTCTGGGGATCTGTGATCATGCTCATAATCTTCTTTTGGACAACATCTGGGCTATCGGAAAGCGCGATGGTATTATTATAGCTCTTGCTCATCTTGCGGCCGTCAAGACCTGGAAGCACCTTGGCCTTTGTCAAAAGGGGCTGGGGCTCCGGGAATATCTCGCTTTGATATAAGTAATTAAAGCGTCGGGCTATTTCACGGGTCATTTCTATATGGGGAAGCTGATCCTCTCCAACGGGCACAAAGCCTGCCTTGTACATCAGAATGTCTGTTGCCATCAAGCAGGGGTAGCCTAAAAATCCATAAGTAGTAATATTCTTTTCCTTCATTTGAGCCAGTTGGTCCTTATAGGTTGGGCATCGATAGAGCCATGACAAAGGCAAGTTCATGGAGAACAGAAGATGCAACTCGGCGTGCTCCTTGATACTGCTTTGGAGAAAAAAGGTGCACTTATTGGGATCAAGACCGGCAGCCAGCCAGTCAATAAGCAAATTTGTTATATTATCTTTATAGTCGTCCGTATTCTCATATCCGGTTGTCAGGGCATGATAATCGGCGACAAAGAACAGGCATTCATACTCCTCCTGGAGCCTTACCCAATTTTCCAGTGCACCGAAGTAATTTCCCAAATGCAGGGCACCCGTGGGTCGCATTCCGCTTACGATAATTGACTTATTCTGCATAGTTCCACTCCTGACAAGTTGATATTTCTTTCTCCTTATGTTACAACAAATGCTGCATTATTGTCCAGTATAAGCAAACATGGCTTATATTATAACGAGAGTCTAAATGTTCCCCACCTCGAGTTTCACTGACTCGGCACCCGTTGCCGTAGGGGTTCGATATCTTTGATTTCCCTCATGGGTCGAGGCTTGTTGTTCGTTCTTTTAGGAACGAACTCTGGTAACCGGTGATGTCAGTATAACACTTTTATGAGGTTACTTCCTTGGTATCATTTGCTCATCGAAGATACCTGGTGCTCAATACAGGATATTTAATTCTATACAATAATATTTTAACGTTTATCATTAATTTTTTATTGACATTTAGATAATAACGGTCATATAATGAGCATGAAAAGCAAAAGTGATTTTTGGAGGGTAGGCATGAATATTAAACAAGAAAAAGTAAAAAGAATCTCAAAGATATTGAGCTGTGTGTTCTTTGTATTTTACTGGTTAGGGGTATGTTTTACAGCATTAGGGTGTTTGTTCTATTTAGTACAATTCTTTCTGCCAGAGGCCCTCTTTCAATTGAAAGGCGGAGCTACGGGATTCTCTGTTGACAACACCCTGTATTTTGATATCGCAAAAAATACAAGTATCAATGCTAAACCACTCATACAATCCCTTGCCCCCTTTGCAATTGTTATAATGGTAATGCTGCTTGTGGGCATCAAACAGGTCATGGAAATTTTGAAAAGTGTCGCACATGATAATCCTTTTGAGCCTAAAAATGCATCAAGACTTTATATCATAGGCTTTGACCTCTTAATTGCCTCTCTGTTTGTCAGTATAGCCAAAAGTGTTTCATACTCCTTGATTATTAAGCTATTTGACTTAAGTGAGATCAGCGTCAATTTCTCCATCAGTCCAACGCTACTGATGGCCGGTTTTCTCATACTTATTTTAGCCGGTGTATTCCAGTATGGAAATTACCTGAAAAACGAATATGATGCAACAATATAAGGGGGGCAGCAATGGCTATTATTATCAGACTTGACCGTATGCTTGCAGATAGAAAAATGCAGCTTTCCGAACTGGCTGATCAAGTAGGTATCTCAATCGTCAATCTCTCAAATTTAAAAACCGGCAAGGTTAAAGCCATCAGGTTTTCAACGCTCAATAAAATTTGCCGGATTCTGGACTGTCAGCCGGGAGAGATATTGGAATATGCGCCATCCCATGATGATGGCGAAGATGATGACTAAGAATTTAAATCCCGAGCAGAAGCTGTATCACATAGCTCATGCTGTTGTAGATGGGGAGGGCAAAGAAGCTTATAACTTTACCCACAATATTATTCGGTACCAGAACCACCAAGGCCAAAAACGCAAGGCCAATGTATTGTTCATACCGGGCAAAGCGATAGTAGCTCTCTTCCGGAATAAAAGAAGATACCAGGCGGGATCCGTCCAATGGCGGTATAGGAATCATATTAAACACTGCAAGGCTGATATTGACAAAGATGAGCGTCTGAAAGAATTCCTGGGCTGTCAAAATAATGTTGACAGCATTTGCTGAGTTGAGTGTAATGACCCCAACATGAACGAGTTTGACAATAATTCCCCATACGAGCGTACTCAAAAATCCGAGTATAATATTGGAAAGAGGTCCTGCCAGGGATACCAGAATCATTCCGCTGCGACGATTTTTAAAATAGTCGGAGTTAACCGGTACAGGCTTTGCCCAACCAAAGCCAACGGCATACATCATGACCACCCCTAAAAGATCCAGATGTTTAAACGGATTCAAGGTAAGGCGCCCTGCGTATTTAGCAGTGGGGTCACCCATTTTATAGGCCACCCAGCCATGAGCAAACTCATGTACCGGTAGAGCAAACAGAAGAATAGGTGTCATCATCAATATATTTTTTAATGAAAGAAAGTCCATATATAAACCTCGTATTCTGCTTCAAAATTTTTTAAATAAGTCCATCAGAGGCCGATAAAAGACCAGGAGCCCCACAATGACTGACAGTACCGCGCTAATGAGGACTGCCGCGGCACTGATATCCTTGACCTTCCGAGCCTCTTCCGAATATTCACTGGTCACCATGTCAGTAAGCTTTTCCAGTGAAGTGTTTAAAAGCTCGCTGATCAGGACGAGACCGATAGCCAGCACTAAAAAGATCCAGCGCATGGTATCCAGTCCAAGAATAATTCCCGCAATAATAACAAAAGCAGTAGCAACCGTATGTATGCGCAGGTTCCTTTCGGATACCATGGCTTGATAAATCCCATTAAATGCATTTTTAAAGCTTTGACCCAATGTTTTGTTTTTCAAGTTATTCACGTCCACTTATTCTCTTTTTAACCCCATCTCGTTAAGAATCTCTTCCTGCTTGCCGAACATGATTTTTTCATCCTGCTCGTTTTCATGGTCATAGCCTAAGAGATGGAGCATGCCATGTACCGCAAGAAAAGCAAACTCCCGCTCAGGTTCGTGGCCATAGCTTTCCGCCTGTTCGATAGCTTTTTCCACCGAAATAACGATATCGCCCAGCGATACGCGCTGAGTCTCGGGATCCACATCTCCCGGCAAGATTTGGGGCTCACCATCACTATATTCTATCATGGGAAAAGACAGTACATCGGTTGGCTTGTCTATGCCTCTATATTCCTCATTCATTTTTTGAATGTCTGAATTATCTGTCAATGTTATATATGCTTCACAGAGGTGAGAGAAATTTTCCTTCTTCACACAAAGCTTGGCTGCCTTTTCGATCAGCTTCAGAGTCTCCCTGGATATTTTAAGAGCCTTCTGGCGGTTGTATACTGTCAACTTCATCCGAACTGTTCCTCCCATCATTCTGCTTATCCTTTGCGGCGTTATATATGCTGTTGTCAAGCTCAAGCAATGTATTTTTCTTCTCAAGCTCAGGATATTCGGGGCGTTCATGGAAAACTCCGCTTAATACCTGCAGGAAGCTGTCTGCTATGATGCTTAAGTCCTTCAGGGTAAGATCGCAGCGGTCAAGCTGTCCGTCGTCTAGCTTGTCCTTAATAATTTTGTGTACCAGCCCTTCCATCTTGCCCTGGGTTTTATCGGGCATAGCCCTGACAGCTGCTTCCACTGAGTCGGCTAGCATAACCACAGCCGCCTCGCGCGTATTGGGCATCGGGCCTTCATAACGGAAATTCTCCTCTTTAAGCTCCTCGGCCTTTTCCGTTTTGGTAGCCTTATGGTAGAAGTATGCCACCATTGTCGTCCCATGATGCTGAACAATGATATCCCGGATAATCTTGGGAAGTCGGTATTTCAAAGCCAGCTCCTCCCCGTCCTTGGTATGGGAGGTAATGACCAGAGTGCTCAAATTGGGGGTGAGCTTATCATGAGGATTATCGGCCATCTGGTTTTCCTTGAAGAAATGAGGACGCTTGAGCTTGCCCACATCATGGAAATAAGCCCCTACTCTGGAAAGAAGCGCATTGCCCCCAATTTCACGGGTCGCCACCTCGGCCAGGTTCCCCACCATAAGGCTGTGGTGGTAGGTTCCGGGAGCTTCCATCAAAAGTCGCTTTAAAAGCGGATGATTGGGATCAGCTAATTCCAGCAGCTTTAAGGGCGTTACCACATTGAAGGTGCTTTCCAAAAAGGGTAACAGACCAATGGCCAGAATGATGGAGAACAGACCATTGATAAAAACCAGTCCACCGCTGTTTATGAGTTCTTCGATGCTCCTTTTGTCAATGATGCCTATCAGAACGACAATGAAGACATTGATGCATCCCAGAATAACGCCTGCCAATGAAATTTTTCTTCGCTGGGTGGCATTAACGGTGAAGAAGGCTGCACAGGAACCACCTAAAAGGGATATAAGCATAAAATCATAATTTCCCCCTACCATGAGCGCAAAGCTGAAGGTCAGAAGAAGATTGACGGTAATAGCGGGCTCAATGCCAAGGAAAATAGCCATTAAAACAGGTGCAATAAAAATAGGAATCAAAAGGTAGGAAAAATCGGGAACAAATTCCCGTATTGTCCAGGCAAAAAGCGTGGTGATCAGCATAACGACACACATCAGCATAATGGCATTACGATCAAAGTAAAGCTTGGGATGAAAGCTTCTCAGGTAAATCAGGGCTAGAATGAACAAAAGCAAAATAATGAGGAACACCGCAATAAAAAGAAGATAATCGGGTTTGCCTTCGCGGTCTATGTAATTAAGCTCCTTCAAAACCTCAAATTTGTCTTCGGTTACCACATCGTCCTTGCTGATAATACGCTCATCCTTATAGATGATGACTGGATTTTCCTTGAGATAGCGATCTATAAAACCTTCCTTTTGGATCCTGGTCGATTCTTCATCAAGGCGGCTATTGGGCTTAAGAACCTTTTTGAATACATCTTCGGCTACAGACTTAAAGGTTTCGTTTTCAAGCCTCTCCACAACACTTTCTAAAGCCTTCAGACGCTCGCTTTCCAAATTCCCGTTTGTCAGTTTTTTTTCGGTTAGAGCTGGCAGAGCCACACGAATGATGAGGTTTTTCAGATTTTGGAGGCCGGCTTGTCCTTCATCAGAAAAAACAAGCTGCCTTTGGGATTCATCCAGTTTAAACAGGACACTGTAAAACCCACTTGGATCCAAGGCATTGATGCGCTCATCCAAGGTTTTATCATCCTCCGCCTTATTAACTTCCGAAATAAGATTTTCAAATCCGTCAAAATACTCATAAGCCCCGTTTAGCATATCACTGTTTGCATTTTCAATGGCAATAACCACATCGCTCAGCTCAGAGGCTTTTTTCTCCGCGTTCTGCCTGGTTTTTATAGTATTCTCAATATCCCGGGGTGCCTGAATATCGTATTGGGATATTTCTCCCTCGGTGAGCTTGTACTTTTTCGGAGCAGCCTCATAGGAGACCACAGTTGAAATGACCAGCCAGGTAAGAACCAAGGTGAGGATCCGCTGGAAGGATGTGCTTTTAATAACCTTATAGAACTTGATATCCGCATTCTTATGGTGTTTTTTTACCATAACTATCAGCTCCTGCCCTTTGCATCATTCTCATAGGCTCTCACAATACGTTGAACCAGTTCATGGCGCACTACGTCCCGCTCGGAAAGATATACAAAAGAGATACCATCCACATCAGTGAGAATTCTTCTTGCTTCATTGAGACCTGACTTGCCGGCCGGCAAGTCTATCTGGGTGATATCTCCGGTGATGACAACGCGTGACCCTGCTCCCATACGGGTAAGAAACATTTTCATCTGCTCCGGTGTGGTGTTCTGTGCTTCATCCAGAATAATAAAGGCGTCATCCAATGTTCTACCGCGCATATAGGCAAGAGGAGCAACCTCTATGATACCTTTTTCAAGATTGCTCTGGTAGGTTTCCGGACCCATGATGGTATACAGAGCATCATAAAGAGGACGTAAATACGGATCTACCTTGTTTTGAAGGTCGCCGGGCAAAAAGCCCAGACGTTCACCCGCTTCTACAGCAGGCCGGGTAAGAATGATACGGCTCACCAGCTTTTCTCTAAAAGCCTTGACGGCCAGGGCTACTGCCAAGAAGGTTTTTCCTGTTCCTGCAGGCCCGATTCCAAAAACAATAGGGTTTTTTCGTATGGCTTCAACATATTTTTTCTGGCCGAAGGTCTTGGATTTAACAGGCTTGCCCCGATAAGTCACACAAACCTGATCCACCGGAAGCTCGTCACCCTTTATCCGTTCTTCCTCGGTGAGCTCTAAAAGATAGCGAACATTCTGTTCTGTGATCAGATCTCCGTTTTCTGCAATCTGCATCAGTTTTTTCAGAACGTCAGCTGCGGAGTCGGCACGGCTCTCAAAGCCTGAAATGTGCAATTCATTGTTTCGGGCGGTTATTTTTACGTCCAGTCTATCCTCTAAAAGTCGAATGTTGATATCATTTGTTCCGAAAACATTGGCTGTCAAATAGGGGTCGGGTAACTCAATCAGCCTTTCAACCACTGTATCCAATCAATTTTACCTTCCTTGTGCTTTATTCTGGACTGCAGGCTGAAGGCCTGCTATGTCCTCCTCACACTCCAGAACCACCTGAATATAGATTTGATCATTCTCGCCCTTGACCTGGTTAACTTTTTCATCAACCACCTTTGAGTCAGAAGGCAGGCGTTGTGCCAGATCATTGCGAGCCGTTTCTGCCGCAATAGCAATGGCTTCCTCCTCTGTGAGGTCTACTTGTCTTTCCATTATTTCAAAGCTTTTTTCAATCGTCAATCCTATTGGCAGCCTCAAGCCGAAGGGGCCCGCCAGAGTCTGATCATAGGTGGAGGTCTCAAAAATTTCATAGGGGTGATCTTTCCCAGGTAGCCTCAGCTTTCCGTCCAGAAATTTTAAATAAACAATTTGATGAGCCTTTCCCGTTCGGATTCTCTGGGTGTATTTCATAGAAACAGGCAGAGAGCTTTCATACCAGGTTCTTGCAATTACACGGCCCAAGGCATGAACATCCCGGGTACCCAATTCGGGATACTTGCTTTCAAGCTTACCTGAAACTAATATCTGCCCTTTCTTTACAGTCTCTCCCGCTTTTACCATAGCCTTACCGGCTAGGGCCTCCATTTTAATAATCAAGCCATCCCGTTCAGCAACAACATTGAAAAACTCATTATTGCGTATCAACTCAGGAACAGCGACACTATCCTCAATGGTAACAAAGAGCTTAACACCCTTTATTTCAACACCCACCCAGGCAATCCCATCCACCTGCATGATGATCCGGGAAGCAACACTCTTGGGGTTAAGACCCATTTTAAAGCTTCCTCTCCCTATCTTCTCCACATTTAGGACATTCATAACCTGCGGTATCATTTCCGGCTTGCCGCCTGTAATTTCAATATCCCAAATAATTGAGGTTGACAGTGCCAAAAGTGAAATAAATATAAGGAGCCCCAGCTTAAAGCCTTTTCTTTTTTTAAATCGGCTCAGGAAAAATGGCAATCCGCAGCGTTTTTGAATACGTACCCTGCAGCCTGATTTTTTGGCAGCCGGGCGCATGAGCCGAAACCCCCGGAGACTTGCCTTCATGACAGCCGCTTCATTATCTTTCCTGACAATATCCCAAAGTAGGATTTGCCGCTTTGAACAGATATTAATGAAGCGCTCTATGCCCATTCCTGTTACCACAATGATAACATATCCCCTGATATAATTCCACAAATGCACCAGAAACATAAGCCCACTCACTCTCTTCTACGCATCATAATCGATATTGGAAATTTTCCCGCCTATGATCATCTCTTCACTGGTGATCTCCCGAATATTAAGTGCACTTCCTGTAATCTTAATGACACCATTGTTGGTATTGATGCGAATCATGCCGTCTTGAAAATCCATGATGCCCTTAAAATTTTCAATTAGCACCTCGCCGCGACCTATGGCAGTAACTCTGGGACGATTGCCAACGACATCTCCGGGTATTTCAAATATCCGGGCCAGCTTTTCGCTGAGGCTTTGGCCCGGCGCAGCTGCCTGCTTCTTCTCCCCTTTAATTCTATGAATTCCTTTTTTCATGGCTTCTCACCTCGCGCAATCCTTTCAAGTTCAAACACATCGCCGAACTCATAACCGGCTTCTTTTACATGCCGGATAATGGCGTCAAGAGCCTCTGCGTTATCCCTGGACACCGCATGAAGCAGTAGAATCCCGCCATTATGGAGATTGTTCTTCACTTTTTCAAAAGCATATTCCCAGCCTCTCTGCCGATTGACCGCCCAATCATCATAGGCAAAGCTCCAGAACACATTTATATAGCCCAGCTTAGAGGTAATCTCCAATGTTCTTTCGCTGTATTCACCCTTGGGAGGTCTTAAGAATACCATGTTCCGGCCATAATTCTCATAGAATTGTCTGTCCAGGCCTACAATTTCTGCCTCAAGCTCCGAATCATTCAAAAGCGGCAGGCTCTTGTGGTGAATGGTATGATTGCCTACAGCATGCCCTTCATCCAGCATCCGCTTGACAAGCAGGTCTTCCTTCTGCAAATAGGGCCCTGTAATAAAGAAGATGGCATTGACCTTGTTCTCGTAAAGGACATCGAGAATTTTGCCGGTATACCCATTTTCATAGCCTTCATCAAAGGTCAGGTAGACTTTTTTCTGAGATGTATCGGCCAGATAAAGAGATTGATATTTGGCAATTAATTCGGGCGCGCCGGGATCGGCCCTGGGCAGCTCTCCGTTCTTCACTCTGGCAATCCCCCAGCTTCTTAAGCCTGAGTATTTGTCATTAAGCCCTGAAGCAAAATATTGCGGCTCAATGTCAACATCTTCATTTCCCTCTGTCAGAGAGCCGGTAAGCTCCAATGCATAAGCCCATGTTGAGAGACTGGGGATCTCTGGGATTGCAACCAGACTTATGATGAGCACTATCAATATCACAATGATCAGAAAAGCCGAATACTGTTTACGCTTTTTCATGTAACAAAGAACCTCCCGAGTTATGGATAGAGATAAAAAAGAGCCATTGGTATTCAATGACTCTTTTTTCCCTACTATCATTATATTACGGGCGGACAACCCAAAATTACTGTTCTACAGGTGTGAGCTTATCAATTCTCAAAGCGTCTTCCCGTACTCCGGGGATAACCACAGTTTGCTCCTGATTTATTTGTACACTATTTTCGTAGTATTGTAATCTCTGTACAACCCCGCCTATAAGCCCCAGCGACCGTTTCATATTATCGGGATCGCCAATGGCCTTGATGGTATAAGGCGGGTACAACTGTATACCGTTGATCATGATATAATCACCTGCTTGTCGGATTTCACTGGTGGCAACAATTCTCTCATCATTAACACTGACAGCTTGAACATCCGTTGCTTTCAGCTCATTAATCAGATCTTCAATATCATAGTCTTCTATAGCCTTCGAACCGGTTTGCTCAATAACGATGACTATACCGACTCCCTTGACAGTCTCCAGGCCGGCCATCATACGGGCGTTTAAAATCTGCTTTTTTAAAGCCGCCACATTTTCTTCACCAACATTCTCATTACTTTTTAGCTCGCTAACCTCCTTCTGGAGCTCCTGGAGGCGGATCTTTAACTTATCATTGTTACTTTTTTCCAACAGCAGTTCATCTATGATCTGGTTGACATTTTTCTTCTCATACTGGGCCAAGACCTGGTTTTGCTTGACGCTCTTGAACTGCCAGGCTATAATAACGCCTAACACGACACAAACAGTTGTAAGGGATATTATCTTGAATATTTTCATTTTTTGACCACCTCTAAATCTTTAAAGACTTCATCAAGCGACTTGAAACGATAGAGAATGTACCGATCCACCACTATTTCATCCTGTTTGACAATATCGACGCGGATGCCTAGAAGACGCATAAAAGCAACCTGAGGCATGGTATTAATAGCCTCGAAAAGCACATCAGGATCCCCAATGGCCTTAAACACATACGGGGGTGGATACCGGTTATCATTAACGATGACGGTAGGACCCGCACACACCGGTTTAGTGGTTAAGATAACCCGTTCATCGTTAATGGAGATAGCTTCGGCGCCGTTTGCCTTCAGCTCATGCAGAATTAAGTTAACATCATAGTCGTGGATAATATATTCTTTAATATCCAATTCGCCTATAGTCTTGGCATCTTCCATGGTGATGACAATTCCCCTGCCTGTGACAGGAACCAAGCCGGCTCTTAAATATTCGTAATCCCGTGTTTTCAGCAGCTCATTGATTTCCTTATTGTTTGAATTCGTGCCAATATTCTTAAGCAGCTGCTCGTATTCAGCTTCAATATTGGTCAACTGTCCCATTAGCTGCACATTTTCAGCCTTCTCAGCCTCAAGCTGGGCTGTCAGTTCCTTGACAGAAACACCATCGTTGGACTCGCTTATAACGATTCCCCTGAATTGGAGGTTAATAAGAATACCAAACAGCAAAAATATTAAAAACATCATGCCGCGATGGCCTTTATTCATTGCAACCTGCCTCTCTAAAATCTCCTTTAGATAAACTCTACAATCCTCACTGTTTTGGACACTCCTGTATCAATATAGCGGTCGTCTATCTGAACAACTGGCCGTGAGAGATCAATCTTGTTCATAAATACAATCTTACCCGTCTCACCCGTATTGAGTTTTACCTTGGCCCCGATATAATAATTCGAGATGTTATCCAGAAACACCCTCAGAACCACGGGATCTAAAACTCCGAAGCTGCCATGCTGCATAAGCTCAAACACCTTTAGCGGTGTGTCCTTCCGCTTATATGTACGGTTTGCCGTCATTGCGTCAAAAATATCAGCCACGGTAATAATCTTTGAATAGAGGTTCAGTTGATCGCCGGTAAATCCCATGGGATAGCCGCTTCCATCCTCTTTTTCGTGATGGGTAAGGATTGCGATGGATACTTCTGCAGGAATTTCCCCAATACCTGAGAGGAGACTGTAGCCATATTCGGAATGACGCTTCATCTCCGCAAACTCGCTGTCTGTCAGCTTGCCCGGCTTATTTAAGATTGAAAGCGGAATCTGCGTTTTCCCTATATCATGGAGAAGTCCGGCCTGGGCAAGATCCCTTACACTGCGCTCGTCGAGCCGAAGCCATCTTCCTATTAGCAAGCACAGCATGGAAACATTCAAGCTGTGATAATAGGTATATTCGTCAATGCTTCGAACCTGCATAACAGACTCAATCATATTCTGATTGTCATCGGACTTGATGGTAATGGTGTTGACAATCTCGTTGGCTGCTTCTACATTCAGTCTTTTTCCAGAGGAAATATCCTGAAATATTTGTTTGGTGCTGTTGACATCACGCTCATAGTCCACCATAAACCGCTGGGAGGGACTGAGCATGAAACCATTGTCCTCTGCTTGTGACTGTTCCCTATAAGCCCATATGCTCTGGATACCCATGTTTTTTAAACGCTGGATTGTGTTCTCATCCAGAATCACATTATCCCAAAGCATGACACTGCCGTATTTATTAAAGACCACCTCAGCTGTACACATCCCCGGCTTAACTAAATCAATGGATAGAAAGACTTTATTATCCTGCATGGTTTTCCAGCCTCCGGTATCTCGATGATTTTTTTCTTTTACTCGATATTCCTTCCGCACATCTCTTTGAAGGTTTCCTCATCTATAATTGTAACCCCAAGCTGTACTGCCTTGTCAAGCTTACTTCCTGCATCACTTCCTGCGAGAACATAACTGGTCTTCTTGGAGACACTTCCCGAGACCTTGCCGCCTCGCTCCTCAATAAGGGAGGATGCTTCATTTCTTGAATATGTGGGCAATGTTCCGGTCAAAACAAAGGTGAGGCCAGAAAAAATCCCATCCTTCTTCCTTTGGGATTTGGAATGCATGTTAACCCCCAGTTCCTTCAAAAGGGTTAATGTATGACGGGTTTGCTCCTGTTTCAAAAAGCCTTCCAGGCTCTCGGCCATTTTTTCACCAAATTCCTCAACACGCTGAAGCTCATCACGGCTGGCTAAAAGAAGCGCATCCATTGAGTTGAAATACTCAGCTGCAAGCTGGGCCGCACGAATGCCGATGTGGCGCACGCCGAGGCCATAAAGGAGCCGGCTTAAATCACTGTCTTTTGAGCGCTCAATGGAGGCCAATAAATTATCAACCGACTTTGGTCCCATACGTTCAAGAGAAATGAGCTCATTCCTTCTTTCGAACAGCCTGTAGAGATCGGGAATTCCTTTAATGAACTCTTTTTCAAGAAGCAACTCAATGAGTGCGGGACCAAGACCCTCAATATTCATGGCATCCCGGGAGGCAAAATGTACAAGGCTTCTGAACAGCCTAGCCGGGCACTCTATACCGGTACATCGGGTTACGGCCTCCTGTTCCTCACGCAAGGCAGGCGCTCCGCATACAGGGCAATGGGTGGGCATTTCATAGGGGACAGTATTTTCAGGCCGTGCGGAAAAATCTACCTCAATAACCTCCGGAATAATTTCTCCGGCCTTTCTCACCCAAACCATATCCCCTACGCGGATATCTCTTTCCTTAATAAAGTCCTCATTGTGAAGGGTGGCCCGAGATACCGTTGTTCCTGCAAGACGAACCGGTTCCAAAACTGCATTGGGTGTTAAAGCCCCTGTCCTGCCGACTTGAATGATAATCTCTTTAAGCCGCGTTTGTTTGACTTCAGGCGGGTACTTATAGGCCACCGCCCAACGGGGGGCTTTGCTGGTAGAGCCCAAGAGCTCTCTTTGTGCCAGGCTGTTGATCTTAACCACCGCGCCGTCGGTTTCAAAGGAAAGATTACCCCGATGCTCACCCAAAGCATTGATTTCTTCAACCACTTCTTCTATCGTCCGGCAGGTTCTGTAATCAGGGCTGATTTTAAAGCCCAGGGACTTTAAAAATTCCAGAGACTCCGAATGGGATGAGAAATCCTTCCCCTCTATTCTCTGAATGTTGAAAACAAAGATATCCAATTTTCTGGATGCTGTTATGGACGGTTCAAGCTGTCTTAATGAGCCAGCCGCGGCATTTCTGGGATTGGCGAAAAGCTTTTGCCCCAAAGCCTCCTGCCTGTCGTTCAACTCAAGAAAGTCCTTTTTTGACATGAATACCTCACCCCGAACCTCCAGGTAGGGCAGGCTTAAGCCATTGGGCAGAGTGAGCTTTAATGGGATGGACCTAATGGTTTTTAGATTTCCCGTCACATCCTCGCCGGTGATACCGTCACCCCGGGTGGAACCCCTTGTAAAAAGGCCATTCTCATATTCCAGAGAAACCGAGAGCCCATCGATTTTCTTTTCCACAATATGCTCGACTATTTCTCCCTTGAGGCCGTCCTTAACACGGCGGTCAAAATCAAAAAGCTCCTCAATGGAAAAGACATCCATCAAGCTTTCCATCTTGACCTCATGGATGACCTTGGTAAAGGCATCCTCGGCCTGGCCTCCAACCCTTTGGGTCGGAGAATCCGGGGTTATGAGATGAGGGTTATTTTCCTCAAGCTCCAATAGCTCATGGTAGAGTTTGTCATATTCATAGTCTGAAATCTCAGGTTGATCTTCTACATAGTATTTGTGGCTGTGAACATTCAAAAGCTCACGCAGCTCGGTAATTCGCTTTTCGGCACTCACGATAAGTCACTCTCCGACTTCTTTAAATACGTACATTCCACCATCGTACTGGAAGGCGTCAATTTCCTGAAGCGTCAACTCTATCCCGTCTGCAATCCCCTGAGCCGTTTTATCCTTGAAGTCCTGGGAAGCCAGCCGCGCATGATCTTCTTTATTGGTAATATAGGCCGTTTCAACCAGAATGGCAGGCATTTGTGTGTTACGCAGCACTGAAAAATTATTGGACCTAGTGCCGTTAAACTTAATGCCATTGGCCTTGACTATCTCATCACCTACAATTTGGGCAAATCGCTCTTCTGTGAAGTCAGTATAGGTTGTTTTCTTGTTGAAGTAATAGACCTCCATACCGTTGACACCAGCCGCGCCCTTATATTTCAAATCATAGGCGTTAACGTGGATACTGACAAAGAGAGAGGCTTTATTGTCATTTGCTACATTGGCACGGGCCAATAAATCTTCTTTATTACTATCGCTAAAATGTTCATCCTTTTCACGTGTCAGGATAACATTGATGCCTTTATCTTTGAGATATTCCTCAACCTTTTTTGCCATATACAGAGTGATATCTTTCTCATAAAATTCATCCTTATAGGGTGAAATAGTGCCCCCGTCTCCTCCGCCATGGCCAGCATCAATAACCACCAAAACAGGCTCCATGACTTTTCCGTCGGGTATTTCAATAGGAGGGGGAGTTGGACTGGGGGTTTGTGTGGGCATAACGATAGGTGTCACCGGCACTGAACTCGGATTAGCCTCGCCTTCCCTGTTCTTTGCGATAACAACAAACACGGCTGTTACTACAAGTAAAAAGACCAGAATTGCAGCAACAAACCGCGATAGATTTGAAAGTCTGTAGCGGGGTTTTAGCTTTGGAAACTTCATAGGGCCTGGACTCATCTTGAATTCACCATCTCCGTTTTTTTTCTGTACTATTATGATACACTAATATAGACGTAAAGAACAGAAAAAAAGTTCCCAAATGATGATTCTTTTATTTCTTTTTCTCCTGCTTCATTTTTTTGTTATTGCAGGAAACGATCCACATCCTTGGGGCCTATGTTTTCGTGCAGAGCCATATTAATGCCATTAGCCACCAGCTTGGACAGGTAATCCACAATCTCATCGGTATCCTTTGGCGTCACAACGAGATTTCCCGAATAGGGCTCCAAGAGCTCAATGATCATACGGTACTTCTCATCACGATCAATCTGGGAAAGCATCCTATAAAAATCACTGCCTCTGCCTGCCTGCTCCATCATGCTGTCCATGACAAGGTCCAGGGTGTCACTGGCCATGGTGGCAGCGTCAACGACGGTTGGTACACCTATGGCGATGACCGGTACACCGAGAGTTTCGCGGGTAAGTGCCGTTCTCTTGTTTCCCACCCCGGAGCCCGGTGCGATTCCCGTATTGGCAAGCTGAAGGGATGCATTGACCCTATTCATGCTGCGGGAGGCTAGAGCGTCCACTGCAATAACCAACGCCGGCTTTACATTATCGACAATGCCCTTAACGATATGTCCGGTCTCTATCCCCGTTATTCCCAAGACGCCCGGGGAAATGGCGCAGACCGGTCTCTCAGTACTGTCCACCTCCTGGGGAAGGTATTCGTAGATATGGCGCGTGACCAGCACATATTGAGCGACCCTTGGCCCCAGCGCATCTGCCGTCACATTCCAATTGCCCAGTCCCACTATAAGGACTGTATCCTTTTTATCAAGGTGGATGAGGTTTTCAAGCTCCCTGGCCAGCATCCTGCAGGATTTTTCATAGAGATCTCTGCTTTTTTCACGTATTTTAGGGATGTCAAGGGTAATATAGCTGCCTATAGGCTTTCCCACCTTTTGCTCGCCCTGTGGTGTATTGACATGAACTCGGGTAATGGCAACCTCGTTATCACCATCCTGTTCAACTTGAATACCATCTCCAAATCCGCCATCCTGAGCCTGAGCCCTGGTCTGGGCACCTGCACCCACTACACGGGATTCATCGGCCATATCGGTGCGAATACTCCGCATCAGTTTTTCCATCACAAGTCCTCCATCACTTTTGATTTACGCTTTGTTGCATTATTATCTGCAAAATCTCGCATTTCATTCCGGAAGAAGTCAGGAGGACGGTTCCCGAACTCAAGAACATTGAAACAAAATTCTTGCATTGATTAGAACTTCGTGTTAATATATTGTGTGTTGCACACGAAGTCTATAGGAGGTGAACGACTATGCCTAATATTAAATCTGCGATTAAGAGAGTAAAGACTAACGAAGCTAAGAATATGCAGAACCGCACAAAGAAGTCTGAGCTTAAGACCACTCTTCGTAATTACCGTGAGGCTGTTGCAGAGAATGCTCCCAATACACAGGACGTTTTGAAGGAAGCCATTAAGAAAGTGGATCAGGCTGCTTCAAAGAATCTTATTCACAAGAATACCGCCTCCAGAAAGAAGTCACAGCTTCAGAAGGCTTTTAATGCGGTTTCGGCAAAGTAATTTAAACGGTTAATGCATTTAAAGATAAAACGTACCCTGAGGTACGTTTTTTGTTTTTTTATATGAGAATGCGTTTCACTCACCCTGGTGCTAATCAACATTTTTGACCGTGATATACTCCATAGTAACATCGGCATGACGAATGACGATATCGCTGATTTGGGCAACCTCTTGAGCTGAAAGGCTTGAGGCCTTGACTATGACATCCACATGGCCTGTATCGCTCATATAAACCAATGCATCCTCGAAGCTTCTCTGCTTTACAAGCGTTTCAATAGTGGATTCAGTTTCGCTTCTTTTTATAACTGCAACCAATTCTTCCTGCGCCTGAGCTGAGGACAGGGACGAAGAAGCCGAGACCGTGCCGTCCTTGGTTTGAGCTAATTCCTTAAGCTCTGCCTTCTGCTTGCTTCTTGCCTTATCTCTTTCCAATCGCTCTTCAGCGAAAAAGCCTGAGGTCTGCTGAGCTTGAGCTATAGCTTCATTTGCAGCATTTTTGGTGTCGTTGTTTACATAAACAGCAGCGCCGACACCTTCGAGGTCTGTGCCTTCAGTGAGGGCAAGATCGTCAAAACCATCGACCTTTGATGATTCCCCCATCCCTCCATAGTTATACTGTAGTATGCCTACCGAGATAATCACCAGCACAAGCCCCAGTACGATGATTTGTTTTCTTTTCATACCTTTCCCTCCAAACTTCTGATATTTTAGTGATGGCCTATAAAATTATATTGAATACACTCCCCTATTTATGCTTCAATATCTGAACCCGATGCTCAGGAATTCCAAGAAGAGTGCAGACTGCATTATTCAATTGCTCTTTAATGAGGATGTCATTGGCACCCTCTGCCACAACCACGACCCCTTTAATTTGAGGAACCACAACCTTCAGAATAACCGGCGTCTCATTGGCTCCCAGAGCTAATTCCCGGGTTTCACTGATCTCGGAGGACTTACCGTCAGTCCGTTCGTCATTACGCGTGTCCTGTTCGTTATTGTAGGCAGGTACCTGTTCACTGCTGGTGTCGGCATAAACCATCACACTAACCTGTCCCGCACCTTCGACCTGGGACAGAAGATCCGCAAGCCTCCTCTCGATGTCGGCCACTATCTCCTGGCCATCTATATCGGGGCCCTGGGCCTTATTTCCTGCTTCATTGGAGCTGGAAAGGCTGCTGGCATCTTTCATGGTATCACTGGTGTCCCCGGGCTTCATGAAAACGCTGGCGGCCAGAATGATAATCACTCCAAGTATCACAATAGCAATTAGATTTTCAAATACGGAGGGCTTTTTTTTGCCTCCATCCTCTTTCTTCACAAAGAAGCCGGTAATGTTTTTGAACATAACTTACCCTCCTTCATTAAATGCACTTGCATCTATAACGATTTTTTCCTTATCCATTGAAAAGACCTGCGCCAATTCACTTTTTATCCGGTCTGCTACATCAGCGTTCAGTGTTTTCAAGCGGTTCTCACCTGTAGGTTTAAGCGTGAGATACAAAGCTCTGATCAGTCCGAACTTTTCATCCTTGGGATCCTCATAAAGAACAGCATCGACATTTGTGACCATAAACTCCCCCTCTCCTTTAAAACGGGTCTTGATGTCCAGTATTAGGGATTCTCTGTATAGCTCCAGCATCTGTGTCGTATCTTCCTGCTGAAGCCTGTCAACTCTCTTTTTAAGTTCCCCCTCCGAAAGCTTCATATAATCATTCCAAGCCATATTTTCCAATTGAAAGTCTCCCTTAAGGAAGTTTATAACCGGCATGGCAATAACCACCGTAACAGCAAGGCCGCTAACCAGACGCACATATTTATTGAGGCTTCCCTGTGGAGCAAATTTTTCAACTAGCGTGCAAAGTATTGTTATTGAAACCAGTGTAATGATCCATGTTCTCAGTACATCCATACCTTTTTCTCTCCTACGTCATAAAACCGCTTGAGCTCATGAGGGTACCTGTAAGCAGAATCAGTACAAACATGGCAGCCCCCATGATTCCCAGCATAACCGACAGACAGCTTGAAGCGTCCTCTAAAGCATCGCATATGCATTCGTCACAAATGGGCGACCCAAAAGTTGCTGCCAATCTAAAAGAGATCATTACGATAAAAACCTTGATAAAGGGTATAACAAAGATCAGCGCCAGTCCTACTATGGTTAAAATACCAGCCGCATTGCGGGCGGCAGAAGTACAAAGCAGAATGGTTTCAGCGGCCTCGGACATGTATTTTCCGGCAACCGGAATAAAAGTACCGATAGCAAATTTCGTGGTTTTTATAGCTACCGCATCGACTGAGGCGCTTGCCAGCTTCTGAATGGAGATCATAAGAGAAAATGCAAGGGTTATGGCTCCCGTAATCCAAATGGTACAGCTCTTAAGCAATTTAGCCAGGGTTTTGAGCTTAAAGCGCTCGGAAATACTGTCAATGAGAAAAAGCAGCCCTGACATCACCGCCAAAGGTAAAAGAACAGTCTTAAAAATTTGACAGGCCGCGTTGACTCCAAGGAGCATGAGAGGCTGTATGGCAGTAACCGAGACAATTCGGCCGCTTGATGCCATCAGCGCAAACAATGCCGGCATGGCTAACGATGCAATATGCTGCATGGATTCAATGGCAACCAAAGCCACATTGACCATGCTTCCAAAGCTTACCGAAGCCATGACAACCATCACGCCGTTTACTCCAAGCTTGGCCGCCTCATTGGGTATACCGCTTTCAAGAGGCTGCAGCGAGCGGATAACCGCGCCCAGGAGCATAATGGCAAACAATTCTATAATAAGTGCCAGGTTAGCTTTTATTTCTTTGCCAAGTAGAGCAAACAATACTTTGGGGAGGCCCTTGAGAGTATTGAGAGGCGTGCCCTTCATTGCATCATTCAGAAGATCATCCGAGTTGAAACCGTATGCTTTTGATATTTCTGATTTTTGCAGGGCTTTATCCACCGATTCCTTCACTGATTCTATCTCGCTATTGTTGAGCTTCTCTTCCAGAACATTAGTATTGAGTTCCTGAGTTCCACCGGACTCGTTTTTGGCACTGACACGTAATACGGACAAAAAAAGCATCAGAAAAAACATCAAGATACAAATGAGTATTCTGTTTATGTAATGAAATTTCATGGCTTTTCTCACGCCTTTCTTTCCCTTCGGTACTTTCCGGTTAAATAATGGTGGAAATAATCCTGATAATGGAAGTCGCAATGGGTACAGCCACCACAAGCATCATAATCTTGCCTACCGTTTCAATTTTTGCGGCAATGGCGTTTTGTCCTACATCCCGGCAGGCATCCACTGAAAACTGTGTAATATAGGCCATGCCGGTTACCTTAAGAACAGGAACCAAAAGCTTGGCATCTATTCCTGCACGATTGATGCTTTCCTCCATGACGCCAATAATAGCTCCTGCCTTGCCAAGAGCAACGACCAAAGCCATGACGCCGAAGGCTAATCCTAAAAGAAGACCCAACTCCGGCTTCTTGTCCGACACCACCACGGCAAAGATGGCTGCCACTATTCCTATTGCAGCGACACGAATCAGCTCCGTTTCCATATTTCATCAGTACCTCGTAATCAGTATGATGCATAGCAAACTGATTTAATAGTTAACTGAGCATCATATGCTATGTAACCAGCTTAAAAACCGAACAAGGCTTTTACGGTATCAAAAAGGTTAACAATCTCTTTGACCACCATCATCAGCACCACCACGACTCCGGCCAAAGTCGTCATCATGGCCATTTCTTCCCGGCCCGACTTGTTAAGCACGACATTGAGAATGGAGACCAGAATACCGATTGCCGCAATCTTGAAAATTAAATCTACGTCCATGTTTGTATCCCCTTATATCAGAAGAATAACCACAGCAGCACCGCATAAGGCTCCCAGGTTTCTGTAAAGCCTGCCCTTGGTTTCCATGGCCTCTCTGGCCTTCTTTTCAAGAGCAGTAAGCTTCTCCTTCTCTATGTCCAGTACCGATTCCTGGTTTTGCCTGTCCGATTTTCCCAGCATTTCTCCGAAATCAGAGAGGTACTCCCAATCAGAATCGTCCAACGGCAATTGTCCCTTACTCTTTACTATGGCTTCCTTCCAGGCGGTTCCGGCATCCCTGTGCTGATCTCTCATTATGCTGCTACACTGTAAAAATACGTCTGACCATACCCCTCCTATGCTATCTTTTCCGATATTTTCAAAGGCGGCAAAAAGCGGAATTCCCAAACCACACATTTGACTTTTAAGATTAAGGAGAATATCCATGAGCTTTAAAAGTGCACGCTGCTTCTCGGCCAGCCTGCTCGACAGCTTCATCCCCAGGGCTGTGCATCCTATGAAAACCATGAGACAGCCCAGTGCCTTGACCCAAAACATTGAGTTCATTTCCATTTGCATCCATCACCTTTGTCCATCTTTTTCCGTTGTTCATCCCGAGTAAAATAATGCGCTCGAACCCATCTTTAGCAGCTAATTGTCCTATTCCAAGCCTTCCTTTAAAATCTTCCAGTCCGAAGGCGTGTGCAGTGGCGATAAGCCGGACGCCGCCGTTCCATGCCATTCTCACTGCCGCCGCGTCGGTTGGGCCTCCCAACTCATCCACAACGATGACATGGGGAGCCATGCCTCTTAGCATAAGCTCGATGCCTTCACTTTTGCGGCAGCCATCCAAAATATCGGTTCTGGGTCCCAAGTCATTTTGGGGAACCCCACGATAGCTTGCAGCCAGTTCAGATCGTTCGTCAACAACGGCGGTGCGCAACCCTGTAAAGCTGTCATTACCGGCACCCTGGCTGATAAGCCGGCATAAATCCCGTAAGAGGGTAGTTTTCCCGCAGCGAGGCGGTGAGAGAATAAGGGTATTGTAAATATCCTGGCGTCCCCGTATGATATTGGGGAAAACTTCTCTGGCGCACCCCTTGAGCTGACGCGACAAGCGAATGCTGACAGAAGAAATATCCCTCATTGCCTTTATGCGGTCTCCCTCATAGACCACGGTCCCGCAGATTCCCGCCCTGTGCCCGCCTTTTAAAGTAATAAATCCCCGGTTGATATCCTCCTGGTAGGCATAAATGGAATGTTCGCAGAGTAAATAAAATAAATCCTTGACCTCCTGGGCCGTTACCATGAGCGCGAATTGAAGGTTGTCCGATAAAAAGCCATTACTTCCAATGAAACGATCGTATCCGGAAAAAACGCCCATAAGGGGAAGCCCCGCACGGATTCTTATCTCTTCAAGCTCATTTAAAAGCTCGCTTTTTAAGCCTCTTATAGCTGATTTTATCCGCTCCGGAAGATAGGCTGATATCAATTCATCAAAGCGCTCGCTTCCCACCCGGTCAGGGTTCATGGAAATACCTCCACACAAAAAAATACGGACATGCTTAAATCTATGCCCGTGCCTGTCCCGATATGAATAAAAAAAAAGAGACCGGCTCAAGGTTTTTAACTTGAGCCGGTCCCGTACTTTATTTAATTTTTATCTATAGGAAAAAGAATCATAGACTCTATCGTTCTTGATGATATTATAACGCGACTCAAGTCTCCAGGTCTGAAGGGCATTATCATAAAATGCTTCTTTTGCCTCATTTTCCATAGTGGTTTTTATTGTCGCCTTCACATCCTCAAAGGCCGTACGATCTTCAATTTTGACCACATAGATGGCGTCATCGGTATCAATAATACTGGAATCTTCCGGCTTGTTGGCAAAGACATAATCAATAACCTTTTGAATAGTGGTGTTTTCACTATAGCTCAGCGTAAACTTCCCCAATTTTCCAGAGTCGGTGCCCTCAGTGGCTTTGGCCTCCGTATACTCGACAATAACCTTATCCACATCCTCACCCTTCTTAATCTTGCCCAATGCCTCTTCGGCTTTGGTCATCTTTGCATCCAGTTGATCCTGAGGAAGTTTTTCATTCTTTTCATCATACTTGGATAGTACGATATAGCTGATATCTACCTTATCAAATTTTTTGGTATCCTTGTCGTAATAAGCCTTTATTTCTTCATCTTTGATTTCTTCGGCTTTATACTCCTTGCCCAGATAGGCCGCCTTATATTTATCAATGAGCATGAGATTGGCGGTCACTTTTCTAAATTCATTAACACTTATCTTATAGGCTTTCTTGATTTGTTCAGAGAATTTACTATCCGTCAGATTTCTCTTCAAGGAGGCCATAAAGGAATCAATTTCGTTTTTAATATCCGAATCTACCTTCAGTCCCATTTCCTTCGCCTTGATCAATTGAACCATGTGATCCTTTGAGGCTTCCAAGGCATCGCGTTTAGCATTCTCCCATGGATTTTGTCCATCAGTTACCTTTGTCCAGTATTCCTTCTTCTCCTGCTCGGTCTTACTATTGAGTCCTTCCTTTTGTTCATACTCCGCCTGCGTCTGACTTAAGAGAAACTGATACTCATATTTTGAGATACGGTTCCCGTCAACAGTTGCCACGAAGCTGCCGGAATCAATAAAATAGTAAGTGAGCGCAGCAACCAATAATATGGCAATGGTCACAATAATCTTAATCCTGCTAGTCTCACCCTTAGTCCTTATGAGATTTTTCTTGGGCGCATTAGGCTTAGCCTTAAGTTGTTTTTTCTCCATATGTTCCACCCTTTTTGTCAGCATGAGTTGCGAGCGTACCTATGGCACACACCATAGGTCTCGACCCATAACTAAAAAATAGTCCCTGTACTTTTTCATTATAATAAATCAGCCTCATAACTTCAATTTCTGTAGGTCCTGTAATAGAATCTTAATATTGTTAAGGACTTCGTATTGCTTCTCATTCCTGGTTCTAAGCGAAAGATAGGGCTGCTTTCCAGCACTGAACATTAGTTTTCCTCGGAACGATCCCATTAATTCACCAATCTTTTCAAGAGGCAGTCCCCCATGCTCGGGAAAATTAAGCAGTACGGCATCCTCTCGCTCCTTTATAGAGACAAAGCCCAGGAATGCAGCCAAATTCTTAATATATGCGATTTCTATGAGATTATTGGTCTCCTCAGGAATATCCCCATAGCGGTCAATAAGCTCATCCCGGATGTCCATCATTTCTTCCTGGGTCTCTACAGCCGAAATGATTCTGTACATATCTATCCGCTGGTCCTCGTCTTCAATATAGGCTGCATCAATATATGCATTAGTCCGGAATTCAATTGTGGTATCGGCGGCTCTATTGGTAACTGGCTCTCCCTTCATCTCCGTAATGGTTTCGTCCAGAAGTTTGAGATACATGTCATATCCCACCGATTCCATATGTCCGTGCTGTTCAGGTCCAAGAATATTCCCCGCTCCTCTGATTTGAAGGTCCCGCATGGCAATCTTGAAGCCGGAACCGAATTCAGTAAACTCCTTAATGGCTTTAAGCCTCTTTTCGGCAATCTCGTTAAGTACCTTGTCCCTCTTGTAGGTCAAGTAGGCATAAGCCAAACGGTTGGAGCGGCCCACCCTTCCCCGAAGCTGATAAAGCTGGGCAAGGCCTAACCTGTCTGCATTTTCTACAATAATGGTGTTGACATTGGGCATATCAATACCCGACTCAATAATGGTGGTACAGACCAATACATCATAATCCTTGTCAAGAAAGGACCCAATTGCCTGCTCCAAATTTCTCTCACCCATTTTACCATGGGCATAGCCTAACCTGGCCTCAGGTACAAGGCTCTGAATATGCGCTACTTTGGAGTGGATGCCTTGAACCCGGTTGAATAAATAGAAGACCTGACCTCCTCGGGCCAGTTCACGTTGAACAGCATCCCGAATAATATCCTCCCGTTGCTCCACCACATAGGTTTGGACGGGGTAGCGATGCTCGGGCGGGTCCTCTAACGTACTGATGTCCCGGATGCCGGACAGGGACATGTTAAGAGTTCTGGGAATGGGTGTGGCGGAGAGGGTTAGAATATCTACCTTGGGATATCTGGTTTTGATAATCTCCTTATGCTCCACCCCGAAGCGGTGCTCCTCATCGATGACCAGTAGTCCCAAATCCTTGAATTTAACCGACTCGGACAGCATCATGTGAGTTCCTACTAAAACATCAATGCTTCCACTTTTAATGTCCCGAATAATAGTCCTTTGCTCCGAGTCAGTCTTAAACCGGCTCAACATCTCAACCCGAATGGGGAAACCCGAAAATCTTTTTTTGAAATTATCAAAATGCTGGGAGGCTAAAACAGTGGTAGGGACTAAAAAAGCTGCCTGTTTTCCATCCATGACCGCTTTAAACACAGCCCGCAGAGCCACTTCCGTTTTACCATAGCCCACATCTCCGCATAGGAGACGGTCCATAATGCCTTCCATCTCCATATCCCGCTTGATTTCATCAATGCAGCGCAGCTGATCAGGAGTCTCCTCATAGGGAAAAGCCTCCTCAAACTGACTCTGCCATACTGTGTCGGGCGCAAAAGCATGACCCTTCATGTTGCGGCGTTCGGCTTGAATGCGGATCATATTGTCTGCCAATACGCGCAGAGATTCTTTAACCTTTGCCTTGGCTTTGACCCACTCGGTTCCGCCTAGTTTATTGAGTCTGGGTTCCCTGCCCTCCGAGCCGATGTATTTTTGGATGAGGTCCATACTGGTAGTGGGAATGTAAAGAGATCCCCCATCTTTATAGCTGATTTTCAGATAATCTTTTCGGATACCCTCTACCAAAAGCTGTTCAATACCATTGTAAACACCGATGCCGTGTGCCTGATGAACCACATAATCTCCTACCTTGAGATCGGTGAAAGAGGATATGCGCTTACCTTTTTCAAAGGCTTTCTTGCTGCTGCGGTGAGCCCGGAAGGAAGCGATATCGCTCTCAGCCACGACTACCAGCTTTTCATCACCATAAATAAAGCCGGTTTGAAGATGCCCGTATTCCAGTAATACTGAGATACCTTCTGGCCACGGCTCACCTTCCCGGGAGGCAATAGCTATGATTCCTTTTTCCCGCAGTTCTTCCAAGAGTCTTTCAATACGTTCCTGGGAGGAGCATAGGATAAGAATCCTATAATTTTCCGATGTCCACTTCCTGATGTCATCGGAAAGAAGATCCAGTCTGCCGCTATAAGGACTGATGCTGGACCCCTTGACTTGGAGCTTGACGGCCGCATGCTCCGTTAAGGACCGACTTTCTTCAAAAGGTGCCAGAGTGATGAGGCTATAGCTTTTTGCTCTGTCTATAAGGGTCTCAACATCATGGAGCATGGAGAAGGTCCCCTGAAGGATCATACCCTTCTCTAAAAGCGTTTCACACAGGTTATTGAGATCCTCCTGCTCGTTTTGCATTCTCTCGCGGGTTCTTTCCGGCTCTTCAAAAAAGACCAGGTGTCGTTCGGTCAGATAGTCAAAAAGACTGGCTTTTTCCTCTAAAAGGTAAGGAATAAATTTATCAACCCCAGTAAAATAGTGGCTGTCATGGAGCTTTTCCACATAGCGCATGATATTCTTCTTCAAGAGGGGCCGTACCTCAGCCGAAACTTTAGGCAGAGTTTCTGCAAGGGCTGCCTCTAACCGCTTCCCGATACCTTCGATTTCTTCCCTTGAATAAACAATTTCTCTGGCAGGGTAAATGGACAAGACTTCGCAAGGGCCTACCGAACGTTGATTCTCAGCAGAAAACCACCGCATGGAATCAATCTCGATATCAAAGAATTCAATACGGCAAGGCATTTGGGCATTAACGGGATAAATATCCAGAATACCTCCGCGCTTGGCATACTGGCCCCGCCCTTCCACTTTTTCTTCACGCTCATAGCCCATTTCCAAAAGCTTTTGCTCCAATTGGCCACTTTCAAAGCACTCTCCGGGCCGAAGGGTAACCAGGTGCTTGTTAAAAGCGGAGGGAGGCATGAGGAAATGCATGAGAGCCTCTGCCGAGGTCACAATAAAGCGATAATCCCCGTTGAGAATCCTGACTAGGGAAGCGATTCTTCCATAGGTCTGCTCAAAGCTGCGCGCTTCCACGTCATAAAGCATAATTTCCCGGTTGGTCAAATAAACAGCATTATCCCCGGTAAGAAAGGACAGATCCGCATAGGCCTGGCGCGCCTGCATTTCATTCCAGGCTACATACAGCCCTTTCATATTTGTGAGCTCCGAAAGGGTGTGGGCAAGATGTCTCTTCTGTGCGTCGGATACACCATATAAAAAGGTCTCGGTACCGGCAGCAGCCAAGCGTGAAATACGGTTTATATTCTCGGATTTTCTCAAAATAGAAGTGGTATGCTTCATAATAACCCCTTGTTCATGGATGATCGAAAGTTATACTTCGATTGCTCCTTAACGGATGATCGAAGTTGTACTTCGATTGCTCCTTTGATCTTGATATTAGTATGACCGATATTTAGCTGTTCCTTAGCTCAGTCTTGATGATTTCAGCAAGTTTAGGTCCAATACCCTCAACTCTGGCAATGTCCTCAAGGGTGGCCTCTTTGAGTTTCTTAACTGATCCAAAGGCTTTTAAAAGGCTTTTCTTGCGGGAAGGTCCCACGCCTTGGATATCATCCAGTACCGATTTCTCAATACGTTTTTTCCTGAGGTTTTTATTATACTGCAGTGCATAACGATGGGCTTCATTCTGTACCGAAGCCACGAAACGCAAGATATCGCTGTCCCTGCTCAAATCAATACCTGTAACGCCATTGACCAAACGATGGGATCGGTGCCGATCATCCTTGGCCATGCCCCAAACAGGCACCTTGATGCCCAAATCGTCTAAAACCTCTTTAGCTGCACTGACATGCTGAGCTCCACCATCTACCAGAACAAGGTCGGGCAAGGTTGAAAAGACTACATCGGAAGAACCTGAAAGATAACGGTTAAATCGGCGCAACAGGGTTTCCTGCATACTTCCGTAATCATTCTGTTCTGTAATAACCTTCATCTTAAAGCGACGATAGCTTTGGGTATCCGCTCTTCCTTCACGGAAAACAACCATAGAAGATACAATCTCTGTACTTCCCGTGTTGGATATATCATAGGCTTCAACGGTCAGGGGCAAAGTCTCCAGTCTGAGTGTCTCCTGCAGTTTTTTCAGCACCTCGAGAGACTTGGCCTGGGTAGCTAAAACATCTCTCTTATAAAGCTCCAGTTCCTCCCTGGCATTTTGCTCAGCCATATCAATGAGCTCGGCTTTCACTCCTCTTTGAGGAACAAGCAGCGTCACTTTCCCCCCTCTTTTTTGAGTGAGTAATTCGGTGAGCGCTTCTATTGATTCCGGTTCAAACTGGAGGGCAATCTCCCTGGGAATCTCAGGATTGGCTTCATAGTACTGAACTATAAAGGACTCTATAGCTTCACTGGCGGGTGCCGCTCCCATACCCTCCAGGACGTAGGCACGTTTTCCGATGAGGCGCCCGCCACGTATGGCAAGCACACTTGCCGCATAATGCCAGTCATCGGAGTAGAGTGCCACAACATCGCGTTCATCAAACTTAGTTGAGTAAACCGACTGCTTTTTATAAAGCTCGGTGACGCTTTTCAGTCTGTCCCTGATCACCGCCGCTTTTTCAAATTTCATTTCCTCTGAAAGACGACCCATTTCCGCTTCCAGTTTTTTTATGACATCCTCATGCCGTCCTTCTAAAAAGGCAATCGCGTTTTTTGCAAGCTCTCCGTAATCTTCACGGGAAACATTGCCCGCACAGGGTGCCGAACATAATCCAATATGATGATAGAGGCAGGGCCTCTGTTTTTTCTCCGGAGATATCTGTCGGGAGCATGTACGAATGGGAAACAATCGTCTTAAAAGCTCTATGGAATCCTTTACCGCTGCCATTTTAACGAAGGTTCCAAAATACTTGGCCCCATCCTTGTCCACCTTTCGGGTGATTTCCACCTTGGGAAAGTCCTCCTGCATGGTAATGCGGATATGGGGATAGGTTTTATCATCCTTCAGCAGAATATTATACTTGGGTTTATAGCGCTTAATCAGCGTGTTTTCAAGTATAAGCGCTTCTTCCTCGGTATGGGTCACAATATATTCCAGGGAACCCACATTGGATACCAGCATGGCTGTTTTGGAATCGCGGTCCTCGCGATGCTGGAAATAGGATTTGACCCTGTTCTTCAATATTTTGGCCTTACCCACATAAATAACAGTATCGCCGCTGTCCCGCATGATATATACTCCCGGCGAGTCGGGAAGATTTTTTAATGTCTCGTTAATGGACGCCAAGGTAATCACCCCCTCTTATCACAGTAATTAGAACAATCCGACTATGGGCATGCAACATCTATAGTTACAACAAAAATGCCGGCATTACGCCGGCACTCCAATTTGATAACCATTATTCCGTCATTCCACTATTGGCGAATGCTTCAAGTTCAGTCAAGGCAGTGGATTCATCCCGTCCATCAGTTATGATGGTAATCTTGTCACCAGGGCTGATACCCAGAGACAGAAGCCCTAAAAGGCTTTTTGCATTAGCTTTACGTTCATCCTTCTGAATCCAGATGTTTGCCTCATAGCTTGACGCCTTTTGGATAAGTCTGGCGGCCATCTTGGACTCCAGACCGGTTTTACTCAATATCGTAACTTCCTTAGCTATCATATTGTAAATTCCTCCTGGCCGTTACCAAGTGTAACTGCGTCTCTATTATACAATACAGGTCAAGAAAATAAAAGGTGTTTTTAGCGATTTGTCAGTTTGTCTTAAGTTTTGCCCTTCCTTTGAGGATCAATGTGAAGAATCCTACAACCAACATAAAGGTGCTTATGGCAAACATCCAGAACAATTCATTGAACAGGGAAATGAACGTACGGAAAAGTGACATCACAGATTTCATATCAAGCCCCATAAAGCTAATCACACTATAGAAAAGCTCAGAAAAATAAGCAATACCCTCTTTAAGCAACATGTCGGTGACAGGCTTAAACACGGGCTGGAAAATATAGCCCACCATAAGCAATATAAGGACAGCTGCTGCCATTACCCTCCTGATTCCTAAGGCCTGGTGTTCAAGAATGCTGGCTTTGCTGATATCATTCATAACTCGGCTTTTGAGGGTTTTCGGGATTTCTATTTCACTGGCCGTAAGTAAGGCTTTCTTGAGCTCCAGCCATCCCTCAAACTCAGCGCGACAGCTTTCACAATCCTTAAGATGCGCTTTTATACAAACAAGCTCCTCATCTTTTAGCGTATCCTCGATAAAGCGATTATAGTCATTCTCACTGATACAGGATTTCATGGTATCACCCAGCCTTTCTTTCAAAAATCAGTAACCCTCCAGGGCTGCTTTAAGCATTTTTCTCGCCCTGAAAATACGGTTTTTTACTATGCTCATGGGTACTTTCAATAATTCCGCAATCTCTTCATATCTTAACCCTGATGAATGATAAAGCATCAAGGGTTCTTTATATTTCGGGTCCAAATCATTTATAAGATCTTCAAGCTTCTTTCTTCGTTCTTTGGAGATAGCAGCATCTTCCGGAGTGGTGCCATGATCCGGCACCTCAAAGGCCTCATCTATTGGGGTTGTTTCCCGTCGTTTTCTTAAATGGTCAATACAGGTGTTATGAGTGATTCTGGCTATCCAGGTGGTAAATTTATATTCGGGACTATAAGACCGTAAATAGGTATATGCCTTGATAAAAGCCTCCTGGGCTACGTCTTCCGCAAGTCCGGCATCTTTCATATAATTCAATGCGAGCGAGTAGACCAACCGTTGATACCGATTGACCAGTTCTTCAAATGCATCAGTTTTCCCATCAAGGCATTGCCTGATGATTTCATAGTCCTGCATAGAGTGGTTATCTATCCTTCTCTTGTCAACTTCACACTATACGTTCCAAATTCTGAATACTACTATGAGTTACGTACAATAATCCATATTGTCTGTTTTATTAATACAAAGTATCAATAATGTTATTATACCATGAAATGTCTCAATGCCTTCGATCATCCTTCGAAATCTTTGATTCAGTTACGGTACCTAAACCAGACTGGGTCAAATTGCCTATTTTACTTTGCTACTCATGCCTTTATTCTGATATTGGGTGATATTCATGCCGTTTGAAGGCGAAAAGTGCTACCGTTCACCATCAGGAAAAGAAATTCCGGTGACGATAGCCAATACATTTAAAAGCAGACTTAAAGGCCTTATGGGAAAAAAGGAAGGAATATACGGACTTCTATTGACACCGTGCAATGCCGTCCATACCTGTTTCATGCGGTATCCTCTTGACGTCCTCTACCTGGATGCGAAGGATTGTGTAATAGCCACAAAAAGGTGTATTAAGCCATTTTCCTTTGCACCGAAAGTACGCGGGGCAGTTAAGGTTTTGGAATTTCCCTCTTCTTTGCATGCAATGGCTTTTTTAGAAAAGGGTACAACCATTCATTTATATTAAACCCACCACTCCCTTTTATGCCTGGGAAAAAAACCCCAGGCCTTTTTTTGCTAGTCGGCCTTAAAAAAAAGCCGCAATACCTTAAATGGTACTGTGGCTTTTAAATCTTTGGAATTCATTTTGTTCTTTTTCTAGGCAAAACGCTTTACCATACTGTTGGTAATACATTTCTGCGGGCATACAATTGCGCATTCTCCACAATTGGTACACTTTTCAGGATCAATAACAGCCAGGTTGTCAGAAACCGTGATGGCAGAGCTGGGGCATACCTTTACACACTTCTGGCATGCAATACAACTAACCTTGCAGTTTTTCCGAGAAACGGCCCCTTTATCATGACTGGAGCAGACCACCGTAAAACCCGAGAGCACCGGAATCATCTTGATAATGCTCTTGGGGCATGCCGCCACACAATTGCTGCAGCCGGTACATTTATCGGTATCAATCCTTGCAACACCTTCTTCAATGGTAATGGCGTCAAAGGGACATGCACGCACGCAGCTTCCGAGGCCCAGACAGCCGTAGCTGCAGGCATTCATTCCTGAGGATAAAGCATTGGCTGCGTGGCAATCCTCTATTCCGACATAATCGTATTTGGACTCAACATTGGAACAAGTCCCCTGGCAAAGGACACGCGCAACTTTTACATCGACTGAACCCTCGTCCACTCCCATATAATCGGATATGGCATTGGCTGTTGCAACTCCGCCCACAGGACAGCGGCTGGCAGGGGCACCATCATTCACAATGGCCTCGGCGAGACCGTCACAGCCAGAAAACCCACAAGCACCGCAGTTGGCTCCCGGAAGCATTTCCCTGACCTTTGCGATTCTTTCGTCCACCTTGACCTCAAAAACCTTTGATGCATAGGAAAGACCCAATCCAAAAGCCAAGCCCAAGCCTGAAATAACTGAAATAGGTATTAATATATCCATGGTTGTCTTCCCCTTTCTTATTGAATAACAAGACCTGCAAAACCTATAAAAGTAACCGAAACCAGGGATGCTGCAATCAGTGTAATAGGCATTCCTTTAAAGGCTTCGGGAATATCTGCTGTTTCAAGGCGTTCCCGCACACCTGAGAACAAAATCAACGCCATAGTAAAGCCCAGACCGGCTGCAAACCCAAACACTACAGACTCAACAAATGTGTAGTCACGTTCAACAAAAATAAGAGCTGAACCTAAAACTGCGCAGTTTGTTGTAATAAGCGGCAGATAAACACCCAAAGACTTGTAAAGGGCAGGCATCGTCTTCTTTAAAACGGTCTCGACAAACTGTACCAGAGCAGCAATAACAAGAATAAACGCTATGGTCTGAAGGTATTCCAAACCATAGGGCTCCAAAAGATACTCGTTGGTAAGCCAGGTAACAGCCTGAGAAAGTACCAGAACAAATACCACCGCACCACTCATACCGACTGCCGTTGATGTCTTTTTGGACACTCCGAGGAATGGGCAAATACCTAAGAATTTAGAGAGAACAAAGTTCTCTATAAACATTGCACCTATAAGAATCGCAAAAAGCTCTTTCATTATGCCTCACCTCCGTGCATGGCCTTACTACAGCCGGGACAGCCTGCTGCACATCCGTTGCTTTCAGTATCAGTTTTTGGTTTTTTCCCACTGGTCAGTTTATTAAACAAGGCTACCAAAAAGCCCATGACCATAAAGCCACCGGGTGGAAGAATAAAGATCACAGCAGGGTCAAAGAGATCCGCTGTCAAGGGTATTCCCATCCATGTCCCCGCTCCGAGAATCTCACGTATGGAACCGATAACGGTTATGGCAAGGGTAAAACCCGCACCCATTCCCAGGCCATCCATGACCGAGAGAATCGGCCCGTTCTTTTGTGCGAACATTTCAGCACGGGCAAAGATGATACAGTTTACAACGATTAAAGGAATATAAATACCCAATTGTTTATTGATCTCAGGAAGAAATGCCGCAAGCAGCAATTGGACGATGGTTGTAAAACCTGCGATAACCGTGATAAACACCGGAATACGTACCTTGTCGGGTACAATCTTTCGGATGAGAGATATAACCAAATTTGAACCAACCAGAACAAACGTCGCAGCAGCTCCCATACCCAGGCCATTCTTGGCCATTGTTGTGACGGCGAGAGACGGACACATACCTAAAAGGAGTCTGAGCGTAGGATTTTCGCTAATAATACCGTTTAAAAATACCGAGCCTATTGATTTCTTCTCTGCCATCTTATACACCTCCTGCCATAGAACGAATCAGCGCAATTGCGTCCGTGACACCCTGGGTTACTGCCCTTGAGGTAACGGTGGCACCGCTTATGGCTTGTATCTCATGATCAGCCTTTGGACTGCTTTTAACTACAAAAAACTCTTTTTCTGGAATTGCCCCGAGATACTGGTCGCTAAAGCCTGGTTCCGAAGCTTTTGAACCCAGTCCCGGAGTTTCATTATGGCCTGCAAGCAATACACCCGTAATGCCCTGGGCTTTGTCAACACCTACAAACATTTTAATGGCACCGCCATATCCCTTGGTGGATACTTCCACTACATAACCAAAAGAAGCTCCGCCTTTTTGGGCCTCATAAACTTTTACGATTCTATCGCTTGCCGCATATCCTTCAGCTTTAAGCTGTTCCGCAGATTTTGGCTCTGAAAAGCTCTCGGACCCCGGTATCGCCTTGGCGAGACTTTCCTGCTCAGCTTTTTTATTGTTTTCGGCGATAATAGGATCGGTTACACCGTTGACATAGGCTAAGGCGCCCGTAATAACAGCGCAGACGATAAACAAAATCAAGGCAGGCTTTATGATCTCCTTAAACATGAGCACCACCTCCAAATCTTCTTGGATTTGTATAACGGTCAATCATGGGTACCGTGACATTCATCAGCAGTATGGCATAGGAAACACCTTCAGGCATATTGGTATAGAGTCTGAACAGCATGGTCAGCACACCGCAGCCTACGGCGTAAATGATTACACCCTTCTTTGTCATTGGGCTGGTGGTATAGTCAGTAGCCATAAAGATTGCACCAATCAAAAGTCCACCGGCTAATATATGGAACAGCGGGTTTCCTGTCAAGAACCCATTGGGTCCTAAAACCCAGGCTATAAGACCCACCGCACCAACATATATGACGGGAATATGCCAGGATATGACTCCGCGTGCCAGAAGGTAAAGTCCTCCAATAATAAGGGCAATTGCCGAGGTCTCACCCAGTGATCCCCCGATTTTGCCGAGGAACATATCCATGAGCCTGGGAAGCTCTCCGCCTTCCTTTAAAATGCCCAGAGGCGTGGCATATGAAATAACGTCAGCTCCTGATTCAGAAGCCTTAGCAAGAGGTTCGGACCAATAGGTCATTTTTGTACCATAAGCCACCAAAAGTATGGCACGGGCAGCCAGAGCCGGGTTGACAAAATTCTGCCCCAACCCTCCGAATAACTGCTTGACTATAACTATGGCAAAGAAAGAGCCTACTATTGCCATCCAGAGGGGCAAGGTAGGCGGCAGGTTCAGCGCCAGAAGAAGCCCGGTTACAACGGCACTTAAGTCACCGACGGTATTACCCCGCTTCAATGCCTTACGTGTTAAATATTCAAAGCCCACACAGGATACAATGGTTACCGCAATGATCAGTGCGGCCTTAATGCCAAAGAAATAGATGCCTGCAAAGGAGGCTGGAAGGAGCGCAATGATTACGTCCAACATGAGCCTTTGAGTGGTAGCTTCACTCCGAATATGCGGAGAGGAGCTCACAGACAATCTCTTATCCAATTTCGATTCCCCCTATCTTACGACTAAGATGTTCTGTTAATCTCTACTTCGAGTAATGCCAGATCTCACTTTTTCGCTGTTCTGCGCAAGGTATCCTTGCCCAGGCGAATGGACTGAACAATTGTTCTCTTTGCTGGACAGGCATATACACATGACCCGCATTCAATGCAGTCCATGATATTGTATTTTTCAATATCCTCAAAGGAATTGGCTTTAACCAGACGATCAATGTCCAAAGGCAGAAGATTCATGGGACAGACCCTTACACAGCGGCCGCAGCGTATACAGGCGCTTTCATCGGGAATCCTTCCTTCCTTTTCACTTAAAGCCAGAAGCGCATTGGTATTTTTCAAAACCGGAAGCTCCAGGGAGTAGAGCGCAACACCCATCATAGGGCCTCCCATGATCAGCTTGCCCGGTTCGGAAGAAAAGCCTCCGCAGAAATCAAAGACATCCTGTATGGGGGTCCCGATTAATGCTTCTACATTCTTGGGCGATTTTACAGAAGAACCGTCCACAGTAATACGTTTCTTTATCAATGGCATGCCTGTTTTTAAATAACTTGCCACAAAAGCCGCACTACCCACGTTCATGACAATACACCCCGCATCGGCAGGGAGCTTGCCGGGAGGCACCTCACGGCCTGTAAGAGCCAAAATAAGCATTTTTTCAGCTCCTTGCGGATATCTGGACTTTAGGCTCTCCACCGTAATTTGCGGTGTGGATTTTATAGCCTCCGAAAGCTTTTTAATCGCCTCAGGCTTATTATCCTCTATACCAATTATGGTCCGGGGTATGCCGGTCCATTTCATAACATGCAGAATACCTTCTATTATATTGACCGTATTCTCAATGCATTCACGATAGTCAGAGGTAATATAGGGCTCGCACTCGGCCGCATTAATAATAAGAGTATCAACCTTGGCTTCTTTTGGGGGATTGAGCTTGACATGAGCTGGAAAACCGGCACCGCCAAGGCCCGTAAGTCCTGATTCACGAATAGCCTTGAGGAAGGTTTCCTTATTTGTTACCTGAGGGGGTCTCATACCCTCCCATACTTCCTGCTGGCCATCCGTACTGATTTCAACACAGAGGATTGGCTTGCTTCCGGATATGATTCGGCCTTCCACTGCCGTAACCGTTCCCGAAACACTGGAATGAATGGGGGCTGAGACAAAAGCCTCAGTGTCACCAATTACCTGCCCTACCTTTACAGTGTCACCTTTCTTGACAACCGGTTTGCACGGTGCCCCAAGGTGCTGGACCATGGGGATGATGACCTTGGCAGGAACGCCCATTACCAAAGTTGCACAGCTTTCAGTATTCTTTGATTGCGGTGGATGCACACCACCTTTGAAAACATGTAATTTCATTAAATCAACTCCAATGATCCTATAAAATTAAAAACGTGGTCAAATTGAGAAATGTATATATTATGTATTCAGTATACATTTTCCCGAGATATTCATCAATTCTAAGCGGCATAATAAATAAAGTTCGCCGTTTCATATAATAAAAGACTTAATATTTAGGTGAATTCGCGTATTGTTTTTCAGCTCATTTTTGGTTATTATTATAATGAAAGAACAGCATTTGTTAATTTTTTAACTCTTTAAATTCCTTTTTTCACCTCAAAAAATCACTTGATAGCGCACATTTATGAGAATGGGATTCTATGCGTTTTGGCATCTCTTTTTTTTGTTTTGCAACCTTTCATGGAAACCCTTCATTTCTCCCACATATAATAATAGATGTGGAGTTCTAAAAAGCTCCACGCGGCAAAGGCGTCGGATTATATCCGTGCGCTTTTTTGGTTTGGATCGAGAACAAATTTGACAATGGCTTTTACAGTAAAATCATATGGAGGAATGAGAATTATGTGTGGAATTGCTGGCTGGATCAATTTTAAGCACGATATTTCTTCTCAAGAGGGTATTCTTGCAGGAATGTCTGAAACATTAAAAAACAGAGGACCTGACGCTCATGGGGAATGGGTATCCACCCATGCACTCTTGGCCCATAGAAGACTGTCGGTGGTTGACCCGGCAGGAGGAGCACAGCCCATGGTACGAGAAAAGGGAAATCATCCTTATGTCATCATCTATAATGGGGAGTTATACAACTCAGAGGATTTGAAAAAAATTCTGACGGCAAAGGGCTACTCCTTTGAAAGTCATTCCGACACGGAGGTTCTGCTTACGGCCTACATGGAATGGGGAACTCAATGTGTTCACTACCTGAATGGCATTTACGCTTTTGGTGTATGGAGCGAAAAAGATCAGAGCCTCTTTTTGGCTCGTGACCACTTTGGTGTTAAGCCTTTATTCTATAGTATGGTTAAGGGTGACCTCATCTTTGGTTCAGAGTTGAAAACGCTCCTTAAGCATCCTCTAATAAAACCACTTCTTAATACAGAAGGTCTTTCTGAAATTTTTACCCTTTGTCCGGCCCGAACACCCGGACACGGTATCTATCATGACGTTCATGAAGTAAAGCCTGCCCACTCCATCCTCTTTGACTCCGACGGCATTCATGAGACGTGCTATTGGGCTTTAGAAAGCGCTCCCCATACCGATTCTCCCATTGATACCATCGAAAAGATTTCATGGCTTGTCAAGGATGCGGTTAAGCGCCAACTGGTGGCTGATGTTCCTCTTTGCACCTTCTTATCGGGCGGTCTGGATTCCAGCATCATTACCGCTGTTGCCGCCAATGACTTTGGTGCTTCTGAAATGGGACAGCTCAACACTTTCTCAATAGACTATCTTGATAATGATAAATTCTTTAAGCCTTCCCTCTTTCAACCCACACCCGATGCTCCTTATATAAAGCGCATGGCGGATGATTTCAATACATCCCATCATACCTGTACCATTGATACCCCTGAGCTGGTGGCAGCATTGAAGGATTCTGTTCTTGCGCGTGACTTTCCGGGCATGGCCGATGTGGATTCCTCGCTTCTGCTTTTCTGTCGGGAAGTTAAGAAAGCTGCAACCGTGGCCTTAAGCGGTGAGTGCGCCGATGAAATCTTTGGAGGCTACCCCTGGTTTCATCACGAAGAATTCTTTAAAGCCCCTACCTTTCCCTGGGCAAGAACCTTGGATGAGCGTCTGAAGGTACTTTCTCCAGAGCTTTTAGAGGTCATAACTCCTCAAGAATACGTGAAAAAGAGATATGAAGAAACCTTGGCTAAGGTTCCCCGGCTTATGGGTGAAAGTGTGACCGAAGCCAGAAGACGTGAGATTTTTTATCTCAATATCACCTGGTTTATGACAACGCTTCTGGATCGGAAGGACCGTATGAGTATGGCCAATGGCCTTGAGGTACGTGTTCCGTTTTGTGATTATAGGCTTGTACAGTATGTTTGGAATATTCCATGGGCACTTAAAATGCTTGAGGAGCGTGAAAAGGGGATTTTGCGAAAATCCATGGAGGGCACACTTCCTCAGGATATCCTCTGGCGTAAAAAAAGTCCCTATCCCAAAACCCATCATCCATCCTATACAAAGGCAGTGAAAGAGTGGCTTTCGGGTATCCTGGCAGATGGAAGCTCACCCCTGCTTCCTCTTGTTAACAAAAAGGTTTTGACTGAGCTCATCAACAGCAATGATGAAGCAGGTCATCCCTGGTTCGGCCAGCTCATGGCTCTTCCGCAACTTTTTGCCTGGCTTATTCAGGTGGATGTCTGGCTTAGGGAGTATAGGGTAAAAATCAATGCATGACCCAAAATTTTATTCTTGACCGCATGCTAATTTTGCTGGAAAATGAATTTGAGGCCGTACTGTTTACTTTTATACTTTAGAAAAAGTAAAAAAACAATGATATCAACGAATATGAAGTTTTGAAAATTCACTCTTGCATTTTTAGGTATTTTTATGCTATAATTTCATTAAAAGATGCAAGTTTAGATTTAAAATAATTCAAAACTGTTAGGAACAAAGGCGTTCTTGGGTGGGTATACTTTATATGTATGTCTGTTCTGAGAACGCCTTAATTTATTTTGCAAAGGAGCAAATGTTATGAATTATGATCTCGATCATGAAAAAATCATACGTCTTGCTAAAGAAAATGATGTAAAATTTGTCCGTCTTCAATTCACCGATCTTTTCGGCATGTCAAAAAACCTCGCCATCACTGTGGATCATTTAGATCAGGCTCTGGAAAACAAATATATGCTGGATGGCTCCTCCATTGACGGCTTTGCACGCATAGAAGAATCCGATATGATGCTCTATCCTGATCCGGATACCTTTATTATTTATCCCTGGCGTCCTCAAAACGGCCGGGTAGCCAGATTTATCTGCGATGTGCATAAGCCTGACGGCACGCCCTTTGAGGGAGATCCCCGGTATATTCTGAAAAGAGCGACGAAGGAAGCTGCCAAAATGGGCTATAGCTTTAATGTGGGCCCCGAATGTGAGTTCTTTCTTTTTCATACCGATGAATCCGGAAAGCCGACCACCCTCACCCATGACCATGGAAGCTATTTTGATTTAAGTCCGCTGGATCTGGGTGAGGATGCCAGACGCGATATTTGTCTGACGCTTGAAGAAATGGGTTTCGATGTTGAAGCCTCCCACCATGAAGTGGCTAATGGCCAGCATGAAATCGACTTCCGTTACGACGATGCGCTAAAGTCAGCAGATAAGTTAATGTCCTTTAAGATAGTGGTTAAAACAGTCGCCCGCCGCCACGGCCTGGCCGCAACCTTCATGCCGAAGCCTATAACGGGAATGAGCGGAAGCGGTCTCCATACCAATCTTTCGCTTTCCCGTGACGGTATAAATGTATTTTGCGACCCAACCGACAGTCTGGGGCTTTCCCAGGAGGCCTATAGCTTTATGGCCGGAATTATGGCTCATATCAAGGCTATTACCGCTGTTTCCAACCCCATAGTAAACTCCTACAAGCGTCTGGTTTCGGGTTATGAAGCTCCTGTAAACATCACCTGGGCGACCAGAAACAGAAGTCCTCTTATCCGTATTCCCGCGGTTAAGGGTGAGGCAACACGAATTGAATTGCGAAACCCTGATCCCGCCTGTAACCCTTATTTGACCTTTGCCGTTATACTGGCAGCGGGATTGGATGGAATTAAGAGAGGGTTGAAGCCGCCTGCCGCTGTCGAACGCAATATCTATACCCTGAGCGACGATGATAGAAAATCATTATTAATTGAACGACTGCCTGAGAACTTGAACGAGGCCTTGAACGAGCTTGAGAAGGATCAGCTCATTCTGGATACGCTGGGCGACCATGCCGCCACCCGCTTTATAACGGCAAAACGTCAGGAGTGGGATGAATACAAGTCCTTTGTTCACAACTGGGAGATCGATCAATATTTGTACCGCTATTAAAGTTGCAGCGCAACAACCTTAACTGCATTCGTCGTTTCATAACTCACAAGAATTTATGCGATACGGATGCATCGGAAAGTGAGGATTTACTGTGGATACGAGCTGCAGCATCTTACTCGCGCTTAGGCAGCGGGAGTCAATAGAACAAATAAAAAATATTCTGACTCCCCGGGGCTATTCCATCATCGACAGCTGTACCTCAGGAATGCAAGCATTGAGAGTGGCAGGGTTAAGTCATATTGATATAGCCATTGTGGGGTTCACGCTCTCGGATATGCCCGGCCTGACATTTGCCAATGACCTATTATCCCAGCAGGCCTGTTCGGTTCTTATGCTTACTCCACCCGAGCAGATTAATTATGTCAGAAACAATGCAGGTGCCAATGACATCGTGTGCCTGCCAAGACCTGTGGCTCCACAATCGCTCCTAACCTCCATTGATCTTATTCTCCAATATCGGCAAAGGATTCAATGCATTACCCAAGAGGCTCAGAAGCTCAAAATGGATTTAAAGCGCCGGGCTATTGCCGAGAAGGCTAAAACACTGCTCATGCATAAATTAAATATGACCGAGTCCGACGCCTGGCGATACCTCCAAAAGCAGAGTATGGATTCAGGAAAGCCTTTGCAGGATGTGGCTGAGACCGTCATTAAGGAATATGGAAAGAAAGACTCTTAATAAACGACACAACAAAGGAGCAATCGAAAGTTAAATTTCGATCATCCCTAAGGAATTAAATTTTTAGGCAGGTGAAACAAATGGACCAGCAACAACCACAAAAAATCGCACCTCTATGGCGCCCTGAATTTGAGCATGATAACTGCGGTACCGGATTTGTTGCCCACGCACTGGGCGTTAAATCCCACTCTATTATCAAGGATGCTCTGGAAGTTTTAAATCGTCTCAACCACCGTGGTGGTGCGGGCTCAGATCCTGATACCGGAGACGGTGCAGGAATTCTGACCCAGATCCCTGACGCTTTTTTCAAAAAAAGTGTTGATTTTAGTCTCCCTGAAGAGGGATTATATGCGGTTGCCCAGATTTTTTTAAGCCGCGATCAGGAAAAAAGATCATCCTCTGAAAAATTGATCTCTGAAATCATTAAGGCCAATGGTCATCATTTATCAGGCATTCGCTCCGTTCCCGTCAATCTCCATGCTTGCGGCAACGGGGCCAGAATCTCCGCTCCCTGGGTAAGCCAGTTTTTCATCCAATACCAGGGTGCTCATGATGAGAACTCCATGAATGTAGCCTCTTATGTCCTGCGCAGACTGATTGAAAAATCGACCGAACAGGCGGGCCAAGATGTTTATGTGGCAAGCCTTTCTCATAAAACCATCATATATAAGGGTATGATGCATGCGTGGCAGCTTCAGGAGTTCTATCCTGATCTTGGTGACAGCGACTTTAAATCCGCTCTGGCCATGGTGCATTCGCGCTATTCAACCAACACCTTCCCCAGTTGGAGCAGAGCCCAGCCTTGCCGGTACATAGCCCATAACGGAGAGATCAACACCCTCCGCGGTGTAGAAAGCTCCACCTCGGCAGCCGAAAATTTCCTCCTGGGCGGCTTATTGAAGGATAAAATCAAGGAAGTTCTGCCCATCATCCATGCCGATGGCAGTGATTCCATGAAATTTGACAACCTATTTGAATTTCTATGGCTTTCAGGACGTCCCATGCCCCAGGTTCTCATGATGATGATGCCAGGCCCCTGGTCCAAGGATGCTACCATGCCTGAGGAGCAAAGACTCTTCTACCAATATGCAGCGTGCATGCTGCCTCCCTGGGATGGCCCCGCCGCCATTACCTTTACTGACGGCAGGCTTATTGGCAGTGTTCTTGACAGAAACGGCCTGAGACCTGCCCGCTGGATAATGACCCGGGAGCATCGCATGATTCTGGCTTCCGAAGCCGGTGTCATAGATATTCCGCCCGAGGACATCATCAGGAAGGGAAAGCTTGGCCCCAATCAGATGATTCTCCTGAATACAGAAACCGGTGAGCTCATGGAGGATGCACAGATCAAGACCACCTACTGTAAAGGCCCATGGAATGAATGGCTTAAGAAAAATTGCATCAAAACTGACTCCATAGCGAAGATACCCTTTAAGGTCTCCGATAAAAATCTTATTGACCAAATGCAAAAGTTTTTTGGCTGGACCTATGAAGACAGGATGAGTACCGTTCTCCCCATGGCAATAAGCGGTCTTGATCCAGTGGGGGCCATGGGCTTTGACGCCCCCCTGGCCATATTGTCAAACCAGTATCAGCCCTTGTTTAACTATTTTCAGCAGCTGTTTGCACAGGTAACAAACCCTCCCATCGACTCCATTTGCGAGGAGCTTGTGACAGGCATGGATGTTTTCGTAGGAAAAAGCTGTGACTTTACTCAGGACCTGGCCGAAAATTGCGTGAAGATTCATCTTGACTCTCCTATTCTTAGCCCGTCTCTTTATACCAAGCTCAAAATGGGGATTTCAGGCTTTAAGCCGGTAGAAGTGCCCATGCTTTTCACCCGTGAGCAGGGCCTTAAAAAAGGACTCGAGAGCTTCTTTCAAAAGGCGGAAGAGGCCATTGGCGAAGGAGCCGTCATCCTTATCCTGACCGATAGGGGGGCTACTTCGGATTTAATGCCTATCCCCTCTTTGCTGGCTTCAGCAGGACTGCACCATCACCTGATCCGCAGAGGAAAAAGAGGTGAATGCTCCCTTATTGTAGACAGCTTTGAACCCCGTGAGGTTCATCATTCAGCTTGCTTAATCGGTTATGGCGTTAAGGCTATTTATCCCCGAGGCGCTTTCGAAGTCATTGCCGATATGATCCGTAGCGGGCATATTACCGGAATGACTGAGGAAAAGGCTTTTGAAAACTATAGCCATGCTGTGGATCATGGTATTTTGAAAGTCATGTCCAAGATGGGTATCTCCTGCGTGGACGGCTACATAAGGGCTCAGATTTTTGAAGCTCTGGGTATCTCCCAGGATGTTATAGACGAGTATTTTACTGGCACAGTCACCCGCGTAGGTGGTCTAACTCTGCAAGAAATTGAGGCCGAATGCCTGAAGCGTCATCAAAAAGCACTGATTGATATGGATCAGGCTCTTCCTTCAGGCGGAAGATTCCAATGGAAGCGCGATGGAGAGGAACATCTTTACAACCCCGAAACCATTCATATCATTCAGACTGCCGTCAGGACCAATGACTACTCACTCTATCAGGAGTACAAACGAAGGATATGCAGCGAGAATAAAGTTGCCTTAAGACACCTATTGGACTTCAGGAAAGAACGATCTGTTCCCCTGGATGAGGTTGAGCCCGTTGAGCGAATCATCAGACGCTTTAAATCAGGTGCCATGTCCTATGGCTCTTTAAGCCAGGAGGCTCATGAATGCCTTGCAGAAGCCATGAACAGGATTGGCGGAAAGAGTAACAGCGGTGAGGGCGGTGAATCCTCCACCCGTTTTGGAACCATAAGAAACAGCAAGATCAAGCAGGTGGCTTCAGGACGCTTCGGTGTCACAAGCGAATATCTGGCATCGGCAGAAGAGATCCAAATCAAAATGGCTCAGGGGGCCAAGCCCGGCGAGGGTGGCCAGCTTCCCGGCAACAAGGTTTATCCCTGGGTAGCCCGGGTCAGACATTCAACCCCCGGCGTGAGCTTGATCTCTCCGCCACCTCACCACGACATTTATTCCATTGAGGATCTTGCCCAGCTTATTTTTGACCTGAAGAATTCAAACCCCCGGGCTCGAATTAATGTGAAGCTTGTTTCCGAAACAGGCGTAGGAACAATAGCGGCAGGGGTTGCCAAGGGTGGGGCCGACGTCATTCTGATCAGCGGTTATGACGGCGGTACGGGAGCCAGTCCCAGAACCAGCATCCAGCATGCCGGCCTGCCATGGGAGATCGGGCTTTCCGAATCCCACCAGATCTTAATGGCTAACGGATTAAGAGGACGTGTCCGTCTTGAAGTGGACGGCAAGCTCATGACGGGCCGTGATGTTGCCATAGCTGCCATGATGGGTGCCGAGGAATTCGGCTTTGCCACCTTGCCACTGGTCGCCATGGGCTGTGTGATGATGCGTGTTTGCAATCTCGATACCTGCCCTGTGGGTGTCGCCACTCAAAATCCTACTTTAAGGGCTCGTTTTACCGGAAAGCCCGAGTATGTGGTCAACCTCATGAGGTTCATCGCTCAAGATTTAAGAGAAATCATGGCTGAGCTGGGCTACAGATCCATCGATGAAATGGTAGGCCGTGCAAGCTCCCTGGTGCAGGAAAAGCAATCCGCCAAGACACAGAACCTGGATCTTTCTTCCTTGATTTCCTCAGACCTTCCTCTGCCCTGGCATACAATTCCCGAAAGTGAAGAGCATAACAGGCTGTTCCATGATATGGTAAGATCTCTTATCGCTTCGGGCGGCGGTATGGTAAAGGGTAAGGTTAAGAATACCGAAAGAGCTGTGGCAACCCGGGTAGGCTATTTTGTCAGCAAGGAATACGGAAAACTTCCCGACGGACATTTGAAATTCGCTTTTGAAGGAACTGCCGGACAGAGCTTCGGGGCTTTCATCCCCACAGGTATTGAGCTCCAGCTTACCGGAGAGGCCAACGACTACATAGGCAAAGGCTTAAGCGGCGGACGCATTATTGTCAAAGCACCTTCCAAAGCAGGCTGGAGCAAGGAGGATAACCTTCTTTGCGGAAATGTGGCCCTGTTTGGCGCAACTAACGGTGAGCTGTTCCTGGCTGGTCGTGCCGGAGAGCGCTTCTGTGTCAGAAACAGCGGTGCCAAGGCTGTCTGCGAGGGCGTGGGTGAGCATGGCTGTGAATATATGACGGGCGGCATTGCCGTCATACTAGGCTCTGTCGGAAAGAACTTCGCTTCGGGTATGTCGGGCGGAATAGCCTATGTTCTTGAGAATGACGATTTTAACAGGAAGTGCAACAGAAAGATGGTGGGTCTTTATGAGCTTGATGCCATGGACGTGGTCACTCTCTATACATTGATCCGTCGTCATACCGAATATACAGGCTCTGATATCGGACATGAAATTTTGGAAAATTGGCCGAAGATGGTGCACCGCTTTGTGAAGGTACTGCCCAACGATTATAAGGATATGCTTGATGCCATGGCCAAGGCATCTATTGAAGGCCTCGTCGGGGACGACATGCTGGCCCGTGCCTTCAGTATAAAAACAGGGGCAGGGAGGTAAGATTATGGGTAAAGCTACCGGCTTTATGGAATATGATAGAAAAACAGCAACGGAGAGAGCGCCTGGTGAAAGAATCTGCGACTGGGGAGCCTTTCATCCCGTCCTCAGTGAGGAAGAGGCTAAAAAACAGGCAGCCCGCTGCATGAACTGCGGTACTCCCTTTTGCCACGGGGGTGTCAACTGGAAGGGTGTGGCCTCGGGCTGCCCATTGGGAAATCTGATTCCCGAATGGAATGACCTGGTTTACAGGGGGCAATATGAAGAAGCCTGGAAACGCCTTTCAAAGACCAGCCCCTTCCCGGAATTCACTTCCATGGTTTGTCCGGCTCCCTGTGAGGGGGCCTGCACCGTGGGGCTCCATTGGTCACCTGTGACAGTGAAGGAAATTGAACGCTTTACTACAGACATGGCCTGGGAGAAGGGCTGGATTAAGCCCACCCCGCCCAAGACCCGTATTGATAAAAGAGTTGCCGTAATAGGCAGCGGTCCAGCCGGCCTTTCTGCTGCCTGGAAGCTTAACCGCCTGGGCGTCGATGTAACCGTTTATGAAAAGAGTGAGCTTGCCGGCGGACTTTTAACCTTTGGAATACCCAATATGAAGCTGCCCAAAGAGGTGGTTGCCCGTCGCATTAAGTTTTTGGAGGATGAAGGTATCACCTTCGTTTTGAATACGGATGTGGGCAAGGATTTGGGGGTTGAAGAGCTTAATGGGTATGAGGCTGTCATCTTATGCGGCGGTGCAGGGCAACCAAGGGATCTGACCATTGAAGGTCGTACATTGGAGGGTATAAGATATGCTGTACCGTTTCTGACTGAGGCTACCAAGCGGGTACTCTCCGGAGATACCGATTCAAAGCCGCTTGAAGGTCACAATGTCATTGTCATTGGCGGCGGAGATACGGGAAATGACTGTGTGGCAACAGCCATACGCCAGGGAGCTGCCTCAGTCACTCAGCTTGAAATAATGCCTGCCCTTCCGTCTGGAAGGACCGATGATAATCCCTGGCCCCGTTGGCCTTTTGTGATGAAAACGGATTACGGACAGCAGGAGGCTATTCGCCTCTTCGGCCATGACCCCAGAAACTTCTGCACAACTACCGCTTCTTTCATAGGGAAAGAAGGGCATGTTAAAGAAATAGAAACCATGCAGGTGGAGTGGGTCACTGAAAACGGAAGGCGGTTCCCAAAAGGTCTTCCAGAAACAAAGAAGGTTTATCCTGCAGATTTAGTGCTCATTGCCATGGGCTTCACAGGCAGCGAAACCTATCTACCTGAGGCGCTTGGCATTACCTTCGGCAAGACTAACGCCACAAACAAACCCGGAGTCTTTGCAGCGGGTGATATGCGCACCGGCCAGAGCCTTGTGGTGAAAGCCATGCGGGACGGCCTTGATGCCGCGTCCGAAGCAGCCAATTATTTAGGATTGTAGGTATTAATGCCGATTTAGTGTTTAGAGAGATAGGCAATGCATTAATGAAAAGGAATAAAGATATGAAATTTACAAAAATGCATGGACTCGGCAATGACTATATTTATGTTAACGGCTTTGAAGAGAATGTTTTTGACCCCTCTTCATTGTCCATAAAGATCAGCGACCGCCATTTTGGTATAGGCGGAGATGGGCTTATTCTCATTCTTCCATCCAAGGTAGCCGATTTTAGAATGCGCATGTTCAATGCCGACGGCTCCGAGGGGACCATGTGCGGCAATGGTATACGCTGCGTCGGCAAATATGTCTATGATAAAGGTTTAACCACCAAGACCGAGCTCCTGATTGAAACCCTGGCAGGAATTCGTAAGCTCACCCTCTTTCCCAGAAATAGCAAGATCGAAAAGGTCCGAGTCTGTATGGGCTTCCCCAAATTCTCTGATCGGGATGAAATTCCCGACCTTCCCGCAAAAGACTATCCTGCCTCTGTCAGCGTTCTGGGAAAAAGCTTTGCGCTCTACTTGGTATCCATGGGCAACCCTCATGCAGTGGCAGAGATTAAAGATGTTTCTAATTTTCCGGTTGAGCAATATGGTGCTGAGATTCAAAAGCTCCCCCTATTCCCTGAATCGGTCAATGTAGAGTTTGTAGAGGTCATATCCCGAGATCTCCTCAATATGCGCGTTTATGAGCGTGGAAGCGGTGAGACCATGGCATGCGGCACGGGAGCCTGTGCCTCAGCCATCGCTATGATGCGCTTGGACAAGCTTGATAAAACAGCTTACGTTAAGCTTTTAGGCGGAACACTTCAAATTGAATGGCAAGAGGACGGCGTGTATATGACAGGCCCGGCCACTCATGTTTTTGACGGTGAGATAGATCTTTAGGGTGTGCAGCAAGGTCTTGAAAAATATGGAGGAATAGTATTATGATCGTCAACAGCAACTTTGCCCATGTAAAGGAAACCTACCTCTTTTCAGAAATCGCCAAGAGGGTTAATGAATTTAAGATGAAGAATCCGACGGCTGATGTTATCCGTCTGGGTATAGGAGATGTGACTCAGCCTCTTCCCGAGGCTTGCATCCACGCCATGCATGAGGCCCTTGATGAGATGGCACATGCCGATACGTTCAGGGGATATGGCCCCGAGCAAGGCTATGATTTCCTGAGACAGGCCATTACAGAGCATGACTATAAAGTAAAGGGCTGTGATATAGAGGCTGATGAGATATTTGTAAGCGACGGTGCAAAGAGTGATACCGCAAACTTTACCGACTTATTTGGAAAGGGTAATAAGATTGGAATCTCTAATCCGGTCTACCCGGTGTATATGGATAGCAATGTACTTGCAGGTCATTCAGGACTCCAATCAGGAAACGGTTATGACAATATACACCTACTGGATTGCCTGGCTGAAAACGATTTCAAGCCCCAGGTCCCGGATGAAAAACTTGACATCGTCTACCTTTGCTCCCCTAATAATCCCACAGGGACAGCCTTGACCTATAAGGATCTGAAGGATTGGGTGGATTATGCAATAAAAAACAAGACCCTGATTCTTTTTGATGCCGCCTATGAGAGCTTTATCCGTGAAGAAGGGATTCCTCACAGCATCTATGAAATTCCAGAGGCCAGAAAAGTGGCTGTGGAATTCAGAAGCTTTTCCAAAACTGCAGGCTTTACAGGCCTTCGCTGCGCCTACACCGTGGTGCCCAAAACACTTCAGGTCACTGTATCGGACAGTCCAAAGCCTCTTTCGCTTCATGGCATGTGGCTAAGACGCCAGACCACAAAATTCAATGGTGTTGCCTATATCGTACAACGTGGAGCTGCTGCTCTGTACACAGAATCCGGACGCATTCAGATTAAAAGGACCATTGAAATCTATCTGAAAAATGCCAAGCTCATTCGCAGTACATTTGAAGAAAAGGGCTATAAGGTATGGGGTGCCGATAACTCACCCTATATCTGGCTCAAGGTGCCCGAGGAGCAAACCTCCTGGGAATTCTTCGACTTTCTTCTCAACACCTATAACATTGTTGGAACGCCCGGATCAGGCTTTGGGACCAGAGGTGAGGGGTATTTCCGGCTGACTGGCTTTGGAAGTCCGGAAAGGACTCTTGACGCAGTGAATAGGATTAAGAGGGCTCAGATCGTGTAAGGTTTAACCTGCCTCTCATTTTCTTATAATGAAACTCTTATGGTTATGTTTGCCGGCATGCCATATAATATAATCATAGTTAAAAGAAAATTACGGGAGGTATTGTTATGATAAACACAATCATAGAATTTAAAGATTCTGTTATTAAAAGATTCGGTCCGGTCTTGGGATATGCTATTCTGATTGTTGGCGGCTTGCTGGTTCTTTCGATACTCGGTTTCCTGTTTAGAGTCGTCTTCAATGTTGCCGTTGGGTTGATTATCGCAGGCTTGGTCATTTTTGGAGTCTATAAGCTTTCCGAGTGGATTAAGTCAAAAAACCATCGTGCTAAGTAGAGATAAAAAACCTCCCTTTTTTGCAAGGGAGGTTTTTTAAACACTTAATGCTGCTATTTTAGACCAAACCAAAGAGAAGATCACAGTAGGTGGGCATGGGCCAGAGGTTTGCATCCAACATTTGCTCAAGCTTGTCTGCGTCATCCCTCAACCTGTTCATAATTGGAATGATCTCAAGCTGGCAGTCCTTCGCATGCTCAAGAGAATTACCGTCATGTGCATCCAAAGCCTCAACACGATCATTGAGTTGATCTGTGTTGGCTTTTAAACTTGAGGTCAGGGTCACAAGCTTTTTAAGGATATCCTTTGTGGATGAAGAATCTGCATCGGCCGCGTTCAAAGATGTTACAGTATCGGCTACCTGTTTGACATAGCTCAGCGAAGCAGGAAGAATCTGTCTGTTAGCCATTTCAACCATGGTCAATGCCTCGATCCTGATGGTCTTGATATAATTCTCCATCTGGATTTCATAACGTGAATGAATCTCTGCGGGTGAGAGAACACCGTGCTTTTCAAACACCTTCAGGTTCTTTTCTGCGATCAGGGAAGGAATGGCATCCACTGTGGTTTTAAGATTCAACAAGCCCCTTCTTTCAGCCTCAGCCACCCATTCATTACAGTAGTTATTACCGTTGAAGATAACACGCTTATGCTTCTTGATAATATCCTTGACAACGGTATTGACCTCGGCTTGGAAATTCTCGGTCTTTTCAAGTCTATCAGCAATTTGGCATAGGCTGTCAGCCACAATGGTGTTGAGAATAAAGATCGGTGTACCAATGGACTGGGAAGAACCTACTGAACGGAACTCAAACTTATTGCCAGTAAAGGCAAAGGGTGAGGTTCTGTTACGGTCTGTGGAATCCTTGGGCAAAATGGGAAGGGTCGAAACGCCTATTTCCAAGGTTCTGCTGTGTCCATTGTTCTTGGTGATACCGGTCTCGATTTGCTCAATGATATCAGTCAGCTCATCGCCCAAATAAACAGACATAATGGCCGGAGGGGCTTCATTTGCACCCAGTCTGTGGTCATTACCCGCGGTGGCAACAGAGAAACGGAGCAGATCAGCATATTCATCAACAGCCTTGACAATGGCCAAAAGAAAGACCAAAAACTGTGCATTATCGGCAGGTGTTTTGCCTGGCTCAAGGAGATTTCTGCCCTCGTTGGTGGACATGGACCAGTTATTGTGCTTACCTGAGCCATTGACCCCTGCGAATGGCTTTTCGTGAAGTAAGCAAGCCAGACCCAAACGATCAGCTACCTTTTTCATAATTTCCATGGTCAATTGGTTATGATCAGTAGCAATATTCGTAGTTGAAAAGACAGGCGCCAACTCATGCTGAGCAGGAGCAACCTCATTGTGCTTGGTTTTAGCGGTAACGCCGAGCTTCCAAAGCTCACCGTCTAATTGATGCATGAACTGAGCTACGCGATCCTTGAGATTACCAAAATAATGGTCCTCCAGCTCCTGGCCTTTAGGAGGCTTGGCACCAAATAAGGTTCTTCCGGAATAAATAAGATCCTTACGCTTTAAGAAGTATTGCTTATCCACCAGGAAGTACTCTTGCTCCGCTCCCATAGTGGTCATAACCTTTTTAGTCGTGGTATCACCAAAGAGCTTTAAAATTCTGAGGGCTTGATTTGAAATGACTTCCATGGAGCGCAGCAGAGGTGTTTTAAGATCCAGCGCTTCTCCCGTATAGGAGCAAAAAGCAGTAGGTATGTAGAGAGTATGATCCTTTACAAAAGCCGGGGAGGTACAATCCCATGCGGTGTAGCCACGGGCCTCAAAGGTCGCACGAAGGCCGCCTGATGGGAAGGAAGAAGCATCGGGTTCACCTCTGATGAGCTCCTTCTTAGAAAACTCCATGATGGCTCTTCCGTCTTCAGTAGGAGATATAAAAGAGTCATGCTTTTCAGCGGTTATTCCCGTCATAGGCTGGAACCAATGGGTAAAATGGGTGGCCCCCTTTTCTACGGCCCAATCCTTCATTACGCAAGCCACAACCTCAGCGATATCTGAATCAAGAGGCAAGCCTTCGGTAATTGTCTTCTTCAGTTTCTTATAGGTGGGTTTAGGCAGCCGTTCCTGCATCACCGCTTCATTAAATACACTTGATCCAAATAGGCCGGATCCAAAGTCCTCCATACTCTTTTCCATAAATCTGATCTCCTTTCAGAATGTTGGGTAAACCATAAGGATATTTGTCAATTCTTTTTCGATCAATAACTTAAATTATACAAAAAAGGGCGTACCAGTATCTTGGTGAAACGCCCTTGTTTCTGTCAAATTTCTGCTCTTTTTTTCTAAATGAATTATAGCAGGGTTCGCAATTACCGTCAATCTGAATCTCATTTTTTGTCAAACTGCATCATGAACCCATGCCCACATCAAAATTCTTTTTGCATCTTACACATTTACACGGATTACTTGACCTGTCTCACACCCCACCGTAGTACAGTGGTACTACAAAAAGGACGCTTCTCACCAATCGGTAAAAAGCGCCTTCGCTTTTAACATTATTTTGTTACTTTTATTATAACAAACAGTTCGTTATTTTGCAATATCGAAATTAAAAAATCCCAAAAACACTTTACTCCTTAGGTTAACACGGATAAATTATGGTGTGATTCTTTTTACATCTCTAGGAAACAAACTGGTGTTGCTGCTCCAGGCCCAGACTAAAACCGCCATGAGGAGGCATGCCGTGTTTATGAACAGAAAGATAGGGTGCAAAATCTGAAGGATTAAATCCCTTTTCCTGCATTTTTAGTCTGAATACCTTATCGAGGAGATTAATAGTCAGGTATTCCTGCCAATCAATTCCCGCAATATGGCTTCTGCTTTCCGGACATCCGCTTTGCCGCCTGTTTGTTTCATAATGTAACCGAACATCATGTTAATGGCTTTGTCCTTACCGGCTTTTACATCTTCTGCAGCCTTCGGATTTGCCCCGATTGCTTCCTTACACAATCTTGTTAAATCATCATCAGATATCCCGACCAAATCTTCCGCCTTGATATATTCCTCCAAGGACTTGCCGCTTTCAAGCATCCGCTGTAGGGTACTCTGTGCCATTCCAAAGTTGATTTTTTTCTCATCCAGTAGTTTTACCAGTTCGGCAAACTGCTTCGCAGAAATCAATACTTTAAACAGCTCTTTGTCTTCCTCCGTACTCATGATGGAATAAATCGTTCCGGTAATCAGATTGGAAGCATTTTTAGCGCTTGCACCATTTGCCAAAGCTTCTTCAAAGAAATCTGCGACACGCCGGTATTTAAACACCTGTCTTGCAGTTATCTCCGGCAGCCCAAGCTCGCTTACATATCGTTTTAGCTTGTCAAACGGCAATTCCGGCAATGATTTTTGGGCTTCATCCACCTTCTCCTGAGAAATCCTGAAACGAAGGATATCCGGATCGGGAAAATAACGGTAGTCGTCAGAATTTTCCTTCTCACGCATTGGGGATACGGAATCGGATACGTCATCATAACGCATGGTCTGCTGAACGATGGTTCCGCCGGACTCCAAAATATCAGTCTGTCTCTCTACCTCAACAGCCATTGCCTTCTGTATGAAGTTCAGAGAGTTGATGTTCTTGGTCTCTGTCCGGGTTCCGAATGCAGCGGCACCTGGTTCACGAAGGGAGACGTTAACGTCACAGCGCATGGAGCCTTCCTGCATCTTACAGTCGGAAATCCCCACATAACGCATAATCAGCTGCAGTTTTTCCGCGTACTCTTTGGCTTCCTCGGGAGAAGAGATGTCCGGCTCGGATACAATCTCGATCAGCGGAACGCCGCCACGGTTATAGTCAACATAGGTATAGCCATTTTCATGTATCAGCTTACCTGCATCCTCTTCAATATGAATACGGGTGATGCCAATCCGTTTACCGCTATCCAGTTCAATGTACCCGTGTTCACAAAGCGGCTCGTCATACTGAGAAATCTGGTATGCCTTGGGCAGATCCGGATAAACGTAGTTTTTTCTGTCCATATGGGAATTGGTATTGATCCTGCAATGCACTGCAAGACCTGCCCTTATTGCATATTCAACCACTTTTTTGTTTAAAACCGGCAGAGAGCCCGGCTGGCCGGTACAGACCGGACAACAATGGGTATTGGGAGCACCTCCGAATTGGGTGGTACAGCCACAGAAAATCTTTGTTTTGGTTGCCAGCTCAATATGCGTTTCTATACCACAGACTATTTCATATCTCATACTCTGACACCCCCTTCATAAACGCCCACCTTGTCTTCGCTGTTTTGCTCATAGAAATACGCCATATTCAGGATGGCTGCCTCATCAAATTTCCTTCCCATAATCTGCATACCGATGGGAAGACCTTTGGCATCCTTTCCGCAAGGAACAGAGATGGACGGGATACCTGCGATGTTAATGGGCACGGTGCAGATATCGGATAGATACATCTCAACCGAGCTTACTCCCCGAAAATTCAACGGAAATGCAGTATTTGGCGCAGTCGGTGCGATCAGCACATCGCATTTTTTAAAGATATCGTCAAACTCCTGATTAATTTGCTCACGGATAACACAGGCTTTCTTATAATATGCATCATAGTAGCCGCTGGATAATACATAAGTTCCAAGCATGATACGGCGTTTTACTTCATCACCGAAGCCTTCACTTCTGGTCATGTAAATCATATCATCGATGCTGTCGTAGGTCGATGTACGGTGACCATAACGGATGCCGTCGTATCTTCCCAGGTTGGAGGAAGCCTCCGCGCAGGCGATGATGTAATAAACCGGAAGTGCCAATTTCAATGCCGGAAGCTTTATATTGATTATTTCAGCACCATTCTTTTCGTATCGTTTTATTGCTTCAAAAATCTGCGCTCTCATATCCGGATCAATACCGTCAAAGAATTCTTCGGCAACACCGATTTTCTTTCCCTGGATATCCTGATCCAGGCATTTCATAAGATTGTCGTAATCATATGCTTTACTTGTCTGGTCACGTTTGTCAAAGCCTTTGATTGCATCAAAAACGATTGCGGCGTCTTTCACGCTGTAGGTCAAAGGTCCAATCTGATCCAGAGAGCTTCCATAGGCAATCAGGCCATAGCGGGAAACTGCTCCATAGGTCGGTTTCAGTCCGACTATACCGCAGAAGGATGCCGGCTGGCGGATAGAACCGCCGGTATCTGAACCGAGGCCATAAGCTGCCATATTTGCACACACCGCCGCAGCCGCTCCGCCGGAAGAACCCCCGGTTACATGCCCGGTGTTCCTTGGATTCAGCGGGGCCCCATAACAGCTTGATTCCGAGGTGCTCCCCATGGCAAATTCATCCATGTTCGTCTTGCCCAGAAGAACGGCTCCGTTTGCTTTTAATTTCTCCCAAACGGCTGCATCGTAATAGGGTCTGAAGCCGTCCAGGATTTTGGAGCAGCACGTTGTCAAAAGCCCATCTGTGCAGATATTGTCCTTTAAGGTCATCGGAATACCGCATAATACGGAAGCCTTGCCTTCCTTAAGGAGCCTGTCTGCGATTGCTGCACCTTCCAACGCAGTATCGAAGGTTGTATGAACAAAAGCATTTATCATCGGGTTCGCTTCTTCAATAGCCCGGATATATTCCTTCGTCAGTTCAACAGAGGATATTTCACCGCTTTGAAGCTTGGCTGATAATTCAGATATTATCTCTCTCATTTTTTACTCCTCTATTCCTCTTCACGCTGAAAAACCCATTTTGGCCTTCTACATTGGAAAGAATCTTTTCATTCGTCAGGGACGGGATAACTTCATCCATACGCAGCTCTTCAAAAGAAACCAGCTGGGAGCCCACACTCCGGATTTCATCCGTTCCGCCTTCGACGGACGCATTTATGGTATCCGCAAATGCAATAATGTCATCAAATTCACCTGCAAACTTTTCAAGCTCTTCATCTGAAAAGCGTAGTCTTGCTAGCTTAGCAAGCTTTTCGATTTCTGTTTTCGTTATTGCCATTTTTATTCTCCATTCTTCAACTGCCGATTTTGCTTAACATTTGCCGGTTAATGTCTCAATTTAATATGAACCTCACGCAGCTGCTGCTCGGTAACTTCACTCGGCGCCCCACACATCAAATCCTGCGCACTGCTGCACATGGGGAACGCAATGACCTCACGGATGTTCTCTTCATTTCTAAGGAGCATAATCATACGGTCAACGCCCGGTGCCATACCCGCATGAGGCGGAGCGCCAAACTGAAATGCGTTGTACAGGGCTCCGAACTTTTCCTTTAAGGTCTCTTCATTATAGCCGGCGATCTCAAAGGCCTTCACCATGATGTCCATATCGTGGTTTCTGACTGCTCCAGATGAAAGCTCAACGCCATTGCAAACGATATCATACTGATAGGCCAGGATATCCAGCGGCTCTTTGGATGTCAGTGCCTCCAAACCGCCCTGCGGCATGGAAAACGGGTTATGGGTGAATCCTATTTTACCGGTTTCCTCGTCGATTTCGTACATCGGGAAATCATTGACATAGCAGAAGCGGTAGGCGCTCTTCTCACAGATGTCCAGACGTACGCCAAGCTCATTGCGGATCTGTCCTGCGTATTTGCATGCCATCTCCTTTGTATCTGCAATAAAGAAGATAACGTCACCCGCAATCAGATCGACTCTATCAGCCAATTCGCTCTTTATGTCCGCAGGTATGAATTTATCTATCGGCCCTTTATAGGACATATCGTCCAATATTTCAAGGTAGCCAAGTCCTCCCATGCCGATGGATTGTGCAAATTCCAGCATCCTCTCATGGAAGCCTTTTGACATTTCCGCATGAACCTTTATAGCCCTTACCGTCTTGTTGTGGAACGGCTTAAAGGTACACCTCTGGAAGAATTCTGTAACATCGATAATACGGAGAGGGTTTCGAAGGTCCGGCTTATCGGTACCAAATTCAAGCATGGCCTGCTTGTAGCTGATTACCGGATACGGTGCTTCTGTAATTTCATATCCCTCCGGAGCAAATTTCTTGAAAGCAGCGGTTAATACCTCTTCACCTGCACGGAAAACATCTTCCTGGGTTGCGAAGCTCATCTCAAAGTCAAGCTGGTAGAACTCGCCCGGAGAACGATCCGCACGTGCATCCTCATCGCGGAAACAGGGTGCAATCTGAAAATATTTATCAAAGCCGGCTACCATCAGCAGCTGCTTATATTGCTGCGGTGCCTGCGGCAACGCATAGAATTTGCCTTTGTACTTTCTGGAAGGGACGATGTAGTCACGTGCACCTTCCGGAGAAGATGAAGATAAAATAGGGGTCTGGATTTCTACAAATCTCATCTCACCCATCTTTTGTCTTAAGAAGTTGATGACTTGCGAACGGAACAAAATATTATCCTTTACTTTACGGTTTCTTAAGTCAAGGTATCGGTATTTCAGGCGCATATCCTCACGGATCTCCTTGGAAGTCGTCACTTCGAATGGCAGATCCTTGTAAACCCTTCCCAATACGGTAACCTTATGTGCTTCAAGCTCGATGGTCCCTGTCGGGATTTTCGGGTTGTAGGTTTCTTCATCACGGCTCTCAATCATACCCTCCATGGATAAGCATTCTTCTTTTTTAATCCCCTTCAGCAGATTGGTATTTCTGAACACAACCTGCATCACACCGTACATATCCCGTAAGTCGATGAAAGATACACCGCCATGGTCGCGGATATTCTCCACCCAACCGGCAATGCTCAGTACGGAGCCGATATCCTTTTCACAGATTTGGTCCATTGTTTTGCTGCGATACATGTCTGACATAAATTCTCTCCCTTTCTTATCTTCTGATACAAGTTGTCCGGGAGAGCATTTATTAAAAAAAGCTGCCCGCCCGAAATATAAAATTTCAGGGCGAACAGCTGTAATTAGTCCGCGGTACCACCTGATTTACTGCAAATTGCAGTCGCTCTTAGTGTTTGCCATAGTAACGTTTGGCTTACGTCGCACCTACTCATCAAAAGACTTTCAGCTTGCAGCTGGTAAAGTGTTATTCACATAAATTCATTTTGCAGGGTTCTCACCATCTCCCGCTCACTGTAAACGATAATTCATGCTACTTCTCTTCGTCATTGCTTTGCCAAATATTATACTATATCTGGTTTTGAATTGTCAATACCAATTATTTCATCTTTTTTATCATACAATTACAAGATCTTACGGAGTATTCCTGCATATAATAGTTAGTTGCGATTACGGCTTCTAACACATAGAATGAAGTTAAAAGCACTTAAGGAGGATTTATGGCGTACATTGCTACAAAGATTTTTCGATTGGCGCAGGGAAATCTCTTTATTCAATCTGCTCAGGCCTTTGATAGTGAAGAATTAGTGACATTGATTCGGACCGTTAACGCAGAAAGTGACTTTTTAGCTCGTGGAACAGACGAATTTCATATGACTGTGGAAGACGAGCGTCGATTTATTGAGGATAAGCAGAATAACCCAAAAGAGCTATTTCTCATAGCAAGATTGAACGGCCACCTTGTGGGAACCTTGGGCTTCAGCTCCAGCCCTATGGTAAGATATAGCCATAAAGGCTCCTTTGGTATTTCAATTCTTAAGGATTACTGGGGACTGGGCATAGGGAAAAAGCTTATTGAGACCATGATTGAATGGGCCGACGCCAATGGCATCATTAAAACAACACTGGAAGTCGATACACAAAACAATCGGGCCATTCATCTATACAAAGCCTTAGGCTTTAAGGAAGAGGGCTTCCTCAGGATGGACCGATGTATGGAGAATAAAGAATTCCGTGATTCTCTTGTTATGGCCCGTTTTAATCCGTACTACAGCAGATAAGCTTAAGGTATGAGTTTTAAAACCGATGAACACCAGTGCCATCACCACCAGGACTCTTATCAAAAGCACATAACACCATCACGACTATCAAGAAAACAACGATAAAACCTGTTAATATGAAAGGGTAATTATACTGAATTGTTACTGCTTCATCTAAAAACAGGGTCACAAAATAATTCAGAAGAAGGCTCCAACCATTTGCAACAATAAAACCAATGATATTAAAGTTACGTTTGATGAAAATAAATCCAAGGGTCGCGAAACAGAAAATGGCCAATATCAAACCGTTTGTTTGCGTAAGGCCTGATGACAAGTATTCTATTGCTAGGCCATAGCTTTCCATGTCGATCTCACTGATAGAGTGAGTCAAATAGAGTGTTCCTGCCACTGCAACAAGGCTTGAAAGCGTCACCGACAAAATGCTTCCCCAAAAGTCTTTTCTGTTATAGCACCGATCCGAATAGTTTATAACATAAATCGTTTGGGTCAATAAAAGGGCATAATTCAGGAATAAAAGCATGTAATGTTTTAGCCAGTTATGGATTATCAAAACCCCGAGTACACTTACGCAATAGCTTATGATAATTAGGATGGCACAGGGGGTCCGGCTATCCTTGGTCTTAAGAATTTTATACCCTAAAAAGGCAGCAGATACAATAATAAATAACAGAAAGACAACCCCATATTCTGCTAAGGTTATGCGGGGCGGAGCGATCATACGTTCCGCAAAATCTTCAGGAGATATGCGGTTTGAAAGGATATAGGTCCCCAAAAACATGGCGATGAGTGAAAAAACGATAGCGCCTATAAGTCCCTTTAAATCCGGTTTTGGCTTTTCAACCTTTCTTAAAGACCTTCTGTATGAATGGATGGTGTGATAAACCCTACCTATAATGCATCACCCTTATAAATATCTTATAATCTACAAGGCTGTTCGCCTCTCCCAGTGCAAGTTTACATTCTGATTGATGCTACTCTCTGGTTACCTCTGAACCCAGATTTAAGGTGTTCTTTTCCAGCTCCAAAACGATGTTATTTATGGTTTTGAGCTGATCGGCCGACAGATTATTGCCAACTGCCAATTGGGTATTGTATAAAATGGTTTCCAAAGTGTCATGAACATCGGATATCTTCTTTTTAATTTCCCGCAGGATCTCAGGTGAAACCATTTCTTTATTAAAGTCCTCTACGGTAAATACAGACTCTTTAGAGAGCGTATATTCCGTATCTCCCTGTACAACCGTGCAATCATACCCCAGAGTATTTTTGACGGTTTTTGCGAATTCTCTTTTAGCTTCTTCTTCACCATGGACCAGGAAAATCCTGCTGGGCACCTTTTGGAAAGCCGACAGCCATTCCAGCAGAGCATCTTTATCCGCATGACCCGAAAAGCCCTCCAGATTGTAGACTTCGGCCTCTACGTTAATCTTTTCGCCAAAGATAGTAACCCTTTTATCTCCGTTGACAATGGAACGGCCTAAAGTCCCCTCTGCCTGATAACCGACAAATACGATGCTTGATTTGGGATTCCACAGGTTATGCTTAAGATGGTGCTTAATCCTTCCCGCTTCACACATCCCGCTTGAGGAGATAATAACTTTCGGTGAAGGATCGAAATTCAATGCTCTTGACTCCTCACTGGTTCGGGTGAACTTCAGATTTTTGAAATCCAGAGGGTTATCTCCACGCATAATATAGTCCCTGGTTTCATCATCAAACACCTGGGCGTTTCTGCGAAATACCTCGGTGGCAGAGGTCGCCATGGGACTGTCGATGTAAACATTGATGTTCTTAAGGGCATCTTTATACTCGGAATGTCCTTCATAAAATCGATTTAGCTCATAGATCAGCTCCTGGGTTCTACCCACGGCGAAGGAAGGGATAACAACGTTACCGCCCCGCCTTGTCGTCTTGATAATAATATCTACAAGGTTTTCAATACCAGCAGAGCGTTTTCCGTGGTTCCTATCTCCGTATGTGGCTTCCATAATTAAGTAATCTGCTTTTTTAATAACGGTGGGGTCTCTTAAAATGGGCTTATTATTCATTCCCAGGTCTCCGGAATAGACTGTTTTGGAGACATCACCGTCTTCATTCACAAATATCTCGATGATGGACGAACCCAGAATATGGCCTGCATCGTTAAATACAGCCTTCACTTCTTCATTTAGCTCTATTAATTGATTGTAAAGAACAGGAGTAACCTGTTTTAAAGCATCTACTGCATCATTTACCGTATAAAGCGGTTCTACAAGAGGTCTTCCGGTGCGCTGATTTTTTCTGTTTTTCCATTCAGTTTCTTTTTCCTGGATTGAAGCACTGTCTCTCAGCATAATCTGCAATAAATCTGCCGTAGCGTCACTGCAATAAATCCGGCCTTTGAATCCTCTTTTAACCAGTAAAGGGATTCTGCCGCTATGGTCGATGTGGGCATGGCTCAGGAGCATAAAGTCAATCTCTGCAGGGTCGAAGCCAAAGGCTTCACCGTTTAATGCATCCAGTTCATCACTGCCTTGAAACATACCGCAATCCAATAAAAATTTATGCTTACTGGTTGTTATTAAGTGGCAGGAACCAGTCACTGACATTGACGCGCCTAAAAATCTAATCTTCATTCAATACACCTTCCTTGAACCTATTATAATCATTATATCATAGAAAAAGCTTGTCGGTTCAAATCGGCTAGTACGAGCAAGTACGAGATGGAATTGGTAAGGAGCATCTGTATAGGGATGGCAAGCATTTTACATCATTTAAAAAAATTTGAACCGAACCTGAATGAATTTGTATCATATAGGATAAAGGCCTCTACAAACTATGAAAGGAACGAAAGCATAGGCAGGCTAAAAAAAGATAAAAAAAGGCGCTTGGTGGACAAAATCCATAGCGCCTAAGGAGGAGTGATATAAGTAATGGGCTAGACATCCATGGGGCCCGGAGGCAGCCTCAAGTCATCAATATTAATCGTCATTTTAGTCTTGGACTTCGTCGGGGTATCCTTTTTGTAGCACAAATACCAGTCGATGCAGCTTAAAGTTTGATCCTCGCTTCTTTTGATAAGCTCTTCAAAACTTTGTGGGGGTGGAACTAATACCGGCTCGCCCGGCTTCCAGTTTGCAGGCGTTACCACGCCTTCTTTCATGCTGATTTGTAAGGCATCCAGCAGCCGCAAAATTTCCGGAATATAGCGGCCATTGGTGTAGGGGTAAATAAACATGGCTCGTATAATTCCCTCGGGATCAATGATAAAAACATTTCTCACCGTCGAATAGTTTTTTTCATCCGCCGAAAACATACCATAGCGTTTTGCTATGGCACCGTCCCGATCAGCCAGTATGGGAAACGGAATTGTAACCCCCTGTGTTCTTCTGATATTTTCAACCCAAGCCAAATGAGAAGGATTACTATCGATACTTAAGCCCAAAAGCAGGGCGTTTCGCTTTACAAATTCAGGATATTCCTTGACAAAAGCTACAAATTCAGTGGTGCAGACCGGGGTGAATACGCCTGTTATAAAAAGACAACCACAAAATTGAACCCGTTTATATGAAGAATGGGTTCAATAAGGTTGTAAGTAAGAAGAGTCTCCCATAATAACCTTACGCCAATGTACAATGAATTATCGTTAACTCAGTATATGTTATAAAGTGGTATACTCGTTGTGGGGACGACGAAATCTACAGTAGGACTTGATTTTATGGCTAAGATTACAGGGAATAATTACCTTTAAAGCAATGATGATACTTACTTAACCATTACAGATATTGATTTGATAAGATAAAGTAATTATATCGTTCTTAATTCATAAAATACAAGATATTGTTCACCGCTAGGGTTACCGTCCTTACTTGTTTCGATTGCATAGCTCCATTCAAGTAGCATTTCTTTTCCTTCAAACAATAAATCCCTAAACTTATAACGTACTATTTTCCCTGCTTTCCTAAGTTCTTCTATTTCTTGCTGTTTTACTAAATCTGGGTTACCTACAATGATGGTTTCATTATTATTATTTATTATTGTTACATCACACTTATTCTCTGACACAAGATTCCAAAGATCTTTTTCTACTGCTTCAATAACATAGCCTGTCGTAGTTATTTTTAACGTACCACTTTTAATTGCAATAAAATATGGGTAATAAATCACCAACGCTGACGATTTGTATGCTTCCTTGATTGAACGTGCAAATCTCATAGCCTCGTTGCTATTCACACCTACTACACGTGGTAAATTCAAATCATCACCTTTTTCGATAGCAACTCTAACTGTCCACAACCCTGTATCTTCAATAACAGATAATTGATCATACTCTTTCCATTTAACAGTCGGTATTCCCAATGCCTTAAGCTCGTAAAAACCTAATAATTTATTAATATCTATTAAAATCTCCTCCTAACTCAAATAAATTACTGTAAATCAATTTAGCATATCTATCAGTCATACCTGCAATATGATCAACAATTACCCTACGCTTTGAAATGCCACTCTCCATCATATGATTTTGTGTAGCCCAAGGAAGTAATTTTTCGTCTCCCATAAACACGTCAAAGATGGGCCCAATTATTCGTTTTGCCTTTGCATCCATCGACTTTACTTCTGGGCTTTCGATATATGCTCTCTGTTTCAGGTCATTGAGTAGCTCATAGCCTTTACTAAAGTCTTCTTTAAAGTTTATTAATAATGATTCTCTGTAAGCCTTTTTGTCGTTTATTCCTCCTTTCTTCTTTGCCTCAAACCTATTCTTTGTTATTTCTGTTGCATTTTGTGCGCTAGTTGGCTTTAACAACTCAAGGTTATCAGATGAACCCTCAACAAGATTCTTAATCACATTTCTTATTATGTCACGAGTCTCAAAGCATGAACAATCTAGTATAAGCAGATCTTGTATTGTATTTAATTCTTCTTGCTGAATTATTCCTTGTTTAAGAGCTTTTTCTCTTAATCCAGATATTGTAAAATCTTCAAAATCGTGACTCAAGTATGCAATTTTATCAGCCCAAAAAACAACCTGTGCTTCTAGCGTTGGAGGAACCTCTGGGTAATATTCACTGATATCCAATTGATCCTGAAAATAATCACTCTTGTTCTTAAATAAGTCAGAATCATGTTTCAGGATTCCTTCTAACACTTGTTGTGAAAGAACCATACCAGAATAATTGTTGGCTAACCTATCAAGGTACCTAACACTCTGTACAGAATGAGCAAAAACAACATCTTTCTCTTTAAATAATTCCTCAACTGCATGTCCGAATGGAGTATGACCAACATCATGCCCCATTGCAATCGCAGACGCTAAATCCCTATTAAGACTTAATGCATCACAAATACTTGTAGCTATCTGTTCTACCTCAAGTGTATGGGTCAAGCGTGTTCTAAAATCATCGCCAAGATTAGACAGAACAACTTGTGTTTTATTTTGCAACCTACGAAAGCCCTTAGAATATAGTATTCTGTCTCTATCCCTTCTAAAACGTGTTCGACCAGTCTCTTCGTTATGTATATCCTCTCGTAAAGTTTTAAACTCACAATGTTTTGTTGCAAATGGCTTTAGCTGTTCATCATACATCTTTTCAAGTTCTTCTGCTTTCCTATAATTGCCCATATAAACCTCCCAAATCTCTCTTTAATATTACCACAATTATTTAAGTCCAAGACAATAACATTTTTGAAAGCAGAAGAGTTATTGTTATTAAATCTATAAAATCACTTCAGACGCAGTTATAGCGCTAGCGTGGTATGGTCAGTTATAAAAAAGAAAGCAAGACCTAAGGCCTTGCTTATTAATAAAATCTAATATGTACTAGCAAATATGATGTAATTGTAAACCTCGTAAGTATTTCGATGTTCTTGTACTGTTCAATTCAGGGACTTGTTTTTCAATTTCATCCGTTAACATTTTAAGATTAACTCGGTGTGGATAATCCGATTTCAATTCTATTTCTATCTGATAGTCCTTAATACATCTTCCGTCCAAAGTTTCATAACTTACATTATCGAATACCATCTCAAATTCTATATTCTTACTTTTTAAATGTATCGGAGTACGATTGTTTCGTATTGTAATAACTTTTTTAAAAGTAGTATTACTGTTAAGAAAGTCTAAGTGTTCAAAAATAAAGTCATGTTCATTATTTATTTTATTTTCTTCTATTCTCTTCTGGAATTCAAACCTCTCATTCTGTCCTTCTCTATCCGATACGTTAACAATCGGTCTTTTAATGGTTAATTCATAAGAGTCGCTTTTTTGACGAACACGAAGCGTCGAGCTCGATTCCTTCAATTCATATTTATCAGTGTCATAATAGTAGTCAATTTGTTCTTTCTCCTTCTCTATCTCTATTTTGTATATTTTCTGCTTATTTAAATAATCTTTTATTCTATCAAAAATTGATTTATCTTTAAAATAATACTTTTTTTCTATTTCAACAATTTTACGAATATCGAAACTTAAAACTAAATTCCTTAATTCATTAATGAGCTTATCAATATTTTCTATTGGCATTAGCCTTAAGAGATTGTAATTAATAAATATAATGTTTCTGTCATCTTGCCAAATTACCTGCTCATCAGTTGTATCTTTCAGTATTTTTGATACTTGAGATATATCCACTACCAAGCCATTGCTAACCAGTACCCAGATATTCTCTTTCTTAAGCTTATATGCAGAAAATCCTGTGCCACTCTCTATCCAGAAATATTCTTTTTTAAGATCTTCTATATTATATTTATATCGTTTAAAAAGGGCACATACCTCTTGTTTAAATTTATCAAGAATTGGATTGGAATTGTCTAATACATTAATCTTTTTTGACTTCTCCCGGTTTAAAAAAGCTTTACAGAGTTCGGATAAAACAGGATCGTCAGAAAACGACCATTCCTGAAATGCGCTAACGAATGTCGAATCATCCAAGAACACATAATCTGATACACTCAGGTCTTCACTTAATAATTTTTTAATGGAAGTAGGACAAAAATCTAATTTCTTTTCTATGTATAATTCAAATACTCTCTTTAAAATGAGTTTTATTACTATTTCCATTTGAATTTTAAAGTCGTGATAATACACGGCTTTCTGCATCTGGTATCTGGCTAATAAATATGCTTCTATATCTTGAATGAACTTTTCAGCTACACAAACATAATATTTATTGTTATATACGGTTATTTGGAGTGATGCAATAATTCTAGAAATATCTATTTTGCCAAATGTAACACCAGCACACGAACTATCACGAAGTAGATAATCTAATCTATCAGCATCTAGCTGACTACTAATTAATGATGACAAAACAGAAAATAGATCAATAGATTCTAATTCATAATTTTCTTCATTCTTTACGTATCTTTGTTTTCGGATAAGGTCAGCAGTTGCACTTGGTGCTTGATTACCAAAATTCTTAACAATAGCTTTAAATATAGAGCTATTCTTATCTGTTATGATTCTTGTCGTCCATACTTCATGTTTTATATTCTTCTCCATCTCGGGGTGAATGTCTTCAAATGCATGAGAAAAAGGACCATGTCCAACATCATGAAGTAATGCAGCTAATAAAGCTATTTCTTTATCCCTATCGGAAATTTTGATTCCTAATTCTTTAAAAGTAAGTTCAAAATGACTGATTATACGGGTCATAACGTAAAAAGTTCCCAAACTATGAGAAAAACGCGTATGATCCGCACTAGGGAAAATTGTATTGGCTACAGATAGCTGTTTAATCCTTCTTAATCGCTGAAATTCAGGCGTATCAATAACTTCGAGAAATTTTTCCGGAATAAATATATCCCCATGGACTGCATCACGAATGACTTTTCCTCTAGGTGAAAATATTGCCATATTTGACATAGCTTATTTCCTCCATGTATTTTTTTGTTAAAGCACCTTACTCTGTTTAGTTTATTATACTACATACTTCTACTGTATTCTACATTACTAATATTCTTAGCTCTTATTTTCAATAACCACCCTCATGAGCCTTTTCAGGACCTTAAGATATTGTAAAACAGCGGAAATATCCTTTTTAACACAACCTATTCTGAGTCACTTCCAAGCTCGTTTTTATAAGTACAAAGAACCTTGCGGCCCTTTGGGTATACGTCGGTATAGCATTTCGCTTTAAAATCCTCAAACCACTCCCTGGAATTCAACAAAAAACTCAATTCCCTCTGAAGCTCAGCGCAATGATACTTAATGCACGATACAAATTTACATAATCACCGTTGGCATCATTATACACTTCCTGGTTAGCATACTTTTGTCTATGGAAAAGGACCCATCCGGCACCTCCAAACACTTGTAGCGACCGAAATTCTCAGGAAAGCGCTTTGCTTTTTCTTCTCTAAGCAGCTTCTTTCTACCAAACCAACCTACAAAACTATTCATATTTTCACTTATTTCAAACATATGTTCTTTTCGTACCTCAAAAAATAGTCTTTCTCCGAGGAGAAAGACTATTTTTTATATATAATCAGGTTATCCAGCTTTTTTGTTATAACTAGCTGCCTATTGCTGAAAAAAAGACCTTTATTCGTATAAATCATTCTTTACCCCTCCTGTATCTTGCTTGAATTTTATAGCGCCTTCAGCTTTCTCTGAGAGAGAAATTGACTGAAATTAATCAGAAAACTCGGAACCAGAACACCCATGACAAGCAGGTATTTGCAGCAACTGAAGAACCCCTTTTCACTTAACATAACTTAATATTGTGTTGAGTCGACCATGATTTCACTCTTCATACTCTTATATTCTTTATATATCTTCTTCAGGATGGGGTTGATCTTTATTACTCGTTGCTTTCCAGTTTTTCTTTTCTCTGAGGTTAATGCAGTCCTTGTTAGCAACATCGCTAATCTTTAGGAGTAGGATGTCTGATATCCTAAGGCCAGTATAAAGGCCGGTCATGAACATGACATGGTCTCTGTCATTATTCTGTTTGAGATAATTAGCAATTCTTTCAACCGTTTCTTTATTTCTTATGGGCTCAACATAGTTCATGATCTCACCTGCTTTCATAAAAGACTCAGTGCGGCTGGGAGGATTTTATGAAGCTACCGGCCGCGCTTTATCTCATGTAAGCTATGCAATCTTTCTTGTCCTTATAAATTTACTGACGGTTTCGTCAGCACACCAGACCTTATGCTGGGCTTGGCTGAAATCATCACACCTACAAACGCTCCAGAAGGTAGTGTCAATAGTTTTGTGCACATTTTTAAGAATGCCTCAGGTAAAGGTTCTTAACTGGTCTGTTCATGCTCGATGCCTGTAAAATGGCCGTTTAGAATGTCCATATTCATATATCGTTTAGAA
>JAEZTB010000003.1 GCA_023443745.1 Bacillota bacterium
CCGCCGCACCTCCCGCCGCTTCTGCTGCCCCTCCGGCTGGGGCATCGCAGGGCCCTGCTGCCAGCAACAGGAGGATGCTCGTCCGCCTGGACGACTCCGGTGTTCGTCACTTGGCGGTTCGCTCTCCAGCTCCTCGTTCTCCTGCCCTTCCCCCTCTAGGCCCCCAGCTGCACGCCCCCGCCCAGCGTCAGCAGCAGGTGGCCGAGGGCAAAGAGCGCGAGAGCAAGGCTCGCGAGGTCAAGCACATGGGGCCAGGCAACCGCGCCCCCTACCGCTGTCCCTTCGAGCCGGTGCACGCGGACTGCACCCGGAAGACGTGGAACTCGCCGGGGAATGTCCTCGACCACTTCCGGAAGCACCACGCTGACGAGTTCGCCAAACTCCCGGACAGAGTGCGGAGCGCCTGGCACGGGAACTACCACTGCAGCGCTTGCGACCTCTACTGGGCCAATAAGGAGGGGCACAAGAAGTGTGTGCCCAAGCGGAACGGCAACAGGCCAGGCCACCCTGATGCCGCTCCACGGGCTCCTCCTCCTCCTCCCCCTCCCGCCCCCGCTCCTGCTCCCGCTGCGGCTCCCGCCGGCGCCGCAGCGGCCCCGCCCCGCAGGCCCCAGGCTGCCCAGCCCGCTGCAGGAGCGCCAGTGGCACCGGCACCGGCTCGCCCGCCGGTGGTCCTCGCGCGGAACCTCACCACCCCCGAGGACATCGCCAATCACCCCCCGCTGCTCGAGAAGATCCCGTTCCACGCGAGGCAGGAATGGATCCATCTCTACCGCCAGGTCCTGGCACGCATCCAGCCAGACCACGACCCCGCCACCTTCCTCCAGGACTTCGTTACCCTCCTGGCGATTCCTGGCAACGTGGCGGTCAGCAGGGGTTCGGGTAGGAGGGGCATCCAGCGGCTCAAGGCCCAACTCCGTGGAGCCGCGGATGCCATCGCGAACGCGCCGCGCGATGCCGTCTTGCAGCCCCCCGCACTGCAGCCACGGCAGCTCGAGCGCAACCGTAGCGAGGCCCAGATCCGCGCCATCAGCGCCCAGCGTGCGCTCGGGCATCTCCGCAACGGCAACTTCGCGAAGGCGGCGCGCACCCTTGGCTCCGAGCCCCCCCTCGACACGTCGGACCCCCGCGTCTTCGAGCAGCTGCGAGCCAAGCACCCGGTCGGCCCAGCACCCGCCGACCTTCCGCCGCGCCCGGCCGGCCAGCCCAGCAGGATCATCATCGCGCCCAACTGCCCAGTTCTCGACCGAGCGGTGCACAAGGTCAACAACGGTGCCTCTCCCGGCCCCGACGGGCTCACGGGAGCGATGCTGGCGGTCCTCTGGGAGGACGAGGTCTGCCGCATGGGCATCACGCGGCTCGTCCAGGCCATCTGCAATGCCACCATTCCGGAGGCGGCAAAGCCCTACCTGCTCGCCTCCAATCTCATCGCGCTCCGCAACGGCGCCAGCGTCCGGCCCATCGCTGTCGGCAGTATCTTCTACCGCCTCGCCGCCGTCTTCATCCTGGAGCGCAACATGGAGGCGATTCTGGACAAGCTCAGTCCCATCCAGCAAGGCGTAGGCGTGCGCAACGGCGTCGAGAACGTCGTCCACGCGCTCAAGCGGCTGCTCATCTACGGGGGCAAGCGCCGCTACGCTCTCAAGCTCGACTTCGCCAACGCCTTCAACAACGCCTTCCGCCAACGCTTGCTGCAACTCGTGCGCGACCACCCGGAGCTCAAGGAACTGGAGCCGTTCCTCTTCGGGTACTACGGCGTGCACAGCCCCCTCTTCACCTTCGACGAGCTGGGACGGCGCTTCACCAGCTTGTTGTCCTCGCAAGGTGTCCGTCAGGGCGACCCCCTCTCCTCGGCCATCTTCGCGCTCTTCGCCGACCCGCACTACAGGGCCTGCCTCGAGGCGGCGCCCCTGGCCGCCGTCATCGCCATGGCCATTCTCGACGACCTCACGCTGGTCGCCGAGGATCCGGTGCACCTCATGGCCTGTGCGGTCAAGCTGGCGGAGGCGGAGAGGGACGGGCTGAAGTGGCAGCCGGCCAAGACGGTGCTGTTCGTCCCCCACGACGCGCCCCTTCCCGCTGAGGTGGAAGAGTGGGCGGCGGCGAACAGCATCCGCGTCGAGCGCTAGACCCTCGAGATCCTGGGCAGCACCATCAGCATCCACGACCGGGACATCGTGGCGGGCGCCCAGCGGTGCGTCGACGCAAGCGGGCAGTGGCTCGACGCCCTCAACGAGCCTTGCCTCTCAAGCCAGGACGTGCTCACCCTCCTGCGCAAGAGTGGCGTTCCCAAGCTCAACTACGTCCTCCGCACGACCGCCCCCAAGCACGCCCATGCCCCCGCCGAGGAGTTCACCCAGCTGATCCACCGGGCCGCACTTCGCAAGTGCAAGATCGGCGAGGGCGAGCTCGACGACACGGCGCGCACGCTGCTCACCCTTCCCGTCAAGCTCGGTGGCCTCGGCCTTCCGGACTTCGCCGTCCTCTCTCCAGCCGCCTGGCTCGGCTCGCAGGCGGCCGCTCAGCAGTTCATCGAGGGAACGGTTCCTGAGGACGAACGGGCCACGGAGACCTTTCTGGCGGACGCGCGCCACGCGTGCGACCTGGTGCGACAGCACTGCAACGGCGACCAGCGGCTCGACCGCTACCTTCCCGGCGACGGCAACATCACCCAGTTTCCTGCCGCACCGGAGGGTGGCGAGAGGGCCTCGCGCAACCTGCAGAGCACGCTCACCAAGCTGATGCACCACGCCCGCCTCCAACGTCTCCTGCGCACGGTCAGCGGCGCCACCAGGGCTCACATCAACGGCGTCGCTTCCGAGGGCGCCTCCCACTGGCTGATGGCCAACCTAGGCGACGAGCACAGCCTTCTCCAGGACAGCGCGACCAACCTCGCCGTCCGTCATCGCCTCGGCATCGCGCCAACCACGGCCCGCCTCCGCGAGAATGCCGTCTGCGCGCTCTGCGACCGTTCCGTTACCGACCTGTGGCACGGCCTCTCGTGCCAGCGGTTCCGGAAAAAGGAGATCTTCATGCGCCACCAGGCCGTCGTCCGCCTCCTCCACCAGGGCATCAATGCGGCAGGCGGCTTCGCCGGCACCGAGGCCAAGATAGCGGACACGGAGCGCACGGCGCCTGACCTCAAGATCTACTTTGGCGGCAAGCTCACGTTCGTCGACGTCGTCATCACGGACTCGTGCGCCAAGTCTCACATCAAGCGCTCTGAGGGCAAGCAGCTCGCTGCCGCGGACAACGCGGAGAGGTACAAGAACGAGAGGTACCTCGAGCGAGCCAGGCGCCTTGGTGGGGACTTCCTGGCCTTCAACCTCGAGGCGCTCGGAGGCTGGGGCAGGAGCGCCCGCCAGGTGGTGGAGCTCGTCCGCCGTGGCTTCAGCCCGGTGCACGCGTCGATGCCGTGGGAGGAAGTGCGTCGTCTCCTCACTCACGGCGTAGCGTGCGCTGTTCAACGCTGGAACGCCAAGATCACGGAGCAGTGGCTTGGTCTGGCGAACGTCACAGTGGACGACTTCGGAGCTCTTGGCCCGGAGGAGGACGTGG
>JAEZTB010000025.1 GCA_023443745.1 Bacillota bacterium
GGCAAGCTCCATACCGCACGGGTCCTTTTTCTTGCTCTTGCGAGCATCCAGGCAGGGAAGATCAAGCTGAATCCCAGAGGACTGACCCAACTCTCAACCGCCATCATTTTCCATGACATTGGCCGGAAGCATGATGATGTAGATAATGGTCACGGAAAAGCCGGCCGGGAAATCTACAAAAAAACTGCACGCAGCTCCGCAGATCCTGTCGTCTGCTTTCTCATCGAATATCATTGCCTTGATGATAAACTGGCAGAAGAATACCTTAAATCAGCAGATACGATTCGGGCAAAGAAACGCACCTGGCTCCTGTATCAGATTTTAAAGGATGCGGATGCCCTGGACTGTGTGCGGTTTGGAATTTACGATCTGGATGTCAACCAGCTCCGGCTTCCGATTTCACACAAACTTGTCCCATTGGCGGTTACCGCTGTGGCCGGGATTAAAATATGATGAACGAATAATTAATAAGCCGCACGGAATAGCGGAAAGGCCCGCTGTGGAACCAGTGTTGGTTTTCCACAGCGGGTCAAACTGCCTATGTTGCCATGTCACTTATGGACACAGATTATTTTATATAATTATTTTCCTATCTTTCATCATCCTCTTTACTGGGAATAAAGACAAGGCTCGGCTCATAATCTCCCTCTCTGTTCATGCGCCAGATAATTCCTTTCTTTTCGCTGATCACCCTGCATTCTCCTTCTAAAATCCCGTATTTCTTTACAATTTCTGCTGCTTTCATATTCCCTGCCGCCTTTCTGCCATGTCTTGTGGCTATTCTAAGACTAGAGTATTCTGGATGATGTTACTCAGCAGCTGTTCTCTGAAACCAGACACTTCCCTATGTGGTCACTTCACCCTCATTCCTTTTGTCGTATGGATATTACCTCTGATTTCCTGAGTAAGCAAGTGATATAAAAACATAAACTGCACAAAAATATCCAGAAATCAATGTCAAATATCTGCGTAAGATTTTCATCTTTGTCTTGCTATTTCTTCCATCCTGAGCAATATATAGAACAAAGAATTCTATTATAAAAAATCATAACTCATGGAGGCAACAAGATGAACGAGGTAAAATTTTCTTCCCTGACAGCGGAAGCCAAATATCACATTTTAAACTATCTGTCGGAGAACAGGGATGCTCCTCACAGCTGCTTCGAAATTACTCAGGCAGTCCAACATCAAAACAAAGCAATACGGGAAACCATAATTTCCGGCGCCCTTCACACACTGCGGAACAGCGGGAGGATTATTAAGCCGTCCCGAGGAGAATACCAGATCAATGACAATTTCCCTGTTGCAGGCCCTGAAGATTCGAATATATTACCTGCTCCGACCATAGCATCCGCCTTAGAAAAAGCCCTTGCATTTATTAACTCATACACAATCAAAGTCACCGATATTGACGATCCGGAAACCTTTCTGTACAACCGGCAGATTTTAATCGAAACACGGGAGTTCATTGAAAAACAGATAGCACGATTGAAATAACCAAATGGTATGAGCGTTCTTCCGGTTGACCAGAGTATCCTGACATACCAATCAAAGGCCTCTTAGAATCGTATCTCCTCCGCGGAATAACTCTGCAGAGTCTTTCCTTAATCTTCCATCAGCTCCATTATCAGTCTGGCGCCAACCTTGATGCCTTCCAGATATCCCTGACGCTCATAAGCAGCACAAAGGCTGAACACGATATCCATATAGTCATCTGCTTCCTGCTCTGTATCGACCAGGGCTCTCAGCTTCTCCTTCAGAGGATCCGTCTGCTCCTTAAACTCCGGTGTTTCCACAGAATTGTACTCAGCGAATGTGAAATAAAGAAGTTCAAGCATACAATTTACCTGGCCCTGATAATTGGGCGGATTGTCTTTCAGAAAGGTCACGATATTCTCTACAATGGCAGATGTATCAAATTTTCGTGTTCCCCACGCATGTTTCCCATGCTTCTTCTGTACCAGGTTTTCCTTACCCTTCATGTTCTCCTTATGGTCCGTATGTGCCATAATCGCCACCATCCTTCCTATTGTTTGTGGCGATATTACCTCTACGTTTGGCACATAGCAAGTGGGAGAGTAAAGGTTGGATTGAATACTTCGTGTCAGACGATTAACATTTCAATCTAAATGATATAAACACAGATCAGACTCATCCGGCGTCCCCACGTATCACTCCCAGCCTTACAAAGATCGGATACAGGTAGCTTGCTCCAAAAGTTCCCAGTTTCTTCAGCCCGGCAACGGCTCCACCAAGCTCCATCGCTTTATGAAATGCCATGAATATCGTGGCCTGTGTGATCGACTTAGATTTCCGGTTAACGAACATCTCACCGCCTTTGATTTTGTAGGTGAACTTCAGTCCTTTTGCAGTGAGGAACACACAGCCTTGGAGATAGATCAGCATTTCCCACAATGCATCTTCTTGTTCCTGCCTGGACTTTCTGGCCAGAGCTGGTAGGCCCGACCGAAACTCCTCACATTTCTGTTTCCTCTCCCGATACAGGCGGATCCGTTCGGCATTGGCCGACAGCTCATCCAGCTTGTACGGGATCTTCGTATATGGAAGATAAGAGTGAACGGATGCACGACTTAAGCCTGTGAGCTTCATGATCTGATCTATCTTGGTTCCACCATCATGCAACTCCATTACCTGACGTGACAAAGCTGTGGAATACACACCAGCAGTGATCAGCAGCTTCCTGGCCTTCAGCGCCGTGATACCAAACTCGGCGGCCACAGCGTTCAGGCCAGGAAAAGTTTTATCCTCTCGATCATCATAGGAACCAAAGGCGTCCGCCACAGCGGCCATAAATTCCTGCATCACTTGAGCCGGGTTATAGTTTGGTTTTTTCTTTGGCCTGGACAATTTGGTATCACCTCCCGTGGACTATATATTTTCATTTCAGACTATATTTACATTTCAATCTAAATGATTGATTCGAAGAAAAGGCCGGATTCCTGCCGACCATCTCTACAATTCTATCCTTTTACTTTAAATGGACAAACATTAATACACTGATAACACCGGATGCATTTACTTTCGTCAATCACCGGATATTCAAATCCTTCTTCGTCCTCGACCATTGAGATCGCTTCTTTGGGACAAATCGCATAACAAGCTGTACATCCGCAGCACTCTTCTTTTCTATTATAGAGTATTGGTATTTCTCTTTTCATATCTAATCACTCCACCGTAACACTCTTTGCTAGGTTTCTCGGCTTATCCACATCCAAGCCTTTCGCCGCAGATACATAGTAACCAAGCAACTGCAACGGAATGACTGCCAGACTGCCGATGAAATACTCGTCTACTTTCGGCACATAAACGGTGAAGTTCACCTGGTCTTCAATCTCATACTTGCCATAAGTAGTCAGTCCCATCAGGTAAGCACCGCGGCTCTTGCATTCTAACATATTGCTTATGGTCTTGTCATACAATCCGTTTTGGGTCAGCACACCGATGACCAATGTTCCCTGCTCGATCAGGCTGATGGTTCCGTGCTTCAGCTCACCTGCTGCGTATGCCTCGGAGTGGATATAGCTGATTTCTTTCAGTTTCAAGCTACCTTCCAAACTGACTGCATAGTCGATACCACGGCCAACAAAGAACACATCATGTGCATTGGCGTACTTTGCCGCAAACCACTGGATGCGTTCCTTGTCTTCCAGAATCTTCTGTATCTTTCCCGGAACAGTCTGCAGTTCAGAAATGTAATAGCTGTACTGCTCATCCGTGATTTTGTCTCTGCCTTTTGCAAACTCAACAGCCAAGCAGTACATAGC
>JAEZTB010000066.1 GCA_023443745.1 Bacillota bacterium
CGAGGTGTGCTTGGAGATAAGTTTGAAAGAGAGAAGGTTTTTTAAACCCATTTTAAGAAGGAGGGGGTGACATTTTCGCTGAATAAACCCCTCCTCTCTAGGGTGACATTTTCGCTGAATATTGACAGCGCTTTTACGCAGGGTTGTAGTTAGTCAGTGATAATGTCATAGTATAACTCTTCAGCAAAAATGTCATCCCCTGAATTATAATCAGAGGATGAAGATTTATATGAGTAAAGAAGAAGCAAGAAAAATTACCATTATAGAAGAACTTATCAACGGTAGGTTCACAAACAAAGAAGCTGCATTACGTCTGGATCTTAGCATTCGTCAAATCCAAAGGTTGAAAGCGGAGGCAACCAGGAACGGAGCTACCAACATACTGCACAAGCGAAGAGGGATGAAACCAGCCAACAGCCTTGATCCTGTAATTGTGGACAAGATTGTTTACACTTACCAAAACGAGCTCAAAGACTACAATTTCTGCCATGCAACCGATGTCCTGGCCGAAGATAAAGGAGTCTTTGTTTCTATCAGCAGCGTATCCCGCTATCTGAAAGCAAACGGCATTCGTTCGCCAAAGGCCAAAAGACGTCCTAAAAAGCATCGTTCAAGAAATGCAAGACCTTGCGAAGGAGAATTGATTCAGATGGATGCCTCTAAGTTTGACTGGCTTAGCAACGGTACTTATTTACACCTGCATGGTGCTGTGGATGATGCCACAGGAAAGGTTCTTGCTCTCTATTTCAGCCGCGAAGAAACCTTTGACAGTTATTGTGAGCTTATGTTCCAGATGAATCGAGACGATCATCTTCCTCGGGAAATCTACACCGATGGCCGAACTGTTTTCTGTTACAACAGCAATAGGAAGAATAAACTGTCTTTAGAGGATGAATTAGCCGGTGTGTTCGAGAAAAAGACCCAATTCGCAAGAGCCATGTCGGATCTCGGCATCCTATTGATCATTGCACACTCTCCTCAGGCCAAGGGTTCCATTGAGCGCCTTTGGGGTACTCTCCAGGACCGTTTAGCCAAGGACATGAAACGTCATGGTATCACTACCATTGAGCAGGCTAATATTTTCCTTAAACGCTACATTAACTACTACAACCGCAAGTTCTCTGTCCAGGCAGTCAAGCCCGAGAAGGCTTATCTCCCCAAGTGTGATACAGATAGGCTTCGTATCCTTCTTTCTAAGCACGAAACCCGTATGCTTGACTCCGGACTGTCCTTCTCTTTCAAGGGTTACAAATATGTCCTGCCTATGCTTGCTAATGGTAAAAAGATACCTGCATCCCCTCGTGATACTTTAACTGTCGCAACCAGTCCTAGCATCGGGATACAGGCTATCTTTAAGGGGTTAGTCTTTCAACCTGTCCAGATAAAAAAACAACCCAAAGCCACTATATTACAAAAATCCAATTCACACAACCATGCGAAGCTAAACCATCTTCCACAAGAGGATTCCACTGTCACACATCCTTGGCGCAGGCATACAAACATGTTCTACTCAAAGAACAAGAGGGGTGACATTTTACCTGATCAGTTATGCTCAGTTACCCATGACATTTTCGCTGACCATTGACAGCGCTTTTACGCAGGGTTGATGAACGCTTGTGATTGACTTTTAAAGCTCTCGTCATTAAGACTTCTATCCGATTAATGGATCCGTTGAGGTTCATGAAAAAGTAAGTAGCAATATTTACTATAGATTCTGGATCTTCACCTACTTGGAGGTCGTTATTTTATTAAACCCCTCATCTTAATCTTTTTGTATATTTTTTTATACATCCAAAACCGTGTACCAGCCTTCTTTTCCACCGAAAAGGCAAGTATTTACAGCCCTTTTATGTTTGAAGTTATTGTACATCAATATTACAATAGTAGTGTTGCCTTTTATCATTAGGAAGGATGGTACGTTTTTTGTTTCAGCTTTTCAAACGCAAAGATTCGACAGATCTCTCCCGCAGCATGTGGCACGAGGTAAAGTCCATCACATGGCCCGCATTCATAGAATTGGTTATGTCCACTTTATTCGGTATGGTGGATATGATCATGGTAGGACAGCTCAGTTCAGCATCGATAGCCGCCGTTGGGCTTACTAATCAACCCTTTATGCTGTTATTGGCCATTTTTGCGGCGGTCAATGTCGGTACAACAACCCTGGTGGCATGGAATATTGGTGCCGGTAATAGCAAGAGCGCTTCAGCTGTCACAAGACAGACTCTCATTGTGAACATTATTCTCGGGATATTCATGAGTGTAATAGGCATTATTTTGGCCGGTCCCGTCGTTACTTTCATGGGTGCGGAGGCTGACACCATAAAGGATGCAACCGCATATTTCCAGATTGTTTCCGGAGGGTTGGCTTTTCAAGCTGTTACCATGGGTATTACCGCTGCGCTGAGAGGCGCCGGAGAAACGAAGCTGCCTATGCTCTACAACATTGGCAGCAACCTTTTAAATGTTTTTGGTAACTATGTCCTTATATATGGAAAGCTCGGTTTCCCAAAATGGGGAGTAGCAGGAGCGGCTGTGTCCACTACTTTTTCAAGAATGGTAGCCTGTGCCATTGCCATCTATATCATTTACTCCAAAAAATTCGTTATCTCCATCAGCATTAAAGAAAGCTACCGATTTGATAAAGATATTTTAAAGAAGGTTTTTAAAATAGGCTTGCCATCGGCTCTTGAACAGTTTGTGATTCAGGGCGGACTTGTTATGTTTGCCCGCATAGTTTCAAGTCTGGGCACTGCAGGGTTTGCGGCTCATCAGATAGGACTTAATATCTCCGGTTTGACCTTTGCGCCCAGCATGGCGTGCGGGGTTGCAGCTACAACTCTTGTAGGTCAAAGCCTTGGGGCTAATGAGGAGGAAAAGGCTAAAAAATACGCCGATGTCATTCATCATATGTCAATTGTCATTGCCTGCATTATGGGATTGGTTTTTGTTATTTTCTCGCATCCTCTTGCACGTTTATATACCAAGGAGCTGGAAGTGGCAGCAATGGCGGGTATTGTGCTTAAAATATTAGCTTTGGCACAGCCCGGACAATCGACACAGCTCAGTTTAGCCGGGGCCCTAAGGGGTGCCGGTGACACCATGTACCCTCTCTATGCCTCTATTTTTGGTATATGGGTTTTCCGTGTTGTGGTTGCCTATGTCTTTGTGAGTGTATTCCAATGGGGACTCATAGGGGCATGGGTAGCTTTAGTGATTGATCAATATGCACGGGCTTCCATTGTTTATCTCAGATATCGCTCGGGGAAATGGAAGCATATGAAGAATCGTGCTGTAGAGAATGAAGATTTGGAGCCTGTTTCTGAGGCTTGATACATTAATTACAAATACTGGTTTCCAAAGCGGTTTTATGATAGAATGAGTAATCAACTTGGGCTGCTATTTATAGTGAAGACCGCTAAAGCAAGCTTCCTTTTGGATGAATATTCTTTGGATAAAAAAGAGGTAGTGCTTTGGGATCGGGAAACAGTTTTCTTTACAGGATCGGGAAAAACCTTGCGAACTTGAAAATAAGCAGCAGAATTATGCTGATTTACGGGTTTTTTGTTATATTCTCATTGTCCTTAAGCAGCATTATCTATCAGAGCGTGTACTATAACGCAATGGTAAACAAGATTAGTGAAGTATCCATGCAGAACCTGCAAACTCTGGAGGTTAACGTTAATGCGTTAATTGAAAATGCAGACTATTGCTCAAACTTGATCCTTTCCGACCCAACTGTGCAGGACTGCCTTACCAATTCCGGTGATAACTTCCCCTTGAAATTAAAAATGAGCTATTTTCTGCGTCGTATGATGGCGATTACTCCAAACATATCGGCGATTTTTATTATGGATAATTTCCAACAGAGATACTTTACCAACAGGGCATCTGAAGGGAATCTGCCAATAGAAATCGACTATGGAAATAAAGAAAGATGGTTTCCCGAAATACAGAACAAAAAGGGCGGAATGGTCATCAAGCTGAACGGTGGTAATGTTTTTCTTGAGAAAAGGAAAGAGAAATTTCTTTCCTGTATGAAGATTATAAGCAATATCGAAAGCCAAATCCCTATTGGTATGATTATTATCAATATCAGTGAGCACGACATTAAAAGAATATTCGGTAAAACTCTTGGCAAGAGCGACTCCATTACGATTCTGAGGGATGAAAACGACAATGAGATCATACCCTCAGGTTATACCAGCAATCCAAAAGTTGAAGACCTCATCCATTCATTTAAAGGAAAAGGCTCTGGAACCGAGGTCATTGAGCTTGGGGCTAAGAAGCACCTTTTATCCTATTTGAAATTAAGCAAATATGACTGGAAATTGATCAGCATCATACCGTTTGCTGAAGTTCCGCAGGAACACCTGTATTCGGGCCTCATTTTTTTAATTGTCATCATTGCAAACGGAATTCTGATATTTATCATCTCCGTATTTATGGCGCGGACTATAACCAAGCCAATAGATATTCTGTTAAGGTCTATGAAGGAAAACGAAAGAGGAGAGCTGAAGGAAGCCAGCTTTACATCAACGATCGTGGAGTTTTCAAAGCTAAGAGACGGCTATAATGCTATGATTATCAAGATCAAGGAGTTGCTTGAAAGAATCATCAAAGAGCAGAGGACTAAAAGAAAGGCCGAGCTTGAAGTGCTCCATGCGCAGATAAAGCCTCATTTTCTCTATAATACCATTGATACCATCAATTCTCTTGCCATGATGGGAAAGAATGAGGAAGTCTGTACCGCGCTAACCTCTTTAGGGCAGTATTATAGAACAAGTCTCAGCAAAGGGCGTGAGATGATAACCGTGGAAGAAGAGATTGAAACGGTAAAGAACTACTTGGCTATACAAAAAATCAGGTATGGCGATATTTTCTCCGCTGAAATAAATGCTGATCCAGACGTGTTGAAGTATCCTGTTTTGAAGCTTGTACTCCAGCCTTTGGCTGAGAATTCCTTATATCATGGCATCAAGCCTAAAGGAGAGCATGGAAATATAATGATCAGCGCAAGCCTCTCAAATGATAACATTGTGCTTACAGTCGAGGATGACGGGGTAGGCATGGATCAGGAAGTTATAGATAAGATTCTCAAGGGGGATATGAAGGCCGGCGGCAGCTTCGGCCTGAGAGGAACCATGGAAAGACTGCGCATATTCTATGACAGAAAAAATGTAATTGATATCATAAGCCGTGAAAATGAAGGTACAAAAATAATCATTTCAGTCCCTATTAAAGGAGAATTCCAATGAGCGGCAGCAAAATAAAAGTCATGCTTGTCGATGATGAATACCTGGTAAGGGAGCGTCTATTAAGAAGCATTAGCTGGGAGACCCATGGCATGGAAATTGTGGCAGAGGCCGGAAGCAGCTTGGAAGCACTAGAAATAATTGATGAGGTGGTTCCGGATATTATTTTTGCGGATATCTGCATGCCTTTTATGGACGGCATAGAACTCAGCGGGTTGGTATTGAAAAAATACCCCCAGATTAAAATCATCATCCTGACGGGGCATGAAGAATTTGAATATGCCAAAAGAAGCATCCGGATCGGAATCGAGGATTTCATCAGTAAGCCTGTTAATGTTGCTGAAATCAATGAGGCGCTTCGGAAGGTCAAATCCAGAATCGAACAGGAACGCTTATTTCAGGATCATTATGAGGAGATCAAAAAAAACCTTGAAGAGAACATGCCCTATTTAAAGGAAAAGTTCCTTAATCAACTGGTTTTAAGTAATGTCACTCAGGGAGAAATAAAAAAGAAGCTCGATTTCTTTCAAATGCAGATGCCCCAAAATCACTTTCAGGTCGCCCTGCTGGAATTAACGGACGGATGCGATGGAACAGAAACAGAAGAAAAGCTGCTGGTGCTTTCTCTAAAGGGCATGGATTTGATCGACAACTACCTGAAGGCTTATGAGCATATCTTCCGTTTCATTGATAATAGTGGGAGAATCGCACTGCTAAACAATAATGAAAGCACAAACATGGAGGATCTATGCGAAGCTTTGAGAAATATGCTTATTAGCTGCCTGCAATGCAATGTATCCATTGGAGTTGGTAATAGCTATTCGGAGACCTCTTCTGTACAGCTTTCATATAAAGAGGCGCTGAATGCGCTTGAGTACAAAGTGGTGGAGGGTGAGAACCAGGTCATCTGCTACAATGATATTGGCGTCTCATCCGATCATTATATTTCTATTAAAAACAGTGATTTGGATAATCTTGCTTTCTATATGCGGGCTGAAATGGTGGACAAGGCCATTGAAATGGTGAGTATGCTCTTTGATTTTCAAAGCTGTAAAGCCTCAGTTGTAAAAGGAGAAATTCGGGTTATTTCTTCCACCGTCATTTCTTTGATCCTGAGCGTGATAACCTCAATGGATATCAATCAGGATGAGGTTTTCGAGCCTGGGAGAAATCCATATGATTATATCTTCAAGGCGGGTAATCTACCGGATATGAAGACATATCTCCAGGATAAGGTCATAAAGGTAATCAATCTGATCCGGAAAGTGAAAGCCGACGAAACAAGCAAGGCCATGGAAATGATCCTGAAGTATGTCTCGGATAACATACACAAAAGTGATCTGTCGCTTAAGGGCCTGGCAAATGAATTCTATATGAACTATAGCTATTTGAGCAGAAAATTCAAGCAAAAAACAGGCAGCACCTTCAGTGAGTATGTGATGAAGCTGAGGATGTCCATGGCGGAAAAAATTATCCGGGAAACCGATAAAAAAGCTTACCAGGTGGCTGAAATGATAGGCATTCCGGATCCGCATTATTTCAACATTTGTTTCAAAAAGTATACCAATTTGTCCATCAGTGATTTTCGAAGAATTCATTGCCGTTAATATTAAGTCCCTTTATCAAGTAGTAAAAAATTTAACCCTTTTAAGTCATTATTTTGCATTTTAGAAGAATATCCATCCTTATAAAATGAAATTGTAAAGATTTTCAAACGAGGAGGATTAAGAGATGAAAAAACTGTCCAGGTTTGTTTGTATCTTACTTGTATGGGTTATGATTTTCTCCATGGCTGGCTGCGGAGAGCAAAAGACCAATTCAGGGAATACGGGTGTGACCCCTAATGCAAGCGGCACACCTAAGGATTCACCTCAGACTTCCAGCGCTCAGCCATCGGAAACTACACCCGCTGAGCCCATCAAACTGACTCTTTGGGACTATATGTCCAGTGATGAGGACTCCAGGGTATTGAGACCTATTTTGGAAAAATGGGCGGAGGAAAATCCCAACATCATTATCGAGAGAGATTTTGTCAGCGTTGAGGATCACAAGATCAAGCTTAAGACGTCAATATCGGTAAATTCCGCTGCGGATATCTTTATCAGTTGGGGCGGCGGCTTCTCAAAACCTTTTGTGGATGCAGGAAAGGTTCTTCAACTGGATGATTACATATCGGATGACCTAAAAAGCAGATTTATCCCTGCCTATAATGAAGCCATGACCTATGACGGAAAGCTGTATGGGCTTCCCTTTAACGGGTGGGTCGGAATTCTCTTCTGTAACAGTGAACTGTTCGAAAAAAATGGTATAGCCTATCCTGAAACATTTGATGATCTTCTCTCCGCAGTAGGCAAATTCCGAGAAAAGGGAATCAACCCGCTTGCGGTAGGCGTTAATGAAACCTGGACTGCGGCCCTGTATCATAATGTCATTGCTCTCAGAACAGCAGGTTCAGAGGCCAGCATGGCTGCCTTAACTGATAAGGGATCCTTCAATACCCCTGAAATGAAGGACTCCATTGCCAAGCTGAGCCAGTTGATTAAGGCAAATGCATTCATGGATGGGCATATGGGACTAAACTATGACGAGACCAGATCACAATTCAAACAGGGACAGGTAGCTATGATATTTGACGGTTCATGGTTTGCCGGCGAATGTGAAACAGATGACTGTATGGTTAAGGGCAAGGTGGTTCCTAAGAAATTCCCTGTTATTACAGGAGGAAAAGGTAAAGCTACCGAATACCTTGGCGGATCCATCGACTGCTTCATGGTCAGCGCCAATACCAAATACCCAAAAGAAGCAGTAAAGGCTCTTGAATACATATGCTTCAACCATTCGACACAGGGCTATTACAATGGACTTGGGATGCCTGTATACAAAGACGAGTTTGATAATACCAAGCTTGACAGAGTTACGGCTGAAATAAACGAATTGGTGAAGGATGCCGAAAAGTATCAGCTGGCATGGGATACGATTCTTTCGGAAGGCGATACCCAAATTATGCTTGAGCTCGTAGCAGATGTATTCACCGGAAAAACGACTCCGGAAATGTTTGCAGAAAAAATGCAAAAAATCAACGATGCAAAATAGATATCAGGTATTTTCTTTAGTATCTGGAGGCCACGTGCCTCCAGATGCTTCTAATGGGTCTCTATTTACTTGAAGGAGAGCGGCATAGTGGATAAGGTTTTTAAAAACAAACTGGCCATATTTACTTTTGTATTTCCGGCCTTTGCCGTGTTTTGCGGAATTATAATCGTATCCATATTTTTCTCAGGATACTACAGCCTCCATGATTGGGACGGAATCGGCGATAAAACATTTATCGGTTTTGAAAATTACAAAGAACTGTTTTTTGGGCCGGAAAGCGGCGTTATTATAAAATCATTCGTCAATACACTCTTGCTGGCGTTTCTGACGGTAATCATTCAACTTCCCCTGGCGATGCTACTCGCGATCATTCTGGCCAATGGAATTAAAGGCGAGGGATTCTACAGAACAGTGCTCTTTGTTCCAGTTGTACTGTCCGCTGTTGTCATTGGATTTCTATGGAGGCAATTATACCACCCAACTCTAGGCCTAATTAATGTTGTGTTGAAAGGTCTCGGGTTGGAATCCTTGACCAGAACGTGGCTGGGTGATACAAATACGGCATTGATTGCTGTCATGATTCCAATTATCTGGCAGTGGATCGGATATCATATGCTGCTGATGTATGCATCGGTAAAATCCATTCCCAAGGACATTAAGGAAGCCGCCTATATTGACGGAGCCAGTGGGGTTAAAGCGGCCTTAAAAATAACCATCCCTTTGATCAGACCTATAATAAAGGTCTGCGTAATATTTGCCGTTATTGGGTCATTGCAAGCTTTTGACATGGTCTATGTCCTGACAAACGGCGGACCGTCCCATGCCAGTGAAGTTCCAAGCACCCTCTTGTACAGGATGCTTTTCCATAGTAACCAATATGGTTTCGGAAGTGCTTTATCCATGTTCATTGTAGTTGAATGCTTGTTTATAACGGTTTTTATTCAAAAGCTTTTTAAGGTGGAAGAGATAACCTATTAGAAAGTGGGATCGCAGATGTCAAATAAACCGGCTGTCATGAAATTCGGGAAAAAGATAGATATTAATAAAACTCTATTAACAGTATTTATGGCTGTTGTTGTGGTGATTCAGCTTTTTCCCCTGTATTGGCTGCTTTCTTTTTCTTTGAAAAATAATAATCAGATTTTTGGCGGTAATATTTTAGGGCTGCCTGAAAAATTCATGTGGAATAACTATGTAAAAGTGCTTACTCAAGGTAATGTAGGTGTATATTTGCTAAACAGCGTGATTGTCACGGCCGCCTCGGTAGTTATAACCTGCCTTCTGGCAGCCTCTGCTGCCTATGCCATAACAAGAATGAATTGGGGATTAAGCAAGACCGTTCTCAATATATTTCTTCTGGGGATGATGATACCGGCCTACGCCGCATTGCTTCCTCTGTTCCTGACATTGAATAAAACGGGTATTTACGATTCATGGTTTGCCTTGATCATTCCCTATACTGCATTTTCACTTCCGATGGCCATCTTTATATTTACAGGCTTCTACGAAACCATACCCCGGGAACTTGAGGAATCAGCCTGTATGGATGGATGCAGCATTTACAGAATATTCTCCAGCATCATGCTGCCTATGATAAGGCCCGCCATTGTAACGGTTGCCATTTTCACCTATCTCCAGAACTGGAATGAGCTTCTCTTTGCAGTGACATTTATCAAATCCAGAAATTTAAAAACGCTTACCGCGGGTGTTATGTCCTTGGTAAGCCAGTATAGAACAGAATGGGGACAGATCGGTGCCGGCCTGCTGCTGACGGCAATCCCCAGCCTCCTGATTTATACCTTCCTGAGCAAACAGGTTCAGGAAAGCTTCAGGGCAGGCGCGATCAAAGGGTGATCGCCGCTTCTTTTAAGAAAAATCAAAAATAACTTTTCCAGCTTCTATTTTAAGCACCGCATCAAAGGGTTTCCCCGTCTTTGACGTGAAGCCCTGTATTTTGGCCGATTTTCCCGTTTCAAGAAGCATTTTTGCGTTAGAAAGTGAAATTACTCTTTTGCAAATAACACCACCTATACGGAATTTACACCCTTCTTTGTAATTCATGCAGCCATAACCATATTTGCCTTTCACAACTTTTCCGTTGCAAAGGGGGCAAACACCAATCTCGTCTCCATAGAATCCGTTATATGTATCTGATTCCAGATTAAGATGATTGACCTCAAATATTTCGGATATTTCTTTTTTAGCCAGCTCAACGCTTTCGTCCACTGACATTCTATTGTGAAAAACTTTTTTAAGTGCCTGACCTAAAGTGCTTGTCTTATACTTATCCATTGAAATTCCCATTTGAGTAAGAGATTCAATCAAATATTCACCGTCGGGCAGAATATAATAAACATCTTTTTTCAATTCGATATATTTGCTCTTTTGGGCATTCTCGATTATTCCCGTCCTTGTTGCTTCGGTACCCAGTTCCAAGCCTTCAAAGATTGCCTTATAATCCTCAGAGTCATCCTCGTCTTCTTTCTCGGATGCAGCCGCTTTATCTTCTTTAAAAGGATTTTTAAGATAATTGTTCAGGCTTTCAATGGTATAATGCTTGGGTGGATTTGTCTCTTTCTCTTTTGGCTGAAAGTTGATGGCCACCTCATCACCTATTTCAAGGGCAGGCAAGACCTTGTCTTTTGTTGTATAATCATCATATTTAGTCCAGCCCGGTTCTACAATGACGGTTCCTTTCAGGGAAAAATCCTCTAAGCCGCCCACTGCGATTTTCATTTCTGTCTTTTGTGCAATACATTCCTTAGAGCAAAAGACTGCAACAAAACGCCGAATAACGGTTTGATAAACCTTCATTTCATCATCAGTCAGATTTTCTTTTTTAGGAATTTTATAGGTTGGTGTTAAAGCCGAGTGGGACTCGATTTTGCTATCATCAAATATTGTTTTCTTGTCCTTGAATTCAACCGGATAACCAATACTGGCAAGTGTGGATATGATTTGCTTTACCTTGTCTTTTTCGGCAGTAGCAAGGTATTCGGAATTAGTTCGCGGATAGGTAAGATACCCCTTTTCATATAGCCCCTGCACCAATTTCAGGCTGTCATCCATGGACATCTTGAACTTTTTACCGAGAACATTCTGCAGTTTAGAAAGTGAATATAATTTACCCGGATTTAAGGTATCCTTTTTCGTTTTTTTATCTGTAACAATTGCCTTTTCGGTATTGTACCTGGCACATAATTCTTCTGCTTTATGTTTATCGTTTTTATCAAATTTTTGCTTGCTTGTCAGCTCTATATCTTCAGAATTTGTCTGCTCTTTACTGACAATGGCATAATATATATCAGGAACAAAATTCTTGATTGCCATATCCCTGTCATAGATTGCTTTTACAATGGGCACGATTACACGGCCAACCCGTAACAACGCACCGGTCTTTAGAGTAGCATAACGGGTAAGGTTCACACCGTACAGCCAATCAATGTATGTTCTGGCAAAGCCCTCGTTGGCTAGATTATCGTATTCAGCCTCGTCTTTCATTTCAGTGAGTGCCTTTATTATGGTTTGAGGCGTCTGATCAGGCAGCCATAGACGGGAGAGCTTTTTTTGACTATTCAATCCATTTGTTATACATAGTCTTATGATTATTTCGCCCTCACGATCAGAGTCTCCTGCATTAACAATAGTGTCAACATCTTCACGATTGCATAGTAAAGAGATAATATCAAATTGCTTTTTTACGCCGGAATCCACCTGCTTCTTTGCATCCTTGCGAAGCTGAAATCTAAACTTCTGCGGAAAGCATGGAATATTTTCCATTGACCATCTTCCTGTAGAAGTAGGTCCCACAAATGCACGGATGATTATAGCACAAATTCATTCGATTTTCACGCTAAATCAGCCACTCCAGGTAGCAGGAAGATATAATGGTTGATATGTACGTAGTAAATGCGTTCTATGTCAATGCCCCCCAAATGAGCAGTACCAGTTCTATGGCTCTGGGGAAAAGGGTTATGACACAAAAGAGCCGTACAATCTGAAGCAGAGCGACCTGGGGGCCTACTGCACCCAAATCGGTGGCTAAAAGGGCGATATCACTGGCCCCAGCCGGGGTACAGGCAAAGAGAGATGTAACAATATCTAGCTTACATGTACGACTAAGCAGGATACCTAAAAGAATGCAGAAGACAAAATACCCCAGAACCAGTAAAATCATTGGAATCACTAGATCGACTATTCTGGTGAGGCTTTCTCTGACAAAGCTGGTACCTACAAAGGCACCAGCTATTATCATAGCAAAACGTTTGACGCCAAAGGGCAGATACGCTTTGTCTGTCCATATGCTCAGGGCTGAAACCGAGAGCACCGAGAACAACAATGCTCCTGCGGGTATTCCAGACAGCGCACCCAAAACACCAGAGAGCAACGCTGTTGATAGGGTGATGACGGATTTTTGGAAGGGATGCTCGGGAACCGGTCGCTTTACCGGATTCACAGGGGAATTCTCAATCTCTGTTGTTGTACCCTCATTGTTAGAGGATGTTTTACGCTTGGAGAGTAACCTTGCTACAGGGAAGAGAATAGAGGGGAAAAAGGTAAGCACGCTCACCATGCGAAAAAGCTGAAAGACAGCCACAGCAGAAGTATCGGCGCCCATATCGCTGCTGATGATGCTGATATCTGCAACTCCACCCGGCACTGCCGCAAAAAGGGAGGTCATGAGGTCACAGGGGGACAGGAAATAAATAATAAAGCCCAAAGCGATGTTGATGATGAGTAACCCCCCTATTAAAAAAGCTGAAGGCTTAATCATCTGTTTCAAATCCGCTAGATTTTTCCTGTTAACCTGCATGCCTATGAATGCGCCCGAAATGATCTGGGCAAAAACTTTAGCAGGCAGCGGGAAATAAGCAAGGTCGGTAACAACATTAAATATTGCAACACCCAGTAGCGCACCGATCATGACCCCGCCGGTTATCTTTAATTTATAGCATATAAAGGCGCCGATACAAGCGACCAAAAAGGTGACGAAGAACCATGTCATTCCTAAAAACCTCCACCCCACAGGAGAAAACAGAGCCGGTCTATACTAAACAATCAGATCAGCCAGCTTTGTCGCCATTTCCTTGATGTCTATTCCTTTAGTGAAAGTAAGGCAGGTCCCGGTAGGATAACGGGTTTTTTCAACCCATTTCTCAGGTATCTGCGAAGCCCCGTACTTAGCGCCGAGGATAGCTCCTGCAATGGCTCCTATGGTATCTGCATCGCGGCCGAAATTGCCGGCAGCGATTACGCCGCTTTTAAAGTCACTATTGACTAAATTGAGTACACCGAAGGCTTCGGATACCGCTTCGGCAACTGTCGCACGGTAGCTGGCCCAGAGTTCGTCGTGCAAAGGCATCCAGGAGTCTGCCAGAGACTTTCCGGTTCTGTTTCCGATTTCGATAGCCTTGTTCAATGTGTAATAAAACCAGGAATCGGAAGGTATGACGCGAAGGGCTGTCTCGATAATCTCGTCAATGGTGGCGTCCACCATAGCCACAGAGACTGCTGCAGCAACAGCTTGGGCACCCCAAATTCCGTCCTGGTAATGGCTGATGCTTGCGTCGATCTCGGCCATGGCGGCAGCTTTTTCCGGGTCACCTGCACAAATAATACCGATTGGCGAAATACGCATGGCTGCACCGTCGCTGGTAAAATAACTGTTATATTTTCCCGAGAGGGGAGGACGAAGGCCGCGGCGCAGATTGTGAGAGGCTTCAAATTCACTGGCGCCTCCTCTTTTCAGTTCATCCTGTGTGGCCACATGCTGAAGCCAGGCTTTTACAACATCATCACTGGTCAGGTTCCCCTTGCAGTCTATAAGGATCTGGGCCGTAAGCAAGGCAAATTCGGTATCATCGGTGCTCCAGGAGGCACCTTTATTAAAGTCGGTGGTAAATCCATAGTTCATCTGGTTGTCGGGCTTTCTTGAAGCATCTCCAAAAGAATCACCAATAGCCAGCCCACTGAGGCTGCCAAGGGCTTTGTCAAAAACTTTATTCCTATCCTGTATAAGGGTTGCTCTCGATATCATGCGTCTTTCCTTCCTTTACATAGATGTTTTTGTAATGAATGAACGGGGTTAAAAGAAACAACAGGCACGGGCCTGGCCAATACCTGTTGTTTCAAAGCTGTTTATTTGAGTTTCTCAGCAAGGTATGTGCTGAATTCGTCTCCGCCTGCTGCGTTCCACTTGGTTACGAATTCATCGAAAGCACTGATTGGTTTTACGCCGCGAATGATGTCGGTATAGTATTCGTTATAGAGATTGATCATAGCATCCCATTTGGGTGCAAGCTCCTCGGGAATGATGATGTTTGTATCGGCGGCATAGTATTCCTTGATCATTTCAAGAGACTTTAGTGCCGGAGGTGTGTAGATGGAGCCATCCAGCGGTGGGTTGGGATTGAGGCCGTTGATTGTCTCAAAGAAGCGGGACCACCACTCGGGATATTTGTCGGTAAGAACGGTCTTTCCGTTCTCGACCTTGTGATGTGTGCCCTCTATACCCAGCTTGTCAAGGGTTCTGCCTTCGGTACCGCAGATGAACTCAAGTACTGCGAAAGCTGCATCTTTTGCAGGAGAGTCGGCTGTGATAGCAAATCCACGAGGTTCTTTGGTTACGTCAACTGAGCCATAGGCAAAGCTCTTTCCCTTTGCAGGGGGAAGCACAACAAGCTCAGAAGTAGGACCGTTGGTCTGGGTCATCTTGGTTTCATGGATTTGAACAACGTCTCCTGCTCTGCCTGAGATAAGAGCGCTCTTGCCTTCATAGAATTTCTGTTCCATAACGTCCCAGGTGTTTGTGACAAATTCACCGTCAAACAGTTTGTCAGCGTATAGCTTGGAGAGGAATTCCAGCTTAGCTTTTTCACCCTGAGAAACATGATAGAAAATATACTTGTCGCCTTCCTTCATGATCGTGGAAGTGATGCCGAAAGCGTGGTTGAATACGCTGTCCAGACGAAGCTTGTTGTTGTCTGTGGTCAAAGGATACTCTGCAAGACCCTTATCCTTAATTTCCTTGAACATCTTGTAATAGTTGTCAGGGGTAGGGTTGGCAAGGAATTCGTCCTTAATCTGGAGCTGATTAAACCAGTCGCCTCTTATAACAGGAACATAGGTCATAGGAGGAGCCATCCATAACAGGTAAGGATAATTTTGCAGTCTTGTCTTGTTATAATCTTCCATAATAGCTTTGATATTTGTGGATTTTTCAATGTAAGGAGTTAAATCCTCAAGCAATCCCTCTTGTACAAGGGGAAGCTCAACGCCGTTTTGAAAGTAAACAATGTCCGGTGTATACTGGCCGGTTCTGATAGCCAGAGGCACAACCTCAACATACTTGCCTGCAGGGGGCTCAAGATACTCGATTTCAACGTAGTTGCCTTCTTTAGCCATGCCTTTTTCTATGGCCTCTGCCAAAGCTGCCACATCAGGTTCGGTCATGGTAAGGTCCTTTTCCAGAATAGTAACTTTTACGGGTTTATCGGCTGTACCAATGCCCTTAGGAGCAGCGGGTTCGGTTGACGTAGGAGCGCTGCCGCTTGGGGTTGCCGATGGTGCAGGTTGATTACCACCGCATCCGGTAATCAGTGAAACGATCATTAAAACTGCCAATAGGATTGATAATGACTTTTTCAATTTCATTCCTCCCTTGAAAAATATTGTTTCTCTCGAGATGTCGAGAGTGCCTTTATTATAATCGCTGAACGGAAGATAGAGAGATCTTTCCCCACTCAGACGATTTTTTTGGTGTGTGGGTTATAAGAGTGAGACTATCCTTTTACAGCTCCGGTCATAACGCCGCCCTTGATATATCTCAAGATAATGGGATAGAGTATGAGGATGGGGACGATGGCCACTACCATGGTCGCACCCTTCAAGGCGTTAATGTCTACCTTCGCGAATTCATTGTAGTTAAGAAGATTTTGGGCACCGATAATGTTTTCTGATGAACCGAGGACAACAAATTGCCTTAATATAACCTGGAGTGTTGTTTCCTTAGGATTCAGGATATAAATGCCCGGCCTGAAATAGTCATTCCAGCGGAAAACAGCGTAGAACAGGGTTAGAGTAGCAACTCCCGGCTTTGCAAGCGGCAGATAGATTTGCCAGAATATTCTGAAATGACCCGCCCCGTCAATGGTTGCTGCCTCGTGCATGGCATTGGGAACCTCACCAAAATACCTCATCATAATGACCAAATAGAAAACGTTCACCGATGTGACCAAAATAACCGACCACTGGGAATTCATAAGCCCGATATTTTTTATGACCAGATACTCGGGCACCAGTCCCGGATCAAAGAGCATCATGCAGATAAGGAAGACCATGATGGCTTTTTTAAAAATCAAATTCGGACGAACAAGAACATAGGCTGCTGAGGTTGTCAGCAAAATATTGATGATTGTCCCTATGATCGTTATCTTGAATGAGTTAAGTATGGAGGGTATCAAAACCGGATGGCTGGCCACGATCTTATAATTGATAAGGCTGAAGCCCTTGGGTATGATACGAAGTCCATTCATGGTAGGAGATAGAGCGGGATCGGATAGGGATCTCGCAAGTATATTCAGTAATGGGATGATCATGGTCAGGGTGACCAATATCATAAAAATAGAGATTGCAACTTGCGCCGGGATGTTCTTTCTGTTCCTCATTTTATGTCCCCCTTACCAAACGCCCACACCGGTCGTCTTTTTTGATGTAATATGTGTTACAAGGACCAGGAACACACCAACAACACCTTTGATGAGGCCCATGGCTGTAGCCAGTGAATATTGTCCGTTGATAAGTCCAACGCGGTAGATGTATGTGTCTAAAATGTCGATGGTGCTGATGACCGAGTCATTGGCGAAGTTGAGCACCTGATCAAATCCCGCATTAAGGAAAAACCCGAGATTGAGGATGAACATGGTCACCATAGGAATAAAGAGAGCGGGCAGGATAATATAGCGAATGATATTTAAGCGGCCGGCCCCATCTATTTCAGCGGCCTCATAGAGATCTGCATCAATGCCTATGATTGCTGTGAAATAGACAATGGAATCCCATCCTAGGCTTCGCCACATTTCACTATAGAACAGTACCCATCGTATGGTTCCCTTGTTGGTCATAAAATCAACCGGGTTCAGCCCTAGGAGCCCCAATATCTGGTTGACTGCTCCGGTAGAGGGTGAAAGGAAGGAAATCCAAATACCGGCGATAACGACCCAGGAAAGAAAGTGGGGAAGATAGGAAACCACCTGAACGTATTTTCTTAGCTTATTGCTTCGCAGCTCATTGAGAAGAATGGCGAACAAAACAATAAAGGGGAATAACAGAACATATTTCATCAAACTAATGATAAGCGTGTTTTTGAGAATGCCATAAAAAGCAGGAGAATCGAATAATTGCTTAAAGTACTTGAGTCCTGCGTATTCCCAGGGACCTCTTGAGCGGAATGTGTAAAACGCAAGCCTCATATTGATAATAGGCCATACACGGAAGACAATGAAGTACAGAATGGTCGGAGCTATCATAAGATAGAGCACTCGATCAGCCTTAAGCCTCCGGAAAAAAGCTGAGGTATTTCTATTTACGGGCATTCTCTTACCTAAAGTAGTCATGCAGCACCCCCAATTGTATTTATTATGTTGCACAGTTGCAAGTGAGGAGGTTGATAAGTATCAAAAATTACTAAACCGGTTTCTCTTTAGACCATTATAGGTTAAGCGGGGAGTAGTAAACAATAGCTATACTCCACAAAATTCAGGTATTTTATTGTGCAAATTGAACAATTTTTGAAGCAATAATTGGCGATGTTAATGGAAAAATGCTAAATATTAGACATAAGAGCTAAAAGAATACACGGGGATAGGGTGCGAAAAATTATTTTGTAGTCGATCTTAAAACAAGGGTAGGCTCAACAATAATTTTGCGCGAAGAGGTAATGTCCCCATTAATTTTACCAATTAATAGCTTTGCGGATTCAAGGGCGATTTCGTAAATGGGTTGTGCAACGGTGGAAATGGATGGGTCGAATATCTCAGAAAGCTCGATTCCGTCAAACCCTATGACCTCGCATTCTTTTGGAACAGAAATGCCGTTTCTTGTCAGGGCTTTTACCGCGCCGACTGCAATAAGATCACATCCTGCCATGACTGCCGTAAAAGGAACTTTTTCTGCAATGAGCCTGTCCATCATTTGATAGCCGGAAGCGATGGAGTAATCACCGAATTTAATAAGAGATTTATCGCAGTCTATATTGGCGTCCTTCAAGGCATCCTTGTATCCGTTAAGGCGCTCAGAGGTTGGTATAACTTTTTTTGTTCCTCCCAAAAAGGCGATGCGCTTGTTCCCGCTTTTTATTAAGTGTTGAACAGCAGTATAGAAGCCTTTATAGTTATCGGCATAGACTCCCAGATCAACAAAGGTGTTGTTCAGAGGACGATCCACAAGCACGAAAGGCACACCGTAATTATTCAATTGTTCCAGAGAGGTACTCCTGGAATTGGTTGTGGCCAGAATAACACCATCCACCCTCTTATCAATAAGGGACATTAAGTATTGCTCTTCTTTTTTGGGATCGTTATCCGAATTGCAAAGAAAAACAGTATAGCCGCACGAGTAGGCATAATCCTCTATACCGCGTACAAGCTGAGGGAAAAAAGGATTGTTGACATCCGGTATGACAAGGCCGAGCATTTTGGCATTGGAATTGACAATGCTCCGCGCAAGGCTGTTGGGCCGGTATCCAAGCTCATTAATCAGATCACGGACTCTTTGGGCTGTTTCCTGGCTGACACCTTCATTTTTGTTGTTGATTACCCGTGAAACAGTGGCTTTAGATACATTCGCCAGCTTGGCAATATCGGAAATGGTATATTTCAAATACAACAACTCCCACCTATAAACTTACTGGCTCATATTATATGGTTTTAAATGAAAAAAAGCAACTGGTTTATTAAAGATTAATATAGCAACAGATGAAACGGTTTCTAAAATAATTCCTGAATATGGATAGTAAATTTTAAAAGCATATGGAGGCTTAATTAATAGAATTATATAACTGAAAACGGCTTATAACAAGGAATTATCATAATGTGTACCGGCTTGTCAAACTGTAGAGCTTATTAATAAAACCTATGGTTGACAACCATAAGTTCTATCGAATATAATAACAATTGAAAAACCGGTTTCTCTAAATTGTTATTTCCTTATCAAAATATCAAGTAAAAATAGAAGGTTAACCACCAGATGGTTGTAAGTTACATGAACATGTGGCTGAGAAGCAACCACCAGTATACAATGGAATTACTTTCATAAGTGGTTGAGAAGCAACCAACTCAACTCCGGAGGTAGCGAAGTGCACAACATACTAGTTATTGGCAGCTTGAATATGGATATGGTTATACATTTGGATGAAATTCCCCGCGTCGGGCAAACGATTATGGGTAAGCTAGAAGGATACATACCCGGAGGGAAGGGTGCCAACCAGGCTTTTGCAGCAGCACGACTGGGCGACGGTGTGTCAATGCTCGGTAAAGTGGGCGATGACATGCTTGGAAGGCAGTTGATTGAAAATCTTGCAGGGGTAGGAGTGGATACCACTCATATCGTCGCTGAGCAAAATCAAACCAGTGGCCTTGCCGTCATTTATGTCAGCAAAGCGGGTAACAACAGTATTGTTGTACTACCTGCAGCAAATTCCAAATGCGATGCCAATTTCATATCCCATCATGAAGGACTCATAGCACAAAGTAAAATTGTTCTTATCCAACTCGAAATACCTCTTGAAGCAGCCTATTTGGCAGTTCAAATTGCTCATAAGCATGGCTGCACCGTCATACTTAATCCCGCTCCGGCTCCGGAAGGTATTCCGGACGAAATTTTGAAGCTGGTGAATTATCTGACTCCCAACGAAACCGAGCTTGAAATACTGGCAGGTATTCCCGTTACGGACATTCAATCAGCCAATGCGGCTGCCGCCAGACTGATAGAAAGAGGCGCCAAGAATGTGGTGGCAACTTTAGGCAAGGAGGGTGCCCTTTTGGCCGGAAGCAGAGAATCAAAGCTCTTTAAGGTTGAGGATGTTGAGGTGGTTGATACCACTGCGGCAGGTGATACCTTTAATGCAGCTCTGGCAGTAGGTCTGTCTGAGAAAATGGATATTGCGCAAGCTATCACATTTGCAAACAAGGCTGCCAGAATATGTGTATCAAGAAGCGGAGCACAGCCCTCAATTCCCTCACGGGAAGAGATTGAACCTAAGCGATAATAATTAATAATAATATATTGAAAGGCGGCGCAATGATGATACCAAAAGATTATCTCAACAAAGTTTATTCCGGGTTCCTTGGAATGAATATCGGAATACGGATTGGTGCACCGGTTGAGCCCACTATTTGGACTTATGAGAGAATAAGGAAAACCTATGGGGAAATCACCTCATATGTAAAGGAGTTTAAAAACTTCGCAGCCGACGATGATGCAAACGGCCCGTTCTACTTTCTACGTGCATTATATGATGATGCATGGGACAGGGAGCTTACAGCCGATGATGTTGGCCGTGCATGGCTCAACTATGCCCGTGAAGGGGTCGGAATGTTCTGGTGGGGCGGTTATGGCGTCAGCACCGAGCATACGGCCTTTTTGAATTTAAAGGCCGGAATCAAGGCGCCTCAGTCAGGGTCCATAGCCCAGAACGGAAAAACCGTTGCAGAGCAGATAGGCGGACAGATCTTTATTGACACCTGGGGATTGATTTGCCCCGGCAACCCGGAAAAAGCTGCAAAGCTTGGAGAGATAGCAGCCAGCGTATCCCATGACGGTGAGGGCATTTATGGTGCAAGGTTCCTGTGCGCTGCCATAGCGGAAGCCTTCGTCTGCAATGATATCCGTCTTATTATTGAAAAAGCGCTGACCTTAATACCGGCAGAAAGCACCTACAACAAAGTTGCCCGTGCTGTTTGCGACTTCTATGACAAACATCCTGATGACTTCAGGCTCTGTATGGATATGCTTGTAAGAGATTGGGGATATGACAAGTATAAGGGAGCCTGCCATATCATACCTAACGCGGGTGTCTGCGTACTTTCCATGCTGTATGGCAAGGGTGATTTTAACCGTACTGTTGAGATTGCCACCATGTGCGGCTGGGATACCGATTGCAATGCGGGAAATGTCGGTACCGTATTAGGTGTCATGTGCGGCCTGGAAGGCCTTGCTGCAAGATATCGCGATCCCATTAATGATTCCATTGTGCTGTCCGGTGTTTCCGGATACCTCAATATTCTGGATATCCCAAGCTACGCCAAGGAGCTTGCGCTTCTGGGCTACCGGATGGCCGGTGAAAAAGCTCCTGATGAATTGGTTCAAAGCTTTAAAGAGGATGAAATCTATTTTGATTTCGAATTACCCGGATCCACCCATAATTTCAGGGTTTCCGATCCGTTCCACTGTAGAATCAGGCACTCCGAGGAATACAGTTTTAAGGGCGAGGGCTCTTTAGAGGTATTGTTTGACAGGCTGGTCAGAGGCGTTGGCAGCAAGGTTTACTACAAACCTTTTTATACCCGTGATGACTTTAGTGATGAACGATACAGCCCGGTATTCTCCCCTAAAGCATACAGTGGCCAGAAAGTAAGCCTGGCGGTGTATCTTGATCAGTGGGAAGGAAATGAAAACATTGGAATTGCTCCTTTTGTCCGTCTTGCCAAGAGCAAAAAGGATCTCGTTCAAGGCTATATCCAGCCTCTGCCCAATCAGTGGAGCCAAGTGGAATTCACCATTCCCGATACTGACGGTGAGATGATTGACGAGGTTGGTATCATTGTTGAGGGCTATGCCGGTAAGGTCAAGAGTCTGGGAAGACTTTTCATTGATGAGTTCAAGATTACCGGAAAAGCAAAATATACCATAGATTTTGCAAAGCAGATGAAGAATTTTGGCTGTATCACCCCATTTTCTCATGACCATGGTGCGTGGACACTGGAGGACGGCAATCTGGAGGCCATGTCCTGTGACTATGCCCAAGCATTCTCAGGCAATTATTTTGCCAAGGAATATACCGTTACTGGCACGATAACGCCTGAAAACGGAACCGGGCATATGCTTTCCATAAGAGCTCAGGGAGCTCAGCGCAGCTACCACGCAGGATTTGACAAGCAGGGAACTATTGCACTATACAAGAATAATTTTGGGCTTACCAAGCTATGCGAAGCAGATTTTTCATGGGAATACGGGCGAAGCTACAGTGTATCGCTCTCAGCCAATGGGGATCGCATAACACTTTCCATAGATGGGAAGGCCCTGCTGGAAGCAAGGGATTCAGATTTTGCCTACGGCATGTTCGGCTTTGCCAAGCTCTATATGGGAAGAACCCTGTATGGAAATGTGAGCGTCGAAGAGAAATAATCTGTAAAAAAGCAATATATAGCGGAGGTACAACAACATGACCGACTTTGAGAGAAAAACCCGTGGTGTGATTTACGGGACAGCCTTTGGAGATGCCTTGGGCGCACCTGTCGAAAGGCTTACTCACCAGCAGATTCTGGACCTCTATGGCGGACCAGTCACCACTGTAAAGACTAAATGGTGGAAGGCTGATATGAATATTGTTGACCGCATAGATCGCATGAGGGGATATGGCATCATCACCGACGACACCCTGATGACGATGTCTTTGATTAATGTTTACAAGAATAAGCGTGACCATGTAGACGCTTATGATATGGGTGATGAATTTGTTAAGGAAATTGGATATAGGCCGCGTTATATTCCTGAGTTCGACAGAGAGGCCATGCTGATAGAACGCCTCTTCTATCCTGAAAAGCACATCTTTAACCGCCATGGACTGGCCAACTGCGAGCCCAGAGAAGGCGGAATGGGTAATATGGTCAATTGCGGAGCTGCCATGTATATCTCTCCGGTGGGCGTTGTCAATGCATGTAATCCAAAAGCGGCCTATGATGAGGCTATTGATTTTGCCTGCGGGCATCAGCTCAGCTATGGGCTTGAGGCGGCCGGTGTACTTGCGGCCTGTATTGCTAAAGCCTATGAACCCGGTGCTACCATTCATGATGTGGTTGCAACTGCCCTGGAACTAGCCAAGGACGGAACGAAAAATGCCATACGCGACCTATACGAGGCAGCAAAGCGACTGAAGGACCGCCGGGAGGAAAAAGCCTTCATTGTGGAGGAGTTTTTCAAGGCCATACTGCCTTATTCCCCTGTGGCCGAGCAGTTCGCCAGGTCCGTCGAAAGAGTGGGAATACCGACCCATAACTATACACCTAGCCGTCTGTATTCAATTGAGGAGCTGCCTGTGGCTATTGGGTATCTTACTCTTTATGAGGACAAGCCCATTCAAGCTATTATTGATGGTGTCAATTCGGGAAGGGATGCCGACTCGGTGGGTGTCATGGCTGGATGTATCGCCGGTGCACTATACGGCTGTGAGATTTTTGATCCTAAAGAAATAGAGATTATCGATAAAAAAAGCAGGCTCAATCTCGATGCGTGCAGCGATTCCTTTATAAAAACAGCACGCGGGATCATTGAGTCCGATGTTGAGAAAAGCAAAAAGATGATGAACACACTTGATCATGTTCTTTAAGCTCCAAAACTGGGGGGGAACCTTATGGAAATTAAAGAAATAGGAATTGCGGGCACCCTGGAATCGAGCGATATCATGATCAGAGTTGAGCCCGGTGATGCCGATAACATCTCAATCTCCTTGGACAGCTCGGTTGAAAAACAGTACGGAAATCAAATAAGAAGGGTTATATTGGATACAGCTCGTGAGCTTGGACTTGTGGGCGCAGCTATTACCGCGGTGGATAAAGGGGCTTTGGACTGTACAGTCCGAGCCCGAACCACTGCAGCCATATACAGAGCCTGCCAATCAAGCCAATATGATTGGGGGGAAAGCAAAACCTAATGAAACAGCTCAGAAGGAGTATGCTCTATGTTCCGGGAAACAACCCCGGGATGATTCGTGATGCGCACATATACGGTTCGGACTGCCTGATGTTTGACCTAGAGGATTCGGTGTCCCTGAATGAAAAGGACACAGCGAGATTTCTTGTTTATCATGCTCTTAAAACCCTCAGCTTCAGAGGCAAAGAGGTGGTTGTCAGAATCAACGGGCTTGATACCGGCTTCGGTATGGATGATCTGGAGGCCATGGTCCGCGCGCAGCCCCATGTCATTCGTCTGCCTAAAACCGAGTCAGCGCAGGATGTCATTTATTGCGAAAGAGAAATTGAAAGAATAGAGGCCGCAGCAGGTATACCCGTCGGTAGAACCAAGATGATGGCCGCCATTGAAAGCGCTGCCGGAGTCCTCAATGCACGGGAGATTGCCCACTCAAGCAAGCGGCTTATTGGAATTGCACTGGGGGCAGAGGATTTTGTGACCGATATGGGAACAAGCCGTTCAGCCGAGAGCATTGAGCTTTTGATGGCGAGGAGCATGATTTTAATGGCAGCGAGAAGCGCTAGAATTGATGCCATTGATACAGTCTACTCCGACATTAACAACCAGGAGGGCTTTATTGCGGAAGTCAAGCTCATCAAGCAGCTGGGTTTTGATGGCAAGTCGGTCATTAATCCCAATCAGATCAAACCTCTGCACCAGGTCTTTACACCCACCGAAAAAGAGATCAGTAAATCCCTTGCCATTATTGAAGCCATGGAGGAAGCCAGGCGCAAAGGCTCGGGCGTTATTAACTTAAATGGCAGAATGATCGACAAGCCTGTTGTTGAAAGGGCTGAGCATCTTCTTGAGCTAGCGGTCGCGGCAAAGGTACTAAGGAGCGCAATGCCATGAAAGAATTTAATTTGGATACCATCCCTCATATAGACCAAATGACAGGCATAAACGGCATCTTTCACCAGGGCTGCAAGGCCATGCAGAAGGATACTAAAAGCCTTAAGGAGCGTAAGGCGGTTCACAACAAAATCGTGCCGAGCCTTGAAAAAGCCGTAGAATTATGCGGAGTAAAGGACTGCATGACCATTTCCTTTCACCATCATTTCAGAAACGGCGACTATATCATCAATAGGGTCATGGATACCCTTGCTGAAATGGGAATAAAGGGTTTGACGGTGGCCGCCAGCTCACTCATAGACATACATGAGCCCATGATTAACCATATCAAAAACGGTGTGGTCAGGCATATCGAAACAAGTGGTATTCGTGGAAGACTTGCCGAAGAAATATCAAACGGACTTATGGACGTTCCTGTGGTTTTCCGTTCCCACGGCGGTCGGGCATATGCCATTGAAAGCGGTCAGCTTAAAATAGACGTAGCCTTTTTAGGTGCGCCGTCCTGTGACCCTTACGGCAACGCCAACGGGTACTCCCGTGATCATGACACCGGAATCTCCTGCGGTTCCATGGGCTATGCCAAGCTTGACGCCCTCTATGCAGACAAGGTAGTCATTATTACCGACAATATTGTGCCCTATCCCAATGCGCCCTTTGGCATACCCCAATCCCAGGTGGATTACATAGTCAAGGTGGATGCTATTGGCGATCCTCAGGGGATTATGAGCGGAGCAACCCGCTTTACAAAAAACCCTAAGGAGCTTCTGATGGCCCAGACTACAGCTGAGGTCATCGCAGCCAGCGGATATTTCTATGACGGGTTTTCTTTTCAACTGGGCACCGGTGGCGCCTCATTGGCTACGGCACAATTTTTAAGAGAAAAAATGCTTCAGGAGAATATTAAAGCCAGCTTTGCCCTGGGCGGCATCACCGGCCAGATTGTGAAGCTTCATGAAGAGGGGCTGATAAAAAAGATACTGGATGTACAGTCCTTCGATCTGGTCGCAGCCGAATCTTTGAAAAATAACCGTTTCCATCAGCAGATTGACGCCTCCTATTATGCCAGCCCGGGAAACGAGGGTTCGGCGGTTAATCAGCTTGATGTTGTTGTATTGTCGGCACTGGAGGTTGACACCGATTTTAATGTCAATGTCATAACCGGCTCCGACGGCATCATACGTGGTGCCATAGGGGGCCATTGCGATACCGCGGCGGGAGCCAGCGTATCCATCATTGTTGCGCCCTTGCTCCGGGGAAGGATACCCACTATTGTCAGAAAGCTGAACACCATTGTCACTCCGGGTAAAACCATAGACGTGGTTGTCACCGATCAGGGCATTGCGGTCAATCCCATAAGACAGGATCTCATGCAGCGCCTTACAGATGCCGGACTTCAGGTTATGCCCATCGAAGAGCTTATGGAGATGGCTGAGAAAATCGTAGGTCGACCCGACCCTATTCATTATACCGACAGGGTTGTGGGGATTGTAACTTACCGGGATGGATCAGTGCTTGACCTTATCTACCAGGTCACCGAATAGTTAATTATTTTATAGTTATCAGCTTGATTTGTATTTTCTTAAAACTATGCATGTCCGGGCTTATTAGGGGGGGCATAACATGGATTGCGGTGGCAACAGCTATGAATACGGGTACCCCTTTACGGGAGAAAAGCTCAACAAGGTCAAGGCTTTTCTAAATGAAAACAGACTGGATTATGATGACGGTATTTTATTTACCGTCAATCTTTTTGATCATGAATATGAAATCATTGCCACCGGCTCGATGGAAGCCAATATTCTGAAATGCATCGCCATATCCGACCGGTATCAGAGTGAGGGCCTTAGTGCAACGGTTGTGACACATCTTGTGACCCATGCCGCTAAAGAGGGCCTCACCCATCTTTTCCTTTTTACCAAGCCTGCCAATAAAAGCGTGTTCTCCGGCCTGGGTTTTTATCCCATGGTGGAAACTCCGGACATCTTGATGATGGAAAACAAGAAAAATGGCTTACAGAGCTTTGTCAACTCCCTATACCGGCCTGAGACAGCCTCAGACATTGGGGCCATTGTAGCCAACTGCAATCCTCTTACAAACGGTCATCTGTATCTGATTGAAACAGCTGCCCGTGCATGCGGGTGGCTCCATCTCTTTATTCTTTCAGAGGATAAAAGTGATTTCAGCGCTGAGGTGCGCTATCGGTTGGTCCGTGAGGGAGTATCCCACCTTAAGAATGTGACGGTACATGGCACATCGGATTATCTCCTTTCTTCCGCTACCTTCCCGTCCTATTTCATAAAGAACAAAGCGAAGATTGATGAAATCAATTGTACTCTTGACTTAACTCTATTCAAGGAGTCTTTTGCGAGAAATCTGAACATAACCAAGCGTTTCGTGGGTACAGAGCCCTTTTGTCCTGTGACTGCAAAATACAATGCACAGATGAAAGAATTTTTTAAAGGCACCGGTATTGAGGTCGTTGAAATACCGCGACTTTTAGCCGAGGGCGAGGGAATAAGCGCATCCAGGGTTCGAAAGCTCATGTCTGAAGGGGATTACGATTCTATCAGACTACTTGTGCCTCCGGTAACTTACGGCTATATTCTTTCGGAAGAAGGCAAGCAGATAGCCGAGAAGCTTAAGCATGAGGCTATTCAGGTTCAGAATCTGAAGCATGGAGCCTAAGGGGGAGGGGAGAGTATGGATATAAATCAACTGCTTGACGGCCAGCCCATTACACTTGAGCAGATCCTTGTGGCTAGGGAAGAGCGGGTAAGTATCCAGAGGCGCCTCCTTTATGGCTTCAAGCTGCCGGTTATTTGTTTTACCCTCAATATTGCAGGGCCCGTTAAGCTTTTTGATTTGGCGCTCAAGGCTTTTGACAGGGGTAAAGAGCTTATTAATAAGAAGCTGGAGCAATCAGGCCATAACCTGGCAAGCTGTGAGGAAAAGGTTACGAATACCGGTTGTGAGGCCTTTTTTGTGGTAGAGGGAGATGCTCATTCCGTAAAAAAAGTCATGGTTGATATTGAGGATGGAGAAGCCATAGGACGATTATTTGATATGGATGTTATAAAGCCCGATGGCGAAAAGCTTTCCCGAGAGGACATCGGTTTGCCTCCCCGTCGTTGCCTGCTATGCAATAACCCCGCAGTCCTGTGTGCCAGAAGCAGAAACCATTCCCTTGAGCTTATTCAAAGAGAAACAGTACGAATGCTTAAGAACTATTTTGATCATGAATATGCTGAGAGAATAGCATCTCTTGCACAGCGCTCCATTTTGTACGAGGTTTGTGTCACACCTAAGCCGGGACTGGTGGACCGCCACCATTCGGGAGCCCATAAGGACATGGATATTTATACGTTTATGAGCAGTGCTTCCGTACTCTACCCTTATTTTTACCGGTTTGTGCTCCATGGCCTCAGTGCCGGAGGGAAAAGTCCCAAGGAGCTTTTCAGATCAGCCAGATACCTTGGAATTGAGGCTGAGGAAGCTATGCTTAAATCCACCCATGGCGTTAATACCCATAAGGGCATCATATTCTCCATAGGTATTATTTGTATAGCTCTGGGATACCTTCATGGAAAAGCCTTGCCTGAGACCCTGGAAAGCCTGCAATTGCTATGCCGGGAGATGGTATGCTCAGATATGGAGAATGATTTTAAAAAGATACCGGAGAAAACAACCAAAACCAATGGTGAAAGGTTATATGCTCTGTATGGTCTTACCGGTATAAGGGGAGAGGCTGCAAGCGGCTTTTCATCGGTGATACGCTATGGGCTTCCCACTTTCCAAGCACTCATGGCCCAAGGCTGCTCGTTGAATGATACGGGAGCTCTGACCCTTCTTCATCTTATTGCCCATGTAGAGGATACCAACATTATTGCCAGGTCGAACCCGGAAGTATTAAGATTGGTTCAGCAGGAAATAGGCTTATTGATTGAAAGCCTTTTGCCAGGATCTGGGGATCAATTTGACAGAGAGATTTTTGATAAGAGCATTAACAGCCATGATGTTATAGACAGAATAAAAAAGCTGGATGATTTATTTATGCATCATAACATAAGCCCGGGAGGCTGTGCTGATTTGCTGGCCGTAACCTTCATGCTTTACTTTCTCTCCCTAACCGAATAGCTCATCCTTCCCCTTCTGTCTCATAAGGCCAGTCTATAATACCCCCCAGATCAAATACCTTGGTATAGCCCATTTCGACAAGGTTTTTTGCGGCTTTGGCACTTCTGTTGCCGCTTCGGCAGTAGATAATGACAGTGGTATTTTTATCTGGAACGACCTCTCCTATTTTTTCTTTTATTTCGTAATCAGGAATAAGAATACTGTCCGGTATTCGGATAGCCTTGTTTTCCTCAGGTGTGCGTACATCGATAAGGACCGCCCTGCTGTCTTTCTCTAGAAGTTTTACGGCATCTTCAGGGGATATAGGTGTAAATGTATCGGCCTTGGTGCAGGCTGAAAAGGAGAATATTAAAAGGCTTAACACTGCCAAAATTATTTTTTTCATAAAACCACGCCTTCCTTCTCTAAAATAATATTCTGTTAATTTCTTTTTATCATACAGCCTGTCTCTATGGCTTAAAAGTAACCATGTTACAATTTGTTTAAATGGTTAAAAGAAAGTTGACAATAATAATTACCAAAGGGCACCTTTTTTGGTTAAAGCGATATGAGATTGTGCTGCTGTGACGCTCTCACAGTAAGCTTTTAGACCAATGAAAAGGAGGGAATTTTTATTACCGGATTTGGAGATCAAATTTCGAAAGCCGCTAATAGAGCCGATGTTGGCGATCGACAAAAAGCTTAACCCGCCCTAGGAAACATTTTAAAAAGAAATTTTTTAAAAAATTTTTAAAAATGATGGCTTTTTATGTTGTTTTATGAAATAATATGGGTATAAATTATTTGGCATATAGTGCCATAAATTATCCGGAAGGAGAGTTGACATGAATAAGGCAGATCTTATTGATGCAATTGCCAAAAAGGCGGAAATGACAAAGAAGGATGCAGGTATAGCTCTCGACGCTATCATCGAAAGCATCAGTGCTTCTTTGGCTAAAACTGAAAAGGTTACTCTCGTAGGTTTTGGTACATTTGATGTGAGAGAGCGCAAAGCACGCACAGGCGTTAATCCTCGCACAAAGGCTAAGATCAAGATTCCTGCTTCCAAGGCTCCTGTTTTCAAGGCAGGTAAAGAGCTGAAGGAAAAAGTTGCTGCAGCTAAGGGTAAGAAGAAATAATAATTCACAATAAAAAAAGCAGTCGTTCTACGGCTGCTTTTTTTATGCGGTAAATTCTTTTTTTCTGCTGTTTTTACAAACAGTTTCGTGTAAAATTGTAACAGAGTGTCTTAAAGACGGGGAAGGAATGTAAGCATAGACGCATGAACACAAATGCATTATTATCGGTAAAAAATATCACAAAAAAATATAAGGGCAGGAAAGCCCTTAATGATATTACATTTGATATCGGTAAAGGTGAGATATTCGGACTGATAGGCCCCAATGGAGCGGGTAAATCAACTTTTATATCCCTTATGGCAACCATTAATAAGCCGGAATCGGGGGATATTCTAATTGAAGGAGAAAGTATTCAGAAAAATCCTGATAGGCTCAGATCCCGTCTTGGATATGTCCCTCAGGAAATCGCTCTGTACCCCATGCTATCAGCCTATGACAATTTGGATTTCTGGGGAGGAATTTACGGTTTAGAAGCTTCCCTTAAAAAGGAAAGAATTGAGCATATTCTCCGGATTATGAAGCTGTATGACAGAAAGAACGATAGGGTCAAGACTTTTTCGGGAGGAATGAAAAGACGTCTTAATATTGCGGCATCTCTTCTTCACAAGCCTGACATACTCATTATGGATGAGCCGACAGCCGGTGTTGATGTTCTTTCTCGTGCTACCATCGCCGAGTTGATTCAGGGGCTTAAAAATGAGGGATGCACCATCATCATCACCAGTCACTATATTGATGAGCTGGAGCTTCTATGTGACCGTATTGCCGTTTTAAACAGCGGGGCCCTCCTCTATTCGGGAACTATTGATGATGTTTTGAATTCTTCTGGCAATGACAACTTGGAACAGCTTATGCTCAAGCTGGAGGAGGCATAATGTCCAGCTTTATGACCCTTTTTAAAAATGATCTCAAACTAATGCTTAAGGATTACAAGACCCTTATTATAATCCTTATAATGCCCCTTGTAGTTATCTGGATATTTGCTCAGGCCCTTTCGCCTCTTCTTGAAAAAAGCACCTTTGTGGAGCCCTTCAAAATAATTATAGTTGATGAGGAACAATCAGCTTGGACGGGACTTTTGTCAGCACAGCTCAAAAATTTGGATATCGTTGATCAAGTTCTCTTTGCTGATGAAAAGGAAGCCCGGGAGCTCATTGAAAAACATGAAGCAGCTGCGGCTATCGTCCTCCCTGAAGGTCTTGTCAACAGTGTGGATTATTGGGAGCCTTTGGCGGCAAAGGTCATAGGTTCAAATCTTTTATATCTCCAATCCAATCTGGTCAAGAATATTGCTTTTGTCGGTTCTACTGCTGTTTCGGCAGGTCTCGCCTCTCTTAACGTCATCTATAATCTCGAGGCTGATGGGGGCTATTCTGATGAAGCACTCTATGAAGAGGTTAACAAGGCAAACGAGACCTATATACGCTTAATTCTCAACCGAAAAGCCATTATTTCAGAGGAAAAGCTTCAGACACCCGATGTGAATCCGGTTATTTATTATGCCTTGTCCCTTTTGGCCATCTTTACGTTGTTTTCATCCATTCCCTGTATGAAGCTTTTGACCGAGGAAAGAAGGTTGGGTATTTTATCAAGACTTAATGCGACGCCTACCAAGAGCTGGGAGACGGTGGTGTCAAAGCTTTTAGTATCCTTTATAATTTCAGCGGTTCAGTTTTCCATTATTGCAGTTTTTATAGCCATTGCAGGAGGAAGAACGGTAGCATCGTCGTTGATATCCATGATTCCTGTTTTCGTAGCCACTACCCTTGCTGCGGGTGCATTTTCACTTCTTATAGCAAGTCTTGCAGGTTCGGGAAGTGCCGCAGATCTCATCGCCAATCTTTCCATTCTGCTGATGGCCATCATAGGCGGGAGTCTCTATCCTTTGCCATCGTTGCCTGAAGCCTGTCGGCCATTAAGTGTTCTGACTATCAATCGCTGGGCGGCGGAAGGTTTTTTAAGTGCCCTATACGGCGATCACTATTCGGATACCCTGAGAAGCTGTATAGCCTTGATTCTTCTGACAGGACTCTTTTTGGCGGCTGCATCGATCATTCTCAAGATTAGGCGCAGGAGGGTGGAGGGATGAAGTTTGCGAGCATATTTATCAACCGAATTCGGGTGTTTTTCTCGGACAAGCTTTTTATTTTGGCCATTTTGATTGTTCCCATGCTGCTTTCGATTATTACAGGATATGCACAGAGGAAAGAAAAGCTGGGGTATATCCCTGTTGCCCTGGTTGACGAGGATGGGACAGGGGATTCACATCTTCTGTGCAAGCGCCTTGCACAAAAAGAAGGGCTGAATGTGGTTACAACAGTCCGTGAAAAAGCTCTGGCTCAGCTCAAGGAAGAAAAGGCCGAGGCCATGATTGTCATAGAGGAAGGCTTCGGGCAGGGCCTTCACAAAGGGAATTTAGAAGAACTGATTACCCTTGTAAAATCTCCGTCGACCTACTCAGCGGAGCTTCTTAAGGAGATAGTGGCAGTAGAGGCGCTCAGAATATATACAGGGTACTTTACTTACGACTGGGTTAATGAAAGCTTTAAGAACAAGGGTCTACCACCTATCTCACTGACCCGTGAACAAGTGGCATCCCAGGTGGAGGAATATTGGTATCCTCAGCCCATCATGGCGGTATCATACGAGGAAATCGAAGCTTTGCCGGCAAAGGTTAATACCATTACCATTCCCTCTTACACAGCGGCTTCATTGGGATTGATGGTGCTGTTCATTATGATGGGCTTACTCTTTGGAAGTGGCTGGATATGTGAAGAAAAAGCCAACGGGACTCTGCAAAGAATCCTGTCCGTCAAGGGCGCCTCACTACCGCTTTTCTTGGGAAACGGGGTTGCTCTGTTTACCATGGGTCTTCTACAAACATTGGTTTTCTATGTGGTTCAGAAGGTACTTTTTCATGTGACCATCTTACAGGGGGCATATGCCTGGTTGGTTATCTGTCTCTATATCTTTTGCGTGGTTTCCATAAGCATGCTTATGGCAGCATTGTTTGAAACACCCCATCAGCTACAGGCTGCCGCTCCGGTCTTTGCTTTGATTACGGGACTTATGGGAGGCTGTTTATGGAATCTTCTGGGGGTTCCCAAATCCCTGTTAATCCTGGCGCTTTTGACGCCTCAGGGATGGACTCTTCAAGCACTGACCGGGTTATTTGCAGCACCTCAGCAAGGGAGTCTTGCCTTTCCCTCGGTGTGCATTCTTTCAGGAATATCCCTGATCTTTTTCTCAGCTGCCTATGCCATTCTGCTAAAAGGTGGCCGGTCAGCCATTAGCTAGCCTCTATACTGCTCTTCACTACGCATACATTTTAATATTTTTCATATTAAAAGGAGCTGTCTTAAGAATCATCTCTGATTCTCAAGACAGCTCCTTAATGCTTTTGTCTCGACCCTATACTAGAATCCACCACCCAGGATCATGGTGAGAGCTCCGATTTTCTCGTAGATCTCATTTGCCAGCTCTTCATAATCTTCTTGCGAGGCTTCGGCGATATCAAGAACGTCTGTTGGCTCGGGTATGGTCACTTTATTACCATATTGAGTATCGGTTTTAATGGCAAAGCCGACACTGATTGGCTGAGGAAGCTGATCAGGAACCTCAACACTTAAATCTCCCTTGTAATCACTGTTGGTTACAAGTCCTTTGGCATTTCGGGTCTTAGTGCCATCCACAGTAAAGGTGATCTGTCCTTTCTGTTGAGATCCAAAGGACGTAATATCAAAACTTGCTTTTACATCAATGGTATGAGCGACCTTGCTCTTCTTATCAGGATCTTCCTTTGATTCTAAGAGCAATTGCATATTGCCGACCTCGTCGGCCATATCCATATTTGCATCCACTTTCAATGTAAAGTCTGTCGTATCCGAAGCTTTGTCATAATCATTTTTAAGATTCAGGCTCAGTTCGCCGCTTTCGCCTTCTATATCGCTAAAGAGGGTATATTTTTGTTCATATGAAAGATCATTGGTTCTTTCTTCAATGGTGAATTTGACTTCCTCTTCCGGTGTACCGGTATCAAAGGTAAAGTCATATTTGACGACGTCCAAGCCTTTTATGTAGACTTTCGCAATAATTTCTTCGGGGAAATCGGATTCATCCAGGGATTCTCTCGCTTCTGAAATAGCTTTTTTGAAGTCGGATTTGCTAAGTTTACCTTCGGTTCCGAGTTCCTGGAACAACTGCTGATAAAACTCGGTTTCTCCCAGAATATCCATTGCTTTATTGATATTGCCTGCGAACAGGTTATAGAAATTATCATCATCCTTAAGCCTTGATAAAACATTGGAAACAATTTTTTTCTGAGCCTTTTGATCGAGCTTAATGGTGATTTCCTGACAACTCAGGTCTTTTCCTAAAACCTCTGTTTTTCGCCCTCTTTTGATGGACATGTCATCTGAATCAATACTGTTGATAATCTCCTGGGAATAGTCTACCATAAGGGTTTTGATATTTTTTCTGTCAATCTTGATCTCATCATAAAAACGTGTGGAGGTCCAAGGATCCATTGACTTATAGGCCTCTATAATAGTTGGATCAAGATCCGGGGAAATCTCAGCTAATTTATCAAGGTTTTTCAAATCTCCCACAATTGTTTTCTGAGATAATTCCGGTACACTCAGGCCAAATTTTGTATCGTTCAGGTAGAAATTTGACGACAGCAGTGGGTTGGTTTGATAATTCAAACCAAAATGCATGGTTCCTTTTCTGCCTCTTACATCTGTAGCATAGCCATATTTGATGGACACATTCTTAAGGCTCTCAACAACAAGATCAATTGTCTCTGCAGGTAAGCCCAGTTGCTCAAGGGGTGCTGCATCCAGCGAGAAACTAAGCTCGGAATCTTTTTCGACTGAGCCTTCATATATGGGCTTTACTGACTTCTCTTCATAGCGGGCCATATTCTTATCAAAAATATTATAGCTCTTTAAAACACTGGCATATTCAGCGGCTAAAAGTGTAGTCTTCGCCGGTAAAAACGTGTAATATCCAAGAACAGTTACTCCGGTAATCAAAACCATAACAAGAACAAGTATGGCGATTACCTTTAGAAATACGCCTTTTTTCTTTGGCTTTTTAACAGGCTCTGGAGGAGTATCGGAGGATGAGGGCTGGGTATAAATTTCTGGAGGCCGGATTTCGTTGTTAACAAGGCTGTTGTCCGAATCGTTAATCATTTCTGTTTGATTGGCACCGCATGATGAACAGAAGATTGCGCCTTCCGGAAGTTCATTTCCGCATTTTTTACAGAACATATTTTTCATCCTTTCAAAATAAAACAATACTCTATAAGTATTGATATATATTTAACATCATACCATATCCCTCAATAGAGTGAAACTAGGAATATAGTCAGAATAATGTAAATGTAATCGATTGCATTAGAATCTAAAAGAAACAGCAAAAAACACCGTAATTTTAAAGTATTTTATGCCAGTTCATTATGCAAACTGATGTTCTGGATTAAAAAATCCATGCAAGTTCTTTTCTCAATATATAATTGGCAGTTATTAATCTGTATTTGTAAGAAAAGTAAAAAAATATATTAGTCTAAAATTGGAACTTTTCTTATATAAAGTCACAAATAATAGGGGTGAGCAAATATTAAAAGTTGTTAATAATGCATTGACAAAACATAAATTCCCACTTATAATTAAAGCATAGTGTTGTGCAAACGCTTGCCCTAAATAGAGGCCAAAGCCTCGGGAAAATGTATAAGGAGGATATTTCAATGAAAAAACGCAGTATTCTTGCCTTGGTTCTCGCGCTTGTCATGGTTGCTACCCTTGCAACAGCTTGTGGCGTGGCAAAGCCGGTTTCAGAGACAACCCCCACCCCTTCACAATCCACCAGCGCAACTCCTTCTGAATCACCTTCAACTCCTGCTGCTGAACCCGTATCCCTTAAGGTTTGGGAATCAGACGGCCCTGAAAAACTCTTTGTCGAAGAAATGGCAAAAGCGTACATGGATGCAAATCCTCATGTCACCATTACTGTTGAGCCTGTTGGTCACACCGATGCAGCACAGAGACTCCAGCTTGATGGCCCTGCTGGTGTCGGCGCTGATGTTTTTGCAGCACCTCATGATAAATTGGGTGAAATGCTCGTAAGCGGCATCATTCTTGAAAATGCCAATGCGTCCGAAATTAAAGGTTCTATGGTAGATGCTGCTATCAATGCTACATCCTCTGAGGGTAAGCTCTACGGGTATCCTACTGCTATTGAAACCTATGCCCTTTTCTACAATAAAGCCCTTATTCCAAATCCCCCCAAGACCTGGGATGAGGTTAAGGAATTTGCAAAGACATTTAACAAGCCTGCTGAAGGCAAGTATGCTCTAGTTTATGATGTAGACGACGCTTACTATAGCTATATGTTCCTCTCCGGCTACGGAGCAGATCTCTTTGGACCTAACGGAACCGACAAGGCTCAGCATATGGTTAACAGCCCTGAAGCTATCAAGTCTCTTGATTACTTCCAAAAATACAGAAAAGAGTGCCTTGATATTGATGCCGCTGATTTTACCTATGATTTTGTAGTAGCCGGTTTCCAGAACGGCAATTTTGCCATGGTCGTTCAAGGACCTTGGGCTATCAACGGATTCAGGGAGAATAAGGTTGATTTCGGTGTAACCACATTGCCTAAGCTTCCCGGCAGCGATACTCCTCCTAAATCCTTCTCCGGTATCCGTGCCATGTATGTTTCTTCTTTCTCAAAAGCACCGGAAGAGGCACAGAAATTTGCAAACTTCCTTGTAACAAAGGAAGCACTTGCTAAGCGTTATGAAGTAACCAATCAGATTCCTCCTCGCACAGACATTCAGATTGCTGACGACGCCCATGCCGGTGTCTTGGCGCAGTTTGAATTTTCCAAGCCCATGCCCAGCATTCCTGCAATGAATGCCTACTGGCCTTCTATGGGTTCCGCTTATGCCAATATTTGGAATGGCAACGATATCAAGACTGAGCTTGATCTTGCAGCAGCAGCTATTGAAGCCGCACAATAATCTAATTGATGATGGAAGGCGGTTCCGAAACCGGAATCGCCTTTTGTTAGTGATCAAAGCCTGTTGTTCAATGCCATAGGCATTGAAACCTATTCACGCAAATAACAAGGTTCTGAGGAAGCGAAGCTTCCAGAGGTTTTCTTGAGCATATACTTACATGAATCTACTTTATAGCCATAAAATATGCTATGCTCATTTTAATAGAATAACAGGAAGGGGGAACACACAGGATGAAGAAAAACACTAGTTTAATTGCTCCTATTGCTTCTGCTCTTTTTATGGGTCTTGGCCATATCGTTGTTCTTAAGCAGTACATAAAAGGAATTTTATTTGCCCTTTTTGAAGTAATCGTCCTGATGAACTCCAGTACACTCTACAAGGGGATCAAAGGTTTAATCACACTTGGTGATCCAAAACCAAATTTACCTGTTGTCCAAAGAGACAATTCAACCTTTATGATGCTTGAAGGTCTTATTACCGTCGTCGTACTCATCATCATCGCCATAATTTATATATTTAATATTATTGACGCAAAAAATACCGCAAAGAACTATGAGGAAACCGGGAAAGTACAAACAGAGCGTGAGTTCTTGCATGATATGGGGGAAAAGGCGTTTTCCTATCTGGCCCTATCTCCAGCGTTTGTCATGCTGGCTTTTTTTGTCGTTATTCCGCTGGTTTTTGCATTTTTAATTGCTTTCACCAATTATTCTGCACCTGCCCATATCCCCCAGAATAACACAGTGGACTGGGTGGGATTGGAAACCTTTAAGGATATGGTGAACCTCAAGCAGTATTCTCAGGGGTTTGCCCGTACTGCTGTTTGGACTTTTGAATGGGCTCTTCTTGGAACATTGACCTGTTACTTTGGTGGCATGTTTCTGGCTCTGGCTCTCTTAGACAAAAAAATAAAAATTGCTGGGGTTTTTAGGACTGTTTTTATCCTTCCTTATGCAGTTCCGGGCATGATCAGCCTTTTTATATGGGCCATACTGCTCAATGGTCAGTTTGGGCCTATTAATCGTGGACTGAGGGAGATAGGCGCCGTTCAATGGCTGCAAAGTATAGGAGTCCTTCAGAAGGATATTATTCCATGGCTTTCCGATACGACCCTTGCACGGGTCATGCTCATTGTTGTTAATCTTTGGCTGGGATTTCCGTATTTTATGCTTATGATAACGGGTATTATGACCTCAATGCCCCAGGATATCTTTGAAGCGGCAAGAATAGACGGAGCCAGCAGATCGCAGCAGTTCAGATATCTTACTCTGCCGCTTCTCTTGTATCAGACTGTTCCGCTCATGATTATGAACTTTTCATTTAATATGAACAACTTCGGAGGCGTGTACTTCCTAACAAACGGTAACCCTCCCGATACCATAACCACACAATCCTTTGCCGGTACAACTGACACCTTGATCACGTGGATGTATAAGCTAACCCTGGAGCAGCGGCTTTATAACAAGGCCTCGGTTGTAGCTATCATTATGTTTGTAATAATCGCACCTTTTGCGATTTATAACTTTGCGCAGACAAAATCCTTCAAGGAGGGTGAGCTGTAATGAAAAAAGTATTGACTGTTATCCGCTACACCTTCATCTATTTCTTCTTCATTGTTCTGACACTCATAGTACTCTATCCCATTGCTTTTGCAGTCAGCGGCGCTTTTAACCAGGGAAAATCACTGGCTTCCATGAGTATTCTTCCCATACCCAACAATCCCACCACCGATAACTTTACGCGGCTGTTTACGAAAACCAATTATTTAAGCTGGTATAAGAATTCGTTTATTGTGGCATGTTTCAATACACTCTTTACAACGGTTATCGTGCTTATTACAGCCTATGTCTTTTCCAGATTCAGGTTCCGTTTTAAGAAATTAGCCTTGATGAGCTTCCTGATTCTGCAAATGTTCCCCAGTGTAATAGGTATGGTGGCCATTTACGTCATATTAAACAGATTCGGCCTTACGGATAACCTCATGGGTCTTGTTTTGGTCTATACGGCGGGTAATATTCCCTATAATACCTGGCTGTTGAAAGGGTATTTTGATACCATCCCGCGAAGCATAGACGAGGCGGCAAAAGTGGATGGAGCGGGTAATTTTTCAACCTTTATCCGGATCATCCTTCCAAATACGCTCCCAATGGTCGCCTTTCTTGGTGTGACTAGCTTTACACAGCCCTGGATGGACTTTATTCTCCCCAGATATATCTTAAGGAGTGACAAAAATAAGACCTTGGCGGTTGGTTTATTTGAAATGATCAATGGCCGGTCCAATGACAATTTTACGCAATTTGCGGCAGGCGCTTTGCTGATTTCCATACCATTTGTCATCATCTTTGCCCTCAATCAGAAGTATCTGATAAGGATCATGTCTACGGGGGCGGTAAAAGAATAGACCATGGAGAATTGTTTTATGGGTGCAATTCAAAAAAAGATACTATTAATACTGCTCATTACAAGCATATCAGTTTCAATGGCTGCATGCGGAACCCCTTCCGGCTCCCCCGAAACTATACCCCCTACATCAACTCCCCTTGCAGATCCTGTTTATGGGCTCGGAGAGGTTGATCAAAAAACGTCGGGAAACAAGCAGGGCGTTTATTACGAAGTTTTTGTAAGAGCATTCGCTGACTCCGACGGTGATGGAATAGGCGATCTTAACGGGCTCACACAAAGGCTCGATTATTTAAATGACGGGGATCCCAAAACAACGGATGATCTTGGCATAACGGGCATATGGATGATGCCCATCAACAAAAGCCCCTCCTATCATGGCTATGATGTATCAGACTACTATGATATCAATCCGGAATATGGTACATTGGCCGACTTTGATAATCTGATCAAAGAGGCTCACAAACGGGGCATCTCCATTATGATGGATCTTGTTTTGAATCACAGCAGCGATAAAAACCCCTGGTTTACTCAATCTACAGATGCCAACAGCCCTTACCGCAATTGGTACAAATGGACCACAGACGGTTCCGAAGGCTTTAACCTGAGTACCAATGTTTGGGGTCACAAGGTATGGAACAAGCTTGGTGGGGCCTATTACTATGCCATCTTCTGGAGTGGAATGCCCGACCTTAACTATGATACTCCCGAACTTAAGGAGGAAATGAAAAAGGTAGCGGCGTTCTGGCTGGATAAAGGGGTGGACGGCTTTAGACTGGATGCCGTTCCTCATATATATGGCACAGGGGAGCTTCCCAAAATGGAAAGCGGTTCAAAAAAGACCGTTGCTTTTTGGAAGGAATTCACTGATTTTTGCCACGGGCATAAGCCGGAAACCTTTATCATAGGAGAGGTCTTAGAGGATAGCGTCCAAATCAGATCCACCTATTTGCCCTCTCTGGATGCAACCTTCCATATCGGAATTGGCATTCAAATCTCCAATGCCGTTAAAGCAGGAAGCAGTAAAAACAATTACCTTGCAAAGTTCATTGAAAACAATTACGTCCAGTATGCAAAAGTTAAGCCTGATTATGTGGATGCTCCTGTTTTATCCAACCATGATCAGAACCGTATTATTGCTTTGGTTAATGGAAAGCCCGAGCTCATGAAGGTCGCGGCCAGCATGTACCTCACTCTGGAGGGTGTTCCCTTTATTTACTATGGTGAGGAAATCGGCATGTTTGGGGCCAAACCGGATGAGGATATCCGTCTGCCTTATGTTTGGGGAAAGGAAGATCCCCTACAGACGAAGTGGAGAACTTCAAAATATGGTGAAAATGTGGTTGTACCGGTGGCCGAACAGCAGAAAAATCCCGATTCGTTACTCACCCATTATAAGCGTTTGATTCGGGTAAGAAATGAGAATGAAGCTCTATATGAAGGAAAGTTTAAGGCCATGGAATCAGGAAATGATGCTATTGTTCTCTATTCCATGACGTCCTCCGACCAGACGGCCCTTATCATGCATAACCTCTCAGCCCAAGAACAGAATTTAGAGGTAAATACCACGGGTTATATGTTGAAGTTTTGCCAAAAAGCGGAAGGCTTTGAAGAAGGAGAAGGACTTGTAAAAATGCCCCCGCTAAGCTCTGTCATTTATGTAAAATAGGCGAAAACAGACACTTCTGCGTAATAGAATAGAAACATACTGTTAACATAAAAAGCCTGTCTCCGACAGGTTTTTTATGTTAAGCTTTTTTTAGGGTTTTTTAATTTTCAGGGGGTTTTTACATGAGAAAAAAGATCAGGAGTACAACAAAATCATTTCTAGCAGTGTTTTTATGTGTTTCCATTATTGTGAGCCTGCTCATCGGTGACAGTGCATTGGCCTTCATAACCGACTTCGGCTCAACACATATCTTTTATAATGAGGAGCGTGAAATTGGAAAAGGCGTTGTCCTCAACAATTGGCAAGGTCGGAATCCCGATGGCACGCCCAAACTAGGACATACAATAACCTTTAATCCAAACAGCTCCGATGCCAAGCTAGTCGTATCATCGGGCAGCAATACCAGCAGCAGGAAAACCTTGAGCGCTCTTGCGGCAAGTATGGAGAAACAAGGGGTTAAGGTCATTGGCGGCATTAATGGGGACTTCTATAATCTCACTACTTCCGTTCCTATCGGGGTAGTAGTTACAGATGGACGACTCATTAGTTCCAATAATCCCGGATGGAATGGTATAGGCTTTAAGGAAGATGGATCGGTAGTAATGGGTGCTCCCGACTTTAGCATTAAGGGAATTTACAATGAGTCGGAGTTTCAGATAAACCGGTTTAACAAGGTTCAATCGGAAATAGGCCCCTTCCTTTACAGCAAGGATTATGGTGCCAATACAGGAACAACAGTTCCGAGTCTGGAGATTGTTCTGGATATTACTATGGGTGAACTGGCAATCGGCAGTATGGTTGTTGCGACAGTCTCCGACATCCGGGTGAATGCTACAGCTACACCTATTGGAGATAATCAACTCGTACTTTCGGTAAGAAACGACAAACCGGGCTATGCGCTTATGTCGCAATTTAAGAAAGGCGATGGGATACAGATTCAGTTTAATGATCCCAGCGGTAAATGGATCGGCGTTAAGCAGGTTGTTGGCGGAGATAAAATTCTGATTCGCGACGGCGCTATTGTAAGCGGGCTTGCCACAAAGGACTTTAATCCCTTTACAGCCATTGGCGTCAAGTCAAACGGAGATGTGGTCTTATATCAAGTGGATGGCAGAACTGATGCCAGTCAGGGTGTATCAAGCACTGAGGCTGCCCAGTTCCTTCGCAATTTGGGTTGTGTCCAGGCCATCAAGCTGGATGGGGGTGGATCCTCTGCCATTCTGGCCAGAATGCCCGGTTATGATAGCTCAAGCCTCATCAACAATCCCTCTGATGGCAGGGAAAGAGCCAATGCCAACGGCATTCTTCTTGTTTCAAAGCAAAGTATCGCCATAAAAAATGGAACAGCCCAGGTCAATCCTGAGGCTCAGAAGCTTCATCTGTATCCCGCTAAAGCTTATGCGCTGCCAAATTCGATCCTGCAATACACCGTTCGCGCAACAGATGAGTATTTCTTCCCCACAGCCCTGCCCCAAAATATCACATGGGGAAGCGCCGCAGGGACTATGGATAACAACGGAAAACTGACAGTCAATACATCCCCCGGAGAATACCAGGTTATGGTAGGCAGCGGTACTGTTTATGGTTCCGCACAGCTTACAGTATTGAGCGGTGTAACATCCCTCAGACCTTCGAACAGTGTTGTTACCCTTGCTCCGGGTTCAAGCATAGATCTTAGCTGCAGTGCTTACTATCAGGATATCAAGGTAGCCAGCAGCGATAACGCTTTCAACTGGCGGGTTGAAGGTAATATGGGAACCATTACCCAGGACGGAGTCTTCACCCTTGCTCAAGGTGCCAAGGGTAAAGGCCGGATTATTGTCAGCTATGGGAATGCCTCCGCATCTATTGATGTAGTGGCGGGTGATTCACCAAATGATATAGAGGACTTTGAAAACGGAACAGCATGGGGATCCTCCATCGTTCGTGCGAATTCAGGGAGTGCAGCCGTCGTAAAGGATGCATCATTGGCCCGTTCAGGCAGCGGTCTCCTCAAGGTTAACTATGACTTCACCCTTGAAGCAGGCGTTGAGAAGGGTGTGGCGGGCGTTTATGCCTTCAGGCTTGACCCCAATACAAAACAGCAGACAGGAATAGTCCTAGCTAACAATCCCTCGGCAATAGGCATGTGGATTTACGGTGATAACAGCAAGACCTGGATCAGAGGTAAAGTGAAGGACGGAAGCGGTCAGTCCTTTGATATTGATTTCACACCCGATTACAGGACAGATACAAAGACCGGCGGTGTGGATTGGACAGGCTGGAAGTATGTTGAAGCCACTATACCGTCCAGCAGAAAAGGACCTTTCACTCTGGAAACACCTATTCGCATCATGTGCTCACGGGATGAGATGCGATCCAAGGGAACCCTGTATTTTGATCAGATACGTGCTGTTTACGGCGTCAGCAACATAGACACCCAGGCCCCCGTGGTCAATGTGGCATCACCCCTTGACGGATCGGTTATCAAGACAGGCAAGGTTTCCTTGCAAGCCGTGATTTCTGATAATCTTTCCGGCGTTGATGTCAAGAGCATTCAGGTGCTTCTGGACTATGCAGCAATACCGGGACTGAACGTTACCACAAACGGAGCAGTAACCTTGAAAGGCGAATTGGGTACCACTCTTCCATTGGCGGATGGTTACCATAACCTTACCTTTAACTACTCGGATGTTACTGGTAACAAGGGAACAACCACCGTGATCTTTATGGTGGATACGGGAGCGCCTCAATTAATAGCCTCCACAGGTCAAACCTATGTGGAAGGCGGTAATTTCACCACTACTATCAGTATTAAAAACCCGAAGAACCTCAGAAAAATATATACAGTTTTCAATTATAATCCCGCACAGGTAGACGTGGTGGATGCAGATACCAAGGTTGCCGGCAAGCAGATGGCTTTGGAAGCCTGGGCTAAAAAGGGCAAAGTTATAAGCCACGTGGTAGACGAAAAGAACGGCAGGATTGTTCTTGAAATTGACAATCTCACCAATCTGTCTTCAAGTGAGTTAATCAAGCTTGCTACCATTACATTTAAGCCCAAGAGCACTACCGACACCACTCAGGTCAAGCTGGCCCTGGGAGCCATGATTGTGGGTAAGAACCCGGCTAGCCAGCGCTTTACAGTACCTGACATGAATGCCAGCCTTGGGTATGAGCTTACTCTTAAAGCTACGGGTACGGCAGAGGGTGAGACTACTATATTTACCGTTACCGACAAAAACGGTGCTCCTGTCGAAGGAGCGGGGCTTTATTTAGATAATGGTCAAAACGCTCTGTGGTCCACCGACAAGGGAGGAAAAATTGAAACGACAATTCTGACCCGGCTTCCTGTGGGAACCACAGTCACAGTAAGGGCTAAAAAGGATGGATTGATTAGCAATAAGCTCACTTTTACCATCGGCAATAAGAGCACAAGCCAGGGTACGAGTCAAAGTGCAGGCCAGAGCGCGAACTCAAGTACCGCTCACAACACAAACCCTGCTCCGGGGCAAAACGCCAGCCAGAATGTGGCCTTGATCCCACAAAACCTGTCATTATCCCTTGCCGCCATGCCGGGGTCAATAGCTGTCAATTATGTTACACCTAAGGATCAAACGGGAACTGTCGTGCAATATGAAGAAGAAAGGACCTTTACAGGGTCCTTTTCCTTATCAGGGAATGTAAAGGGATCGGATCGCGAGGCTGCTCTTGTCAATGTCGATAAGACCGAGTATGTGCGCGTGCATTCTGCTACTCTGGCTAATTTGAAGCCGGGGACAACCTATTTCTATCGGGTGGGAGACACAGCAGGCAAGTTCAGCCCGGTGTATAAATTCAAAACCCCGGACTATGATAATGCTTACTCCTTTGCGTTTGTAACAGATCCTCAGGCTGCCAATGCAGCGTCTTATCAAGTATTTGGAGATGTCCTCAACAGAGCTACTGAAAAAGCTGTTAATCCTGCTTTCGTTTTATTAGGCGGCGATTTGGCAGACAGAGGCGGAAACAGAGGACAATGGGATATGATGTTTAAAGCGGGAGCGGAGGTTTTTTCAAGTCTTCCCGTCATGGCTGTTCCAGGTAACCATGAATACTATGACGATGCCAATCTCACTCATTTTAGATCTTTCTTTACCCTTCCGGAGAATGGACCGGAGGGTTACAAGGAAACGGCCTACTCTTTCCAGACAAAAGACGCGCTCATTCTGACACTTGATACGCAGAAGAATATTTCGAAGCAGCTGCAATGGTTGGAAGAGACCTGCAAGACCTCGGATAAGAAATGGAAGATTGTCATGATGCACAGGGGTATTTACTCGGGATTTTATGACGAAGCGGAGCTTAGAAAGGTCATTGCGCCTGTTTTTGATCGCGCCGGTATCGATCTGGTATTAAATGGCCACGACCATACCTACCTTCGTACGACCATGAAAGACGGAAAAAAGGTTGTCCCAGGTGCAGGAACCACTTATATAACAGGTGGCAGCTCTGCTAAAAAGTATTATGACGCAGAAAAAAGAGCCTGGACGGAAGTACTATATGACACTAACAACCCGGTATTTACCACCTTCAAGGTTTTTGGCGATAAAATCTCAGTTGTATCGTACCATATGGAAAATGGTAAAACAGTGGAACATGATAGCTTTGACATTATAGACAAATAATTCGTAAAAAGCGTGGATTACTGAGACGATGCGGGCTTGAACGAAGGACTAGCCTTCGGAATATGATGATACAAAGACCTCCCGGAGGGTAGTATGGGCTGTCCGAATCTCGGGTTTGATATCAATAAACTGGTCTTAGTTAGCGCCATCGTAACGCTTTTGGGAGACTTTCTGGCCTTGCTGGCAGCCTATCAACAATATTGTGATGCTCTTCAAAACAAAGCGAAAAATGGCCAAGCTCAGCAAGAAACACAAGCCCTGATCGAAAATGATTTGAGAGTTCGCCGGATCTTTTAACATATCATCGGGCCTTATATGCTTTACTTCACTACGTTTTACTGTTAGAATAGTAGACTGGTGAAGTTTTTTTTATTACGAAAAATAACATGAAAGGTTTTTAAATAAATGAGAAAAACAAAAATTATCTGTACTCTTGGTCCCGCTGTTGAAGACGAGCATATGCTGAGAAGCCTTGTAAATGAAGGAATGGATGTGGCAAGACTCAATTTTTCCCACGGCAGCCATGAGGAGCATCTAAAGCGCGTTATAACACTTAGAAAGGTCCGGGAAGAAATGAAAAAGCCTGTGGCTTTGCTTTTGGATACAAAAGGGCCTGAGATCAGACTCGGTCAATTTGAAAATGGCGGCATAGAGCTCCAAGCCAATGACAGGTTTATCTTGACCACCGAGAATTGCATGGGAACTAAGGAGAAGGCATCGGTTTCTTATCAGAATTTGCCCCAGATTGTTAAAAGAGGTGACAGAATTCTTATAGACGATGGTCTTGTGGAATTAAAGGTTACCGAATGCACAGACACTGAAATAGTCTGCAAGGTCATGAACAGTGGCGTTATTAAGGACAAGAAGAGCCTCAATGTGCCGGGTGTAAGGCTGGACATGCCTTACCTCTCCAAGAAGGATGTTGAGGATATCCTTTTCGCCATAAAGCATGACTTTGACTATATAGCAGCCTCATTTACCCGAACCGCCGCTGATATCATTGACATAAGAAAGCTTCTTGAGAAAAATGGCGGCAGTGATATCCATATCATTGCCAAGATTGAGAACGGCGAAGGCGTGGAAAATATTGATGAAATACTCATGGCCAGCGACGGTATTATGGTTGCCCGTGGTGATATGGGCGTCGAAATTGATTATAATGAGCTTCCCAGAATTCAGAAAATGCTTATTAAAAAGTCCATGGCCCACGGTAAAAAGTCCATTACCGCAACCCAGATGCTGGACTCCATGATCACGAAGCCAAGACCGACCCGTGCAGAGATCAGCGACGTGGCCAATGCTATCTATGACGGAACCAGCGCTATCATGTTGTCGGGTGAGACTTCCATCGGCAAGTATCCAATCGAAAGCGTCCGTACCATGGCCAAGATTGCTGAAAGCACTGAGTCGGCCATTCATTATAAGAAGCGTTTTCGACATATGGAGCTGGAAGAATCCATCTCCAATGTTACCAATGCCATCAGCCATGCCACTTGTACCACAGCCCATGATTTGGATGCGGCCGCTATTATCACGCTTACTAAAACAGGCAGTACGGCACGCATGATCTCCAAATACCGCCCTGAATGCGCCATAATCGGATGCTCCACCAATGAAAAGGTGTGCCGCCAATTGTCCATGTCCTGGGGGGTTATTCCTGTTCTGTATGAGGAAAAGCAGACCAGTGACGAGCTCTTTGAGCATGCTGTGGAAAAGGCTGTGGAGACCGGTTTGGTTAAGTGCGGCGACCTGGTGGTGCTGACTGCAGGGATGCCCATTGGTATTCCCGGCATGACCAATATTTTAAAGGTCCATATCGTAGGAAATATTCTGACAAGAGGTGTCGGTGTCACACAGAAGGCGGCGGTTGGTACCCTCTGTGTATGTAAAAATGAAGAAGAGGCACTTAAAAACTTCAATGGTGGAGAAATTCTCGTCATACCTGAAACCACCAATAAGCTTATGAGCCTCTTAAGAAGGGCTAAAGGAATTATTACCGAGAAGGGCAATCTTACGTCCCATGCAGCCATAGTTGGCCTGAGCCTTGATATACCCGTTATTTGCGGGGCTGAGCATGCCACTGAGGTCTTAAGAAGCGGGACGACCGTTACACTGGATGCGGCCACGGGATTGGTCTACACGGGCATTAATGAAGGAAATCCCTAAGAGGACTTGAAAGATTAGGGCGTCAGGTATTCCAGAATTTCCGGCAGACTCTTTCCTTTAATACCGGATCGGATCACTTCAATTTCATTTTGGACAATCTCGTTTAGAGCTTTTTGCCCTAAAACTTCTACAGGAGCAAGATCATCTGTCAGGATGAGGCTTGCTTCTTTCATTTCTACAAGACCATCCTTGATATAGCGGGAAATCCTGTATAGATCGTGATCCTTTGGGATGAGCGCCTCAATGTTCCGATTGTAATTCTCAAGCATATCGGTATCATCGCTGATAAACAGGAGGGAATTGGTTACTACACTCAAATCAGCCCTGTAAACTTTGTTAAAGATGCTTTTAACGGTGTTTGCCAGATATTCGGGAACACCCGTAAAGTCGCCTGATTTCATATTAACATTGACAATAAGGATACCACCGGGCTTTAAATGGTCTTTGACTATTTTAAAGAATTCCTGGCTGGACATATGAAATGGAACAGTTATATCCTGATACGCGTCAGCCAGGATAATGTCATATTTTCGGGCATCGGGTGTTAAGAAAAAACTTCGGCCGTCGTTAATGAATACATTGGCTTCTTCTTCCTTAAGGTTAAAATACTCGGTAGCGAGGTCGGCGATCTCTCCATCTATCTCAACCGCATCGGTTGTGACATTGGGAATATATTTTTTTAGCTGTTTGGGAAAGGTGCCGGTACCAAGCCCCAGCACCAAAACATCCAGCTTTTTATCTTCGGACATGTCCTTCAAAAAATAGGGAGCCATCAGAGCATATTCATAATAGTAGCCTGAAAGCGATCCGTCCTTTTTATAAATGGACTGAACACCAAAGGCGACATTGGTCGAAAGAATGACGGAATCCTCTTTGTCTTCCACCTGTAGATAATTATAAATAGATTGACCCTCGTATGCGAGATCCGGTTTCCAGAAGGCGAAGGAATCAGTAAAGGGTGTGAACAGAAGAACCAGAAGCACAAGGGCGGTTATGCTGTTGCGCAGGGCATTTTTCCTTGTGAACAAGAAATAGAGGGCACAGACAATATTCAAAAGCAGGGCGAAAAGAAAAAAGGTTTTGCCCGTTCCAATGGTTGGCAGAGTGAAAAAGGTCGGAACAAAGGTTCCAATTATGCTTCCGATAGTTCCCATGGCATAGATTTGCCCTACTATTCGCCCGCTGTTTTCCAAGTCCTTGATGCCAAGCTTGACCAAATAGGGAGAGACCATGCCAAGAAGAATCATAGGTAAAGAAAAAATGACGAGGCAGGATAGGGCAGAGCCCATAAGTACAAGCTGGCCGCCGGGAAGGAACAGCATGAGCGCTCCTGTTATAAGGGCAATTATGTACTTGCCCACAAAAGGAATAAGAGCAATCCATACCGAAGCAATCCAGATATACCAGTAAAGACGGTTCAGACTTTTATGCTTGTCCGCGCTTCGGCCTCCCAGAATATTACCGACACTCATACAAATCATAATAAGGCCGATGATGATCGTCCAGACAATTTGGGAGGAACTGAAATACGGGGCCAATAGCCTTGAACAGGATAATTCTACAGCCATGACTGTCATACCCGACAAAAATGAGGTAATGTAAAGAATGAGATTGTTTTTCTTCATTTTCTTATCTCCTCTGAAGCGTCTTGTTCATCTTCTATCAAGCTTTTACGAATATAACCATATTATCATTAATTGCTCCGATTGTAAAAAGGTGATTGCAAAGCGGAAAATCAACCGAGTTGATCTCCGCTTAAATAAAGCACCATGGCTGATCTTTCGGGAACAGTAACTGAATCTCCCTGATATATGCTTAAGGTGGTCAAGCCGGCATGCTGGTGGTCTACAACAGCCTGCCAGCATCCATTTTGGGGAAGTGCTACGGTTTCGGGTGCAATTCCCGCATTATAGGCTACAAAGATTGTCTCCCAGGGATCCTTGTTAGCATGGTTGTTCAGGGAAAAAGTGATCACCCAATCCTTGCCGGGATAAAAGATTAAATTTCGGCGAATCTCCTCGGCCAAAACCATGCGGAAAGCAGGGTGGGACTTTCGGAGTGCGATAAGTCCTTTATGATAACTAAAGACTTTCTGGTATTTCATTTTATCCGACCAGTCTATCCGGTTGATTTCATCCGGGGCGTTATACGAGTTGTGTTCCCCCTTTTTAGATCGCATCATGTCAGTACCCAGCATAAAAAAGGGAGTGCCCTGGGAGGTTAATACAATGGCCGCGGCAAGATTCACAAGTCTTATATAATCGGTCTCACCTAAATCGGGACGGCTGGCCATGAGCTTGTCATAAAGGGTAAGATTGTCATGGGAAGCGGTATAGTTGACACAGTGCCAGGCATAACTGGCCCAGGCAAAGCCTGAGTAATTGACCTTTGTGTAATCAACTCCATGGTGGTAGACTGCGCCTGCTACGCCAAACTTGACACTTTCCTTGGCATCGATATTGCCTGAAATAAAGCCGATTTCTTTTTTATGAAAGGCATCTCCTTTTATGGCATCCCGGGTATTGTCGTTGAAAAAGCCGATTTTATTAAGTTTTGGAGCATTGGTTTTGGATGCGGCATCACTGCTGTTCAGTAAGGTTGCGCCTCCCGTCCAGCCCTCACCGTAAAGGAGGATTGAAGGGCTGATACGATCCATTTCTAAGCGGATATCGTTCATGGTCTCTATATCATGGAGTCCCATCAAATCAAATCTGAAACCGTCAATTTTGTATTCATTGGCCCAGCGCTTTACAGATTCGATGATAAACCGTTTGACCATCGCTCTTTCCGAGGCGGTTTCGTTACCGCACCCCGAGCCATTAGAAAATACCCCGTAACGGTCAGAACGGTAGTAATAGCCCGGAACCAGCTTGTTAAAGTCTGAATCCAATGTTTTATAGGTATGATTGTAGACCACATCCATTACGACACCAATACCCACACTCTTAATAGCCATGATCATTTCTTTAAGCTCTTTAACGCGGATGTAGCCGTCATGGGCATTAGTAGCGTAGGAACCCTCGGGTACATTGAAATGGGTAGGATCATACCCCCAATTGTACTGATTTTCAATAGGCTTTGTTTCATCAAGAGTAAAAAAGTCGAAAATAGGCATGAGGTGAATATGGGTTACCCCCAGATCCATAAAATGAGACAAACCGGTGGGGAGATTTTCAGGGGAGCGTGTATCTTTTTCTGCAAGTCCCAGGAATTTACCGCCATGGGCAACACCGGAGCTTTTATGAATGGTGGCGTCTCTTACGCTTACTTCATAGATAATGGCATCGGTGGGGTTTTCGAGATGGATATGGGAAAAATTGTCCCAGCCGGGGGGACAGCTCCGGGCTACATCTACTACCATGCTCCTTCTCCCGTTCACTCCTGAGGAATGGGCATAGGGATCTGCAGCTTCAAAGGTTTTATTCATAACCATAACGCTAAAGGTATAGTAAATTCCGGATAGATCACCGGGAATACGGATAGCCCATACGCCTTTTTCTTCACGTTTCATTTCAAATACCTCACGGAGGCTTGGGCCTGAGCCTGTGTCATAGAGGTTAAGAAACATGGTTGAGGCTGTAGGAGCCCATACCTTGAAGGTTGTGGCATCGTGAGTCCAGGAAGCGCCCAAATCATCACCCTCATAGGTAAAAAGCCTTTCAAACTCCGGGGTGTCATAAATCATGCCATAGGCTACTGAACCCATACGGTAGCCCGGTTTGTAAATCATATAAGTGCTCCCCGGCGCCATATCCTCTTCCAGAGAGATAATAAATTCTCTGGAGCCCCGTGTGGGCGTTACGTGACGGATGGGAACGCCGAGGCCGTTCTCAAAAACACAAAAGGGTTCTTCCTCATGGCTTTTTTTGCATGGAGCCTGAAGACGGATAAAGATTTCCCTGAAATTCTCAAATATAGCCGTCTGGAATCCGGGAGAGATGGAAAGGTCTTCTTCTGAGGTAAATACATCAGATGTATCCTGTACCAGGTAAATATCATCGGAGGCAGTCCGGGCTCTTTCAGACAAAGTGAAGTACCGGTCGATATAGAGGTCGCGCTCAATCCAGCCTCCCCTTCGGACTATGATGCCAATTTCGTTTCCCTGAAAGGGGGATACATCGATTTCTGCTATTTTGGTCGCTTTATTTATATCTCCGTTCAGATAGCTCTGGTAGTGAAACATATGCGCTGAACCCTCGCGGCCCTTTTCCCAAATCCAGAGATCCCATCCCGTATAATCCTGGTCATAACGATAGTAATGAATTCTCAGCATGTTTTCCTCCCGTTAAAACGGACTCGTTCATTATTCTTTTACCCATAAAGCTCTATGATCATACCAACAGTCTTTTATGCAGCCCATGATACAGCTTAAGTATCATTGACACCTCGGAGGACCCATGATATAGTCTTGGTAAAGCGCTTAACTTAATCTGGTTGCTTCCATTTTATATGCTCAAGTCTATATTGCGCAAGTAAAAACTATGATAAATCATCATTAATCCCAGGGGGTATTTATCATGAATCTAGAAGCTATCCATCATGCCACATATTCCGAGTACAGCTTTGCGGTAAATGAGAACGAGGTCGTACTGAGGCTTCGGGCAAAAAAAGGCGACCTTAAGGAATGCACTGTTTTTGTAGGTGACCGGATGTGTCCTCATAATCCCATTCTGACCTCTAACTATTCTATGCAGGTGGTCGCGAAGGACCGCTTTTTTGACTATTTCGAGGTAGTCTTTCAGACATCCTATACCCGTATCTGCTATTATTTTGTCATTTCAGACGGCCTTGAAACATTGTATTACTATGATGATGATTTTCATACCACGCTGAATCATGATCGACAGATGTATTTTACCTTCCATCACATCCGTCGGGAGGATATCGCCATGGTTCCGGACTGGGCCAAAGAGGCTACCATCTATCAAATCTATCCCGATAGCTTTGCAACCTCAAAGCGTTTTATTTCGAAGTCAGGTAAAAATGTCAAGATAGACAGGGATATTATGAGCAGCAGCATGAATGGAGGGACTATTCGGGGGATCACCGAAAACCTTGACTATCTCAAGGACCTGGGAGTTGATTGTATTTACTTGACTCCGGTTTTTACCTCCAACTCCTGGCATAAGTATGATACCATTGATTACTATACCATTGATCCCTGCTTTGGTGACAATGCCTCCTTCCGAGAGCTTGTGACAAAAGCGCACGGTATGGACATCCGAGTCATTCTGGATGCCGTATTTAACCACTCCGGCCCGGATTTTTTTGCTTTTAAAGATATTCAGAAAAGGGGTAGGGACTCGATTTATACGGACTGGTATTATAACATTGAGAGCTACCCGGTCAAGGTCGCTAACCCGCCGAACTATGAATGCTTTGCCTATGTGGAGACCATACCCAAGCTCAATACAGGTCATCCGGATGTCATGAAATACTTTATTGATGTGGCGCTTTTTTGGATCAGGGAATTCGATATAGACGGCTGGCGCTTCGACGTAGCCAATGAAGTTAATTTTGAGTTTTGGCGTGAGATGAGAAAGGCTATTAAGAAAGTTAAGCCTGAAGCTTTCCTGATAGGTGAAATATGGGATGATGCCAGGCCATGGGTACAGGGCGATCAGTTTGACTCCCTGATGAACTATAATTTCAAGTATGCATGTGTTGATTTTTTTGCCAAAAGAAAAATCACCGTTGCCCAATTTGGTGCTAAAATCAACAGGCTTTTAATGCGCTATAAAAAAGCCATCCAGCAAAGTGAGATGAACCTTATCGACAGCCATGATGTACCGCGCTTTTTGTCAGAGGCCGACGGGGATTTAAGAAGGCTTAAAATAGCAGCACTTTATCAGCTCATGCATGTTGGAGTACCCTCCATTTACTATGGAGATGAGAAAGGGTTTTCAGGGGTTTCCGAGTTGGAATACAGAAGGCCCATGATGTGGGAAAATAACGAGACCGCCCATGACATACATCAGTATTACAAGACCCTTATTGCTATCAGGAGAACCCATATAAAGGCTATTCTCGGGGGATATACCACTGTTCTTACCGATGTAGCCAAAGAACTTTATTGTTTTACCCGAGGCGAAGGCCAGGAGGCCTTGTGGATTGCCATTAACAATGGTGAAAGCTCATGCCTGGCAGAGCTGGAGGTCGGCGGAGGCAAGACAATTGCAACGGATATTCTGAATGAAAAAACATATGAAATTCAGGCCGGTAAGCTTTGTTTTTCACTGGATGCTGTCAGTGGCGCAATCTTAATCTTAAGCTAGTGGGGGAGCATATGGAAGCAAAGGTTTCAGCAAAGGATGTAGCCCGATATGTGGGAGTTTCGGAGGCTACTGTTTCTAATGTTATCAATAATATTAACAAAGTATCGGATGAAACACGCAAAAGGGTTTTAAAAGCCATTGAAGTACTCCATTACCAGCCGGATTATACGGCCAGAAGCCTGGCAAGGCGAAAAAGTAATCTCTTGGGTATCATGTTTCCCATTACCCAGGATGAAGATGATAAAAGCCTGCTTTTAAAGGATAACCCCTTTTATGCGGAATTTTTGAGCGGAATAGAGTATGAGGCGGAACGCCTGGACTATGATGTGCTCATAACAGGTATTCGGCCTGAACAAAGCCTTAAGGATTGGGTCTCAAAGCGGAATATAGACGGGGTCATTTTTCTGGGTATAACCCCTGAAATCTTCCTGAAAGAGCTTGAGAGCTTCCAGGTGCCTGTTGTGCTTTTGGACACGCCTGAGATAGATGGGTGGTATCACACCATCGGCAATGATGAAAAATTGGCGGGTGCTATGGCTTGTCAGCATTTAACCAATTTAGGCCATACCCGGATCGCTTTGGCCAGCGGTCCCATTGATACAAGCCCTGTTAATTATAACCGGTATATAGGCTATTGTGAAGCTCTGGAAAAATCACGGATACCGCTAGACATGTCATTGGTGTTTGAGGACAGTGTCTCTTTTGATGGGGGCTGTCGTATTGGAGAGCGTATTTTTAAAAGTGTAAAAAATATAACAGCTGTTTTTTGTGTGGCCGACATTATGGCTTTTGGTGTCATAAAGGCATTAAGAGAGCATGGGATCAAAGTGCCTGAGGACATTTCAATTATAGGATTCGACAATCTCAAGATATGCGACTACCTCGTTCCGGGACTTACCACCATTGATCAGGGAATATTTCAAAAAGGTGTTCTGGCTGCAAATGTGCTCATTAGTGATATAGAGGGAAAATTAAATGAAAGTAAACGCACTGTAATCCCGGTTAAAATGGTAGAAAGAGAGTCCGCAGCTCCATGTAAAAGCTAGTTCTGTACATGGATTTTTCGTCTTTTGGATATGCTATTGCAGTGCAACGCAAAGCAACGGGTAACGTAATCATACCATATTCCGCATGAAAGGACGAAAAAGCCATGAGAAGCATGAGAAAATTAGCTCTCTTTTTGGTTATTATAAGCCTCGCAACAGGCTGCTCTTTTGCACCTTATGAAGAATCTGCTACTCCCAGGCCCACTGAAACCCAGGAGACCAATATCCCAAAATCTGTTGTTGTAGGTGTTTTTCAGTATAAGGCAGAATACAAGAAAGCCTTTGAGGAGGCTGTAAAAAAGTTTTCAGAGGAATACAGAACTGTTGCACTTAATATTGAAACAGTGGGCGAAGGACAGGATTACGGTGCGGCTTTACGGACTAAATTCAATTCAGGCGAAGAACCAACACTTTTTAATATCAGCAGCCCTCAGGATTTCGCCGATTGGAAGCCTAAGCTTTTAGATGTATCGGATGCAGAAGCCACTAAAAATGCAATAAAGATTTTCTTAGAGCCTGTTACGCTTGAGGGAAAGGTTTATGGCCTGCCATACTATATAGAGGGCTATGGGCTCATTTACAACAAAGAAATTTTTAAAAAAGCCCAAATTGAGCCTACCAGCATTACTTCCTTCAGCGCGCTTGAAGATACTGTTAAAAAACTTGACAAGCAAAAAAAGGAACTTGGTATAGACGCAGTTTTTGCTTTTCCAGCCAAGGAGACCGTATTAACGGGACTCCATCTTTCCAACCTATTCATATCACCGGAGTTTGAGGGTGATGTGAATAAAACGTTTAAATCCAAAACAATAGCATTCAAGTATTCAGATGCTTTTAAAAAGATGGTGGATCTTCAAAATAAATACTCGGTTCAGCCCACTGCAGACATGGACTACGACACACAGGTCAAGAAGCTGTTTGGGACTGGTAAGGTTGCCATGATTCATCAGGGGAATTGGGTATATACCGACATCGAGAATGTCGATAAGGACTTGGCAAAAAAGAATATAGGTATGCTGCCCTATCCGGTTGCCGAGTATAAAGAAGATGCCAGCCCCGTTGGTGTTCCCTTGTATTGGGTAATCAACAATTCCAAGCCACAAGAGGTTCAAAAGGCCGCCATGGACTTTATTAATTGGCTGTATCTTTCAGAGGCGGGCAAAAAGATAGTAGCCGAGAAATTCAAGTTTATTCCAGCCTATATGGGCTATGCTGCTGACGCAATCACAGACCCACTTGGAAAGGATATCCTGAGTCAGATCAGCGGAGAAAGAACGATTAATTGGGTATTTCAGGGCTATCCGCCCAATTGGGGCATAAAAAAACTGGGCGCGGATATCCAACTTTATGTGCAAGGCCAGCTTTCCTGGGAAGAGCTCATTAAAAATGCAAAAGCCTCCTGGACTGAAGCGAGAAAATGAATCCTCGGGAGCTTCGCTTCCGCAAAACAAGAGGACGGTTCTTTGTTTGAAACAATGAACCGTCCTCATATCATCTGTCTTAAGTCTTGATCTTTTAAGCTTGTAATCTCTTTTCAAGAGCAGCAAGTTGATTCTCCAATTCCTTGGGAAGACGTGATCCATAGGTCTTGTAGTGTTCCTTAATGGACTCTACTTCTTTTACCCACTCGTCCTTCTTAACCTTGAGGAGTTCAACCATATCAGCCTCGCTCACATCAAGACCGGTTGTATCAATAGCATTAGCGGTAGGCATATAACCAATCTCGGTCTTAACTGCTTCGCCCTTACCGGATACTCTCTCGAAGATCCATTTAAGAACGCGGCTGTTTTCGCCGTAACCGGGCCAGAGCCATTTACCGTTTTCATCCTTACGGAACCAGTTAACATAGAAGATCTTAGGAAGCTTATCAGCATCGGTCTTTGTTCCGATATCCAGCCAGTGCTGCAGATAATCGTTTACATTGTAACCAATGAAAGGCAGCATAGCGAAAGGATCGCGGCGAACCTGACCGATCTTGTCGGAAATAGCGGCAGCAGTGAGCTCAGAACCCATAATGGAGCCTAAGAATACGCCGTGGTTCCAGTCAAAGCTCTCGTGAACCAAAGGAATGGTGCTGGGGCGACGTCCGCCAATGAGGATAGCGGAGATGGGTACGCCTGCAGGATCTTCCCATTCAGCAGCAATAGCGGGGCATTGGCTTGCAGGTGCTGTGAAACGGGCATTGGCATGAGCAGCAAGCTCCTTGGAATCAGGAGTCCAGTCGTTGCCCTTCCAGTCAATGAGGTGACCAGGAGCTTTATATCCAATACCTTCCCACCAAATATCTCCATCATCAGTTAAACCAACGTTGGTGAAGATGGTGTTCTTTTCGATACTGTGCATTGCATTGGGGTTAGAATCCATGGATGTACCAGGAGCCACACCAAAGAAGCCAGCCTCAGGGTTGATGGCATAGAGACGTCCATCGGCACCGTACTTCATCCATGCGATGTCATCACCGATGGTTTCAACCTTCCATCCGGGGATGGTAGGAACGAGCATAGCCAGGTTGGTCTTACCGCAAGCGCTGGGGAATGCAGCAGCAACATATTTGACTTCGCCTTCGGGACTTGTAAGCTTTAAGATGAGCATATGCTCAGCCAGCCAACCTTCATCACGAGCCAGAACGGAGGCGATACGAAGTGCAAAGCACTTCTTGCCCAGAAGAGCATTTCCGCCGTAACCGGAACCGTAGGACCAAATGGTTCTTTCCTCGGGGAAGTGGCTGATGTACTTTTGCTCAATGGGTGCGCATGGCCATGAGGAATCTTCCTGTCCTTCTGCTAAAGGAGCACCTATAGAGTGCAGGCAAGGTACAAACTCACCATCGCCTAATACATCGAGAACCTTCTTGCCCATACGGGTCATGATGCGCATATTAACGACAACATAAGGGCTGTCGGATAATTCCACACCGATTTTGGATATGGGGGAGCCAATAGGACCCATGGAGAAAGGAATAACATACATAGTACGTCCCTTCATGCAGCCCTTGTATAATTCCTTCATGGTCCCTTTAAGTTCATTAGGATCAATCCAGTTGTTTGTGGGGCCAGCCTCTTCCTGAGTCTTGGATGCGATGTAGGTACGGTTTTCGACGCGTGCAACGTCGGAAGGATGGCTGCGGAATAGGTAGCAACCAGGACGCTTTTCAGGATTCAAAGGTGTTGCCATTCCAGCATCAACCATTTCTTTTAATAAACGGTCGTTTTCTTCTTGTGAACCATCACACCAATAAATTCTGTCGGGCTGGCACAGGTCGGCGACTTCCTTAACCCATGCGTTGAGTTTTTTGTTCATGAATAATTCTCCCTTCCATTACTACTGTTTGTTCGAGATATTTAAATACTAATGACAACTAACTTACTTGGGCCATTGTCTAATTTTCCAAAGACTAACCCAATTATACCTATTATAACTGATAGAAGTCTAATTTGAAAGAGAGTTTGTGAAAAGTTTCATAATCTTAGCTAAAAATGTTTTGATTTTAGTACATTGGAAGTACCTAAAAACTAATCGGTGACTTAAACTGCCAATTTTAATCGGATAATGAAAATGTTTTTATATCCATACAAAATTGGCGTGCAGGATGAGATTGGCAGATTATTCAAAATTATGGCCGAGCTGAAATAAACCTAAATGAATTAGCCAATTAAAGCATTATTTGATAGATGTTTATCCTGTGTGATTTTGCATATCCTAAAAATGAAAACATACCCGTGATATAAAAGGAGGATAAAAAATGTCGGAAAAAAAACGCAAATATAATGAAAACCGCTTCCCGGATACTGACCCACCCAAGGACAATCGTGGGACACCTGTTCCAGGAACAGGGCACGATACTAAAAAGCTAAAGCAAAAAGGCGAATAAGTGAAACATTTGAGTGCCGGGTTGATGATCTGTCCCAAAAGAACTACAATTGTGATGTAAGCGCATCTGTGCGTTTCACGCACGTTTTACACACTCTATTGTATGGGTTGGGATAGGTTTAGTGAGCGATTTTTTTAATGGAATAGAAACAAAACATCATATTCATTTAAATGACCAACAGAAGGCTGCCGTTATTCATAATAAGGGTCCTGCTCTTGTTTTAGCAGGGCCGGGTTCAGGCAAAACCACTGTCATTACGGCGCGCACAGCCTTCCTCATTCAAGAGGCGGGTATTGCTCCCCACAAAATCATGACCGTAACGTTCAACAAAGCGGCTCAACTGGAAATGAAGAGCCGCTTTCATAAAATTTTTGGAGTTTCCCATAAGGTTCTTTTTTCTACACTCCACAGCTTTTGCTATTCTGTCATCAAGGATTATGAAAGAAGGCAGGGAAAAAGGCTTAAGCTCATTGAAAGCGGTACGGGACAAACTGTCCATAGCAAGCCATATATTCTGAGAGAACTTTATAAAAGTATTAATGAGGCTGCTATCAGTGAGGATGAGCTTGAAACCCTTATTAACGAGATTGGATTTGTAAAGAACAGAATGATAAGGGATTTTGAAGGCTTAAGCCTGCAGACAAAGAATTTTCAAAACCTTTACAAAGCCTATGACGACTACAAAAAGCAAAATCTACTTATGGATTTTGATGATATGCTGACCTATTGCTATAGTATCCTTAAACGCTGTCCCGATATTCTAGGGCGATATAAAGATCAATACAGCTATTTTCAGGTTGATGAAGGTCAGGATTTGTCCCAAATCCAATTTGAAATTCTAAAAATGCTGGTAGTTTCTGAAGAAAACAATCTTTTTCTCGTTGCTGATGACGATCAAAGTATTTATGGCTTCAGAGGGGCTGAGCCTCGCCATATTCTGGAGCTTGGCAGCTATTTTAAGGAGCTCCGGCTTTTTAAGCTCGAAAACAATTACCGGTCAAGCAAAAATATTGTAGAGATCAGCAGCCAGTTCATTCGAAGCAACAAGGAGAGATTCGATAAGAGCCATAAGACCCAAAATCCTGAGCAATTCAAACCCCAATTGGTTCGTGTAAAGGATGAGCAGGAGCAGCTTGCCTTCATAACTAAGAAAGTAAAGGAGCATTTTTCTGAAAAGAGGGGCACCAGAATTGCGGTGCTCTATCGTAATAACCTGTCTTCAGTTATCATAGTTGATCAATGCGACAGAGAAGGTATTGCCTATAAGCTTAAGCAAAACCGGATACATTTTTTTCAGCATTGGCTTGTTCAAGATATTCTGGCATTTTTAAACTTTGCTTTAAATCCTTATGACCAGGACTCCTTTCTGAGAATCTACTTAAAAATGAATCGCTATATTTCAAAGGCTATGGTGGAAAGCGTTTTAAACGCAGATCTGAAGCTTCCGATTCTGGAAATCATTCTAAGGGTCAATGATCTTAAGCCCTTTCAGGCTAAAAAGCTTCATGAGGTAATGGGAGAATATAAAAAACTGGCGAAAATGACACCCTTTAAGGCGCTCCTGTATATTGATGACCATTTCAAGTACTTTGCAGGTATAAAGGATTATTGCGACCATACAGGCATTTCGGCTGATTATCTCTATGATTTATTTGGTATCTTAAAATCCTTGTCCGTTCACTCAAAGACTCTGCCTGCTTACATATCACGGCTGGAGGCGCTGAATCAAATGCTTGGAGGGCATTATAGCGATACAGCAGACGATGGAGCGGAGAACCATATCACCCTTACCACACTCCATTCAAGTAAAGGTCTTGAATATGATGTGGTCTTCATGGCGGATCTTACAAACCGGGAAATCCCTGGCGACAAAGCTTTCGGCAAATCCGGACGAGAAAAGGATGACAGCCTGCTTGAAGAGGAACGACGCCTATTTTATGTGGGCATGACCAGAGCCAAGACATGGTTGTACCTTGTCAGCCCTGAAACCATAAACGGGCAAGCTTGTCCACGTTCTACATTTTTAAATGAAGTGGCTTCAATTCAAAATCGAGAGATAAATAACCAAATAGAAGAAGGCGTTCTTATCCACCATAAAAAGTACGGGAAGGGCGTTATCTCATCTGTCAGAAATGGAGCGGGTAATACAATGATTGAAATAGATTTTAAAGGCCTGACCCGTACTTTTGATTTGGATGTGTGTTTGGAAAATGGGATTATAACATTGATATGAAAATATTAATAGTAGCCGGCCAGTCTTTATTTATGATAAGCTATACTCAATAACGAATAAAATGAAATATAAAGAAAACAAGTGAAAATAGAAGAAATGTTATGATCGAGAGTGATAATTTAATTTCAAAATCTAGATACCGCATAATGATGCTAAAATAGTCACGTGAACCGATTTTACTATCCGATGAACGTATTGTATAATGTGAACATATTCACAAATTAACAGACTAAACTTATGAAAGGAGGTTTTAATGTGAATCCACCGGCTTGTTATCCCGGTACAAAGGTTCCTGTTTCCAAAGTGGGTTTATTAACCGGAATCTATACAGCGACCAATGGCATTACCCTATCCCAGGTCTGTGAAATAACAGGACTAGAAGCCAGTACGGTTCAGAATTGGATCAAGAGAGGCTATGTCAATCCGCCATCAGGCAGGAAATATTCAAAAAGCCAGGTGGCCCGGATTATTCTGATCAACATGCTCAGGGAAGCCATGATCATTGAGAAAGCCGCTAAGCTCTTGAGCTATGTAAATGGTAATCTGCTGGACCGTTCGGATGATATCATGGATGACAGCGACATCTACCAGTGCCTCTGTGACATTCTCATCCCTCCGGACACAAACGAAAATGCAGATATTGGTATTGAGGAACTATTTAAACAAATTGAGAAGAGGCTTGAACATTTTACTGAGCCTTACCCTGGTGCAAAAGCCAGATTGGAATTGGCTCTGAAGGCAATGACATGTGCCTATGAATCAGCCAGATTCAAAAGGTATGCAAACCAGTTGGCAGAAAATACTTAGAAAGGTGGTGAATTATGGACTGGTGGAATGAGTTGACGGGAATACAGCAATTTTTTGCATCGGTTGCTATCCCGGCCACACTTGTCATGATCATTCAATTTATCTTGTTCCTGTTCGGATTCTCCCATGGTGATGGGGCAGACGGAGCTGATGCACATGCAGACCTGCATCTTCATGAAGGATGTTCTCACGGTATTTTCGAGGGCCATGCTCATGATGGGATGGATCATACCACGGGAGACGGGCATGACACCGTTGATGCAATGAGGCTCTTTACCCTGAGAAGTATCATAGCGTTCTTCTCCATAGGCGGGTGGATGGGAGTTGCCGCTGTCAGTTGGAAAATTCCTACCCCCATGGTCTTTGTACTGGCTCTAGGATCAGGATGGCTGGCCCTTTATTTTGTAGCCTGGTCAATCCGAGCAGCGTTACGCATGCAGCAGAGCGGCAATGTCATACTTGAGAACGCTGTAGGAAAAGCCGGAGAGGTGTACATCCCCATTCCCGCTTCCAATAGCGGTTCTGGGAAAGTAAACGTCATTGTACAGGATCGTCTCTGTGAGTTTGATGCCGTTACTGACGCAGAGCGAGAATTGAAAACCGGTGAAAACATCACGGTTACAGGAGTAGCCGCAGAAGGGGTGCTTTTGGTAGTGCCCAAGGATCCCCCTCAAGGGGTAATTATTGAAAAGGAAATTTAGGAGGTAAAGGCTATGCCAGATTTTAATTTTATTCTCATTAGTGCTGTTGTCATACTTATTTTATCAACCTTCTTTTTTATTATCTCGAGATACAAAAGGTGTCCTTCGGACAAAATTATGGTTATTTATGGTAATGTAGGCTCGGCTAAAGATGGTTCCGCTCTTTCAGCAAAATGTATCCATGGTGGTGCCGCCTTTGTTTGGCCTGTTATCCAAGCCTATGAATATATGGATCTAACCCCTATGTCCATCAGCGTAGACTTAAAAAATGCGTTGAGTAAACAGAATATCAGAATTGATGTTCCTTCCAGTTTTACCGTTGGTATTTCTACTGAAAACGGCGTCATGCAGAATGCCGCAGAGCGGTTACTCGGCTTGAAACTCGTTCAGATTCAGGAGCTTGCCAAGGATATTATTTTCGGACAATTGCGTTTGGTTATTGCTACCATGGATATTGAAGAGATCAATACCGACCGTGACAAGTTCCTGGAAGCCGTATCCAGCAACGTGGAATCCGAGCTTAAGAAGATTGGTCTAAGGCTTATCAACGTGAATGTTACAGATATTAACGATGAGTCTGGATATATTGTCGCACTGGGTAAGGAAGCTGCCGCCAAGGCCATAAATGATGCTAAACGCACTGTTGCCGAACGTGACAGAGACGGTGCCATAGGTGAAGCCAATGCAAAGCGTGATCAGAGAATTCAGGTTGCATCAGCAGACTCCGAAGCTATTAAGGGTGAAAACGAATCCCTGGCTCAAGTTGCACAATCTAACGCAGTCCGCCGCGAACGTGAAGCCGAGGCCCTGAAGCTTGCTACAGCGGCTGAAAAAATTCAGTCAGCAAAAGCCTTGCAGGAAGCCTATGCGGCAGAGCAGGGAGCTGAAGCCGCCCGTGCTGCTCGTGAAAGATCCACTCAGGAAGCAGACGTCCTGGTTAAGGCGGAAATCCAGAAGCGTAAGCTAGAGCTTGAAGCTGATGCGCAGGCCGAGCAGACTAGAAGGTTGGCCAAAGGTCAGGCCGATGCCATCTATTTGAAGATGGAAGCAGAAGCCCGGGGTATGCAGGAATTACTGTCCAAACAGGCCATGGGTTATGCTCAGATGGTTCAGGCAGCAGGTGGAAATGCTATAGACGCAACTCGCCTCTTGCTGGCTGACAAGATGGAAGAGCTTATGAAAGTCCAGGTTGAGGCTATCAAGGGTATTAAGATCGACAAGGTCACTGTTTGGGACGGTATGGGCAGCAAGGATGGAACACCAGCTACGGCCAATTTCCTGTCAGGTATGCTCAAGTCCATTCCTCCAATGAATGAAATGTTCAATATGGCTGGCTTGCAGCTTCCTGAATATCTGGCAAAAAAGTCTGAAAAGGAAGAAAGCACTAAAAAGGAGGCTACAACAGCAGAAACCGCCGCAACAGATAAAACTGAGAAAGTGGTAGTTGTAGGATAAAATCGCAAGTGTGGCGGTTGAAATACAACCGGCGAAGCGGGTATTCATTCATAAATATGTGGATGAATGCCCGTTTCTTTTGTTTACAATCTTCTTAAATCGGAAGTATACTAAAATGGAACTGGTTGTTATACGGAGGTACGGATATGGACTATATGAGTGTTGCGGAGGCCGCCGTCCTGTGGGGAATCAGCGGCAGGATGATAGGCTATTACTGTGTAGCCGGGCGTATTTCTGGCGCGCAAAAGATCGGCGCGACCTGGATTATTCCGAAAACGGCGCTAAAGCCTGAAGACAGAAGGAAAAAGGAAAACCGAAAAAACGGTTCCCCAGGAGGTCGAAGCGATGCCGAAGCAACGAGTATTTAACGCCAGAGCCATATATTTTGCTGATAAGCTCCGTCACCAGATGGCACGGATTCCTGATTTCCCCTGCACTCTGATTGAGGCGCCGATGGGCTATGGCAAGACGACAGCGGTGCGAGAATTTTTAAAAGACACAGAAGCCCACGTTCTGTGGTTACGCATATATGATAACTCTGTCACAGGCTTTTGGGTGGCTTTCTGCCGACTATTCCAAGAGATGGATGCGGAGCGTGCCGAAAGCCTTGAGCGGTTGGGCTTCCCAAACGACAGCGTGTCCACGCAGGAGGCGCTACGGCTTATTGGAGAAATGACGTTCCCCGAGGAAACTATTCTTGTCCTCGACGATTATCACTTGCTCAGTGCCACTGACGCGAGCGGGTTCGTTTATTTCCTGGCCGTCAGCGAAATTAAGCATTTAAATATTGTCCTAACGGCTCGCTATGTGGAACGGTTTCGGATTGAGGAGCTGTCGCTCAAGGGGTATCTGTATTACATCGGGAAGGAATATTTCGAGCTTATGCCCGGCGAAATCACCGACTATTATAGGCTCTGCGGCGTCAGTCTACGCCCGGATGAGGCGGACAGGCTGTATCGACTCACAGAAGGCTGGATCAGTGCCCTGTATCTGCTGATGCTCAGCTTTCGGGAAACGGGAAGCCTCGCGGACACGAACAATATCCAGAAGCTGGTGGAGCGTGCGATCTACGAGCCATTTTCACAGGAGATCAAGGATTTTCTTTTAAGCGTGTGCCTGTTCGACAGCTTCACCCTCAAGCAGGCTATCCACATGTGGGGCGGAACGGGCGCGGAAGCCCTACTATTGGAGGTTTGTGGCAAAAACGCATTTATCACCTTTGACGCCGATATGAAAACTTATCAGATGCACAACATCTTCACCGGATTCCTGCGGGAGCGGCTTGAAACGAAGGTTACGGTATATCAACGTGCACTCTATGAGAGGGCCGGGCGTTGGTGCCTGCAAGCGGGAGACTACCTGAGTGCTATGCACTATTTTCACATGGCGCGGGACTACGAAAGCCTGCTTTGCGCGGCGGAGCTTGACAAAGCAAACAGCTTCGGCTATGAGAAAAAATCGCTGATCATTCAGTATTTTGAAGAGTGCCCCTCAAAACACAAAGAGCGCCATCCGATCGCTCTGCTGGTTTATGCTATGGCGCTTATGAGCTTCAACGAAACGGTGTTATTTCAGAAGACCTGCCTGGAACTGGCGCAACTGATGCAGACCGGCGGCCTGGAAGACGAGCACCGCGACGAGTTGTCGGGAGAATTAGAGCTTCTTTTGAGCTTTGCGAAATATAACGATATAATGGCCATGTCGGAGCACCACAAAAGGGCCTGTGTGCTTTTGAAAAAACCCTCCGGCTTTATGGATACCACTGGCAGTTGGACCTTCGGCTCCCCCTCGGTGCTGTACATGTTCCACCGGGAGAGCGGAAAGCTGGAGCAGGAAATCCGGGACATGAACGAGGCCATGCCGTACTATTACCGGCTGACAAACGGACACGGCACGGGTGCGGAGCATCTGATAGAGGCCGAACGGCACTTTAACAGGGGCGACGTGGAAAACGCCGAAATCGCCCTGTATCAGGCGTTTGCCCCGGCCAAAGAAGCGACACAACCGAATATGCTTCTGTGTGCGTACTTTTTACAGGCTCGTATGGCGCTATCTCAGGGAGACTATACCCGTGTCCAGGAACTGCTGCGCCATATCCATGATACGGTTGAAAAAAACAGGCTATATACACTGATTCATACGGTCGAGCTATGCACCGCTTTTGTAAACGTCTGCTTGCGGCAGAAAAACAAAATTCCGGAATGGCTAACGGAGGGTGATTTCAGTTCCAGCCGCCTCTTTTTCCCGGCCAGAGCCTTCTACAATATCATTTACGGCAGGGTGCTGTTGCTGCGCGGGGAATACGCCAAGCTGCTGGGCCTCGCCGATCAGTTTTTTGGGATCGCCTCCATTTTTCCCAGCGTGTTGGCGCATATCTACACGCACATCTATGTCGGCGCGGCCAATCTGCGGCTCCATCGTTCGGATGCTGCGGCCGACGCCGTCCGGCAGGCTCTGTCGCTGGCGGGGCCCGATGAGATCTATATGCCCTTCGTGGAAAACGGCGACGAAATAAACCCGATTCTCGACACGCTTTTGAGCGAGGGCAAATACCGGAAGGACATCGCACGGATACGGGCATTATATGCTCCCTATCAAAAATCCGTGGCGCATATTTGGGACGTCTATTTTAACGAAAGCAAGCCAAAGCTGACAGAGCGGGAAACGGAGATCGCCCGCCTGGCCGCGGAGGGCTGTTCAAACAAAGAGATCGGCGCGCGTTTGTTTATCTCCGAAAACACGGTTAAAAAGTATCTGAAAAGCATATTTGAGAAGCTGGGAGTCAGCTCGCGCAGTCTTCTCAGACAGCGTCTTGACGCTCAGGTCTGAAATCAGTCTTAAAAGAGTACCCGACGGGTACTGTCCCGCCTGAAAAATCCACTGTACAATAAATGAACAGTGGATTTTTTCTATTTTAGAGGTGACGAAAATGAGTAAAATTACCAGCCTTATGCCGCAGGAGGATTATCGGCTTGAGGTGCGGCTGGACAACGGCAGCAGTGTGACGCTGAATCTGAAAAGCAGACTGGAGACGGTCCGATTCGGTATGCTTGCGGACAAAGAATTGTTCAGGCGGGCCGTCACTGACGGCAGCTATATCAGATGGGACAACAAGGTGGAGATTTCGGTCAACGAGCTGTTCCAGCTGGCTCAGAAATAACAGATCAATTTATGAGGAGGAAGATTAAATGAAAACAGCAAAAAAGTTTTTAGGCGTCGTTTTGTCGGCGTGCCTGATCCTGTCCCTGCTGCCGGCAACAGTGCTGGCTGACGATGCGCCGGCCGTAGTCGTAATTGGCGATACCGGCTACAACACGCTGTCTGATGCGCTGGCAGCGGCGGCGGACGGCGACGTTATCATGCTCAACGAGAGCATCACCGAATCGGTCAACTATACGGTTTCGGCAGATAAAACCGTGACCATCAACGGCTGCGGAAATACGCTGACCGGTGACGCATCCTGTGTGCTCTCGCTGACCGGTGCGGGCACGGTCATTTTAAAGAATCTGACACTTCAAAGCGGCGCATCCAGCGGAACCAGTACGGGTCTGGACGTATCAGGCAGCGTCAGCGTTCAGAGCTATGGGACGGTTACCGCCAACGGCAGCGCGGCTACAGCAACCTCAAGCTACGGCGTTACCAATAGCGGCACCGGGACAGTGGATGTGACGGAGGCCGTCGCGGCAGGAATGCAGTCAGGCGTTGGCGCGTACAATACCGGCTCGGGAACAATCAATGTCGGTTCCGCCACGGGCAGCGGCGCCGTGAACGGCGCAGGCGCTTACAACGGAGCCAGCGGCACCATCAACGTGACGACAGCAAGCGGCAACCGGTACGGCGTGAGAAATCTTAGCGGCGGTACGGTAAACGTGACCACGGCCACCAGCACCGACGCTAACGACCCCTACTCCAGCGCCGTCTCTAATAATGGCGACGGTACGGTGAACGCCGGGACAATCACAGGCGCCGCCACCAATTCGGGCGGTGGAACAGTCAACGCCGGGAACATCACCGGCACCACCAATTCGGGCAGTGGAACAGTCAACACGGGAAACGATGTCACGGTTGTTCCGCTGCATGTGGGAACAGGCGCAAGCTGTGTGCTGAACTCTATTACCATTGCGAAAAGTGGTTCCATAATAGGCACGCTTCCAGATGTGTATAAAGGCAGTGAATGCAGCGCCGAATGGTACACCGGGATTGCTCTAACTAACCTGTTTACAATGCAGGAGATCTCCGGTGAGGCTACGCTGTACAGCAGTTTTTATACAATCGAAACAGCGGAAGATCTGGCGGCTTACATTACTGAGGTCAGTAGGCTCACAGCCGACGTAAGCGGCAGCACGGTGACCGTTACGGGTACGGCGACGGTCACTACAACGAGTGACGCCGCCCTGATCATCAATATCCCAGCGGGCGTGACGGTGGTGTGGAAGGCTAGTCTTTCGGGCGGGGGTAACCAATATCTGCTGAAGCTGACAGGGGACGGTAACTTCGAGGTTGCAGCCGGGGCGAGTATTGTAAACGATACGTGCATGGCAGCGATTTACTGCTGCAACGGCGAAGGAAATCTGATTATTACTGGCGGCAGCGTTTCCACATCGAATGACCCCAGCGTGGCAATCATTATTGCGGGAGACTGGCTGCTGACCATGACGGGAGGTACAGTCTCCGATACCGTGGATAACAGCGTCGCGATTGATTCTATTGACTCTAAGAACTCTGTGGTTATCGTCGGCGGCACGGTTTCAGCTGGCACGGACGGATCTCAGCTCGGTATGTCGGCAACGTCGGTCTATCGCAGCGGGATTCTTGATCCCGGCAAAATTATATGTCTCCAAGTCAGCAGCGCCTTTGCGGAGGTCTGCGTCGATGCAGAGGTTACGCAGGCGGTGTCCGGCACGAACACCGGGCTGACGGCGACCGGACATAATCTGTTCACAGGGGACAGTGTATCTGCGGTATGGGCAAAGCAGAACGGCGTAAGCGGCGTCAATATTTTATACTATTCAGCGAATGACGGGACGGTAGCTGCGGAGGAATGGTTCCTCGCGGTTCCAGGCGTGACGGTTGCCGCGACGTGCACCGTTACTTTCAATAAAAACGGCGGAGATACCGAAGCGAGTCCGACGACGAAGACCGTCGTATCGGGAGAAACCGTGGACGCCTTGCCGACAGCGCCCACTAGATCGGGCTATTCCTTCACAGGCTGGAATACGGCATCCGACGGAAGCGGCGCGTCATTTACCGCGGTGGTAAAAGTGAAATCAGATATTACACTGTATGCTCAGTGGAGCAAGAACAGCGACACCGGTAACGGCGGCGTTTCCGGTGGCTCAACCACGACGACCAGCCCAGTAACCACTGTCAACGGCTTGACGGCCACGACGACCGTGACGCCTACCATCTCCGGTGGCAAGGCGACGGGTTCCGTCACCGAGTCCCAGATGGGCGACGCGCTGGCGAAAGCGAAAGCGGCGGCAGGGACAAGCGGCTTGCCCATCGTGCAGATCCAAGTCAGCGGGGCCTCTGGCGCAAGTTCCGTAAGCACAATCATCCCACGCGCCTCCATACAGGCGCTTGTCTCCAGCGGCGTCGGCGCGCTGACGATCTCTGGCCCGACAGGTTCGGTCAGCTTTGACACAGCGGCGCTTAAGACTATCTCCGGCATAGCCTCCGGGGACGTGACTGTCACGGCGGTAAAGGCGGATACCTCAAGGCTCTCCGACGCGGCGAAACAGCAAATCGGTGACCGCCCGGTATATTCGTTCAGCGTGACCAGCGGAGGTACGACAATTTCGCAGTTCAGCGGAAATGTCACTGTCTCCGTGCCATACACCCCGGTAGCGGGCGAGGATACAAACGCAATCGTCATCTACTATATCAACGCTCAGGGCGAGCTGAAAACGGTGACGAACGGGCATTACGATGCGGCAACGGGTACGGTTGTGTTTGACACGAACCACTTCTCTACTTACGCCGTGGGCTACAACAAGGTGAACTTCACCGATGTGAGCAACGCAGCGTGGTACGCAGACGCCGTGAGCTTTATTGCGGCACGGGGGATCACCTCCGGCACGACTACGGTGACCTTCAGCCCAGATGCTACGTTGACAAGGGGCCAGTTCATTACCCTGCTCCTGCGCGCCTATGGCATCTCGTCGGATGCGAACCCAACGGATAACTTCTCCGACGCGGGCGACACCTACTACACCGGCTACCTCGCGGCGGCCAAAAAATTGGGTATCACAAACGGCGTTGGCTCCAACATGTTTGCCCCTGATCAGGTGATCACCCGGCAAGAGATGCTCACGATGCTGTACAACACCCTCAAGGTTCTATATAAGCTTCCGTCCGGTGTCTCCGGTAAGACGCTCTCAGACTTTACCGACAACGGCAGCATCGCTACCTGGGCACAGGAGTCCATGAGCTATCTGGTGAAAACCGGCGCGGTGAGTGGCAATAATGGAGTGCTGAACCCGAACGTCACAACCACCCGCGCGGAATTCGCTCAGGTACTATATAACCTGCTGGGGAAGTAATAGCGCAACCAATGTGAATTTTAGAGGGCACACGTAACAATAGCGGGTATCCGACCGGCGCTTCGCCGAACGGATACCCGTTGTTGCTTCATCCTTTCTGCGGAATGCTTTCTGGTCTTTCGTCCCATTAAAATTTAGGACTGGGATGCCAAATCTGTAAAAGAAATGGCAAAATAGCCCTATAGTAATCTGCCATTAAATGTATATAATGTAATTATGGTGTATCAGCTTGAGTGCAAAGTATCTTAACAAATCTTCTGTACTTCTTTTCATTCATAAAGTATGAATGCAGTTCCAGAAAAATATTAAATGCTTTCCTGATGATGTAACAAATCCAACAACCAATTTAGCTGCCACTTCAAAAACAGAATATGAGCGAAGTATGCGTTACGGGTTGCTCAAAGCTTGTTACTGCGTAGTTGAAGCTATACGTTATTTAGCCTGGCTCCATCTGGTTTTTTAACTGTCCTTTAAAACCCATATGAAGGAGGTGATTTTGCTGCCCAAAATTATTGGAGACAGGCTTAAATAAAAGACCCCAAAATATACCCAAATTTGTGAAGGAGGTAAATATTATGTTTAGCAAGCTTTCAAAAACGAGAATCGGGAGAGCCTTGGTCTTTCTGCTGACTTTATGTTTGCTGCTTACAAGTGCACCGGGTGTAAATAATGCTCAGGCACAAACTGGTTCACAAGCAACTACTGCTGACCACAATAAACAGGTAATAGGCTATATTACCCAGTGGGATGCATGGAAGGCTGCAAGCGCCGGTTTACCGTCGCAGGGAGCACTAACCCACCTAAATATTGACTTCTCACAGTATACAATTCTGAATTATTCTTTCTTTGGTGTTGCTAATGATGGATCTTTGCATAGCGGTGACTTCAGGGATAAAAACATCTATAAACCGGAGGTAGTACAAGCACCTGCTCCTTTATTATATACCGATATATACAGCAGTTGGGATTTATATCTCCTGTACGGTGAAATAGAGGCGGTTTATTATATCAATGCCGACGTGGCTGCCAGAGCTACCGCCATGGGATTTGAGGTAACCGTGGGGGGAAGTACGTGGTCACATCCGGCCTGGGGGCTTTATAATCAGGCACTGCCGCTACCCTTGAAAAAAGCGGGCGGAGCACCGGGACTATTCGAATTGGCAGATCAACACGGTGTAAAGGTTATGGCTTCCATCGGCGGTTGGAGCATGTGTAAGCATTTTTATCAAGTCGCAGCAGATCCTGCTAAAAGGGCAAAATTTATTAGTGACTGCAAAAAATTAATTGCCATGGGCTTTGACGGAATTGATCTTGACTGGGAATACCCAGGCCCCTTCAGTGGCATGAATTTTACCGGTACGCAGGCTGATTATGCTAATTTCCTTACTCTTGTCAGGGAAATTAGACAGGCTATTGGTGCAGACAAGCTGATTACATCCTGTTTTTCAGCGGATACAGCAAAGCTTGGAGGCTTTAATTGGGCAGAGCTTGATAAAGTGATGGACTACTATAATTTTATGACCTATGACTTCAATGGTGGCTGGTCAGATAAAGCTGGACACAACTCACCCCTGTACCCCTATACAAATGCGGAGGCACCTGCATTTAACTGGGAATCCCTCTATCAGTATCTGGCAACATCCGGCATTAATATGAGTAAGGTTAATATGGGCACACCCTTTTATGGCAGGGGTGTTATTACAAACGGAGCTGCCAGTCTTAATGCTGCGACAGTAAAGAGGGCAGAGTTTGTACAGCCCGATGGAAACATAACAACATGTGCTGATTATACCAATTGGCAAAAAGAAGTATATGACGGCACACCCTATTACTACTATATCAAGAAAACGGCATTAGCCAGTAACAGCGGTTGGACGAGGCATTGGGACAATGAGGCCAAGGTTCCTTATCTAACAAAGGATAAATATTTCTTAAGCTACGATGATGAGGAATCAATCGGCTATAAAGCACAGTACATCAAGGACAAGAACCTGGCAGGAACAATAATCTGGACGGTATATGAGGATCTTGAATTCGGTGGGACAGTTACAAACTATGGCACAAAGCTTAAGAAGTGGTCCGATGTTAAATCACCGCTTGTAAACAAAATTAATGATGTTTTTGCAGATGGCTATGTCCCGGTTCCTACGGTAGCAACGCCTGCATTCAGCATCCCCGGAGGAGTTTACGAATCTGCACAGAATGTTGCCGTTACATGTGCGACAGCCGGTGCGGAAATACGTTATACACTGGACGGGACCGAACCCACGGCATTGTCAGCCTTGTATACCGGCGCAATAAACATTGCGTCCACTGCAACCTTGAAGGCTAAAGGCTTTAAGGCAGATATGAATGCTTCGGTAACGGCCTCCGCAACTTATACAATCGGGGTAGTCCCAATTGAAACGGTAGCACCTCCTGCATTTAGTGTTCCGGCTGGAACCTATACATCTGCTCAGACTGTTGCCATTACCTGCGCAACAGCCGGGGCTACAATCCGTTATACAACCGATGGCTCTGAGCCTACGGCATCATCTAACCTGTACGGTAGTGCAATCACTATTTCTGCTACCACTACCTTAAAGGCAAAAGGTTTTAAGGCTGGTATGAACGATTCTACAACTGTTATTGCTGCTTATATAATCGACGATGGTGGCACAAATCCTGTTGTAGAACCATGGAAAGCCAATAAGAGCTATGTACAGGGTGATCTTGTTTCCTATAACGGAAAGAACTATGAGTGCAGACAACCTCACACATCACTTCCAGGCTGGGAGCCACCCAATGTACCTGCACTATGGCTAGAATACACAGGTAGTGTAGATCCTGTTGGAACAGTGGCAACATCAACATTCAGCCCTGCCGGCGGAACTTACACTTCTGCTCAGAATGTAACAATAAGCTGTGCAACGTCCGGTGCCGAAGTTCGATATACACTGGACGGAACTGAGCCTACGGCCTCATCTGCCCTGTATACCGGTGCAATAAGCATTACCTCCACTAAAACCCTAAAGGCCAAGGGCTTTAAGACAGGTATGAACGCTTCGGCAACAGCCTCGGCAACTTATAGCATCAGTGAGGAGCCGATTGGAACAGTAGCAGCACCTACATTCGATATTCCGGGCGGAACCTATGCTTCTGCTCAAAATGTTGCCATCACCTGTGCAACAGCCGGTGCTGAAATACGCTATACACTGGACGGAGCTGAGCCTGCGGCCTCATCGGCCCTGTATACCGGCGCTATAAGCATTACCTCCACTAAAACCTTAAAGGCCAAAGGCTTTAAAACCGGTATGAATGCTTCGGCATTGGCTTCTGCAACCTACACGATCAGTGTGAATAACCCTGATCCCACTGTGCCATTGTGGGATAGAAACGCCGTATATGTCAAGGGTGACCGGGTGACATGGAGTGGCTATATTTGGGAAGCAAAATGGTGGACCACTGGTGAGGAGCCGGGAACAACCGGTGAATGGGGAGTATGGAAAATGATTTCCTCTACCATTGAAACGGTTGCAACGCCTGTCTTCAACCCTCCCGGCGGAAATTATACCTCCTCCCAAAGTGTTGCCATTACCTGTGCAACAGCAGGGGCTGCGATCCGCTATACAACCGACGGCTCGATTCCCACTGCAGCATCTTCTTTATACACCGGACCCATTAGTATTTCAGCAACCACGATATTAAAGGCAAAAGCTTTTAAAACCAATATGAACGATTCGTCAACGGCATCTGCTACTTATACCTTTGGTCCGGTAATTAATGACGGCTTTAAAGTAGTCGGCTATTATCCCGGATGGGAGCCCAATAAGCTTGATCGAATTCAGTATGATGTTGTGACGAATATTAATTATGCTTTTGCAATCCCGACAGCCGAAGGTGGTCTTCTTCCTCTGGAAAATCCGGATCTTGCAAGGACACTCATTGCCCAAGCTCACGCAAACAATGTAAAGGTGAGCATCGCAGTAGGTGGCTGGTCATACAAAGGGGCTGAACTGGAAAATACCTTTGTACAAGCCACAAACACAGATGCCAAAATTCAGGCCTTTACCAATGCCATTATGAACATGGTCAATGAGTATGGCTTTGACGGTGTGGATATGGACTGGGAGCACCCAAGGACAGGACAACCGTCCCAGACTCAGTACGAAAAACTGATGCTGTCGTTAAGCAGTTCTTTGAAACAAAGAGGCAAGCTGCTTACTGCGGCTGTTTTAAGCGGTGTAAGTGCTGATGGCGTCGTATATTGGGACTCAGCGGCACATACCGATGCAGTGCTTGAGTGCGTTGACTGGATTAATGTCATGGCTTATGACGGCGGCGATGGCGAAAGACACTCATCCTATAATTTTGCAGTCAACTGCGGATTATACTGGAGAGATACACGTCATATGCCGGCTGAGAAGGTTGTTCTGGGAGTACCTTTCTATGGACGTCCTTCATGGGCTTCCTATGATGCGATACTTCAGGCCAACCCCAATGCCTATAATACCGACATATCAATGATCAACGGATTACAAGCGTATTATAACGGAATTCCCACAATCAAGAATAAAACCAGATGGGCAAAACAAAACCTGGGTGGCATAATGATTTGGGAACTCTCTCAAGACACCTTGGATAGGAGCAAGAGCCTTCTTAACGCAATAGGGGAGGCAGCTTCTGAATAATGCTGAAAAAGCATGGCGAAAGCATGCAAGAGAATTTAAATCTATAGAAGGAGATCTGCTGCATCAATCGATGGAGCAGATCTCCTTCTGCACTTACAGTCGAAGCCTGTGTGCGCTTCCGAGCTTCAAGGGTGCTTCTTAGTGCAACCCTAAATTACTAATCAGCTTAGTTATTCGATAGGTGCAATCCTGCTTTCTCGCTTCAATAGTCCTCCAGGAGTCTGATAAAGGGAAATATATACCGTCTTTAACCGATGAACCCATATCCCATAAGCCATCGGGATCTCTGTTCTGGTCCAGCCATTCGCCTACAAATTTCAGCTTAGCCTTACAATGCGGGTTATGATATGCAGCCAGAAGCTCAATGGCACCCAGATACCGGCTAGCCTGTTTGGATTGAAAGTCTTGTGGTGGGTGGGATAAGGATTCACCATAAATATAATAAATACCTGATTCATGGTTCAGCAAATAGTCAAACAAGGATTGTTCGCTTTTTTCATCAAGAAGATTAGAAAGGATGGAGACAAGATAAAAATTGACAAAATCAATCAATCGCCCCCCTCGGGGATTTAAGTTAAAGACTTGATGATAAGCCTTCACATAACGATTATGATCATAGATGCCGCTCATGAAGGCATGCCCTAATATCTCAGCCCATAGACTGGCGGTTTGATTAGCAAGCGCATCATCTAAAGTAAATCTTCGAATCCAGGTTGAGAACATCAGGGGTGTAAATATATCCCAATTATGCAGCTTCTCTCTTCTGTCAGGTATTTGCTTAGCACCTGTCAGGCAATCATGCAAATAGGATACTGCTTTTTTGATAGGTAAATCATCAATTGAAAATCCTAATATTTGAAGGCGCCTTAGCGCTTGCTCCGTTGTCATGGGACGACTTTTGGTCGGATTGCTGAGGGTATGGAAATATCCCCAGTTTCCTTCTTCAGACTGTAGCGACACAATTTCATGTGCCCAACGAGAGTCTTTTAATTCCAGCATAAGCTACCTCATATATCCTTGGCTTCGCAGCCGATTCTCAGGAACATCTTCTGAGTGTGATCGATCATTTACCAGCATTAGTTTTTCTTATGGGATAAAATTCTTTTAATAAATTAATATAGTCAGGTAATTTCTCAAGATTAGGCTCCCAAAATTCAAAGGTTATTCCATTACATTTTCCATGCTTACCGGTAAAAACCTTCATACAAAGGCTCATCAGCTTCTTGCCCATCAATTTCAAAGATTCGAAATAAAGTTATGCTTCATATATAGCGTCTGACCTTATTCATATAATTTATGTAATCATCTCCAAACTCTTTGATACACCATCTTTCTTCCGACAAAATAAGATAATGTACTGAAATCTGAAAAATGAAAAGTACTAGAAATTGTAGCCATGAACCTGACATCATGCTAAAGCCAAGAAAATATATGAAGAAAGCTACATACATAGGATTACGAGAAATTTTGTATAACCCAGCTACATTTAATCCCTTTTGATCGGGTTTAGAAAATTGAATAATTGAAAAAAAGTAAAGGAACATACCTAAAGCATATATTCCCAGTCCCAAATAACTTAAAAAGCCACTTAGTCCTACTTTTTCAAATATTGAAATTATTAAGAGAGACAAAGTGGTTATTTGATAGACCCAATGAGCTATGTTCTCTATACCTTTTTTTATTGGTGGAAAATGGGCTGCGCGTATGAAGGCTTCTTTACTCAGAATGCTTAATACTATATAACGTATAAAAATGATAGGTAATACTAATATAAAACCATTCAAATTATATCAGCCTTTCTAATTTTTCCTAAATTCTTTCATTCATTTTTTCTTTTAACAGGGGTAAAGCTTTTTCATAATCATTTTTGTATCCGTCAATTGCATCAGATTTTACAAAGTCGAACCCAGCCTGAAGATAAATACCAATTGCTTTGTAGCTCCATGTTTGAGTGTGAAGAAAAAGGTCCACATCGCCATCAATTTGCAGCATCCTGTTCACAACCTCAAATACTACAGCCTTACCCAGATTGAGGCCTTGATGCTCCGGCCTTACACCAATCCAATGAAGTGTAGGAATACGCCGGCCTTCCATATGATCCCACCAAATTGTCGCTGTTGCAACTTTCTCACCACTTTTGGTCTGAATAAATATCAAACGGCGTTCAAGCTCTTTCAATTGGGGCAGATATTCCTTCTGAAAGTATGCCAATGCTTCAGGCACACTGTCAAACTCTCCAACTGAGGTTTCAATTTCTGCCCAGGAATATTCATCATCCTTTGAAAAGAATGAAAATTCATACCCGTTCGGTAAGGCCACCTCGGGAACAGGTGTACCTTTATTACGCTTCATGATGATGTTTAAGTACGGAATAGATTTATCCAGCATCTCTTTACCTCACTCTCCCTTTATGCCCTCAACTATTTCTGTGTCTCACCGGATGCGGACTTGGTATATGCAGGATTTATTCTGGCCATAACAAGTTCATTCACGTATTGTCCGTTTCTGATACCGGCCAGTTTTTTCAAACCCTCTTTTTCAAAGCCAAGCTTTTCATACAGATTGATGGCTTTTTGGTTATCCTCAAAAACTGTCAACTCTACCCTCACCAGCATGAGCCAATTATCCGCAATATCAATAAGCGCCTGCATTAAGGCTTTTCCTACGCCTATGCTCTGATAATCCTTGTGAACCATAATCCCAAGGCTTGCACTGTGGCGTAAACGGGGGTTTGCGAAAACGCTCAGACCCGCGACACCAATAATGACTTCTTCATCTTGTTCATTCTTTGCGACAGCTACAAATTGATGGTTGTTGCCATCCATATTGGCTATATGATCTTCATTACGCTTAATTCTTTCCGAAGGGATGCCAAGAGTATTTTCAAAAACACCGGGCATACGTCTTAAATCATTAATACCTTTACCATCACCGGTGTTAATAGGTCTAATTATAAATTCCATTTTGTTTCCTCCTAAACAATAATCACTTTCGTTTCATTAATGGATGATCATCTTTCAGTTGAAGCAAGTCCCATAGATTACCGTACAAATCCTTAAATACAGCCACCGTTCCATAGGATTGCTCTTTCGGATCTCGCACGAATTCAATTCCTTTTGCGACCATATCGTTATAGTCTCGCCAAAAATTATCAGTGTTCAAAAACAGAAAAACCCTGCCTCCTGTCTGGTTGCCTATAAAAGACTCTTGTTCAGGCTTAGATGCTCTGGCAAGCAATATTGTAGTACCGACTGACCCAGGGGGAGAAATGACTACCCAGCGCTTGTCCTGTTCAGGCTGGTATGTATCTTCAAGTAATGTAAATTTAAGCTTCTTTGTATAAAACTCTATAGCCTCGTCATAATCTTTTACAACCAAGGCTATATGAACAATAGATTGAATCATTTCTGAATCCCCCTAATCATTTAATTTTCCTATTCAATTTTGTCTAGCTTTTGAGTTTTATTTTCTCTTGAACTTATCAAATAGTATAAAGTAGCACCGGTATTCGCAACAATATGTAAAATTACCGTATAGAATATCGAATTGGTAAGCTCTACAATATTACCGGCAAATAATCCAAGTAAAAACGCAATTAATACTTTCTTCACTGTCGCTGTGTTAAACTTGAAATCAAAGTATTGAAAATGTGTTATTCCAAAGCATAACGCAGAAATAAACACTTGCAGCGTTACTCCTTTAAGTACAGGTATTGGAATATAAACTGCATTTGCGCCCATGATAGAGTCTGCTATTGATTGAATAATGCCTCGAAACAGAATTTCTTCTGCAATAGGAAACATGAAGCAAAATGTTAATATGCCTTTTAAATTCTTTCCCGGTTTATAACCGGAAAAAACCCAGAACGGAATCATGGTCAGAAGGATAACCATGATAGTATTTGCTGAAAGATCCAGTCCTTGTATCGGTCTTCCTATGTGAAAAGTTTTTGCGCCTAACAAACCGGCGAAGATGATTATTGTAGACCAAACAAATATACTTTTATCTTCCAGAGTTCTAAAAATTTTTTTATCAAACCTGCTCAATAGCTTCAAAAACTTTTGCATTAATGTCAATAGGAACGTTAAACTGATTATTGCGACTATTACTATAATCTTCACTGAATAATCACCTTTCATTAACAGGAATGAATCAATATTTTTACTATTATATCAGAATTATGGCAGGTGTTAATATAGATTCTTAACTCGTCTTAGAATTGCTTCAGATATTCTTTCGGCATAATCATCAACATTTTTTTGAACATCAACATCTTCATAATCTGCAGGAGAGCCCAAATAGCCTTGTAATGATAGTTCTTTTATGTGTCCGCCGAACAACCATTCTCCGCTTTTGTCTGCTTCTAAAGCAACAGTTTGTTATCTGATGCACCCTGCGCCTCAAAGAATTTCACCGCATTAGTTTTTTTACTTCACCATAAAGTTCTCGTCTGCAATAAAAATTGTTTATCAGCCATTTATTGTCCACTCGCTTTATGGTAAGCGTACCTGTTTCAACTATATCTCTGCTTTTTTGATCCTCTAGAGTCGTTTTGACACGTACCGTGTATGAGAAGGCTGGAGAGCCGTCTACAGTGTCTGCTAATCTATCAAACTCAACACCGGATAAAGACATTGTGCAGTTAAAATCCTTTGCAATTGTCTTTGTGTAAAAAATGGATCTATTTGCGACTATGTCATTATAACAATCTTTCGTTATATAGCTCTTGTACTCTTCCTCGTACAAAGCATCAAATATACTAATTATATTTTCTAGATTTACCTGGTTCTCTAGGTCATCTAATATTTTAAAGTCATTGACAGTATAATATGACTCTAAAAACGATTTCATAGTGTGGATTTGTTGATTGGATTCATAATTATTTAAGATAAAAACGCTACCGATAATAATTAAAAGTAACACAATAACGATAGGAATAATTAATTTTTTCATTAATTTCACTCCCTTTATTAACCTAATAAGAATTAGGTGGGCTGGATCTTAATTCGTTACTTTTATTCCGGGCGCCTTCTTAAGTTCTTGTACTTATTTTTTAAAAAACAAATCTTTTCTTTTTAACCCATTTGCCTTAATAGATTGCCGCCATCCCATTTCAGCAGTAAGTTTATACAAAATCCTTGGGAAATTGGCTGTAATACATATATTGTCTCCCGAGGTACTTTTTAAAATATTATTTGAAAGATGTATTAATGCCCTTTCTAGGTTTTTCTTTAGCCCGTGCCCGTTCGGAACATTTTTCAACATGGGAAGCATTCCACCTGCGCCAATCGCAATCCCTTGACCCCACTTGAGTCCAGCTTTTATGCACCAGTTCTCCATTATTTCAATTGCCAATTCATTTTGACGACCTTCATAGAATCCGCAATTTATCACTGAATAAACGAGAATATTCGTTTCCTTTATTGCTGAAAAAAGAGTTTCCAATTGAACAAGGCAGTTTAACAAATGAGAGGGTATGCCATCTACATATAGAGGAAAGGCAAATACAAGAACATTGCACTCTGCCAAATTATCCATTTCTTCCGAACTCAATTGTGGCTTTTTGAAGGAGTATTCACAAATCATGTGATTGGTATTATCCAATAAAGCCTTCAATTCATGTAAAACACAACCAGAAGCAGATTCGTGGATTTTGGGACTTCCGTTTATTAATGCTATTTTCATAACAATTGTCCCTCCATTTCCAAAATGCTGTTAAAAAAAGAAATACCCTTAACTTTAGAATCTAAATTAATTGAATTCGCTTTAATTAACTTTTGAGCAGTCAGCTTTTCTTTTTCTGTTATATTTTTACCATAAAACCATACCTGCATATGGAAAATATTTTTATATCGCCTCTGATGATGCATTTCTCCATTTCTTATTATAAAATAAGGGTGAATATAGGAAATACTTCGATCCAGTACGTTTTTCACGAATGGACTAAATCCGCCATAACAGCATTCGCTAATTATAAGGAGCTCTTTGCATTTTGATAAGTGCTCTCCCATGTCTCCGTATTTATCCCGTATTATGCAGGCTGCAGGTGTCTTTATCCAGCACCCGAAGCAGCCTATGCAATGATGTATCGTACCTTCGTTTGAAATAAAGGTCGTTTCATCTAATGGGTTAGGGAACAATTTTTGCAAATCTTTACTTTCTAAATCAGATATTATTAATTTCACTTTGCTTCTATCTCCTCTTGTTGAAGTATGAGTAAATATGATTCCCAACATTAAATTTTTTCTAATTTGGCTATATTCTTCAGAATGAAATTTCCAGGAAATTTCTTTTCTAATTTCTTTGAAATATTGAGAATAATATTTGTAGGAAATAAATGTTCATGAAATAATAATAATGCTGATAAAAAAGCTTGGACTGATCCTATAATGAAGAATATGACATGGAGATATACGATTGAGCGGAGCATAATGCATTGTATGATAATCCAGATCACCAAGGCCCAACTAAAAACACTGCTTATGTAGCCTTGATATTTGCTTTTAAAGCTCATCCAAATAGCGCTAAATACATTTCCAAGCCCTATTACACCAAACAACAAAATTCCTGGTATAAGGAAGCTGCTAAACGGTGAAAATTTTAGAATATCTACCGTTATACCTATCGGTGTCTGGGGATCGGTAATGGCAGCCAAACCCCCAGCCATACCACCTATTCCAACAAATGCATGCAGAACTAATAATAAACGATATACTCTTTTCATTTTATTTTCCTCCGAAAATGACAATTTAATTTTTACAATGTTGGCTGCTTCTCTCTTGGAAGAGCAATACCAAAAACAATGACCGATTTACAGCCAGGGGAAATATCTTGAGGATGAAAACCTGAAGGTGCTTTAGAAAAGCGGTCAATGTTTGCGATTCTGCATACGTCTGTACCTAGGCCAATAGCAACAGCAGCTTGTCGTTTCATTTCACTATCTCCTCAATATTGAGCCGTTTAGACTAGCATTACGATTGTGCAAATGGGGTGTCCGTATAAAACAATTCTACTTCAATAAAATTCTTAATACAACATAATATGGTACATTTATCCCATTGCAGCAAAACATGAAAATCAAACGGCAGGATTTTAAACAAAATAGCAGACCAGTCGCGTTGTTTGCTCTTTCATCCGAGTATATAATTATAGTTGTCAAAGAATTTGGAATTGAAAGGTCATATACCTGCTCGAAGGCACCAAGACCAGCGAGGCCCATTTTGTTCAAGATGTGGCAGATTGGCTGGTCATCAGTATTTTAGCGTTATTTAAAAAGCTGGTGGGGTGATCCCCAAGGAATTCAGAGAGCGTTGAATTTCGCAAAGCGCACTAACAGGATGATGTACGCAGCATAGGAACGATATAGATTAAGGAAGAGTGAAATGAAATTATACGACTTACATACCCATTCGATTTTCTCCGATGGAGATGCCATCCTAGATTTTCTAGTGGCAAAGGCCCAGCAGAAAGATTATTTTTTAGGTGTTTCCGATCATATTTACTGTGGACATATGGATACCGAGGAGCAAATCACGCATTATCTCGACACCCTTGACCAATACGATGTTTTCAAAGGGGTGGAGGCGAATATTGGTACCGACTTTGATATACCCGACCATCTTCGGGACAGATTGGACTATTGCATTGCAAGCCTGCATGCCCTTCCCAATCGTGAAGGTCAAATCGTCAGTCTTTCCGAGTACTTTGGCTGGAGAGCAGGCCACAGACCTCATTATCAACTCAACTACAAAAGCAGCGATGCGCCTTTTTTTCTGGAAGAAAACTTAAGGCTCATTGAAAACAGCTTTTCGCGGTTTCACGTGGATATCCTTGGCCATGCCACCGTTACACCCTTTTATGACGATATGGAGGGCACACAGCTTCAGAGTGATTTTGAAGATGAATTATTATCTTTGTGCAAAAAATATGGGGTTGCTCTTGAAATCAGTGGATTATGGCATCAGCCCTCATACAGGGTCATCATGAAAGGAAAAGAAAAAGGCATTCGCTTTTCCTTTGGGAGCGACTGTCATAAGCTGTCTGAGGTATGTGACCTTTCGTATGTGCAGCGGATGATTGAAGAAACAGGCCTTGGGCAAGAGGAAGTATTCATACCCCAAAAAAGGTGACATTGAATTCTAAAAGATTGTGAAATGGAATAATATATAAAAATACTTGCATTAAAAGAATATTTTACATTATATAGTAAAATAACATACTAATTGAGTAAAATTTTTGTATTTATATCATTGTATTTTTTTATTAGAATGAAAATGAAAGTTACCACTAATATAAATATTTTTCATTAGTATTAGTCAAAAGTCTAGTCGGACATAATTTATTTATAAAATCGCATTTATAATTATTCCCAAGAAAATTAAATAAATAGAGTATTCATGTTCAACTGAATGGTCTGTAAAGAAAACTTGGCTTGTGTCAGGCCTTATGTGCGCTGGCGGAAGCCTAGTTGAGCTTATACTTTCATAAATTGCAAGTAAGCCCGCTCGATTCTCTAACCAAGATTGTTAATGTAGAATTGGAGGTGTTGTTATTTGAATGTATTTATTAAAGACCGTTTGGGTTGATGGACGAATACAGTCCGTATTTCTTCAATCTTATTGCAATGTACCTTAAAGAAAGTGCAAGGTATACTTCATAATTAAACAATGATAAGGGAGGTATGAGTAAGATATGAAATCTAGTAAAAAGTTTAATTCTATATTTGCATTATTTCTATGCATTTCCTTAGTATTGACATCAGTCATCTGTTTCCCAGAGAAAGTTTCGGCTGTTGATTATTCCGCAGCATCCGATGAAGCTTACAATTGGTTAAAGACCATGCAGATACCCTCTGGTAACGCATTTGCTGGCTTGGTTGACAGTTTTGAGGATACTTGGGCAGATGGTACCAAGGTGAAAAAGGAATATACCTATGACCAAGCTCTCGCAGCAATCGCATTTTTACTTAAAGGAGATACAACCAGAGCAATACAGGTTCTGGATATGTTAAAAGCCACGCAGGATCCTGCCGGATTCTGGATTAATTCCTACTGGTGGGATACCGGCTATGGTGAGGAATTAAGAAGGCATGTGGGTCCCGTCCTATGGGTATGTCTAGCTGTTATGAACTATGAAAAAATCACAGGGGATACTGCAACCTATCATGCTATGGCTACCAAAGCTATAGACTGGTGTCTGACATTCCAAAAAGCTAATGGAGGTATCTCAGGTGGAGAAACCACTTGGGATCAAGCTGGCGTCTGGACTGAGGAAGTATGGAGTTCAACCGAACATAATGAGGATGCGTACGCTTGTCTAATGTACTTTGCAAGCACAACACCAAGCAAAGCTGCAACCTATAATGCTGCATTAACTCAAGTAAAAAGATTTTTAGATAACGTGGTTTGGGACTCCTCTAACAACAGGTTCTATGGCGGTTTTAAAAATAATACAGGTTTAGTTGATCCCTTTGTACCTATGGATGTAAACCCCTGGGGTGTTCTTTCTCTTGGCCTCAGTGGAACACGCAACTATCAAGCTTCCATAAGTTACGTTGAAAACGCCAATGGGAATCCAGGTACATTAGCAAACCCCAAATATGTTCATAGCCTTTCATATAACGGAACTACAATTACAGCTTATGATTTTGACTGGCAAAGTAACAATGCAGCCGCACCCTCATCAAGTGGCGGTGGGTTGTTAGGTCCCGATATTTGGTTTGAAGGCTCTGCCTTCATGTCATGTGTTTACCGGATGATGGGCAACGATACCAAAGCAGATTCGATTATTGGAGAGATTATCAAAAAGCAAGGGAAAGACGGATCTTTAGCAGGAGGTATACCTTACTGTCTAAATGGCACAAACAACAATTACTGGCTAATGGCACAACAAAACTGTGTTTCAAGTACAGCATGGCTTATTATTGCTATTGCCAAATGGAATCCCTTTACAGGTACTTCAATTTCAGGCGGAACTACAACGCAGGTGTCAACACCGACCTTCAGCCCTGCAGGCGGCACCTACTCTACTTCACAGACCGTATCCATCTCCTGTGCAACCAGTGGTGCGACTATAAGGTATACAACTGATGGTTCTACGCCAACAGCTTCCTCAGCAGTATACTCATCTCCCATCACAGTATCAAGTACCCAGACAATCAAGGCCTACGCCGTAAAGAGCGGATTAACTGACTCGGCTGTAGCAACTGCAGCCTACACCATTTCCAGCGGTAGCTCGCCAACGACCTGGTACTTGTATAATACGGCTGTAAGCGGAGCAACTCCTGCCGGCCAAAATATGCAGACTGCCAACAGCTCTGTTACCGGATGGCAGCCGATAAAAACCGTCAATACAACAGCAGCCTACTGGTATGCTCCAGCAGAGACTAAAACCTATGCAGCCGGTACCTGGAATTTTACTTTATGGACAAACAGTCCTGGCGCTTCAAGTAACATAAAAGTTGATTTGTATAAGGTAAATGCAAACGGCGGCAGTGCAGTGCTCATTGGTTCTCAGACAAAGGATGTCAATACGACAGGCACTGGGAATCATTTTTCCACTTATACATTTACTACTGCAGTTGCCACTGCATTAAGCAACCAACGCCTGATGGTAAAAATAACCAAGACCTCAGGGGCTGATGCCACCATGGCCTATAATACAAATGACTTCGCAACTAGATTGGTTACGCCATAGTATATTAATTTCCGATCACATCACCATAGGCAGGAATGAAGTAGGAGATCCTAAAGGCCTGATTATCAGAGTAGGCTGGTAATTCTTTAATAGTTTAGTGAAAGCGAGGAATCTATATGTTAAAAAGTAAAAAAACGTTGATTTTTATGATTGTTCTTACTCTATTATCATCATTGTTTTTAACATCCTTGCTACCTGCTGAAACAGCATCTGCAGCTACTTGGAATCTTGTATGGAATGATGAGTTTGATGGAACTACGTTAAATACTTCAAACTGGGTCTATGATATCGGAACTGGACCCAACAGTGACGGATGGGGGAATAACGAGCTACAATACTATACTAATCGAACTCAGAATGTTGCTGTTACAGGTGGAAATCTGGAAATCACAGCATTGCAAGAATCCTATGGTGGCAGGAATTACACCTCAGGCCGTATTAAGACTCTAGGTAAACAAGCGTGGACTTATGGAAAAATTGAAGCGAGAATAAAGCTTCCTACGGGACAAGGAATTTGGCCTGCTTTCTGGATGCTGGGCAGTAATTTCCCTACAACAGACTGGCCCAAATGTGGCGAAATAGATATTATGGAGCATGTAAACACCGAAGGCGTAACTCATGGAACCATACATTGGGATTATAACGGATATCAATATTATGGCGGTTCATCCTCAACTCTTGATTTTACACAATACCATATTTATAGCATTGAATGGAATGCCAGCTCTATAAAGTGGTTTATAGATGGAGCTCAGTTTTGGGAAGCAAATATAGCCAACAGTATTAACGGAACAGACGAATTCCATAAGCCGTTCTTCATTCTTCTCAATCTGGCAATAGGAGGCAACTGGCCTGGAAGTCCTAATAGCAGTACTATTCTCCCTGCAAAAATGTATGTTGACTATGTACGCGTATACCAAGATGGCGGAACTACAACGCAGGTGTCAACACCGACCTTCAGCCCTGCAGGCGGCACCTATTCTACTGCACAAACTGTATCCATCTCTTGTGCAACCAGTGGTGCAACTATACGGTATACAACTGACGGTTCTACACCAACAGCCTCCTCAGCAGTATATTCATCTCCCATCACAGTATCAAGTACCAAGACAATCAAGGCCTACGCCGTAAAGAGTGGATTAACTGACTCGGCTGTAGCAGCTGCAGCCTACACCATTTCCAGCAGTAGCACGCCAACTACCTGGTACTTGTATAATACGGCTGTAAGCGGAGCAACTCCTGCCGGTCAAAATATGCAGACTGCCAACAGCTCTGTTACCGGATGGCAGCCGGTAAAAACCGTCAATACAACAGCAGCCTACTGGTACGCTCCAGCAGAGACTAAAAACTATGCAGCCGGTACCTGGACCTTTACTTTATGGACAAATAGTCCTGGGGCTTCAAGTAGTATAAAAGTTGATTTGTACAAGGTAAATGCAAACGGTGGCAGTGCAGTGCTCATTGGTTCTCAGACAAAGGATATCAATACGACAGGCACTGGAAATCATTTTTCCACCTATACATTTACTACTGCAGCTGCAACTGCATTAAGCAACCAGCGCTTGATGGTAAAAATAACCAAGACCTCAGGGGCTGATGCCACTATGGCCTATAATACAAATGACTTCCCAACTAGATTGGTTACTCCATAATATTTTTAAGAGCCAAGTGTAGGCTCAATAAATAATTTCCGTTATGAAAACTGTTGAAGGCATGCAATTAAAAACGGGGAGTAACCCCACGAAAAAGCTGGTGCCATGCCAGTTCTGGCGCATGGCACCAGCTAAAGTGTCTTGACAACGGGGGACGGTATAGTTCGCAAAGCTAAAAACATTGCTTAGTTTTAATTTTTCCTGTATGATTTCGTATAGCTTTTATGTCTTCTGCAATACCTATGTAAATCATTGTTACGGCTGTGCCTGTAAACGCTATTACAAATGACGCTATAATAACTAGGAGACCTGAAAAAACGCTTACGTTGAAAAGTCGAAAAGAGATGACTATTCCACCAATAATACATAAAACAAAAGATATCCAGGCGAAAAATTTTAAACCTTCAATCCACTTGTTTGTAGTGGGTGGATCAAAGGTTTGGGGAATACCTTTAAGAGCTGATTCAAAATTATACCCACAATCGCAGATCATGGCATCTTCGGGGTTCTCAAGTTTACAATTCGGACATAACATATTCATTCATCTCCTTTAAAATTTATATGATTATTTTTTATGTATGCTGTGCAATTATTTTTAAGCTTATGGCCTTGTTGCCTTTATCTATCGTCGGGCTTGAAATTTTGTTGTAAAAAGAATCTTTTATCTGATTTACACCTAAAGGATAATTTCTAGCATTTAAAGCCCTAGCTAGACTGCTTGCCCCGGTGAGACGGCTTGGAAGCGCATTCCCACAAGCACACCCGCCAGTGTGAAAGCTCTATTAGGAGAAGTGAAACAATAATATTTTAGAATCTAATTATTTGGTCACTTTTGGGAATAGAGATTCGTTTTTTACTAATAAAATGATTAATATTGTCAACTATACTTTCAAATTGAACCCTATATTAATTTCACTTGCTGGATGGCCTCCACGTACTCCCCAATTGTCCAAGGGTTCTTCATATAAAATGATGAATATGTCTTTTGGATCTATACCTAATTGATCTAAGTTTTCTACAATTCTCCTATATAATAACCGTTTTGCATCAATCGATCTTCCTGGAAAAATAGTCATCTCTATAAGAGTATACTTCTCAGACTTTCCAGGTGGTAAAACATAATCTTCTTTTTCGAACTCCATTATCCTAAAATTCTTATCATCTTCAGGAATTTTAAAAGATTCAAGCAAAGCGTTATGTATTCCAGATATAACATTCAATTTTTCAGTTGCAGTTCTTCCTTTAATCATACTTAGTTTTACAATTGGCATAAGGTTCATCTCCTTATAAATAGCAGACTAGCTGCAATTAAGAATGGATCAATTTTTATCATTATACCATATATTAGGAAGTTGTTCTCAAAAACTACGCGTTGATCTTTCTGAGAGAAAACGTCAATTAACTCGCTCCACGTAATGGTAATATGTTACAATTAGTGATGTAAAATATAATACTATTGAAGGTTTGTCCTGCCCACTAAAGGATTCCAAGAGTTAAAAGACAATGTTTCCTTCCACGGATAGAATTAGAGACAGGTGTTAATGATTGTTTAGGGATGATCGAAGTATAACTTCCGATAGATCTTCCGGTAAAAGCAGAAGATTTGAATTTGTTTTGCCGAAAGAATCGGAGGTTATATTTCGATTGCTCCTTAGTCGTCTGATTTAGGTGTCAATTAGTGCTTGACACGGACGGGCCTCTCACTATAAACTATACACATTAATAATTTATCGCTTTATCACAGTGAAGTATAGAAGCGAGGAGAAAAAGCATGAAAAGATGGAACATCTACACACCCGAAGGGGTACAGGATATACTGTTTACTTCCTGCCGGCAGAAACGCCAACTGGAAGATAAGCTTCGTAATATTTTCAGGCTTAACGGCTATCGTGAGCTGGAGACTCCTACCATTGAATTCTATGATGCCTTTAGTGGGGAGAGGGGCCTTATCAGGCAGGAGAGCATGTATAAATTCTGTGATTCAAAAGGTCGTTTATTGGTGCTGAGACCGGATATGACAGTGCCGGTGGCACGGGTCGCGGCGACTAAGCTCAAGGAAGAGGACTTTCCCCTAAAGTGCTGCTATATCGGCAATACCTTCAGCTTCGACGAATTGGGCGGGGGAAGGCAGAATGAATTTACCCAGGCAGGCTGCGAGATAATGGGTATAAATACCCCGGAGGCTGATGCCGAGGTGGTGGCTATGGCTGTGGAGGCTGTTAAAGCTACCGGTATCGACGATTTCCAGATTGACATCGGCCAGGTGGAATTTTTTAAAGGACTAATGGAAGAGACCGGCCTCACTGATGAAGAGGTTGAGGAAGTCCGAGAGCTCATTGATCTCAAGGATTTTGTTGGTGTGGAGCAGGTTATGGATCACCATCAGGTGAAGGAAGCCATAAAAACGCTCATTCTTGATCTGCCCAAGCTCTTTGGCTCAAAGGATATTCTCCAGCGAATCCATTATGAGGATATCGGTGAAAGGGCGACTAAGGCGCTTCTTAATATCAAGGCTATCCTTGAAATACTTGAGGATCGTAATCTGGCCCAATATGTATCCATAGATTTAGGTATGGTTCAAAGCTTGAATTATTATACCGGACTTGTATTCCGAGGGTATACCTATGGTGTAGGTTTCCCGATCTTAAGCGGAGGACGTTACGATGAGCTGGTGTCCAAATTTGGAATGAAGTGCGAAGCCACAGGGTTTTCTCTGGGCGTTAATATGGTTCTAATGGCCCTTGAGAGGCAAAAGAAGCTTCAAAGTCCAGGGGATGAGGGATGCCTTGTTACCTATGAATCTGGAGCAAGAAGGTCTGCCAGCGATTTATGCCGTGAGCTAATCGAACAAGGCATACCGGCGGAGCTTTATCTTGAACAAAGAGGCTTTGAGAATATGGACATGGAGAAAATAAAAAGCTATGCCCTTTCAAAGGGAATCAACCGCCATATACACATCAATCAGAATGGTTCCAGGAGGGAAGTCGCATTATGAGATACATTACCATTGCCCTGTCCAAGGGACGCTTAACTGAGCTGACCCTTGACCTTTTGGAGGGTGCTGGAATTGACTGCACCGAGCTTAAAAGCAATTCCAGAAAGCTCATTCTAAGCGATGAAAAAAGCAAAATCCGGTTCTTTCTTGCAAAACCTGCTGATGTACCCGTCTATGTCGAATACGGAGCCGCCGATATCGGTATTGTGGGCAAGGACACCCTTCTGGAAGAGGGCCGGGATCTCTATGAGGTTTTAAATCTGGGTTTTGCCAGGTGTAAGATGTGTGTTGCCGGACCTAAAGAGCTTGAAGGACGCATGGATACGGTATCCATTACCCGGGTGGCCACCAAATATCCCGAGGTGGCAAGAATGTATTTTCGGCATAAACGAAGGGAATCGGTGGAAATCATAAAGCTGAGCGGCTCAGTTGAATTGGCCCCGCTGGTAGGCCTTTCCGAGGTTATTGTCGATCTGGTGGAGACCGGGCGTACATTAAAGGAAAATGGTCTCGTGGTTTTGGATACCATTGCCGATATCAGTGCAAGAATGGTCGTTAACCGTGTGAGCATGAAGATTGAAAATGAACGTATTACAAAGCTTATAGAGGCTATCCGAAGCCAGCTCTAAAAAAGGAAGGAATCAAGGAGTGGATATTCATGAAAGTATACGAATATGGCAAGGATGATTTTAATATACTTTTTGACCGATTGAAGGAGCGCAGTCCTGAAGGCCGGAAGGACATAGAGGATGCTGTTTCCGGCATTCTGCACAGTGTCAAGGAACGCGGGGATAGGGCATTGATTGACTACACCAAAGAATTTGATGGTGTTGTTTTGGATGTCAGTGCTTTGGAGGTTTCAAAATTTGAGCTTGAAGGAGCCCTGCTTTCAGTTGATAAAGAGCTTTTAAGGGTTATGGAACAAGCGGCTGCCAATATCAAAGCCTTTCATGAAAAACAGCGGGAAAATTCCTGGTTTATGACACAGGCGGATGGCACCCTTTTGGGTCAGAAGGTGACGCCGCTTAATCGGGTAGGTGTGTATGCTCCGGCAGGGAGTGCCCCCTTGCCTTCTACGGTGCTCATGGATGCAATTCCGGCCAAGGTGGCCGGGGTCAATGAGGTTATTCTCTGTTCTCCTCCCGGCAAGAACGGGAAAATAAATCCCTTGGTCCTGGCCTGTGCAAAGCTTGCTGGCGTGGATCGGGTTTTCACTGTGGGCGGTGCCCAGGCTGTAGCTGCAATGGCTTATGGTACTGAGACCTTGCCTAAGGTGGATAAGATCGTCGGCCCCGGTAATATCTACGTGGCAACGGCCAAGAAATTGGTATTCGGAATCTGCGGCATAGACATGATTGCAGGGCCTAGCGAGGTACTGGTCATTGCCGATGAAACGGCTAATCCTGCTTATGTTGCTGCTGATCTCCTTTCCCAGGCTGAACATGATGTGCTTGCTTCGGCCATTTTGGTTGCAACCTCCAAACAAATAGCTTTACAGGTTGAGCGCGAGCTTGAGCTACAGCTTTCGAAATTATCCCGGAATGAGATTGCTGCAAAGTCTATCCAGGATTATGGCGCTGTTGTTTTAACTCAATCCCTTGACGAGGCAATTGACATCGCCAATATCATTGCTCCCGAGCATCTGGAGGTGTGCACGGCCGATCCGTTCTCACTCCTGTCCGGCATCAAAAACGCAGGAGCCATATTCCTGGGTAGCTTCACCCCTGAGCCGTTAGGAGATTATTTTGCAGGCCCCAATCACACCCTGCCGACCTCGGGTACGGCCAGGTTCTTCTCACCCCTGGGGGTCTATGATTTTGTCAAGCGGCAAAGCGTGATCTCATATAGTCAAAAGGCTTTTCTTAAAGCAGCAGATTCTGTTGCTGCTTTTGCCGATGCTGAAGGCCTTACCGCCCATGCCGAGGCCATTCGCATACGAAATAGGGACAAGGAGGGAGAAAAGCAGTGAGCCGTTTTTTGAGTATGAATACAAGGAGCATCCAACCCTATGTGCCGGGTGAACAGACCACGGACAAGAGTATGATTAAGCTTAATACCAATGAAAACCCCTATCCGCCGTCGCCACTTGTGATGGAGCGGATAAAGAATATTGATCTCGCAGATTTGCGCCTGTATCCCAATAGCGAGGGTAATATTATAAAAAAGGCAGTTTCAGACTATTACGGCATATCGGAAAAAGAAGTGTTTGCAGGTAATGGCTCCGATGAGGTGTTGGGCTTTTTATTCAAGGCCTTTTTTGACAAGACGACAACCATCGCCTTTCCAGATATCACCTACAGTTTTTATCCCGTTTACAGCGCTCTTTATGAGGTCCCCTATATTAAAGTCCCGGTAAAAGAAGATTTTTCAATTGATTTCAATGACTACCACCCCGGAAACATAAAAGCTATTATTTTTGCCAACCCCAATGCACCCACCGGTCTTTACATACCTGTAGAGACCATTGAAAAGCTTTTAAAGGAGAGACCGGATACCCTGATTGTGGTAGACGAGGCCTATGTAGATTTTGGAAGCCAATCCTGCGTTCCATTGATCTCAAGGTACGACAATCTCATTGTTGTTCAGACGCTCTCAAAATCCAGAGCACTGGCAGGACTTCGCATCGGCATAGCTATAGGTAAACAGGAGCTGATGGAAGGCCTCGCACGTGTCAAGAATTCATTTAACTCGTACCCTTTGGACACAATAGCTCAAGTGGCTGCAGAAGTTGCTTTTAAGGATAAAAGCTATTTTGAAGAAACCAAGGGGAAGATTATCAAAACCCGGGAGTGGGTAAAAGCGCAGTTTAAGGAAATGGGCCTGATGGTCACCGATTCCATGGCAAATTTTCTTTTTGTCAGCATTCCCGGTATTAAAGGTGAGGATGCCATTATCCTTCTAAAGCAAGAAGGGATTATTGTCAGAAACTTCAAACAACCTGGAATTGCTGATTGGCTTCGTATTACCATTGGTACGGATCAAGATATGGAAAGAGTGGTTCAGGCCATCAAGAAGATAATGGCAAGGTAAACATCACAATGTTATAATAGATGGTGCAAAAAAATTCATCTTTTTTAAAGGGTTAAAACAGATTAGCGTTGAGGTAAAGCTATGAGAAACGCCGAATTAGTCAGGAAAACAAAAGAAACAGAAATTTCGCTTACTCTGAATCTGGATGGACAAGGTCATAATGCCATCAACACAGGTATTGGTTTTTTGGACCATATGCTGACCTTGTTTTCAGGTCACGGTCGGTTTGACTTAAGTCTGGACTGTAAGGGTGACCTTTTTGTGGACGGCCACCATACTGCCGAGGATATCGGTATTGTGTTGGGCAAAGCCATTTCAGATGCTTTAGGCACGCGGGAGTCCATTAAAAGATTTGGAAACAGCATGATACCCATGGATGAATCCCTTGCTATGGTCTCTCTTGATTTGTCCAACCGTCCCTTTCTCTATTTTGATGTGCCTTTCTCCAACTCAAAGGTGGGAGAAATGGACACAGAGCTATTTGAGGAGTTTTTTAGAGCGGTTTCGGTCAATGCAGGAATGACACTCCACATCAAGCTTCTCCATGGACAAAACAATCATCATATTATCGAGGCGGTTTTCAAGGCTTTCGCTCGGGCATTACGCGAGGCTGTAACAGTGGATCCCACCATTAAAGGTGTTTTATCTACGAAAGGTTCATTATAACCCCACCCGTAAGTGAAATCGGAGATTTCGATAGGATAATCGAAGACATAGAAAATTTTATTTTATATAAATGAGAGTGAGGGAACGTCAATGCTTTTAAGAGATACAAACTTTATTGATCTTCCGGTTTTTATCAAGGGCAAGGTCAGAGATGTTTACAAGGTCGGGGAAGATATGCTTCTCATGATTGTTACCGACCGCATTTCCGCTTTTGATGTAGTTTTTGATGATCTGATCCCCAACAAGGGCTGCGTACTCAATGGGATTTCTGAGTTCTGGTTTGACTTTTGCCGGGACATTATTGGGAACCATGTGGTATCAACGGATGTTACAGAGTACCCCATGGGGCTTTCCAAATTCAAGGAAGAGCTCCAGGGCCGTTCCATGCTGGTGAGAAAAGCCCGGATGCTTCCGGCTGAATGTATTGTGCGAGGGTATCTTGAAGGCTCAGGCCTTAAGGATTACAAGGCGACAGGAGCAGTCAGCGGAATTAAGCTCCCTGAAGGCCTAAAGCAGGCTGATAGACTTCCGGAGCCCATTTTTACCCCATCCACTAAAGCTACCGAAGGTCATGATATGAATGTAAGCTATGACTACATAAGAGAGCAGATTGGGGAGGAACTGGCTTCAGAGCTTAAGGAAAAATCCATTGCCCTGTATAAAAAGGCCAATGAATATGCACTAAGCCGCGGTATTATCCTGGCCGACACAAAGTTCGAATTTGGTATGCTGGATGGAAAAATGGTTATTGCGGATGAGATGTGCACTCCTGATTCTTCCCGCTTCTGGGAGCTGTCCAATTATGAACCGGGCCGTGCGCAAAAGAGCTTTGACAAGCAATTCTTAAGAGAATACCTGGAGACATTAATCTGGGATAAGCAGCCTCCGGCACCCAAGCTCCCCGATGAAGTCATCCAAAAGACTCAAGCCAAGTATATTGAGGCCTATGAAAGAATCACCGGAAAGAAGTTTACAGCATGATCACCATTATTGATTACGAGGCTGGCAATTTGAGAAGTGTTGCCAAGGCCCTGGAGCGAGTTGGTGTATCACCAATCATAACCTGTGATGAACATACCATTCTCACAAGTGATGCGGTAGTGCTACCCGGTGTGGGTGCGTTTGCCGATTGCATGCAAAGCCTAGTGGAAAAGGGCATGGATCGCGTGGTCAAAGCCTGTATCCAAATGGGAAAACCCTTTCTGGGCATTTGTCTGGGCTACCAGATGCTTTTTGAATCCAGTGAAGAGCACTCGCAAGGAGCTCCCGATGTGGGAGGATTGGGTATTTTTAAGGGCAAGGTCAAAAAATTTCCCTCTGATTTAGGCCTTAAGGTGCCTCATATGGGCTGGAATAATCTTACCCTTCCAAGGTATTGTCCTTTTTTTGAGGGTCTAACAAATGATTCTCCTGAGCATAGCAAAGAAGCCTACGTGTATTTTGTCCACTCTTATTATGTGGATGTTGCCGATAAAAGTCTGGTAGCGGCTAAGGCTCATTATGGCTTATCTTTTGACGCTGCCATTGCAACGGATAATGTTTTTGCCATGCAGTTCCATCCTGAAAAAAGCGGAGATGCGGGCTTGACCCTTATTCGAAATTTCTTAAAGGCGGTAAAGCTTAAATGATTTTATATCCTGCAATTGATATTCGAGGCGGAAAATGTGTGCGTCTGACCCAGGGGCGGTATGAGGAAATGACGGTCTTTTCAGATGATCCTGCCGACATCGCCCTAAAATTTCAAAAGGATGGAGCCCAGTATATTCATGTGGTGGATTTAGATGGCGCACGGGGCGAATCGAGCAATCGTGAGCTTATCAGCCGTATGGCCAAGATGATCGTAATTCCCGTTCAGACGGGGGGTGGCATCCGAACCCTGAAGGATATTGAAACCGTTTTGGAATCAGGGGTTTCCCGAGTTATTTTAGGGACATCGGCTGTTCAAAACCCGGAGCTTGTGGCTCAGGCTGTTTTAAGATATAAAAGCCGTATTGCAGTAGGAATCGATGCCAGGGACGGATATGTTGCCATTGAAGGCTGGGAGAAGACCAGTGATTTCAAAGCCGTTGAATTTGCTAGAAAAATGGAGTCTCTTGGTGTTAAGACTATTATCTATACCGACATAGCCACAGACGGCATGCTGACAGGGCCCAACCTTTCAGCAATGGAGGAGATGTTGGGTCATGTCGGGCTTGAGGTCATTGCTTCCGGTGGTGTTTCCTCAATAGAGGATCTTGCCAGTCTCAGAGAGATCGGTGTTCAGGGCGCCATCGTGGGAAAAGCTCTTTATACCGGGGCAATTGATTTAAAAAATGCTTTACGTACACTTGGAAGAGGTATGACATGCTGACTAAAAGAATCATTCCCTGCCTTGATGTTCATGGAGGCAGGGTGGTCAAAGGCATACAGTTTGTGAATCTTGTTGATGCGGGTGATCCGGTGGCCTGTGCCGCGGCCTATGACAGGGCAGGAGCCGATGAGCTTACCTTCCTCGACATAACCGCATCCTCCGACTCCCGCAGTATCATGCTAAACGTGGTTTCCCGGGTGGCAGAGCAAGTGTTTATTCCCTTTACTGTAGGAGGCGGTATCCGGTCGGTGGAGGATTTTCGCCAGATCTTACTCGCCGGTGCTGATAAAATCGGTGTCAATTCAGCGGCCCTTAAAAGGCCGGAGCTCATAACAGAGGCAGCCTTACGCTTCGGATCCCAGTGTGTTGTGGTGGCAATTGATGCCAAACGGCGACATAATGAATCCGGGTGGGAGGTATATTTGAACGGCGGACGTGTCAATACTGGAAGGGATGCTGTGGAATGGGCTTATGAGACCGAGAAACGTGGCGCGGGAGAAATTCTTCTTACAAGCATGGATTGTGACGGCACTAAGTCGGGTTATGATATTGAGCTTACCAGAACTGTTTCGGAGGCAGTGCAAATTCCTGTTATAGCCTCAGGCGGCGCCGGAACCTATGAGCATTTCAAGGAGGCTCTCACAGAGGGCAAAGCAGATGCTGTTTTGGCTGCATCCCTGTTTCATTTCGGTGAAATGAAAATTACCGATTTGAAACATTATTTAATTGCGCAGGGCGTCAATGTAAGGCTCTGAAGAACAGGAAGAACACTGAGAACTTAACGCCGTAGCATTTGACAAAAAAATAACAAATATGCTACAATAAAAACAAAAATTTATGTAATATTTTAAACAAAGATTAAGGCAGGTTGATACCATGAACGAGGAAAAGAAAATTTCCATGGCGGTCATCAGAAGGCTCCCCAGATATTTTCGTTATCTTTCTGACCTCATAAAGCTGGATATCAAGCGCATCTCATCCAAGGAATTAAGCATGCGCATGGGTATCACGGCTTCGCAGATCCGTCAGGATTTAAACTGCTTTGGTGGATTCGGTCAACAGGGATATGGCTATAATGTGGAGTCTTTGTATGAGGAGATCGGTAAGATACTTGGTACTCATATGCGGTTCTCTTGTATCATCATTGGAGCAGGTAATATGGGAAACGCTCTTGCCAATTACGAGAATTTTAAAAACAGAGGCTTCGACATCAAGGCTATTTTTGATGTGGATAAGGATAAAATCGGATCCCTCATCCATAATATCAAGGTCCGCCATATGGACGAATTAGATGACTTTTTAACCAATAACAAGGTGGATATAGCCGTGCTTACCGTGCCCAACAGTAAAGTCAATGATCTTGCTGCTAAAGTGGCTGGTTTGGGTGTAAAAGGAATTTGGAACTTTTCACCTACTGATTTGAAAGTGGGAAACGACACAGTGGTGGAGAATGTCCACTTAAGCGACAGCCTTATGGTTTTGGGCTATCGGTTGCGTGAAAAGGGATTATAGTATTTGATTTTAATATTTCTCAGAGTATAAAAATAACTGCCTGAATAAATTACGGCAGTTATTTTTTAATACTCTTTCTTTATATGATGTGTTCTATTATACTACAATAAAAGGCTAAGTTTTCATTTAAGGAGCAATTGAAGTATAACTTCAGATTCTTCCGGCAAAATATATGCGATTCTTCTGCTTTTGTCGGATGACTATCGGAAGTTCAATTTCGATCATCCCTAAGGGGTAAAATGAAAAATAAGGAGCTGGTTAAGGCTGTTTAAAGTAGCAATAGGACAGGATAGTCATCGATTTATAGAAGAAGAAAGCGAAAAAATGCTTGTACTGGGAGGGGTTGTTATAAAAGGCTGCCCCGCGCTATTAGGCAACAGCGATGCCGATGTGGTGCTACATGCTCTTACCAATGCCATTTCAGGAATTTCATGCGTTAATATTCTGGGTAAAATAGCCGATGATCTCTGTTTAAAAGAAGGTATCACCGATAGCAGGGTTTATTTAAAAAAAGCACTTGATACTCTGAAAGAACATAAAATAATTCATGTTTCATTATCCATTGAAGCTATGAGACCAAAGCTGGCCCCTCATATTGATTCCATGAGGGAGAGTATTGCCTCGCTTCTGGGCATAGGAAGCCGGAGCGTAGGAATAACTGCCACCACTGGTGAGGGCCTAACGGATTTTGGACAGGGGAAAGGCATCTTTTGTACAGCTATCCTGACTGTTCAAGAGAATATTACAAACATATGACAATTATGTTATAATAACATTACCTGTTACCGAAATTAAAATTTCGAACAGGTAACCAAGTTATTGAAACACGTTGTGTTATAATACTATTATCTCCATGAACTAAAAATTGGTTTTTATAATTTAAATAGAAGAATTCAGTCTAAATTTGGTGGAGGGACTTATAAAGTGAACAAAAAGACATTCTACATTACCACACCCATCTATTATCCCAGTGGAAAACTTCATATCGGCCATTCCTATACAACGGTGGCGGCTGATGTTATGGCACGTTATAAAAGGCTTCAAGGCTATGATGTCATGTTCTTGACAGGTACCGATGAGCACGGGCAGAAAATTCAACGCGTTGCAGCCGAAAATGGCGTAACACCGAAGGAATATGTGGATAAAATTGTTGAAGGTATAAAAGATCTTTGGAGCCTTATGAAAATTACCCATGATAAATTTATCCGCACCACTGATCCGGAACATGTTGAGGCTGTTCAAAAGATTTTTAAGATGCTTTATGATAAAGGGGATATCTATAAAAGCGAGTATGAAGGCTGGTATTGTACACCCTGTGAATCCTTCTGGACTGAAACCCAGCTTCAGGAGGGGAAATGCCCGGATTGTGGAAGGCCCGTCGAGAAAACCAGGGAGGAAAGCTATTTCTTTAAGCTTTCAAAGTATCAGGATAGGCTTATTAAGCTCATGGAAGAAAATACAGAATTTATTCAGCCTACATCCAGACGCAATGAAATGCTGAATAACTTTTTAAGGCCGGGCCTTGAGGACTTGTGTGTGTCCCGTACCTCCTTCAACTGGGGTGTTCCTGTAACCTTTGATGAGAAGCATGTGGTCTATGTCTGGATAGATGCGCTCTCCAATTATATTACTGCTCTGGGCTATCTTTCTTCAGACGACGATAAATTTAAGAAGTTTTGGCCTGCAGATGTCCAATTGGTTGGAAAAGAAATAGTTCGGTTCCATACCATTATCTGGCCCGCCATGCTGATGGCTCTTGAACTACCGCTACCCAAGCAGGTTTTTGGCCATGGATGGCTTGTGCTGGAGGGCGGGAAAATGTCCAAGTCCAAGGGTAATGTGGTAGATCCTGCTATACTCGTTGAAAAATATGGTCTTGATGCTATCCGCTATTTCCTTTTAAGGGAAGTGCCTTTTGGAGCTGACGGCGTATTCTCAAATGAGGCCCTTATTACGCGCATCAATTCTGATCTGGCCAATGATTTGGGGAACTTGGTAAGCCGCACGGTGGCCATGATCCAGAAATATTTCGGAGGCGTTATTCCATTGGTGCGGCAGGCCGGAGAATTTGACGATGAGTTAAAGAATGTGGTCACTCAGGTTAAGGAAAGAACTGAAGAGCTTCTTGACAAGCTTCAGTTCAGTTCAGCTCTCACAGAAATATGGAAAGCTGTTTCGCGTACTAACAAATATATTGATGAGACCATGCCCTGGGCTCTTGCCAAGGATGAACAGAAAAAACCCAGGCTGGCAGAGGTCATGTATAATCTTGCTGAAAGCATACGTATCGTGTCCATCCTTATACAACCCTTTATGCCGGAGACACCTGAGAAAATCTGGGCCCAGCTTTCTATTGCTGAGGGTCAGAGAGGATGGGAAAGCGCGGGCAGGTTCGGTGTTTATACTCCTCAAGGATCTGTTGTACCGGGAGACATTATCTTCCCTCGTATCGATATCGCCAAGGAGCTTCAGGCCCTTGAAAGCATGAATTCCTCTACAGGTGGCTCCAGCCATGCAGAGGCGGAAGGCAGTAAGGATAAAAAAGCCCTGTCCGAGGGTTCAAAGCCTGATGAGGAAAAGCCTTCGGAAACCCAGCTTATTGGCATTGAGGATTTCGCAAAGCTTGATTTAAGGGTTGTTAAGGTGCTTACCTGTGAGAAGGTTGAGAAAAGCGACAAGCTTCTGAAGCTTAAGGTTCAATGCGGTAATGAGGAGAGACAGGTCGTTTCAGGTATTGCACAGTACTACCGACCTGAGGATATGGTAGGAAAAACTCTGATTCTGGTGGCAAATTTGAAGCCTGCCAAGCTTCGCGGCATTGAAAGCCAGGGCATGATATTAGCGGCTTCGGATAAAGAAACCGGAAAGCTGGTATTGGTCACTGTGGAGGACGATATTCCGGACGGTACCAAGGTAAGCTGACTATATACCAGGTAAGAAACGAGGGGCTCTTACTAGAATGGAGATTTTTAATTGATTGACTCGCATGCTCATTATGATGACGAAAAATTTGACCTTGATAGGGACGAAATATTGACCCAATGCGTGAACCATGGTGTAACCCATATTATTAATGCAGGTTGCGATCTTAAAAGCTCCGAAGCATGTATTGACCTGTCCCGTAAATACCCGTTTATGTACGCAGCTGTTGGCGTTCATCCCCATGAGGCGTCAAGCTGCGGGGAAAATACGCTCGAAGCCTTGACGGCCATGACCGGGGAGAAAAAAGTTGTGGCCATTGGAGAAATAGGATTGGATTACCACTATGATTTTTCTCCTCGGGAAGTACAAAGAGAATGGTTCGCAAAACAAATTGCTTTGGCGCGTAAGTTAAAGCTTCCTATTATCATTCATGATCGAGAAGCCCATAAGGATATTCTGGATATCGTGAGGGCTGAAAAAGGTTATGAGGTCGGGGGCGTTTTTCATTGCTTTTCAGGTTCCAGGGAGATGGCCAGGGAAGTGCTTGAGATGGGATTTAAAATCGGAATTGGAGGGGCACTGACCTTTAAGAATGCCCATAAGCCAATTGAGGTAGTGAGGTATACACCGCTTGACATGCTGCTGGTAGAGACGGATTGTCCCTATATGACTCCCGAGCCCTATAGGGGCCAAAGGAATTGGTCAGGCCTCATTAAGCATGTTCTGAATAAAATTGCAGAGATTAAGGCTATTGACTATATTGATGCCGAAGATGCTACATCAAACAATGCCATTCGTTTGTTCAAGCTTTGATCCCTATTACCAAGGAGCAGTCGAGGGGGTAGACAATGAAGAAATTTGTAGTAGTCATGATTTCATTTCTGGTACTATTTGTCTTTCTTATGTTAAACTACCTGCTATGGGATAAAGAGAATTTACTCAAACAAAGGGACACCGATAAGATTGAGCAGGATTGGCTTCGTGGGCAGAATCGTACGCTTCAGACTACGGTGGAAGAGCTGGAGCAGGATATTAAGGCTCTTGATAAGCAAAATGATGAGCAGCGGGATAAGATTGTGGACCTTGAACAACAGGTGCGCTTGGCGCTTCAAAGGGAAAATGACTATCTTAAAGAGCTTCAGGTTAAGGATGCTGCTTTACGTGACTTCAAATCCTTTATGGGAGATGAATTAAACATCGTTGCCGTTCAGTGGTTCACCGATATTTCAAAGAACAGGATTGAGGAGTCCTTCACTCTTCTTGATGGGGGGGCCACACTCTGGGGTAAAATCTATAGCAAAGAAGAATACATAAAGTTTATTTCAGCCATCCAAGCTATTACCATACAGGAAGAACAGAAAGAAACGGATATTAAGCCGCTGACCATTTTAGAGGATCAGGGGGAGCCCTATGTCATAATGACCCAGATTCAGGTAACGGTTTCTATAAAAGAGGAAAATAACGAAAGCTTTAAAGATTTAGTAAATGGTCAAAATACTCTTGAAGTCGTTTTTAAATACAGCCCCGATACTACACATTGGAAAATACGGTCGGTGTCGACCTTGAAGTCCAGGGATCCCGCATAAAGAAGTGCGTGAAACGCACCTGCAGTCGGGAAGCATTCCGCGGAAAAGAAAAGCTAACAAGATGTGAAATGGCTATAACATTGATAAAATCTATGTTATAGCCATTATTATGTATCATAACAAGGTTCCAGAGGCGTAAGCCGAAGGGTTCTTATTATGTATCATAACAAGGTTCCAGAGGCGTAAGCCGAAGGGTTCTTATTATTCTTAATGATCACAGGCTTTTTTTGTACTCTAGGGGTGTAATGCCCACCGTGCGCTTGAAGATGCGATTAAAATACTTGGGATCGCTGTATCCCGAGTCATAACAGACCTCGAAAACTTTCTTGTTGGTCTCGGCCAGCATCTTTTTGGCCAGCCTGATGCGCTGGCTGTTCAGATACTCGTTGAAAGTAACTCCGGCCTCTTTGTGGAAAAGCTTGCAGAAATAGATGCTGGACAGGCCGATTTCCGAGCTGACCATCTCCAGGCTGAGCTTTTCATTGGACAGGTTGGCGTTGATGAAGTCCTTGGCGTCGGCGATGAGCCGGTTTTTGCTGTCCGAGCGCTTCTGGAACAGCAGCCGAAGCAGCGTCTCCGTGGTGGACAGCAAATGCTCTCGCAGCGTTTCGGCAGTGCGGCAGGAGATCAGGCGGGACAGCGCCTCGGGGTAATCGGGAATGCTCTCCACAGACAGTCCCAGGGAGAGGCTCAGGGAGAAGATGGCGGACACATACTCCAGTGAAAACTCCCGCAGACGGGCCAGATCCACGCCGCGGACGGTTTGCTCGACGAAATGCCGATCAATGGCGGAACGAAGACTGTCAAGGCGGTTGGCCTTGAAATGGTTACCCAGCTCAAGAAGCTGCGGATCCCGGTAGATGGGAGCGGGGGAGGCTAGCCGCGCGATGTTCTTGTAGCTGACGACATCACCAAACTCCAGTGTACTGCGGAGGTTGAGGGCCGACATAGCCTGAGCCGCGGAGATGGATAACTCCAGCAGACTGGCGGCGGGCTGGCCAATGCCTGCGGAAAGGTTTAAGTGAAATAGAAAACTCATTCGCTCCGAGATGCGGTTGATCGTCTGCTCCAACAGCTCGTCCCCGTTCGGAAAGTCCCAGCCGACAATGCAGTTGAGCCGATAAGCTTCATCTAAGAAGGAGAAGCGGGAGAAGCCCGCGGAAGCCAGATGCTTGTCCGCCTCATTCTTGGTGGCCATCAGGGCCATCTCCGTCCGGTCTGAACCGCCGCTTTGCAGCTCTGGCGCCATAAGCGCCACCGCATAGCTGGAACCGGAGATGTCGATGTGCAGCATTCGCAGCTTCTCCTCCACGATCTGTAGGGATAGCTCCGGATGGGGTTGGAGTAAGTAAGCCGCGTACCGCTCCCGGAGCATGGGCAGGTTCTCGCTGACCAGCTGCTGCAGCAGCCGGGAAGATGTCTGGCGCTTCCTAAGCTCATCAAAGCCCGCCACAGCCTTGGCAAGACTGCCGTTGATGTCGGCGTGGAACAGGGGCTTTGACAGGAGTTCCACGGCCCCCAGCGCGACAGAATCCCGGACATACTCAAAGTCGTTGTAGCCGGTGATGACAATGAAGCGGATTTCCGGGTCGGTTTTAAGAAACTCCCGGGCTAACTCCAGTCCGGATATGGTGGGTATATTGATGTCAGTCACGACTATTTTGGGGGTGTGGAGCTGATACAGCTCCCGGGCAGTATCACTGTCGCCGGCCTCACAGACCAACCGCAGACCGAGCCCCTCCCAGTCGATAATGTCCTTGAGGTGCTCGCGGATGGCGGTGTCGTCGTCAATTATCATTACGTCATACATTGTTTTCTCCTTATTTGGGTTGGTGCGGCATTCGGATGATAACGGCGGTAAAATGTCCTACCTCACTGTCCACGGATAGGCCGTATGCGGGACCGAAAGTGTTCTTAATGCGCCGGTTGACGTTATAGAGTCCGAAGTGCCGGTGGTTGGGGGGCGGAGGATAGGTGTTCAGAAACTCATTGAGCTGCAGCAGTTCCTCCGGCATGATGCCAATACCGTTGTCGGAGACTCGGATGTGCAGCTCCCCGCCCAGGATGACTGCCGCGATAGTGATTTCCCCGTCGTCCCGGTAGCCGGAAAATCCGTGGATGATGGCGTTTTCCACTATGGGCTGGAGGGAGAGCTTCACTATAGGGTGGGTGAGAAGAGGGGCGGAGATGTCGCAGTTAAGCTCGAAACTCTTATCCCGGGCTAACTGTTGGATGCGCAGATAGTGCCGAATGGTGCCAAGCTCCGTCTCCAGTGAGACAAGCGAGCTGCCTCCGGAGAGGGTGCCCTTGAAAAAGGCGCTAAGGGACTCAATGAGCTGCTCGGTATGCTCGGTGTTATTGCTCCGGACGGCCCAGAGTACGCTGTCCAGCGTGTTGTACAGCAGGTGGGGATTAATCTGTGACTGCATGAGTCGCAGCTCCAAATCCCGCTTGATGGCGGCATCCTGCTCCTGAATCTCAAAAAGGCTGTTGATGTGGACGAGCATATCGTTGATGTGCTCGCCCAGATAGGCGATCTCATCGGTATTACGGGAGGTGAAGCGGGCGTCCAGATCTCCGTCATAAACCCGTTGCACCACGGTTTTGAGGGACAGGATGGAGGAGGACAGCTCACGTGAAAACATAAAGGCGAAAAGCGTGCCTAGCAGCATGCCGATGAGTGCGAGGAGGGCGCTTCCGAAGGTGAAGCTTTGGATTTCCTGCTGCTGCAGGCTGCGGTAATAATCAAAGGGAAGAACAAAAAATACATTATTGCCGGCTAGGCGCTGAAAGGAGACCAAACGCTGCTGCGCACCGTCCCGATAACGAAGGCTGGTCACGGCGGAAGGAGCGTTCAGAATTTCCTGCCGGAGCCTTTCGTCGGGCATGTATTGGCCCAGCATCGTTTTTTCCATGGAGGAAATGATTTTTCCGCTGCGGTGCATGAGTACAGCCTTGTCCGAAAAGCCGGAATAGAGCTTGTAGAGTTCCTCTTCGTCCATGGCGAATACCATGAGTCCTCGCTGCTCGGCGGTGGTACCGTCGTAGAGCGGGCGGACACCCAGCAGAGCGTTGCGGAGCGTACCAAAATCGTCCATAACGGAGATGGATTCGCACCAGGTAATGGAGTTGTAGGCGCTGTCTGACAGGTAGTTTCTTTCGGTGAAGAAGCGCAGCGCCCCCTCATAGTCCGAATAGGGGAGCCCCTCGTGACTTCGGGAGGTATAGCTGTAGCCGTTTTTAAAGTACAGGCCCACCAGCCGGAAGGTCACGGAATTCTGATATGTAGTGGGTTGTAGTACCCGCAGGGCTTCTTTCACGGAGGTGTCCATCCTCACACGCTCGGCGGGCTCGACGAACCTGAGTCCCACCAGTTCCTGCACAACGGGGTTGCGCAGCAGCCGCGTCAGTTGGTCCTCCGCGGCGCCAAAATGCTGGGCAAGCAGTCCCTGAATGGCGCTGACGTTACGGTCGGATAACCGGCGGCTAATATCGTAAATGGTGGCGGAAGAGAGCCGGTAGGAGGACAGGCCCATATAGGTGGCCATGAGACAGGTGACGACCAGCAGGGCTGCGGTAAGCTTGCCCCGGTAGGACAGCTTTGCATAAAAATTTGGTAAGAATTTGAATATTCGCTTCAACCCAAGCCCCCCTTTTGCTCATCATGATGATATACTCGCTGTCCTTCCCATGTCAACCCTCTTTTCCCGAAGAAAGTGGACGGATGGGAGATAAAATTGTACAATCTAAACATTTATTCTCCTTTATTGGCGGGTTGATTTGAACAACTTGACATAGCCACCTTCCAGTCGCTATCTTGTAAACAGACCATTTGTCACAACAAGACAAACTATCAAAACTAGGAGGGAAAACAATGAAGAAACTCATCGCATCACTGCTGCTTGTGTGTTTACTTACTGCAGTATTCACAGGCTGCCAGTCGACACCCCCTGCAAACTCTACCCCTACTCCGACAGATTCCTCGACCCCCGTGGCCACACCGGCTGAGGATCTGAGCGAGACGGGTACGCTCAATCTGGTTTGGTTCCAGGGAAGAGGTACTGACTCGCTCTTTGAGAATCCCTGGACAGATACCCAATCACTTTACCCATCAATGGTCTTTGACACACTCGTGAAGGTTCAGGAGGACGGAAAGACCTATACACCCAAGCTCGCCAAGGAATGGAAGATCTCCGATGACGGGCTCACATACACCTTCTATCTGGATACGAATGCTAAATGGCACGACGGAACCCCCTTCACCGAAGAGGATGTTGTTTTCTCCATCAACGGGAGACTGAAATCCCCCAAGAGTACTAAGGGCTTATACACCAACGTCGTTGGCGCGACCGAGGTACGTGAAGGTAAGGCCGAGACCATCTCCGGTATAACATCAGAGCCCGGAATCGTCACCATCAAGCTGACTGTCCCGAACAGCTTCTTCATGCAGCTGCTGGGAACGATGCATATCCTGCCCAGCCACCTTCTTAAGGACGCGAATCCCCTGGAGATTGACAACTATGAGGCCTTTTGGAAAAAACCCATAGGCACCGGCCCCTACCGCATCGATGAAGTCTCCTTCCCCAACTACTTCACTGTGGTGCGCAATGACGACTACTTCGGCCCACGTCCCGGTATCCGTAAAGCCTTGTTTACAAGCTACGCCACCGGTGGCAATGAGGCCATGATCGCGGCGGCGGTGGCCGGCAAAGTGGACTATGTCTACGGAAATGCCGTCAACGACATCAATATGGCCAAGAATCTTGAAAGCCAAAATACCAACTTGAAGATGCTCATGATTCCTTCCGGCGGTGGCCGTACCTTCTGGTACAACAACGTCGGCAGCAGTGACGGTAAGTATGTGGAGACCTTAAAGAAGCCCGAGGTGCGTCAGGCGCTGGGACTGTTGATAGACAAGGAGACCATCGCCAGCTTTTATGCGGGGCAGGCCTCTATCATGTCCGCTTCCTTTATAAACCCCCTGACACCGGCCTACAACACTGATATCCCCTTGTTCAAGAGGGATGTGGAGAAAGCTAAGCAAATGCTGACCGACGCAGGCTTTGATTTCAACAGCACCCTTCGGCTGCTCTACTACTACGACGACCAGACCACAGCGGACATCATGGCGCTTATGAAGCAAACATTCGCCGAGGCAGGCGTCAAAGTGGAGCCTTTCCTGGCCCAGGGAGATCTTCCTTCCATCATTTACGAGCAGAAAAACTGGGATATGATGTACTGTGCTGCCGGTGCCACCGACACCGCTAATGCTTACTTGTTCCTCTCCCCCGCAGGCGCCGTCGCCGATAAGGTGCTCGGAGATGTTGAGTACCGCGCGAAGTACACGGATATGCTCAATGCCTACCATGCAGCAAGCGATGATGCGGGCAAGCAGAAAGTGCTTAAAGAGATCCAGATTGAGGGTGTGAAGGATGCATACGCCAGCCATGTGTATGCCCTCAGTAAAATTGTCGTGTACAACAAAAACAAGCTTCAGCTGGATGAGAATGTCTTTAAGGCGGACTTCCAGGATGGCCGTGATTTCCGCTTTGAGAGCTGGAAGCTGATCAGTAAATAGCCTCCTTCCCAGGTATGGGCCGCATGAGTAGCTAACGTCCGTGCGGCCCTTTCCAACGGGGGACAAAGCACGCGGCATGGATCGCACACAGGAGGATATAATGCTGAAATATTTCATAAAACGAATTCTATCTTTGATTCCAAAGCTCATTCTTATTTCCATCATCATATTCTTGGGATTACAGCTGATTCCAGGAGACGCGCTCAGCCGCACTATTCCACCCGAAATGTACGCGGATATGGATCCTCAGATGCTTGAGGACCTTCGGGACTCTTTAGGACTTAACGATAATCTGGTCATCCAGTATTTTCGCTGGATAGGAAACATTTTGAAGGGGGATTTTGGGTACAGCCTCGTCAACGGTAGCAGTATTGCCCAAATGCTGGTCAACCGACTTCCTGCCACCATGATCCTGGCTGCGGCTTCCCTGCTTCTGGCCACCGTTTTTGGGCTGGTGCTGGGCTTTATTTCAGCCGTGCGCCAGAACTCGCTGATTGACTATACCAACGCAGTCTTTGGAATGATCGGCATCTCTGTACCACCCTTCTTTATCGGACTTGGTTCCATTCTCATTTTCGCCATCGGGCTTCGTTGGTTTCCCACGGGTGGTATGCTGGAATACGGTCGTGAGGGTCTTTTGGATAGACTGCACTTTCTGGTACTGCCCTCGGTATGCTTGGGCATTTCTTTTATAGCCACCCTAATGCGCTTTACCAGAAGCACCATGCTTGATGTGCTTAACAAAGAGTACATCAAGACAGCGCGGAGTAAAGGCCTTAGCGAGGTGGAGGTAAACTTCAAGCACGGCTTTCGCAACGCGGTGATTCCGGTCATGGTCATTCTGGTATTCCGTATCCCCATGCTGGTTTCAGGTACGGTAGTCATCGAGAACGTGTTTAATTATCCCGGGATGGGCAGCCTCTTGATGAGTGCCATCTCCGGTGCGGACATGCCGGTGGTGATGATCTCCACCCTGATTATTTCCGCCGTTATTCTACTGGCAAGCTTTCTGGTGGATATCGTGACGGCAATGCTGGATCCGCGCATTCGTTTTACAGATTGACAGGAGGCCAACCATGAAAATACGCAAACAAAGAGGTTCCAACCTGATGCGACGGAACCTTGAAAAATTTATATCGAACCGCATGGCCGTTTTGGGCCTTGGGATCTTGCTGGTGCTCGTGCTGGCAGCGCTATTTGCACCCATACTCACCAAATATGATCCTATTTTACTCCGACCAGCTGAAAAACTGTTATCTCCTTCCAAAGAGCACTGGTTGGGCACCGACCGAGTAGGACGAGACCTCATGGCGCGGCTCCTCTACGGTGGGCGGGTGTCCATTCTCGTGGGCCTTGTTAGCGCCCTGTTGGCCAGCGTAATCGGGGTAGTGCTGGGTTGTATATCCGGTTACTATGGGGGTAAGGTGGATGCCACCATTCTCTACATATCCGAAATTTTTATGGCCTTTCCTCAAACCATGCTCATTCTCATTTTAGTTGGTTTTGTGGGGGCCGGGGTTGAAAATCTCATCTTCATTTTTGCCATCACCGGCTGGTCCAACGTGCTGCGCATTGTACGCAGCCGCATCCTCTCCCTCAAGGAGGAGCCGTTTGTGGAGAGCTGCCGGGCAAACGGGGTGGGCGGTGCGTCCATCATGTTCCGGCATTTGCTGCCCAACACCCTGGGGCCTGTAATTGTCAACACCACTCTAGCCACGGCGGGCTATGTGCTCTCGGAGTCTGGCCTGAGCTTCCTCGGGCTTGGGGTACCAAGCGAGATTCCCACTTGGGGAAATATCATCAACGCCGCCAAGAGCCTCAATATGATCCAAAACTATCCGATGATGTGGATAGCGCCCGGTATCGCAATCTCCCTTTTTGTGCTGGGCATCAATTTTTTTGGTGACGGATTGCGTGACGCTTTAGATCCGGCGCAGTAAGGGGAAATCATGAAACAAGATTGCATTCTTAAGGTAAAAAATCTACAGACACAGTTCAAGGTGGGGCGGCGTGTCGTCCGCGCCGTCAACGACGTAAGTTTTGAGCTGGGTCGCGGCAGGACGCTGGGCATTGTCGGTGAATCCGGTTGTGGTAAAAGTGTAACTGCCCACTCCATTCTCCAGTTGCTACCCAAAGCGGGCAGCATTGTAGGGGGAACTGTTGACTACATCCCGGAGGTCACGCCCCGGCGACTGTCCAATTATAAGAAAAACGGCAAGGAAATTCGCGCGGTGCGAGGCAAGGACATCGCCATGATCTTTCAGGATCCCATGTCCACCCTCAATCCCGTTTATACTATTGGCAGACAAATTACTGAAAACCTTCTCCACCACGAAAAGCTATCTAAAAAAGAAGCCCGTGAGCGCGTCGTGAAGCTCCTCGGGGAGCTTGGAATCCCCATCCCGGAGAAGCGATACGACGAATATCCTCACCAATTCTCTGGCGGAATGAAGCAACGGGTCATGATTGCCATTGCCATGATCTGCAACCCGAACATCCTCATCGCCGACGAGCCCACCACGGCCCTGGATGTAACCATTCAAGCCCAGATTCTTTCCCTTATGAAGGATCTCCAGAAAAACTATGGAACCTCCATTATCCTCATTACCCACAACATGGGCATCGTTGCGGAGACCTGCGACGATGTGGCGGTCATGTACATGGGCCGTGTAGTGGAGTTTGGCAGCCTGGAACAGATTTTCAATAATCCCCTGCATCCCTACACCCGTGCACTGCTAAAATCGGTACCCGTGTTGGGCACGAGCGGGGAATTAGCCTCTATCCAGGGGAACACGCCCGATGCTTCGGAGGTGTTCACCCATTGTGAGTTCCTCCCCCGCTGTGAAGCGGCTTGTGAGGGCTGCAAAAAGGGGTTTCCAAATGAAATTGTACTTGAGGACGGCCATCGGGTGAGATGCTGGCTGTATGAAGGAGGGGTGCGTCATGAGTAAGACATCCGGTGAAACCCTACTGGAAATGCGGGGCTTAAAAAAGTATTATCCCGTGACCGAAGGTACGTTTAAAAAGGTGACCGGCCATGTAAAGGCCGTGGACGATGTCAATCTATATGTAAAAAAAGGAGAGACATTGGGCCTTGTGGGCGAATCCGGCTGCGGAAAGACCACACTGGGCAAATGTCTTGTCCGGCTCCACAAGCCCTCGGAAGGTGAACTGCTGTTCCGGGGTGAGGAAGGGCAGATGCATGACCTGCTTACCCTGCCAAAGGAGGAGAGCTTCCGGGCTCGGCGGCGTATTCAAATGGTTTTTCAGGACCCCTATGCCTCCTTAAATCCCATGAAGAACATTTTTTCTGCCTTCGATGAGCCTATGAAGATTCATGGCTTTGGCGATAAGGCCACCCGCGCGGAGTTGGCCGCAAAGATGATGGAAGCGGTCAACCTGCAGCCCGATTATCTGTGGCGCTACCCCCACGAATTTTCCGGCGGCCAGCGACAGCGTATCTGCATCGCTAAGGCCTTAGCTTTAAACCCGGAGCTGGTGGTCTGCGACGAGCCGGTATCCGCGCTGGATGTGTCCATTCAGGCACAGATTCTCAACCTTATGAGGAAGCTTCAGCGGGAATTTGGGCTGACCTATGTGTTCATCGCTCATGATCTGAGCGTGGTGCAATATATGAGTGACCGCGTAGCGGTCATGTATTTAGGCAAGGTAGTTGAACTGGCTTCTTCCAAGGATCTATATGGCGGGGCGGCCCACCCCTATACACAGGCACTGCTTTCAGCGGTGCCCATCCCGGTAATAGGCGCTAAAAAGGATCGGATTCTTCTCAAGGGAGATGTGCCATCACCGGTCAATCCCCCATCGGGCTGTAGGTTCCATCCTCGCTGTCCGTATTGTATGGACATCTGCCGTACCCAGGAACCGACACTCGGCCCAGTGGATGGGAAAGAGGAACATCTGGCGGCCTGCCATCTCGTAAAGCAGGCGAATAGATAAAGGAGCAAAGAATATGAAGTGGATCAAAAGAGGATTTGAAGAATTCTCCAAGGGCACGCTGGGAAACGGTGGACAGAATATCCATATATCCGCCAAGGGTGTGCTGCAGCGGGTTTATCAATATGACATCAACGGCGATGGCTACCCTGACCTGCTGTTTTCCAACTCCCAAAGCATGGGAGAACGCCCCCCATTATATGTTTATGACGACCCTCTACACCGTCAGGAATATTTTGAGCTGCCTTCCAATGGTACCTATGATGGTGTGATGGCCGATATTAACGGCGATGGATACCAGGATTTGATAGTGGCCTGCCAGAGCAACGGCTGCCATAAGGATATTACCTCCGTCATTTTTTATGGCAGTCCGGAAGGATTGTCCGAGCGATTTCGCGTAGAACTGCCGGTACCTGACTCAACCGGTGTTGCCGCAGGGGACTTTAATGGTGACGGTAAAATAGATCTTGCCTTTCTGCGAGAGGATGGACTGCGTATTTTCTATGCCGATGAGCACGGTATTGAGGCTCATCGGTATACCGATCTGGAGCTGTATTGCGTTGCCCTGCGCGCTGCTGATCTGGACGGAGACGGGTACTGTGACCTGTACCTCAAGAAGCACGATGGCACTGCCATTGTGCTCTGGGGAGGCGAGGACGGCATCAGCCTTGATCGTATGACAGTGCTGCGCGGCGACTCTGAAGAACAATTGGAGACGTGTTCCACCACACCGGGGATGCGTAGAGCCTATAGGGGATGGCGTCCTGCTATCCTCAATATGAAGGGGCACTTATGGCTATTCCGAGCCGATGGAAACAACTGCTATTTCTACAGTTGCGGCAAGGACAGGCAGTTTAAAAAGGAACTGGAGCTTTCCTGCGCCAATGCAGTACACGCTGCAGCAGGCGATTTGGACGGCGATGGCAATGAGGATCTGGTGATCGTATGCTTCACCTCAATGGCCGAGACTCAGTCCTCCTATGTGTACTGGAACGACGGAGGCTTTAAAGAAGACAATTGGACAGCCTTTGATACCTTCTCCGTTCAAACGGTAGAAATTGCTCAGCTGGACGAGGGGCTGCCCTGCATCGTGGTCTGCCAGGGCGGAACAGATGTTGTCCGCTATAACGAATCCTTTATTCTGCGCTTTAATGAGAAGCGTACTCCCACCCGTGAGGCGGTTCTCAAAAGTCAGGATGCCATGCGCATTGTGACCGGAAACACCCGCAAGAATGGAAAGCAGCAGCTGGTGGTGCTTAACCATGAGATGGGACGGCATCGCGGCGACGAGAATATCTATATTTATTTAGGCGGACCTGATGGCTACCAGCCCGACCGGAAGCTCTGTCTTCCCGGTTGGTCGGCGGTGGACGGGGTCATGTACGACTTTAATGACGACGGCAATGTGGACGTACTCATCACCAACTGTGCCGAGGACGCACAGCTTCTGGACCCTGGCTCCTTCCTGTATGTAAATGACGGAACAGGAGTGGACCCTGAACGGAAAATTGCCATTCCCACGGTGCGCGGCCATGGCGCGGCCATTGGAGACTTCCGTAAGAGCGGCTATATTGACATCGCCTGCGGTGGCTTCCGCAACCGCGAGATTCGTATTTTCCGGGGCGGCCCCGACGGCTACGACGTGGAGAACTTCCAGAGCATCGTGCTGGGCCCGGAGCCTGAGAAATTTGAGCTGCTTAAGGGAATTACTCAACCCACGCCGGAAGAAAAGCCCATATACGACGAGTTTGGCCAAGTACGCTGGCTCTTTACGGCTGATTTCAACGGAGATGGCTGGCTGGATCTCTTTGTTTCTCAAATCATTGGTCCTCGTTGTTTCATCCTTTGGGGCGGCCCGGAAGGCTATTCCACTGAACGCATGCAGGTGCTCTCCACCGGAGGTGCTGCCAGCGCAAATGCCGCCGATCTGGACGGGGACGGGTATCTGGACCTTATCATTGGCTCACACCTGATTCCCGGTAAGAGCGAGGCGGGTAAGTACGAAGCATATGTCACCATTTACTGGGGCGGACCGGAGGGTTATCAGGAGCATCGCAAGACCCAACTGCCTACCTTCTGTGCCAATGCCGTCACGGTGGGAGATTTTAACGGCGACGGGATACTGGACATCTATGCCTCTGCTTACCAGAGTGGCCGTAGTCGTGATATTCTTTCCTTTATCTATTACGGTCAGCCCGGTGGACGGTACGGGATAGAAAACCGACAGCATCTTTTCAACCACTCGGGATGTGGCTGTGTTGCCGGAGACTTCAACGGCGACGGCTACACCGATCTGGCAGTGGCCAGCCACAAAGGCTATGGTAACCACTGCAGCGAATCCTTTGTGTTCTGGGGTGGACCGGACGGGATCAGTGAGGACAGGAAAACATTGCTGCCCACCGTCGGTCCTCATGGTATGAGCTCCGTGGATCCCGGCAATATCATGGACAGAAGTAATGAGGAGCACTACACCTCTGAAGTCTACAGCATTCCCGTCGGGCAGCGCCCGTCAAGGGCCAGCTGGACAGCCGACATACCTAAGGGGTGCTGGGTGAAAATGCAGCTTCGCAGTGCTGACTGCGAGCAGGCCCTTGCTGAAACGGCATGGTCGGCTCCGGTGGAAAACGGTGAATCTCTCACCGAACTTTCCCTATCCGGCAGCCTGCTCCAATATCGCCTATCGCTAGGTAGCCCTACAGCCTGCGGCACACCTCGGGTGACAATGGTTGAGGTTGAGTTTTTGGATTAAATCAGGCACACACATACTATAAGGGGCTGTCTGGTACTATTAAAGTGCATCTACCAACCATAACCAGTGGTTGCGTAGCTGCACTTATTTTTTGATAATAGAGGAGCAATGGTCTGACGAGGGGCTATCTGGACTTCGCGTCCGTTT
>JAEZTB010000016.1 GCA_023443745.1 Bacillota bacterium
GAGTAAATATGGGTGAGAGAAGAATAGCAATTAAACCATTTGAAATGATTTCTATATTAGATTATGTGGGAATACAGGAAGTGAATGAACACGGAATTGTAAAAGTTAAAGGGCTGATTCGGGCAGAGTATAAGGAAGAATATATCAGAATGGCTGCTGGAGAAACATGGGTACAGATACTGGCATATGATGACAATGGAAATGAAAGCATCCTGTTTTATGGTGTACTTACAGATTTCAGCATTCAGTCGGCAGGAAACGGCTGTGTTATGGAACTGATTCTTTTTACTGGTACAAGGCTGATGGATTATAAAAAACATTTCAGAAGTTTTCAGAAAGATAGTTATACATACAAACAAATAGTGGAGATATGTAATGAAAGTTATTCTCAGTCAGGAGTGATTATGACGGAAGGAAAAGACAGTTTCCTGCCTGGTTTTGTTCTGCAGTATGAAGAAACAGACTGGGAATTTCTGAAAAGAATTGCAAGTTTTCATAATACGGTAATTGTGCCAACATGCAAGGTAAAAGGAGAAAGATATTTTTTTGGACTTCCAGATAGAAAGGCAATGATCGAATTTGATACAGAAGACTACACTGTTCGACAGGAAGCAGAAGAGTATACTCGTAAAAGTGCAGGAGGGCTAAATATCGGAAAGGCAGACGCTGTCAGTTATATCGTAGAAAGCAGGGAGTTCTTTGAATTAGGGGATAAGGTAACTTTTCAAGGTATGAACTTATATGTGGCTAAGATTCAAACATCATGGTTGGGAAATGAGCTGTCACATAAATATTATTTAAGAACCCCAAAAGGGCTGAAAGTGATTAAGTCATATCTTGACGATATAATTGGACTGTCGTTGTTTGGAACTGTGACTGCGGTGAAAGATGAGCGGGTGAAAGTTTCAATCAGAGATGATGAAAATCGACAAAGTGGAAACCGGTGGTTTTCGTATTCAACAGTCTATTCCTCACCAGACGGCGCTGGCTGGTATTGTATGCCTGAGACAGGAGATACAGTGAGACTGTATTTTCCGTCAGAGGATGAAACAAATGCATATGTAATCAGTGCATTTCAAGAAAATCAGGGGGCTGGGATAAGAAGAAATCCAGATAACAAGATTTGGAGAAATAAAAAAGGGAAAGAAATCCGCATAACGCCAGATCAGATTCTTATTACCAATAATAAAGGAATGTCTGTGGAGCTTTCTGACCGGAAAGGGATCAAAATCGTAAGTGATTCCTCAGTTTCCATAAAAGCGGCCGATGACATCTGTATCAACAGTATGAATGCGGGAGTAGAATTGTCTGCTTCGAACAGCATTGTATTAAGACAGGGAGATACTGTGATGAGAATGGCAGATGGAATCTCCTTCAACGGTGCAAAAATTAATCTGCAATAGGATGGTGGAGTATGAATATAAGGATTAATCAGGAAATTTCATTGGAAACGGAAATTCCATTTCTATCAATTCAAGAGTTTTTCATGACATGGGAAATAAATAAACATTCAGAAGTAAATATATCAGGAATTATAAGAAGCAGTACAAACAGGCTGTTAAATCATGATTATTCACAGGGAGAAATAAAGCTTATAATGGCTGGAAATGAAATGGAGGAAGCTTCTAAAGTACTGTTTTGTGGATTAGTTGAAACGTTTGATTGGAAATACAGTCATGGTGTAACACATATGATGGTAAAGGCAATATCTGCATCTGTACAGTTGGATGAAAAGAAAACCAGCTGCACGTTTCAGAATTCAAACAAAACATATGCAGAAGTGGCCAGAGATATGAGTAATTTGGTAAATGGGAAGGTAATATCAACTACGGGAAATGAGAAAATAGAAAAGCCAGTTATTTGCTATAAAGAAACCATTTGGGAATTTGAAAAAAGAATGGCGAGCCTGCAAAGCAGTTATATTATTTCAGATGTAGTAACTGGTCGTCCGAACATTTGGTTTGGAATGCGCAGAGGAGAAGAAATTAATGAGAAAGATCCGGATTTAAAGGTAGAGATTAAAAAGAATTATGCGGATGGAGAAAAAGGAAGAGCGATTCGACGTTATTGCATGGAAAGCAGAATCAGTTATTCATTGGGAGACTGGCTTCTTATTTATGAAAAAAAATGCGTAATCTATAAGAAAATTGTAAGACTGGAACATGGGGAGACCCGGTTTGTCTATTGGCTTTCGGAAGAGAAAGATTTAAAGACAGAACCCTACTATAATAGTAGATTTACAGGCATGGGATTGATAGGAACAATTGAAAAGACGAATAAAGAAACATTCAGAATCCGATTTGATATGGATAACAAAAGAGGAGATTATTCTTATACATGGAGACCGGAATCAGGAAATTCTTTATATGCTATGCCAGAAGAAGGCAGCAAAGTAGAGGTGCAGTTTATGAATCATGATGAGAAGCAGGGAATTGGCGTCAGGTGTTTGCACAGCCTGAAAAATCAGGATGCGAACACCGAAAATAAGTTATTTGAAACATCTGAAGTAAAAATTGGCTTATTTAATGACAGCATCGAGCTGGCAACATCAGAGGAATCACTGAATATACTTGATGATTCCGTAATAGATATAGAAGGAGACAATCTGGCAATTAAATCTAGTGGAAAAGTAAAATTATATGCTAAGAATATCAGGTTATCTGCTTCTACTGAGGTCAAAGCACTTACAGGTTTGCAATAAGGAGATCAGATATGGTGGAATACGATGATGAGCAGATTATCGCAGTAAAAAAACAAATGAAAGCTCTGCAGACTGCTAACATAAAAGAACAGGGAATTTACATTGGCGAAGAATATTTTAAGTTTCAGTCAGTTCATATTTTTGATAATGTCAGTATTTACTTGCCGGAAAGTTTTATTGAAATGCCAGATAAAATAAGAAAAATGAAATATCCATCTGATAACCGGCCTGATGTAATTAAAACGAACTTAAATACAAATATCAATTTTGCATTCAATTGGCTGGAGAATTTAAATTGTATCAATCAGGGAGAGGAGTTGTCTGGACAGATAAAAGATGTACTTATTAAAACGAATCCTTCATTTGTTTTTTATGAAGACCGTAATGGAAAAACCTACAGTGGAAATATAATTAAAATGTTTGATTTTAAAAGCTATGGAATTGACGAACAAATGTACAATATGATGTGCACTATATCATTTCATGGCGGTATATTGCATGGTATCTTTAATTGCCTGGATAGGGATTCCGAGGATTGGAAGGAGGTTGCCTGGCAGGTATTTCAGACATCTATGGAATCTGAACAAAGCAGCGACAGTTAAATCAGTAAAATAGCCAATGGAAGGAGACCGTATGGTAGAAGAGAACAGGAAGATAAGCAGCTTGGATACGCAGGAAATAAGCTATCATCTTTCTGCAAACCTGGAAAAATA
>JAEZTB010000047.1 GCA_023443745.1 Bacillota bacterium
CATCGTAGGTATTCAGCGTGTTCGCCACATCGGAGGCTTTCCACTGCTGCCCCTCTGCGGGAGAGTGTGGCCGGGTGCCTTTCACGAACGGCACGAATACCGTCTGGTCATTGTTGCAGCCCAGCGTGGCGGATTTATTATCCTGGATCAGTGCGCCCTTGCCTCCGCCCTCACAGCCGGAGCGGATCTTCAGCGTCTTGGGCGTCTCCACCACAAAAGGCTGGTTATTTCCGCCCATGCCGTAGGTGGCGTTGACCGTGGGGGCCGTCTCCAGCGGGCCGGTGTATCTGGTGTCCTGGCTATGGTTCTCATAGACCGCCGCCGGCACCGTACCGGCCCGGAGGGTGGGCGAGGTCTCCTCCTCATACCCGATGCCCCTGGCCTGTGCGGAATGCTCGGTGCAGAATCCGGCAGCTCCCATCACGCAGGGAGGATGCCCGTGGTTTTCCGCCCGGAGCGTTGCTGCAACGTCCTCCGTCACATCCATGCGGCCGCCGCCCTGGTCGTTTAGGCAGACGCAGCCTGTCGCTCCAGCGCTTTCCTCAAAAGCTCCGGCAGCTCCTTGCCACGGGCGGAAGCCCTGCGGAGTATACCCAGACACGCCTTCGGACTCAAATAATATTTTTCCGGCACTCCCGCCTGCAAAATCTGCGACAAGGTAGATGCGTTTTCTGCGTTGGGGGACTCCCCAGTACTGTGCATCAAATACCCGCCATGCGAGACTGAAATCGTCTGCCACGATCTCCCCGGCGGCTGGCCACTTCGCAGGTCGAGCAGGATCAATCTTGTATCCTTTGACCGAGCAGATCTCTTCGAGGACGGATTGGAAGTCCGCGCCCTTGTTGGAGCTGAACGCACCAGGGACGTTCTCCCAGACGATATACCTTGGATATCTGCCATCAGTTGCACACCTCATTTCCTTTACGATCCGGACGGCTTCATAGAAAAGGCTGGAGCGGGAGCCGTCCAGACCTTCCCTCCGGCCCGCGATGCTCATGTCCTGGCAAGGGCTGCCGAAGGTAATAACATCCACCGGCTCAATCTTCCCGCCGTCCATCCGGGAGACATCGCCGTAATGCTTCATAAACGGAAGCCGCTTTGTGGTCACCCGGATGGGGAACGGCTCGATCTCCGATGCCCAAACGGGGGTAATGCCGGAGAGCAAGCTGCCCAAAGGGAATCCGCCGGAGCCGTCAAAGAGACTGCCAAGAGTCAAAGCCTGAGACTCTGGTGTATCTCTGAGGACTCTGTCCGGCTCTCTGGTGGCTCTGTCCGGCTTTCTACTATGGATGTATATAGGATTCACGATGTCTCCACCTCCTTCACAAGGTCGGAGTACATCATCTTTGCCCCATTTCTCTCCACAAAAATATCCTCAGGCGGGATGCCGTTCTCCACAGCCCTGCGGAGGATGACCGATGCGTACTTTTCATCCAATTCCATCATGCAGCAGACACGGTTCATCTGCTCACAGGCCATCATGGTGGAGCCGCTGCCACCAAAGGTGTCGATCACCACGGCGTTCTCCTGGGTGGAGTTCCCGATGGGATAGCCCAGCAGATCCAGTGGCTTGGAGGTCGGATGGTTGGCGTTGCGCTTCGGTTTGTCGTAATTCCAGATGGTGGTCTGCTTACGGTCGGAGTACCACGGGTGCTTGCCGTTTTGGAGAAATCCATACAGCACAGGCTCGTGCTGCCACTGGTAATCCGAGCGGCCCAGCACCAGGGAGTTCTTCACCCAGATACACACGCCCGCCAGATGAAACCCGGCGTCAATAAACGCCTTTCGGAAGTTCAGCCCTTCTGTGTCCGCATGGAACACATAGGCCGCGCCGCCTTTCTCCAGATGCTCCGCCATGCACTTGAAAGCAGAGAGGAGGAAGTTGTAAAATTCCTCGTCTTTCATGGAGTCGTTCTGGATGGTCAGGCCGCTGGAACTTTTAAAGGAGACGCCATAGGGCGGGTCCGTCACGATAAGGTTGGCCTTCCTGCCCTCCATCAGTTTCGCTACATCCTCGGCGGAGGTGGCGTCCCCGCACACAAGGCGGTGCCGGCCGACTGTCCAGACATCGCCCCGCTCCACAAAGGAGGCTTTCTCAAGCGCGGCGGTCAGGTCAAAATCGTCATCCCTGGCTTCGCTGCCGGAATCATCCGCAAACAGGTCGGCCAGTTCCTTCTCATCAAAGCCCGTCAGCAGGGGATCAAAGTCCATGCCCTGCAAAGACTCGATCTCCACCCGCAGAAGTTCCTCATCCCATCCGGCATCCATCGCCATGCGGTTGTCCGCAATGATATAAGCTTTCTTCTGAGCTTCACTGAGGTGGTCTGCAAACACACAGGGAACCTCAGTGATGCCTTCCTCCTTTGCCGCCAGGATTCTGCCGTGTCCGGCGATCACATTAAAATCCCGGTCGATGATGACGGGATTGATAAAGCCGAACTCCCGCAGGGACGAGCGGAGCTTCGTGATCTGCTCTGGGGAGTGGGTACGGGCGTTGTTCACATAGGGTACCAGTTTGGCAATCGGGACAAGCTGCATTTCCGTTGTTGTCTTCATCACACCAGCCCCCATTCCGCAAATTTCTCAAAACCCCCAAGGCTCTGAATGTATCTCCGGGCAGTCTCCACGATCTCAGCGTAGGGAACACCGTCCACTGTATCATCTCCGATGGCGCAGCACAGTTCCACGGGCTTTCCCATTTCTTGTGCCTTCAGCCATGCGTAGATATTGACCGACACATCCGCTTTGGAGAGATCTTTTCCATGTAGGCCGCCGCCCGTGATAGAATCAGCCATATCAGAGCCGAGCTTGCGATTGGTGGCGCCGGAGTCCACATCCGTGCCACCGGTCCAGTCTCCCAGGGGATTGACCTCGGCGCCCGGATACCGTTTCCGCAGCTCTGCGGCAGGAGCATTGCTCTGGCAGAGGATCAGCCTTGCCTCGTCAATGATGTACTTCCCATCCGAGGAGTAAGTGTGATACACACTTTTAGCGATCTCACAGAGGGCTTTCTGCTCCTCCGTGACCGGTACCCCTTTGAAGATGCCGTTGTCGCCGCAGCGGATTCCTTCTGCCTGGTTATTGGCAAGGCGTCCGTCCTGCGGCACTTCCACATAATCCAGGTGCAGATTCCCGCCGATACGCTTCACAATGGCATCCACCTCATCCTGCGGGATGTGTACCGAACTCTCTGTGATGATGTGGCAGACACCACGGCCGATGAGAACCTCCACAGCAATCCTGGGATTTTCTTCTTTTCTGTATGCCGCATCCACCAGGGCTCCGGCGATGCGGTCTGCCACCTTATCCGGGTGGCACGGATTTACTTTCTCAAACATGATTTCACCCCTTCCTTGCCCGGAGCAGACGCTCCATCAAATCATCCTGTGGAGAAACCTCCCCATAATCCGTGCTACAGTTTTCCTTTACGATCTGGAAGATCTCGTTCCAGAGCCGCACCGCCTGGTTCATGTAATTGATGCCGATGTTGATGAACGGGGACGGGATCGGCTTCTGGGTGGTCGGGTGCTTGGAGAGGAAGCCCATGCGGTTGGTCATCTCCTCGCACTGAATCCAGCGGGCGCTGCACATGGCGTACCTCTCCTATAGCTGGGGAGACACCTTTGCCGCACAGCCCACCTTCTTTAACCACTCCCAGGTTTCCGTGTAGATCTCCTCCGCCTGGAGCGTACTCCCGTCACGCTGCTCTGCGGAGAGGAACTCATGGGGCTTTGGCATATCGACACCCTCGACTTCGGGAATGTCCAGCACTTCTAATCTGCGTCCGCCCGGATTGCCGTTCTCGGCTTTCTCCCTGACAGCGGATTTCTTCCTTCCCGCACCGGGTCTCGCACCGCCGCGCCCTCCTGTGTTATTGGATTTTGTCGGCATTTTCTCACCCCTTTTCTCGAAAAATAAAGCAGCCGCAGCCGGCCGCCCTTAATTACCCTTTTGATTTCGCCTTTTTCGCGCACGAAGCCCCAGGCCGCTGTCCGCTCATGCAGGTCCCGGAGATTTTGACCGCCCCACGGTCACCGGTCGCCAAGCTCGTGGTGAATCTTTGTGTGGCAGGACTGGCAGAGGGACATCAGATTGTCATTCCGATGCGTCCCGCCCTGCGAGAGGGGGACAATGTGATGGACTTCCTCCACAGGAGTCAGCCGTCCTTCTTTCAGACACATCTCACACAAAGGGTGCGCCGCAGCATAGCGGTCGCGGATTCTTTTCCAAGCCCGACCGTACTTCTTGTTGCTGTCAGCGGGGCGTCCGTACTTGTTGTACCGTTTCCGGGCAGCAGCTTCATGCTCCTCACAGTACTGCCCGCCCGTGAGGTTTGGACAGCCGGGGTAGGAGCAGGGGCGTTTTGGTTTCTTTGGCACGCTGCACCTCGCTTTCCGGGCAAAAGGAAAGCCCTGCAGGATTGCTCCCGCAAGGCTTGTTCCTTGTCCTGTTTTTCTGATTCTAACTATATCACAGGGACAAGGTGTATTGCAGTGGCTTTTAGTGGCTTATTTCGGAAACGGCGTCCAACGCCCTGTGGTGGAGCCGGTACAGCCACCGAAGCTCATAACCCATATCCACGGCGATCTGCTCCCAGGATTTGAAGCACAGATACCGCAGCTCCAGAAGGGTCTGGTACTCCGTGTTCTGGACAGCTTTGATCTTATGGACGATATCTTTTTTCATCTGCACCAGCTTGCAGATATCCTCGTTGATCTCTGCCTCCAGCTCAATGATGGAAAGGATGGCGTCCTCCATGCGGTGGAGATTTCTCGTCTCACTTCCGGGCATATCCGAATAAGTCGCGGTTGCCCGTGTGGCGAGGTCATTCAGTGACGCCACCTGCTCCATCTTGCTCTGTATCCGCTGGTCAATGCGGAACGCCTGGGAAAGGTACTCCTTTATTTCCGTCTGCTGCTTGTTCATAGGCGCTACCTCCGAAAAAGAAATTGCTTCCCTCGGATTTGCCTTGATTGACTCTCATTTTCTTAGGTTTGCCCGGACTGCATCGATCAGCGCCGACTGCGTCCTGTCCTTATACTGCAGGGCTTTCATAATGCGCTCATCAATGGTGCCGTCCGTGATGATGTGCTGTACGACCACGGTCTTGGACGCCTGACCCTGCCGGTAAAGCCGCGCCACCGTCTGTTGGTACAGTTCCAGGCTCCAGGTAATGCCAAACCAGCAGAGGGTGGCGCCGCCGCTCTGGAGGTTCAGCCCGTGGCCGGCAGAAGCGGGATGAATCAGCGCCACGGGAATCTCGCCCCGGTTCCATTTTGCGATGCTGGCGTCAGAGTCCAGCCTTGCAAAGCCGATCTTCCGCAGCCGCAGCCGTTCCTCGATACGGTCAAGGTCGTGCTGGTACCAGTAAGCCACCAACAGGGGCTTTCCATTCATGCTTTCGATGATGTCCTCCAATGCGTCCAGTTTCTGATCGTGGATATGTTCCACATCCCCGTTATCCGTATAGACCGCCCCGTTTGCCATCTGGGAGAGCTTGCCGGACAGCACTCCGGCATTTGCTGCCGTTACCTCGCCCTTGTCAAGCTGCGCTGCCAGATCCTCGCACATCTCATCATAAATGGCCTGTTCCGGCTCCTCCATATACACCCGGTACTCGCTGTTTACAAGTTCCGGCATTTTGAGGTGGTCGGCGGCTTTCATGGAAATGGTGATATCGGAGATCTTGTCATAGATCCGTTTCTCCGCTCCCGGCAGGGGCTTATAGGAATACACCACCTGACCGTTCATCCGA
>JAEZTB010000050.1 GCA_023443745.1 Bacillota bacterium
ATAAGGGGGTCTGGGGTGAGAGAGATGTTTTTTGTAAGAAAAACAGCTGTTGTTCGGAGAACAACCTATATTGTATTATAGATATATATTATATAAATAGCCGGGGGTATACCAGAGATGTCAATTACTACTAAAATGAAATTTTTTGAAGGTGTCTAGTTTAAAGATTTGAAAATATTTATGCACGATTTATAGCTGATATTCTATTTATAGAAGTGTCGGTATTATTTTGCCTCCATAGTCTAATTGGTAATGACGATAGATTTAGGCTCTGTAGTTACTGGTTCGAGTCCGGTTGGAGGCAGAAGGTCCAAGAATTTGGCCTATTTTATAATTTTAATTTTTAATGATGGTTTATAACTTCTTTATTCGAGCATTTAATATTGATAGGCAGCTTCCTATGCTTATTAAAAATGGTTTAAATGGTTTTTTGTTTAATATTAGCAAAACTAGTTGGTTTACTTCGGTTATTTACGTGTTTTTTACTTTTCTAAGTTTTTTGATTATATTTGTAGTTGGGTGTTTAACTTACACGCATTTAGTTCTTAGGGGCTATGCTTTTACTATACCTAGGGGGCTGTTTTGCTTTGATTCTATCTCGGTGGGTCTAGTATTTATAACGTCGACTATTTTTCCTTGATGTTTTTTATACGTTCACAGTCGTGAAGATCGCCATTTTTGGGCTTTATATTTAATTGTGACTGAAGTGCTTGTTGTGCTCGCTTTTATATCTCTTGACTTGCTAGTCTTTTTTATTATTTTTGAGCTTTTAATTTTTCCAATGTATAAGTTGATTTTGGGGTGAGGTAGCAAGGGTGATCTTCGACTTACGGCCGCAAAATCTTTTATTATGTACACAGTTTTAGGTTCGATACTTTTACTGTTTACAATTGTACTTTTGCATAGCATGTTCGGTACTACGAATATTTTACTTCTACGAAACCACTCAATTTGACTTCCAGATACTATTATAATTGTTATATTCATTGCATTCGCAACGAAGGTTCCAACGTTTCCATTTTATCATTGGTTAACTTTGGCCCACGTTGAGGCTTCAACAGTTGGTTCAGTTATTTTGGCTGCGCTAATTTTGAAGCTTGGAAGTTACGGTTTTATTCGGTTTTTAATCCCGTTATACCGCGAACACCTGTATTTTTATTTGTGAAGCTACATAGCTGTGGTTTTGTTTATTGTAAGTATACTTTTTGCCGCCCTTTCCGCGGCTGTTCAAACCGACATAAAACGTATCGTAGCTTATTCTAGTATTGAGCATATGAACCTATCCATGCTGGGGTTAGCCTTATTTAGTTCAACTTCTGCTATTGGATCGTATATTATAATAATTGCCCACGGTTGGATTGCTGCGGGACTTTTTTTTGCTGTTGGTTGATTGTATGACTCTCGTCATCAGCGAGATATTCTTTACTATCGCGGGTATGCTGCGATCGACGGGTGATGAAGTGTTTTGTTTGGCCTCCTGCTGTTAGCAAACATCGGTTTCCCTTTCACATTAAACTTTTTAGGAGAAATCCAGATTCTGATAACAGTATTTGGCCGTGAGCCTTACTTGCTTGGGCTGATTTTTTTTGTTATAATGGCAAACATTTTTTACAGTTTAAAGCTTGGGTTTATTATGTGAGGAGCGCCTTACTCATTTCTTCTTAACCCTCCTAAATATTCCGTGTTTAAGCAAATTCTACTTGTTCTTCTGTTGGGTGTCCCTCTTCTTTTGGTTATTGTGGCAAGTCATCCTGAAATTTACCAGAAAGTTACTGTGGTTTTAGCAAACTGCTTCAGCTTTTGGGGGTTGGCTCCTGTTGGGACATTTTGACCGAATATAAGACCGGGTTGACTGTAAAAAGACAAAACATTGTTTTTGTATGACTGGTGCGTGGTTTTTTTATTTTATAACTAAACCTTGTTTAATTTAGAAAGCTATTGGTCCACAACCTAATTTCTACCTTCAAATATTTGGTTGTAAACGATTCTATCTATATAAGGGGGGTCTGGGGTGAGAGAGATGTTTTTTGTAAGAAAAACAGCTGTTGTTCGGAGAACAACCTATATTGTATTATAGATATATATATTATATAAATAGCCGGGGGTATGGCAGAATGGAAAATGCACCAACTTGCTAAGTTGGCCTTCACAGGTTATGGGTTCGATTCCCATTACCCCCTTTATTTTTTAATAAATTATTATTAATGCCAAATTTAAACAACAAAGTTAACCTTTTATTATTTTATATTTTTTGTTTTATATTCGCAATTTTTCTTTTTGTGGAATACGGTTTAAAGACTGTGTATTATTGGTTTGTAGGATTTCCTCCTCTTTCTCTGGGGGAGCCAATATTTTGATTTAATAGTGTTACTAGCTTTGTATTAGATCCTTTTTTAATTACACGGTTTTTTGATGTACTTTTAATTCCTGTATTTCCATTGATTTTAGCGGGTATTTGACTCGGACACAGTAAAATGAATAGATTGGGTTTCGCCAAAATTCCAATAGGGGTTGTGAACTTTTTATCTTGTTTTACTCCAATAACTTTTATATTCGCCTGTGCGTATAGTTCATTTTATATATTGCTATTCTTACAAAGTAGTTTAAAAAACGATGTTTTATCTAAGTTAACAAATTTGTCTAATAGCGCAATTGATATTTACCATACTTACGGTTTTGATTACATACTTTTATCATTGAAAGACTGTAGTCATTTTGTTGGTGATCACCGAATTCCGTTTTTTAGTGAAGAAACCTTACATCAATTCGTAATTTGGCTTGCAAAATGTACAAACTCAGATGGGCTGAAGAATGATGTTATACTAAAGTATCCTTCAGCCTCTTGAGGTGACGAAGCGAAAATTACAGGCATTATTGAGATTGCGCAAAAAAATACTGAGTATTTGTATAGTGCTATTATAAATGAGTTAGCCGATGCATCGGCGGCATACTTTGTTTACCTACCAGAGTTAGAAATTGAGTGAAAATTTCTTTTCGATGAGCTTACAGTTGCGATGTTTTTAGTTGTATCAGTGGTTACGTCTCTGGTTATATTATTTGCGTGGGTTTACATGTCGCACGATGAAAGGCGTCCTATCTTTTTTTTCCTTCTAACGATTTTTGCTGGTTTTATAATAGTGCTAGTTGCGGCACAAAATTATTTTGTTTTGTTTATTGGGTGAGAGGGTGTTGGTTTAAGTAGTTTTTTACTAATTAATTTTTGGTATACGCGACTACAAGCCAATAAAGCTGCATCAAAAGCAGTCATAGTAAATCGCGTAGGAGATGTGTTTTTAATCGCTGCGTTAGGTGTGATGTACTACAATACAAACACTTTGGATTTCACCTTAGCGACTGATAGGTTACTCAATAATCCTTATTATAACTATATGGCTGTTGTTGAAACTATTTGTTTATTCTTCTTTTTTGCTGCCGTTGGTAAGTCTGCTCAGCTTGGGTTACATACTTGACTACCTGATGCTATGGAAGGGCCAACACCGGTGTCTGCACTGTTGCACGCGGCCACGATGGTTACTGCAGGTATTTACTTACTTATTAGGAGCTCATCTCTGGTGAGTTACTGCACAGTAACCCCATTTTTAATATCAGTTTTGGGTTTATTAACTGCTTTTTTTGCTGCAACAGCAGCTTTGCTACAGTACGATATGAAAAAAGTTGTAGCTTATTCAACTTGCAGCCAGCTAGGTTATATGATAATGAGTGTTGGTTTGAAACAATACAATATTTCCTTTTTTCATCTGTTCAATCATGCCTTTTTCAAAGCATTGCTTTTTATTGCTGCTGGTTCTGTTATTCATAGCCTAATAAACGAGCAGGACATAAGGAAAATGGGTGGTTTAGCTAATACTTCGTTTTTTTTATTTTTAAGTAATTCGATTGGCGTTGCTGCACTTGCTGGTTCACTATTTTTAAGTGGGTTTTATTCAAAAGATTTAATTTTGGAAACAAGTATTAGTACTTTTACAATTAGTGGATTAATGATCTACTGACTAGCCACACTTACTGCTATTTTTACTGGAATCTATTCTAGTGATGTTTTGGATGACTCTTTTATTGAAGAAACAAACTCTAGAAAAAAAACTATGGAGGGCGTCCATGCCATTACTTGGATTGAAACAGCTGTTTTGTTTATTTTAGCTCTTTTCAGTCTTTTTTCAGGGTATGTATTTAAAGATATATTCGTTGGTTTAGGAAGTCCTTTTTTGAATACGCATTATTCGATAACGGGGGACTTATATATGAATTTAAATATTTTAGGGGCAGAAAATCGGTCATCGAATTATGTGTTAAGTTCTGAGTTCTTGCCGGTAAGTGTTAAGCTTTTACCGGTTATCGCTTCGTTCGCTATAGGGTTCCAGTGACGTCACAGTGAGAGTACTGTATACCGTATTCACTCAGCTGTTTCTTTCATGTCTAATAAATGGTACTTCGATATGTTGCAAAATAGATACTTAGTGTATAGTTTTTTTAAAATAGGTTATTCTGTTTTTTGGGTTTGAGACAAGTATTTGTTTGAGCAATTCCGTATGGTGAAATTTTACCATAAAAAGTAAAATAAAGTTTATATCAGTACAAGTCGAATTTTTTATTTTTATTTGGGACGTTAGTTTAATAGTAAAATACGACTTTTGTAAAGTCCGAGATATTGGTGCAATTCCGATACGTCCCTACTGTTTTTGATTTCATTTGTTCTCTAAAGTAAATCTTATTCTAATTATATTACTATGATTGTTCAAGCTGCTAAATTAATCGGAGCCGGATTGGCTACTATTTCTATCGCTGGTGCTGGTGTTGGTATCAGTATCATTTTCGCAAGTCTTTTAACTGCTTCTGCTCGCAACCCTTCTTTAATGCGTCAACTATTTACTTACGCTCTACTAGGTTTTGCTTTAACAGAGTCAATCGCTCTGTTTGGTTTGATGATGAGTTTTTTAATTTTGTTTGGCTAAATTAGATTTTAATAAAGTAAGCTTAATAGTTTAATAGCAAAATTTCGGTCTTCGAAACCGACGTTATAGGTGCGAATCCTATTTAAGCTATTTTTTTTTATTGCGTATTATAAATTTTTCGAATATTTGGTTGTAAACGATTCTATCTATATAAGGAAAAAATCGAGAAGTTTTTAAATCATGAATACTATAGAAACACAAATAAATTGAAATTCGTACGGTGTTGTTGTTAAGTTAGCGGATGGTATCGCAACAATTGAAGGGTTGAATGATGTTTTAGCTGGTGAGCGTGTTATTATTGGTAATAGTAACATTGAAGCTCTTGTTCTAAACATCGAACATCGGCATAGCAAAGCTGTTATTTTTGGTAATGAAAGGGAAATTGGTCAAGGAGATCTAGTGCAAAGGACGAATAGTATCATAAGCGTTCCTACTGGCCTAAATCTTTTAGGTCGTGTTGTTGACGCTTTAGGTTACCCTATTGACGGTTTAGGCGATGTTGAGATTAATGAAGAAGATTTTGCTGAAGTAGAAGTAAAAGCGCCAGGTATCATTACTAGAAAATCAGTACACGAGCCATTACAGACAGGTATTACAGCTATCGATGCTATGATTCCTGTTGGACGTGGACAGCGGGAGTTAATCATCGGAGACCGTCAAACAGGTAAAACAACTATTGCAATTGACGCTATTCTAAACCACGAAGGTATCGATGAAGAAGAGCCAAATAAACTTTATTGTATTTACGTAGCTGTAGGTCAAAAATGCTCTACAATCGCTCGTATTGCGGAAACGTTGCGATCACATAACGCCTTTTCTTACTCAACGGTTGTTGCAGCAACAGCTTCGGATGCGGCGTCATTACAATTTCTTGCACCGTATACTGGTTGCGCGATAGGTGAATTTTTCCGCGATAACCAAGCTCATGCTCTAATCGTTTACGATGACTTGAGTAAACACGCTGTAGCTTATCGTCAAATATCACTTTTGTTACGTCGTCCTCCGGGCCGTGAAGCGTACCCTGGTGATGTTTTTTACTTACACAGCCGTTTACTTGAAAGGGCAGCTAAGTTGAATGAAGAGTTCGGGTCAGGATCATTAACGGCATTACCTATTATCGAAACGCAAGCTGGTGATGTATCTGCTTACATCCCGACAAACGTAATCTCAATCACAGACGGACAAATCTTTTTAGAAAGTGAGTTGTTTTATAAAGGTGTACGTCCAGCAATTAATGTTGGTCTATCAGTGAGCCGTGTAGGTTCTGCAGCCCAACCGCGTTCAATACGATCAGTTGCGGGTTCACTAAAACTTGAACTTGCTCAGTACCGAGAAGTAGAAGCATTTTCTTCTTTTGGTAGTGAGTTAGATGAAACAACACAACATATCTTGGTGCGTGGAGCTCGTATTATTGAAATTTTGAACCAATCACCTAATGATCCGCTGGATGCTCTAGTTCAAATCGTTTGTGTTTTTGCTGCAACAAAAGGTTATTTGGATCGTATTTCTGTAGATAAAATCTCTGATTTTAAAAAATACGTTCGCTTAAACCTTTACGATAGCTTAGTATTAATAGTTGCCCAAACGGGTGTAACGTCGAACTATAGTTTTGACGGAGGAGCTGAGTACGATCTTGCGTTCTCAACTCTACAAAGTCTGCTCGATAGTCCAGAGGTTGATGCGGATTTTTTTGATTTAATTATTACTATATCTTTGCTAGAATAATGTAATTAAAACTCGAGTGTATAGTTCAGTTGGCTAGAACACCCGCTTGATAAGCGGGAGGTCGTCAGTTCGATTCTGCCTACACTCATGGTTTTATGCTCTGATAGTCTAACTTGGTAAGATCCTGGTTTTCCAAACCGGTGTTGTGGGTTCAAATCCCACTCGGAGCAGATTTTATTTATATTTTTACTACTTTTTAAGTATTATATGTTAAATGATAACTTCAACGTTTAATCAATGAGTAACAAAATGATTACTGACAACAAATCATAAACGTATCGCGATTTTATATTTCATTTTTGGAATGTTTTCCGGTGTTGTAGGTACTGCAATATCAGTTCTAATTCGTTTAGAACTGGCCCAACCAGGAAATAAAATTTTCCTTGGAAACCATCAGCTTTACAATTCATTTGTAACAGCGCATGCTTTCCTTATAATTTTTTTTATAGTTATACCTGTTCTGATAGGCGGTTTTGGAAATTGATTTGTTCCTTTACTAATCGGAGCGCCTGACATGGCATTCCCACGGCTAAATGCACTGTCATTTTGGCTGTTGCCAGCAGCACTATTACTTCTTTTAATTTCAGCAATTGTTGGTGAAGGAGCTGGTACTGGTTGGACAGTTTATCCACCATTAGCCGGCATTAGCTACCACCCCGGTCCGTCAGTTGACTTGGGTATTTTTTCATTACACATTGCTGGTATCAGTTCAATTGCTGGAGCAATTAATTTTATCGTAACTATTTTCAACATGAGGACTCGTGGAATGTATATGTACCGTATACCGTTATTCCCTTGAGCTGTTTTAATTACAGCGTTCCTGCTGCTAATTTCGTTGCCGGTTCTTGCTGGCGGTATTACAATACTTCTAACAGACCGTCATTTTAACACGAACTTTTATGTTCCTGCTGGTGGCGGAGATCCGGTTCTTTATCAACATTTATTTTGATTTTTTGGCCATCCTGAAGTTTACATCTTAATCCTTCCTGCATTTGGAATTGTTAGCCATGTCATTTCAGAGCATTCAGGGAAACGTGTTTTTGGGTATGAAGCAATAGTATATGCTATAGTAGGTATTGGGATTTTGGGTTTTTTAGTATGAGCCCACCACATGTATACAGTTGGTATGGACGTTGACACTCGTATCTATTTTACAGCAGCAACTATAGTTATTGCTGTTCCTACTGGCGTTAAAATCTTTAGTTGACTAGCAACTATGTGGGGTGGACGTCTTGAATATTTCCGTCCGTCTATGATTTTTGCATTAGGGTTCATTATTCTTTTTACTATTGGTGGTTTAACTGGAGTTGTTTTAGCTAATGCTGGACTTGATATTGCTATACACGATACGTATTATGTAGTAGGGCACTTTCATTATGTATTGTCGATAGGTGCCGTTTTCGGTATGTTTGCTGGTTGGTATTACTGATTAACAAAAATTACAGGGTTGATTGTACCTCATGCTATTTCGTCTAATCCCGTTCGTTATACGCAAAAAGGGTACCAAGCTGATGACTATCGTGGGCTTTATCATTTTTGGGCTACATTCGTTGGTGTAAACTTAACGTTCTTTCCAATACATTTTATGGGTACAGGCGGTATACCACGTCGTGTTCCGGATTATCCTGTTGCATATTTTTACTGGAATGCAATCTCATCTGTCGGTAGCCTAATCTCAGCAGCAGCAGCATTGTACTTCTTTTATTTGGTTTACAGCCATTTAACTGATGGTATTTTCGTTCGTCATAATTACAATCAATGATCACAAATTACTAAAATTAGTTTGTACAGTGTAGGTACAGGTATGGATTTTAAACCTCCTCGTAAACATTTTTTCTTTCGTCCTACATACACTCATAAGGTGGCAAAAAAAGGTGAAAGTTTAGTTTCTTTTTTATATAAAAAGTTTTTTGCTTCTAAAAAAACTTTATCGTTATTTATAGTGTTCGCTTCTGCTACGGTGGATGCTGCAGGTATGTTGCCTGGTGAAGGTAGTCCAAAAAGTTGACAAATAAACTTTCAAAAACCGGCTACGTTAGTGATGGATTCATTGATTGATTTGCACCATGATATTTTTACTTTTTTAGTTATTGTTAGTATTTTTGTTTTTTATATATTTTCTTATATTTTCTACTATTTCCGTTGGAGCATACATCGTAATACAAAAATTATAAGGTTTAAACGCCAACACATCAATCACAACGCTCCGTTAGAGATTGTTTGGACATTAATCCCTGCATTTATTTTGGTTGCTATTGCTGTTCCGTCTTTTACTTTGTTATATGCAAGTGATGATATTGGAGAACCTGCCCTTACTGTAAAAGTTATTGGACATCAATGGTATTGAAGTTATGAGTATAAAACAAAATATGCCGGTATTAACTATAATTTTAATTACGATAGTTATTTAAAACTTGCCGAGGATTTTCAACCAGGTGATATTCGTTTATTGTCGACAGATAATCGTATATATGTTCCATCGTGAACTCCTATCCGGTTAATTGTTACGAGCGAAGATGTTATTCATTCTTGAGCTGTTCCTTCATTTGGGATTAAAATTGATGCCTGCCCTGGTCGATTAAACCAAATTGGGTTAAACGTGTACAAAGAGGGTAACTTCTACGGACAATGTAGTGAGCTTTGTGGTGTAAACCATGGATTTATGCCTATTTCTGTTAAAGTTGTTGACGAATTATTGTTCGAAAACTGACTTCGAGAAATAGAAAATCGGGTGTAGATTTGTCTTAGATCACTATAAGCAAACGAAATAAAGAGGGGTGGAGTAATAGTAAGCTCGTCGGATTCATGCTCCGAAAGTATTGGTGCAAGTCCAGTCCCCTCAGAAAATATTGGGTTGTTAGTTTAGTGTTAAAATATCCGTTTTGCACGCGGAAGATAGGGGTTAGATTCCCTTACAATCCAAAAATTTACTTAACTTAACGCTCGTATAGTTCAGTGGTAGAACGTTCGGCTGTTAACCGAAAAATAAAGGTTCGATTCCTTTTACGGGCTGTGTTGGACGGCTGAGTAGTAAAATGGTATTACATTAAATTGCAAATTTAAAATAAAGGGTTCGATTCCCTTCTCAGCCTATATTGGTCTTGTATAGTGGCAGTACGCTACCCTTTCAAGGTAGAAGCAGGCGTTCGATTCGCCTGATCAATGCAATAAAAAGTTTAAATAGTGTACATGGCTGGCACGTAGGGCTGAAAACTCTAAGGCAATGGTTCGATTCCATTTTTAAACAGATTCTAGGGAATTAAATTGTTGTTTAGTTACGGAATTCTTGACATTATTTTTAGGGAGCTGAAAGCTTTATGAACTTGAAGAGTTTATTGTTGATAAGTTCGAGCCCTAGCAGGAAACTGCGGTATGAATTTAAATCTGCGAATTGAAACATCTAATTAGCAGTAATTGAAATCAATAGAGAGGTTGAGAGTAGTGGTGAGCGAAATTGATTTTTGGGGTTATTAAAGTTTCGATTTTGTTTTGTAATTTGAGGTTTATTTACAATTTAATTTGAGACTTGAATATAAAATTTAGTAGAGTAAATTGTTAATTTACTTGAAGATTGGAGGACCGCCTTCAAATCCCTGATTAAGATAATGTCGATAGTGTATAAGTACTGTGAAGGAACGTATGAAATAGAACCGATAACGGATTGAAAAGAGTGAAAATAGCTAAACAATGATCAGCAAAATGTTAATTTTAAACAATTGCGTACCTTTTGTATAATGGCACAGCAACTTATTTTGTATAGCAAGCTTAATCTATTTAGAGTAGGCCCAATTAATATGTATATATTTGTAAGTTATATAAAATACACCCGAAACTGAGTGATCTAGCCCTGAGCAGAGTGCAGATGATAAAAAGTTGAAAGCTCGAACCGGTGAATGTTGCAAAATTCTCGGATGACTTGGGGTTAGGGGCGAAAGACTAATCAAACTCAGTGATATCTGGTTTTCTACGAAATATATTTTAGTATACCGGTGCCGTTGTGTTAAATAGCGTAAGGCTCTTTTTAAACGTAATATAATTTTTGTAATTATATGATTTTGAGAAAACTTTGAAGCTATTATAACTAAACTAAAGCACTAGACAGACTGTAAGCGCGAAGGTTTATAGTCAAAAGGGAAACAGCCCAGACTGCGGTCTAAGGTTTCTAAATACTCAAAAGTTTATTACAGTAAAACTAAACTATATACAATTATACTAATTTGGTTGGCTTGGAAGCAGCCGCTTATGTTGAAATCGTTTTAGATCAAAAAGTAATTATGTACTAATTTGGACTAGTGGAGAATTTAAGAAAATTAGAGTATACCGAAGACGCAGGTTTATAATTGAAAAAACTATTTTAGACGATTATATGCGGTAGTAGAACTTTATATTGGTGGAATAGGATTTTATAAAATACTTTACCACAGTATTATTGAATATGCTGCGATGAGTAACGTTAAATAATGTTAGAAACATTATCATCTAAAACCTAAGGTTTTCAACATAAAGTTTAACTTTGTTGATTAATAATTTTGAATAACGGCCCCTAAGTTTTATATGCGATAGCATAGTAATGATGGGAGTGGGTAACCTTTTTTAATATTTTAGCTCATTACGATTTTAAAAGTATCAAAAGGGTTCTATTGAGTAGTATTGGAACTGGAAAATGTTACCTAAAATAAACCGTACTAAATTAGACACTTGTAGGTTTGGAGAGTATCCAAAGATGATCGAAGTTAATAGTATTGAAGGAACTCGGCAAATTGGCCCTGTAACTTTGGGAGAAGGGGCGCTGGCTAAGAAAGGTCTTGGTCAGTAGCATTAACAAGAGAGGGACGACTGTTTATCAAAAACACAGGACTACGCAAATTTGTAAAAATACGTATGTGGTCTGAGGTCTGCCCAGTGCTATGATATAAAATCTAGAAATTAAAGTTTCAGATATAACCAATAGCAAATGGCTGCGATAACCCTGATCGTACTAAGGTAGCGAAGTTCCTTGACGTGTAAGTTACGTCGCGCATGAATGATGTCACGATCCCTCTGCTGTCTCCAGTACTATTTCGGTGAAATTGACTTGTTCGTGAAGATGCGAACGAATGCTATAGGTAGGCGGGAAGACCCCGTGCACCTTAACTCAAACTCTGTATTGTAAAAAAGGCTAAAATGTGTAGTAATAAGTGGGAGTGTAAATAGTTTTGATTCTTGTTAGAATTTTATACATCAGTGAAATGACCACTCGTTTTATGCTTTATTACTAAGATTAATAACAATTGATAGTGCAGGGCGGAGAGTTTGACTGGGGCGGTCTCCTTCCAAAAAGTAACGAGGGAATCCATAAGATTAGTTCAAAGTAACTTAATGTTATTTTTAGAGCACAACAGTAAATACTAATTTGATCGATTTCAACTAACGAGTTGGTCGAGTTAATGAAAGTTTGGTGTAGTGACCCGGTAATGTTGTGCGGAAAAGTTATCGATCAATGGATAAAAGGTACGCCGGGGATAACAGGCTGCTATTCGCTGAGAGTCCATATCGACGCGATTGTTGGGCACCTCGATGTTGGCTCATCACATCCTGGGGCAGAAAAAGGTCCCAAGGGTCGGGCTGTTCGCCCGTTAAAGTGGTACGTGCGCTGAGTTCAGAACGTTGTGAAACAGTTCGGTTCCTACCTTCTATAGTTTATAAACAAAATTAGTAATAACCAAAACAGTACGAGAGGATCTAATAGTTGTAACCTCTGGTTAACGGCTATCTTTGAGCGGTAAGCCGTATCGCTAAGTTACTAAAGGAGAATTGCTGAGTGCATATGAAGCAAGAAGCCGGATTACGATTTTTGTTAAATTTAAATGTAGACTACATTCGTCTTGGGTTGTGAGTATACTTTTGTAAAAATATTTTAATAATACCCAATTGAAATTTAGTTAATTTCCTTTTTACTCAAAATTTTACGGACACATAGTTAAATGGTATAACTTCGGTCTTTTAAATCGATGTCCTTGGTTCGATTCCAAGTGTGTTCATCGTTTTGTCACTGTAGGTAAACAAGTATCACCACCGGACTCAAAATCTGGAGTTGTGGGTGCAAGTCCCGCCAGTGATAGTTGTAGCTTTATACGTTAAGTATAAGGCTGCAGTATATTATATTACTTTTTAAAATGTCAATTTACTATTCTTGCAATCTTTGTCGGATAACCTTTGATTTAATTAGTGATATTAAAAATAATTTTGCGCTAAAGGTATCTTTTTATGCGTCTATTTTTAGACTGAATATTATTGGTAGCACAAAACATAGTTTTAGTCAAAAAGCGTTAATATTTGGAGCATTATCTATCAACGAGATTCTTTCTGAACCTGTTGATAACTTAACCCTTGTTTCACATTTTCCAGAAATGTTATTGATTTCGGTAGCGCTACTTGCATGAGCATGCTCACCGTTAGGTGTTTATAGTAAAAACACGGAAAATGCACGTCGCGGAATAATAAGGGTAATGCTCGCAACAGTAATTGTTGCAATTTTTCTTGCTATTTACGCTAACTCTACATACTCTGTGGAGAAAGGCACATTATACACATGGTATGATGCGCTAATTTCTGACTATTTTGTTTTACTATTTAAATTTGCGCTATTGGTATTTGGTCTGGCGGCATTAATTTTGATTTATTTAAGTTTTAATACAGACGCCCGCCATCAGTATTGAGTTTTTCTATTACTGTACACACTGGTTCCGGGTTTTATAGCAATACTTTCGGCTAACGATCTTCTTACTCTTTTCGTATTGGTTGAATTTATTTCATTGGTGGCGTATGTGTTACCTGTATTGGGGAACCCAAATAAGATGGATGGTATTGTTGCCTCTACGAAATACTATATTATAGGAGCAATTGCATCTGCTGTTTTATTAACAGGGACTGTTTTGTTAGGAACTGAAAATAGCAGCTATAATTTTGATGATATCCAGGTAAATTGAATTTCAGGTAATTTTTCAAATCTTGAATTCATTGGTATCCTTCTAATTTTGTGTGCATTTGCTATAAAAGTTGCTGTTTTTCCGGCATACACTTGAGTGTCAGCTGTTTACTCCGGTTCTTCGTATGCTGTATTACTCATCTTTGCTATTATTTCTAAATTAAGTATCCTAGGCCTGTTTGTGCGTTTTTACTGAATATTCTGACCTTGACTTTATCAGCACTACTCACTGCCGTTGTTCTGTCTATCGGTAATTACGATAGTTGGTGGTGTTATTGGGGCTTTCTATTCCTACACGCAACATCACATTAAAGAATTTATTGGTTATACTGGTATTAACCAGATAGGCTATATTTTCATGGGTTTGTGTATATTTGATAATCAGGCTATTGTTAATGCTTCGATTTACTACTTAATTTTGTATTCAATTGCAAATATAGTATTTATTGGGTCTTTATTTTATTTCTCATCTAATGGTTGTGCAATTACACGTTTTGACCATATTTCATTAGCTTTATCGAAAAAATCTCCGGCCGGGGTTATAAATAAATACTTTATTATTCTTATTGGTCTGTCAGTTTGGTCTATAGCTGGACTCCCTCCTTTCGGTAATTTTTTTGCTAAAATTTCTTTGTGGGGGTCTATATTAAGCCTTTTGCAGGATTTTTGCACGAAAGAAAGTAATCTTTTCATTTTTAACCCACAGTTTTTCGTTGAGCTATACAGTCCGCAATTCCCAGGTCATTTTATTTTATTGTGGCTGGTCATTTTAAGTGTAGGAACTTCTATTGTTAGTTTGTATTATTACTTAGGTATTATCGGTTTTATTATTTCGCCTGTAGATGCACTTAATCATGAGATTAAACCCGAGGTGTCTAAAATAAATTTAGATAGAAGTAAAGTATGATTCTGTATTTTACTATTTTTTATTTTTATTTTATGCTTGTGAGGTTTATTTATTGATGATATAATTTTGGTACCAAAATTCTTTAGCCGACTTGTGTAAAAATTATACTTTAATGTCATTATTACGATCAAAAACACATCCATTTCACGTTGTTAACCCCACTTATACTCCACTCATAGCATCAGTTGCGTTATGAGGTTTGCTTTTCTTCGCCGTAATATTAATAAACCCAGAAGTAAACATACTAACATCGTCACAAAGTTTTAAAATTGTTGGTTTATTTACTTTTGTTTTTGCTTTAGCCCTTACTTTCTTTTTATGAGGTAGTGAAATTTCGGCCGAAGCGGTTGAGGGGCATCATACTTATGATGTTCGTCGCGGATTACGATACGGCTTCATTTTATTTATTGCATCGGAGGTGATGTTTTTTGTTTCAGTTTTTTGAGCGTTTTTGCACTTAGCTTCTATACCTTCGATTCATATGGGTGGTATTTGACCTCCTTTAGGTATTCATACGCTAGATCCAAGAGGTATCCCTTTACTAAACACTGTTGTACTTCTTTCATCTGGTATGTTTACTGTTTGGGCTCATAGAGCACTTTTAGCTGGACATAAAAAAGATGCGATGGTGTCTATTTTAGGCGCAGTTTTGCTCGGCCTTTATTTTAGTTGATTACAGTTTTTAGAATATTCGTTAACAGATTTTTCTATTAACGACAGTGCATACGGGTCTGTTTTCTTTTTTGCAACAGGCTTTCATGGTATTCACGTAATTGTTGGGACTATTTTGCTTTGGATTTCGTATTGCCGTTTGGCGAATGATTTAGTATCTCGCGAGCGTCATTTAGGTTTTGAGCTTGCAGCTTGATACTGACACTTTGTCGATGTTGTTTGAATTTTCCTTTATGTGCTTTTGTATTGGTGAGGTTCAACACGCGCTTAGTGGTCGGATAACAATCCTATGAATTCTAAAATCGGATTATAAGAGCAATGGTAAACTACTCGTTTTGGGAACGAGAATCGAAGGTTCGAATCCTTCTAATCCGAATCTACAGCGGTCAAGAAATCAAGAACCAAACCCATAAGAACTTGATAATTTAATTGATTTCTTTTATGCACATACTATATATACGCAAGGGAACCGCATCCACTGTAATTTTGTAAACTTAAAAATTTATTATGTTACAACTATTAAAAAATATTGAAAATCATATTCGACATTACCCGACGCCTATTAATTTAAATTATTTTTGGAGTATCGGGAGCGCTTTAGGTATTTTTCTTGCTTTGCAACTTGTAACCGGCCTTTTTTTGGCTATACATTACATTCCTCACGCTGAGTACGCATTTTATAGCGTTGAGACACATATTATACGTGAAGTTAATGGAGGTTGATTGGTACGCTATATACATTCGAACGGTGCTTCTATAATTTTTATTTTACTTTACAGCCATATAGCTCGCGGGCTATACTTTCAATCGTATAAATCTCCACGTGAGTCTGTTTGAATTTCTGGTGTAACGTCTTTTATTTTAATAGCTGGTGCTGCTTTTTTAGGTTACGTTTTGCCCTGAGGGCAGATAAGTTATTGAGGTGCAACTGTTATTACTAATATTATTACGTCAATCCCGGTAATTGGTGAAGCTCTTGTTATTTGAATTTGAGGAGGTTTTTCGGTAGCTTCAGCAACTCTAACACGGTTTTTTGCGTTGCATTTTATTTTGCCGTTTGCTATTGCTGGGCTTGCTTTAATTCACCTGTTGTTGTTACACCGTGTTGGGTCTTCTAATCCAACTGGATTACAAATCGGATCAGTTGATACAACTCGGTTTTATCCGTATTTTGCATTGAAAGATCTTTTTGCTTTTTTAGTTGTTTTTGCATTTTTTATTTGAGTTGTTGGGTATCGTCCTAATATGTTTTCGCATCCCGATAACTACGTTGCGGCAAATCCGATAGTAACTCCTGCACATATTGTACCTGAGTGGTATTTTTTGCCGTTTTACGCTATTTTACGAGCAATTCCGAATAAATTAGGAGGGGCGTTAGCTATAGTTGGTGCTATGGTTTTACTTTATTTGGTTCCTTTCTTTGACCGTAGCCGTATTTCTGGACCGGAGTTCAAATTCGGCTGGACATTTTTAACATTGTTTTTTATTTTGGATGTGCTAATTTTGGGGTGAATTGGTGGGAAAGCCCCCACTCCATTTTTGGTACTTGTTGACCAAATTGCAACACTTTATTATTTTGCCCATTTTATTATTATCCTACCGACGTATAGTTGGTTTGAGCGTAAAATATTAAAATAAAATCAAAGGGTTTTATTTCCTTATTGTGCCGCGGTAGTGTAACGGTAACATTACAGATTACGAATCTGTCGTTGTCAGTTCGAGTCTGACTTGCGGTAAATCGGAAGTTTCATATTTGTTTTGATAGTTTAGTGGTAAAATGTACGCCTGTCACGCGTAAGTCTAGAGTTCGATTCTCTATCAGAACGTATTTTCATTTTAAATTTTTCGAATATTTGGTTGTAAACGATTCTATCTATATAAGGAAAAATTGAAAAGTTTTCTAAAAACCACTTTTAAACCTTGTTTAATTTAGAAAGCTATTGGTCCACAACCTAATTTCTACCTTCAAATATTTGGTTGTAAACGATTCTATCTATATAAGGGGGTCTGGGGTGAGAGAGATGTTTTTCTTACAAAAAACAGCTGTTGTTCGGAGAACAACCTATATTGTATTATAGATATATATTATATAAATAGCCGGGGGTATACCAGAGATGTTAGCTACTACTAAAATGAAATTTTTTGAAGGTGTCTAGTTTAAAGGGATCTAGAAAACTATTTTCGTGAGCATTTCATGTAACATTGAAACGAAACATCCCAAGTCTAAGAAGTTAAATGCTAGTTTATCAAAATTGGGTGTACATTTTTAACGTGTAATTTCTAACTTATTTGAGTTTTTTATTATATTATATAGTTTTATATAATTTAAATACCGATAGTATAGTGGTAGAATTCCTGATTGCCATTTAGGGGGCCGGAGTTCGATTCTCCGTCGGTATAGTTCTTGTTGTAAATCGTCAGTTAAAATACTGATTATCTTTACTTTTGTTAATTTTAAAAATGTGGTTCAGTCGTCTAATGATAAGATAAATTTTTCCTAAAAATTTGATATTGGTTTGATTCCAATCTGAATCTTTATTTTTTTTAGTTTAATTAAAAATCTATATTTTTAATTTTTATCAATGGGTTATGATCCTGGCTCGAGGAGAATGCGTGAAATGGACTTGACACATTGCGAGTTAATCTTTAGGTGCGTTTCTTGAAGATAGCGTACGGGTGCGTAATATATTGTTTTTATTTTTAAGTTCAGGATAAACCTTTGTGATAAAGAAAAACTGAATAATAGAAAAATTTATTGCTTAGAAGTAAGACAATACGGTATTCAGATCGGTAGTTGGTAGGGTAACGGCCTACCAA
>JAEZTB010000007.1 GCA_023443745.1 Bacillota bacterium
CCACGATATATTCTTCGTTGTAATTCAGCCCGGAAAAAGTCACACTACCTGGATTTCCTGTCACGGTCTGCCAGCCGTCACTTCCGGTCTCCGTGGTAACGATGACCGTTCCATCCTTACTTAAGACCGCGTAATCTGACTTCTTATCGGCAGGCTTGATCACAAGCACTGTTTTTCCTTCGTGGTTCTCATCAAATAAGATCTGGTAGTTGGTCTCCACCACCGGTGTTAATACCTCCACCGGGTCACTGATGTTCCCTGCCGTTTCTCCGATCTGGTTTCCCACGATTGCATGCACATTTCCTGCTGCCTCATACACAAGGTATCTGGCTCCCGGATAAAGTCCGTCAAAATATACCCGGCCTGCAATGTTTCCTGTCTGTACTCCCACGATGTTTCCTTCCAGGTCAGTAATGATGTACTGGTAACCTGCCGTGGTATGATAAACAGTAATCTTTCCCTTTCCTTCCCCGTTAAGTCCGGTGGAGGCATCGGGAGCTGCCACATCCGTACCGAATACAGCTGGATCCTGATAGAAACGTATGGTATAGGTATGTCCGTTCCTTAATACATCGCTTGATTCCACGTCCAAGTCCCCGTCATACCAGCCATCCACCAGATAGTTGATCTCCGGCACATAGCCCGGTATCTGGCCTGCGATGTCCCCCCAGGTCCTGTCATACTGGATATGGAGGGAGGTAATGCTTCCGTCTGCCAGAGAACCGTGTTCTCCTGCCGCAAACTGGATGTCGATCCATTTCTCCGGGTCCTCTTCAAACAGGGCCGTAACAGTCTCATCTCCGGTAAAACGGTGATCTTCTGCCAGAAGCTGCTCTCCGCCATTCAATGCCCCGTTTCCATCCTGGTCTATAAACCAACCGGCAAACCGGTAATACTGGTCCGCCTGCGTCATGGGAACCAGGCGTTTTTCCTTTACCACACTCCAGGTGTAGCTGTCGGTCTGTCCGGCTGCAGAGCCGTCATTTTTCAGTATGGACGTCTCATAGACCCCGGTTCCGCTCCCCTGTTCCTGAACATCAGAAGAAACTCCGTTTCCATGGGAAATGGCGCCATTGATGCCTGATTTGTAAGTAATCCGGGCCCACTGGGACGGAACACGGTCATACCGGTAGCTGACGGTAAGGTCATCACTTGGCATGGTCCCCGAATAATTACGGCTGCCATCAAAGCTTCCGCTGGAAGACGGTACTGCTGCCGCACTTTCATAGCTATAACCGTACAATTCCCGGTATTCTGTGCTGACCGCTGTATCCGCTGTTTTCTGCTGGACCACCGGAATAACGATATTTCTCAAGTTATTATCAGCCGAATCATTATCCAGATAATTAACCGTAAACCGGTAGCCTTCCCCTGTTGCTTCATATACATATGTAATTTCTACCGGTTGGTTCGGCATGAAGCCCGTAAAACCGCCGCTGCTTCCAAAGCTCCCCTGGACTGCACTGACCAGATTTCCATCCGTATCATCCGCAGTATCTCCGGCTGTTATGCTTCCCGATACGAACTGGTATCCGTATATATCCAGCGGACTTGTACTTATGGCATCCTCCGGGTAATAGGGTGTCACACCCGGCGCATGGATCACGGTTCCGTTCTCCGTCACATAGCGCACCGTCAGATCCGATCTGGCCGCCGGATTATTCCGGTCTACCTTGTATGCGTATTTCACAGCCGCATCCTGTCCCGGCATCCTTCCGCTAAATTCCCCGGTCGAGCCGTCAAAGTTTCCGATCGGCACTGCTCCAAGCCCGTCATAATTATATTCAGCAGGGCTGGTCAGAGAATCCAAAAGACTCCACAAATACCCATGGATGTTCTTTTTCTGGGACTGGATCACCGATTCCACGGAATAGGTATTTGCCGTGGTCGTCGACTGGAACACGATGGAGCCGTTCTGATTGGTGTAATCCACCGTATAATCAAACTTTACTCCCGGATCCGACTCCCATATGGCATAGTAAGTAATCGGGTTTTCCGGATAGACAGCCGGCAGGGAGGTAATATATTCCGGGCTGGTCTGGCTGTTCACTTTGCTCCAGCCCTTAAACACGTAACCGTACCTGCTTACACTGGGAAGCAGTGCATTTACACTATTTCCGGCCGTTCCTGTCAGGGTTTGAGGCTGAGGCGTCCCTCCGTTGACTACAAAGGCAATGGATGCATCAATCCGGGTATATTCATAGGTGACCACCACATCCTGTCCCGGCATGGTCCCGTTTATCTTTCCAAAATCGGTCCCTGCTATTTCTATCGCAGTTAAGGTGCCGCCGGTCCCCTGGTCAATGGAAATACCGGTCAGTTCATACCCGGAAATAGCCGATGGCGGCGGAATCACTACACCATCGCCTGATGCAAAGGATAAGCTGGGGGTATCAGGTGCACCGGTCACGGTTCCCCCTGTAGCAGTATCCTGGTACGCAAAGCTTACGGTATATCCGTTGCGCTTTAAGACAGTGTTCCGCGAATTGTTTAAAGCCGAGGAACCAACTGCGGTATAAATCCCGGTTCCGTTTCCTGTATCCTCATCTGCAAAAAAGTTGTCTGCAAACGGGCAAGAGGTAAGACTTGCAGAATAATCGGCGGAAGGTACAGCTATGACAACTTCCTGTCCCATCTCTGTCGAATCTCCGACCGATGCCTCAGGTATCTGCTGTGCAGTCACACCGATCTGTGAGGCATCCAGATCTCCATTTACAGTAATTCGTTTTCCCTGTGCAAGATAAACATTGTTTTTTTCTCCGGAAGAATTCACATTATCCTGGATGGTTACCAGATTTTTTACTGAAAAGCTACCGTTACTGTCAAAGTAAACAGTTCCCTTACCATTGGAAATGTTATCCTTTACCGTTCCATAATTCATTGACAGATTTGCTGTTCCCGTTATTTCTACCGCACTTCCTGATCCTGCTGAAGTCCCGTTGCAATTTTTTACAACTGCTCCGCTATTAATCTCAACCGTTCCGGTAGCTGCGGATATGAGCGGCGAGGAAGCCTCTACGCCATTTCCGTCAAGGATGATATCTGTTAATTTTAATGTCCCGCCTGAAACATTAAAAACGGAGCCTGTATAGGAATCTGCCCGTTTTAAGGTCTTAATATAATCCGAATTTTCATTTGTAGGATTTCCTGAATGATCAAAATCCGTACTTGCTATCGTAATATCCTTGGAAGAAGACCCGGATATTGCTATGGGGGCCGTGATATCCGGATAATCCATCACATAGATGTATCCTTTTTTATTTCCAATCTTATTTAAAGCATATTCAATGGTTTTATATGGACTGGTGTATGTCCCTTCTGCCGAGCTGCTGTCACTTCCATATAAATCTGATACATAATAGGAGGTGGAGCGAATGGCAAAGGCAACTCTTTTATGGACCGTTTCATAGGGATGAAGCTTAAAGGACCAGGAATATGCAATTCCTGAGTCGCTAACACCGGTCGTATCAGAAGCAGTGGATTCTTTAAAAAGATTTGACTGATAAGAACTGTATGTCCCAAGCCATCTTGTGGTCGTTGCAGTGACCCCCAGGCTATCATCACGCGTGATGCAGTCAAACACGGTTTTATCC
>JAEZTB010000022.1 GCA_023443745.1 Bacillota bacterium
TTTAAACAACTTTTAAGAGTTCAGCCATTTGTTATATATTTCCGGTATATCCTCCATGATCTTTTTTTCTAATTCATATGTTGGTTTTGGAAACCCTAGCCATTTAATTGACAAGTAATTCTTACCTTTTATTTTTTTACGACCTAAAATCTTTTCAACTTTAAAGGTTTTGGGTGTTCCTCTAATGACACCTGGATTTGGTAATTTTTCATTTTTGGGTACTACTTGCAACTGATTTTTTGTGTATGCTGTAATATCCACTTTTCTTTTGCCCACTTTACCATCTAATAAATAAAGTGGCGGTGAGTTTGGTTTTATTAACACCTCTTTTATTGTTCTAATTTCTGGATTCCATCTAAGATCGGTGGTTCTAAATTTTCCATGGAGTCGCTTTTCGGTGACCGCATTAATGGGGTAGTCGAGTGCAACCCGAACTTTGGTGCCTGTATCAAGTACATTGCAACTATCGCCCTCACATACCGGATCACTAGAAATTTGACGAGGTTTTATTTTTCTTTTATTTAGCAATTTAATTAATTTTGGTAGATCTTCCACCCATTCTCGGCTCTCTTCGCCGGTTAATAATTCTTGTTGTGCCATTCTGAAAAACAATGCTTTAGCAATGGTTTGATTTCGCCTTTCAACAAGTGCCTGCTGCCTATGCCGGCTAACTTTTGCAACACGGACCCATATATTGAGTCCTTTTAAATATTTTGCTGTTTCGCCTTTAAATTCCCCGCCTGCGTCTACTTCCATACGTTTGGGTGTTTGTAGGATCCCCCTTTTGAATATTTTTTAAAGCCATTTATAACTGCTTTATTAGTTTTTGCTTTTAGTGGTTCTGCGTCGGTCAGCCTACTGCCTAGATCAACCACAACAAGGATATATTTATAATCGCCATCATGAGGCATGAACAATAAATCAGCTTGTTGTGTTTCCCCTTCATTTAGTACGCTTATTTTAGGCATATTTTTGCCAACATCCCTTTTAGGTTTTTTGTATAAGTTAACTGCTAAATGTTGATCTTTCTTTTTCTTATCAAAAAATCCGAATAGTTCTTCGTCTTTCATATATATAATAGGTGTGGTTTTTATTTGCACCGTTCAATTGTTTTAAATATGATTTTATTTAAATGATACATAAAGAAATAATAATATATAGTAAATATATATATAACATGTTGTATGAAACCAATTTCGAAGGATATGAACAACTGAACGCAAAATATAGAATAAATAAGGAGACAGGCAAAGTAATAAATAAACATAATAGATTTGTAAAATATGTAGCTGCACCGAAAAAACGCGATTACGGATTCATGAAAGATAACCAAAAAAACACTCGTAAAGTACAGTGCAAAAATACGGACACCAACGAAATCACTATTTATCGATCATTATATGCATGTAGCAAGGATATTAAAGTAAATGCAGGAATGATAAAGTTATGTTGTGATGGAAAGTACCAAAAAGCTGTATCTAAAGATAATATCACATACAGTTTCGCATATACAGACCAAGAACCGACAAAGGATGTTACTAGGCAACTAACACTTTATGACACTTTCGAGGACCGTAAAAAAGCCATGTTAGAACGTGCCAAAGTGATGAACAGACAGCGCCTCGTGTGTGAATGTGGTATCGAGTATACTGTAGGCGGGAAATCTCAGCACCTGCGCAGTAAGCGTCATACCGAGCATGTCAAAAAACAGGAGGATATTTGAATATATAGAATTATTTAAAACCATTTAAAGAATTATTATATATAGTAAATATATAATATTCATGGATATTCCAACATTCAAGCAACTAACGGAGATCGAACCTGTAATAAAACAGGAGTTATTAGAGGCCGGTAAACTATGGTATAAGTGCGAACAAGCTTTAGCCTTATGGATGGTACAATTTAATATGAGACAACCAACAGAACAAGAAAAGGTGGAGTTTCAAAATTCTTTTGGTTTTGTATTTGAGGATGGTTATTGTGAGAGGATATGGACGGATTACAAAGACAAAAACAATAATTACGTGTTGTTGCATGAACTATTGCAGAGTAAAAAGAAGCGGCGTAACTTCGACAATACACGGATCAGGGAATTATTAGCAGAAAACAAAAATATATAGATTTATTTAAAAACCATTTAAAGAAATATTATATATAGTACTAGTATATATAATATGAGTAAGAAAAACCAAAAGAATTTACGAAAGGTCGGCAAAAAGATAATTGATGTATCAAAGATCAAGCATACAGAGATCAATCGGCTAAATATAAAATGGGATAATCGATATGTGATTCAACAAAAGTTTAAACGTGGAAACTACACCAAAGAGGAGATTATAGCAAAGGCGCAGGAGATGTCAGATGAAGGCAAAAAGCGGGGTAGGCATGGTTGGATTTTAACAAGTATACAATACCCTGATAAATGGCGAAGTGGGTATAAAACATATTACGGCGAGCCGGTTAGTGTATATGAGCATTCCGATTCAGATGATACAACATCGGAACCAAAGACCTTTAAAAGCTTTCGGATCTACTATGTACATGCCCCTAGACGTGGAGGAAATGATAAAAATAATGATTGTTTGTATAAATGCTTAAAGCAGGTTCTATATGATAAATTGCCATGGAAAACGGCATCAACATTTAAAAAGTTTTTGGGCATCAAAAGAAATGATAAAATTGACATAAAAGATATTGGGAAAATTGATGAACGATTAAGAGGCTACAAAATAAATGTAACTGGTGATTATATTTACACATCACCTAAAGCTAACGGAAAAGAGATAAATATAAAGCTTGTTGGTGGTCACTACTCATTAAATACAGATGGTTGTTTAAGGATATTTGGTATAGCGTATGAGGAGAAAAAGCCGATGCTATATTATCGTTATGAAAATAAGGTTTATTGTTATGATGCTGAACGTGGCGACCAAGTACTAAGCACAGAAGAATTCAAAACAAATTACAGGATGACCAAAGAATCAATATATATTCCGGTACCCGTAGATAAACCGACTGAAGAGGGCAAACAGTTGAAACATATGGTACCATCATTAAAGGTTCAATATGATGAATGGATAAAGGCAGCCGACGAACTGAAGGAAGAAACAGACGGACTCATTAATTTATATAAAACTGGTAGTGAAGCGAAAACCGCATTAAATTTATTTGACAGGTTCAATAAAACGGTGCGACCTGATCCGATATTACAGGACGAGGCTAAATGGAACCAAGAGGCGACGTCAGGTAGTTTAATATGGTATGATACATATGAAGGTGAAGCATATAAATATGATATCGTTAGTAGGTATCCAAGTACAATGCAACATAAATTAATGTTCTTTCCGGTGAAAAGGGGCACCTTCGTGAAAATTGATGAACAAGAAAAATATGGATATGGTATATATCGTTGTATAATAGAACCGAACGAAAAAACCAATAAATATTTTAAAAAGCTGTTCCGATTTAACAAGCATAATAAATATACTCATATTGATATTGAAAGAGCGAAAGAGTTAAATTTAACCGTTAAACTGATTCAAGATGATCAACCAAATGCTTTAATGTACAAGAAAACGGATTTATTAACAGGTAGTCAATTATTTGGTGATTTTGTCAAATTATTATTTCCTTTGAAACAGAAGAAGATCAAGAAAG